>JANQMC010000015.1 GCA_028280305.1 Pelagibius sp. | reverse complement strand
CCACGCCGCAGGTGCGTCCGCAGGCAACGACACCATCATTGCTGACGGCGACAACAGCGGCGACGACCGGGTGGCGGGCGATGCCCAGGCGATCAGCGGCAGCGGTAATGCCAAAGCGACGGCCAAGAACGATGCCGACGACAACCATCCCAACGGCTCGGCCGGCAACGACCATATCTTCACCGGCGGTTACGCCGGTGGCGAATACGGCGGCGATCAGGTGGCCGGTGAGGCCATGGCGCTGGGTGCTACGGCCGAGGCTTACGGCGACAACGATGCCGATGAGTACGCCCGGGCGGGTAACGACACCATCAAGTCCGGCGAGGGTCACGACACCATTTCCGGCGGTGCGCTGGCGGCAGCGGCCGGCATGGCTTACGCCAAGCAGGATAACGATGCCGATGACGGTGCCAAGGCAGGCAACGACTGGATCTCTGCCGAGTACGGCGATAGTGACGAGGCCTATGACGACGAGGTGGCCGGCGACGCCATGGCCCGCTCGGTGAACGGTTCGGCCGATGCGGTCGTGGAGAACACGGCTGACGAATACGCCTACGCGGGTAATGACACCATTTCCGCGGGCGACGGCGACAACAAACTGGCCGGTGACGGCATGGCGGTCAGTGAGTACGGCGATGCGACGGTAACTGTCGACAACAAGGCCACGGACACCGGCGACGCCGGCAACGACAAGATCTTCGGCGGTGATGATGACGACATCATCGGTGGCGGCAGCCAGGCGCGGGCGCTGGGCACCGGTACGGCCACGGCGACCACCAACAACACGGCGCACGACTATGCGTCGGATGCCGGCAACGACACGATCTACGGGTACGACGGCGCCGACATCATCGGCGGCGACGCTCATGCCCTGTCCTTCGGCGGCGACGCCTCGGCCTACGGCAACAACACCGCCGGCAACAAGGATGCTGGCAACGACAGGTACAACGATGCCGGCAACGACAAGATCGTAACCACCGGTGCCGAAGGTGACACCATCTCCGGCGGCGCCCAGGCGGGGGCGGCGAAGGCGGCCTATGCCAAGCAGGTCAACCTGGCCGATGGCGGCGAGGGCTACGACGCCTATAACGAGGCGGGCAACGACACGATCATTGCCGGTGACGACAGCGCCAGCGGCAGCGATGTGATTGCCGGCGACGCTCAGGCTCTCGGGCTCGTTGACGACGCCTCGTCCACGGCCACGGCTTACGGCGAAAACACCGCCGACGGTGATGATGGCCACAATTCCGCGGGCGATGACGATATCTATGCCTACGGAGGTGACGACAAGGTCGCCGGTGACGTTCAGGCGATTTCCTTCGGTGATGCCTACGCGGAATCCGACAACACAGCGACCGGCTACAAGAACTTCGCGGGCAACGACTACGGCGATGTCGGCGAAGGCATGAACCAGGCGGCCGGCGACGCCCAGGCCATCTCGGCGGGCGGCAGCGCCTCGGCCTACGGCACCAACACCGCGGGCGATGGCAATGCGGACAGCTACAACGAAGCAGGCAACGATACGATTCATGCCGGCGACGACGCAGACTCGATCTCCGGCGGTACGCAGGCCATCGGCAAGACCTCGGCTTACGCCAAGCAGGTGAACGATGCCGGGGCCGGCGGCAACCAGGAAGAGAAGAACCGGGCCGGCAACGACAAGATCTATGCCTACGAGGGCGAGAACAAGGTCGCCGGCGACGCGCAAGCGATGGCGGTCTCCGAGGGCGGTACGGCTTCGGCCTACGGTGATAACACCGCGGGTGACGGCGGCAGTGCCGACAACAACTATGCCGGTAACGATACGATCTATGCCGGTGACGCCGGCGATACGATCTCCGGCGGCGCCCAGGCGATCGGCGAGGCCTCGGCCTACGGCTCACAGGTGAACGAGGCCGGCAGCGGTAACGCTGACGACCAGAACAAGGCCGGCAACGACAAGATCTATGCCTACGACGGTGAGAATGTGGTTGCGGGCGATGCCCAGGCCATCGGCACGGGTGACGAGTCCACCGCGACCGCCTTCTCCAGAAACTATGCCGACAGCACGGATACGGAGGACAAGGACGTCGCCGAAAACGAGGCCGGCAACGATAAGATCTACACCGGTCAGCACGACGACCGGGTCTCCGGCGACGCCCAGGCCATCGGCAAGACCGCCAAGGCCACCTCTGAGAATGAGGCGGACGGCGAAGGCAATGAAGCCGGTAACGACACCATCACCGATACGAACGGCGACAACCTCGTGGCGGGTGATGCCCAGGCCATCGGTCTGACCGATGAGGACGGCGTTCCTCTGGCGGGCACCTCGGCGGAGGCCTACGGCAATAATCTGGCCGGTGGTGTGGAAGAGTTCTTGAACGACAACCTGGCCGGCAACGACAAGATCACCATGTCCGGTGATGGCGACGACTCCATCTCCGGTGGCGCCCAGGCGCTCGGCGATAAGGCCTATGCCAAGCAGGAGAACGAGGCGCAGTCCGACGGCAGCCAGGCTGGTGACGACACCATCGATGCCGGCGGTTACTCCGATTATGGCGATGTGGTGGCCGGCGATGCCATGGCAATCGGCAACGATGCCACGGCGGTTGCCAAGAACACCACGACGGCATCCGGTGCCTCTGCCGGCAGCGACGACATCACCACGGGCTCCGGTGACGACTCCGTGGCCGGTGATGCCCTGGCCAACGGCGACGCGACCTCTGTCACGGTGATGAACACGGCGGCGGCCGGCAGCGATGCGGGCGTGGACGTCTGGGTCGACGCCGGGGGCAGCAACCTCTTCGATGGTGACGGCCTCGCGATCGACAACAATGGCAATACCGTGACGACCACCAACTCGGCCACTGGCGCGGGTGCCAATGCCGGTGGCGACAGCATCACCATCGGCGGCAGCGGCGACAACCGCGGCGGCGGCGATGGCACGGAATACTCCAGCGAAGGCAGTGCCGAGGTTGAAGTCACCAACGAGGCGGCCGGCGGCGGTTCGGCCGGCGGCGACACCATCAAAGTCGGCGGCGGCAACGACAAGGTCTCCGGCGGCGCCCTGGCCATTGGCAAGACCGGTGCCTCGGCGAAGATCACTAACACCACAGACGACGGCGGCAAGGCCGGCAACGACGAGATCGTCGGTGATTACGGCGGCGGCGCCGGGATGGACACCATTGCCGGTGACGCCCTTGCCGATGCCACCGACGGCACGGTCGGCAGCACTGTTGCCACGGTGTTGAACCAGGCCTTCAACGGTGGGTCGCAGTCTGGCGTGGACAACATCCGCTCCGGCAGTGGGACCGACACGGTTTCCGGTGACGGCATGGCCCTGGGCGACTACGGCCTGGCCGATGTCGACAACAAGGCCAGCGACGGCGGACAGGCTGGTGACGATAACCTGATCAGTGGCGCCGATGCGGACGCCGTGGCCGGTGACGGCCTGGTGAAAGGCAAGGAAGCCAAAGCCGACGTGCTGAACGAAGCCAGGTCAGTGGATGCGGACTCCTGGGCCGGTAACGACCGGATCCGCTCCGGCAGCGGCAACGACATGGTCTCCGGCGGTGCGCTGGCGGCCGGTTTGGCGGCCTTCGCCACCGTCTTCAACGACGCGCTCCACTTCTTCGGTGGCGGCACGGCCCGCGCCGGCAACGACGACATCAATGTCGGCACCGGCAAGGACACCGTGGCCGGTGATGCCCTGGCGATCGATAAGGACGGCAAGGCCGAGGCCAAGAACACGGCCAAGCTAGAGTCCACCAGCGACGGCAAGGCTGAAGCGGGCAACGACAAGATTGTTGCCGATGACGACGCCGTGGGTGACGTCATCGCCGGCGATGCGGCGACGACGGATGCCGCCGGTGGCAACGCCAAGGTCACCAACACGGCGACCGTCAATCCGGGCAGCGAAGGAGTCGCTGAGGCCGGTAACGACACCATCTTTGCCGGTGATGGCAACGACGTTATCTCCGGTGGTGCCTACGCCGCCGGTGCCGGTGCCATGGCGGAAGCCCATAACACGGCGACCGTGGGTGACTACGGAACGGCGGAAGCCGGCAACGACGATATCTTTGTCCGTGACGGTAACGATCTGGCGGCGGGCGATGCCCTGACCACCGGCGCCGATAGCACGGCCAAGGCGATCAACAAGGCCACTTCCGGGGGCGGTACGGCCCTGGCCGGTAACGACCTCATCGATGCCAACAACGACAACCTTGCCGATCGTTTGGCGGGTGACGCGGCGGCGGTCGTGACGAGCGGCAGTGCCACGGCGATCACTGAGAACACGGCCACTGAAGCCGGCGGCGACGCCGAGGCCGGCAACGACTCGATCCGTGCCGGCGGCGGCGCGGACACCATTGCCGGCGGTTCCCTCGCTATGGGTGATACCGGGGCGGCGACGACCACGAACATGGGCCTCGGCGGCGGTGAAGCCGGCGAGGACACCATCGATGGCGGCGGCGGTGACGACGTTATCTCCGGCGACTCCGGCTCCCTGGTGGTGACCGGCGGCACGGCAACGGCGGAGAACATCGGGACCGGCGGCGATGCCGGCAACGACGACATCTATGCCGGCTCCGGCAACAACAAGGTTGCCGGTGAAGCCCTCGAGATTGCGACGATCGGTGCCCATGCCATCGCCAAGAACACGGCGAGCGGCGACGGCGGCGATGCCGGTAACGACGAAATCTATGCCGGCAACGATGACGACGCTATCGCCGGTGGCGCCTTTGCCGAAGGCGAAGACGGCACGGCCAGGACCACGAACCGGGGTATCGGCGGCGGCGAGGCCGGTGAGGACGAGATCTATGCCGACGGCGCCGAAGGCGGCAACGACACCGTCTCCGGTGACTCCCTGGCCTTCGGTAAGGGCTCTGACGCCTTCGCCACCAACATCGGCGAATACGGCGGCGATGCCGGCAACGACGAGATTTATGCCGGACGTGGCGACAACTGGGTGGCCGGCGATGCCGGTGCCTACGGCGACGATGCCGGCAATGCCACGGCCGACAACAAGGCCTGGGCCAACGACACCAACGCTTTCTTCTCCTCCGAGGCCGGTGACGACACGATCAAGGCCGGCAGCGGTAACGACACCATCTCCGGTGATGCCCTGACGGACGGCGAGGGGTCCACGGCCCAAGCCAACAACACGGCCGATGCCAAGGGTCTTCAAGGCGAAGGTGCCGAGGGCCGCACGGCCTCTGCCGGCAACGACTGGATCACCTCCGATTACGGCAACGGTGATGGTGACGACATTGTCGCCGGTGACGCCCTGGCGACGGGCAAGGATGGCATTGCCATCGCCGTCAACAAGGCGACGGCGGACGGTGCCGAGGGAGCGAATGTGATTGCTCGCGCCGGTAACGACACCATTATCGACGATGGCGACAACAACATCGTTTCCGGTGACGCCGCGACCACCGACTTGGAAGGCGGTGATGCAACGGCGGATAACACAGCCGTTGCCTCGGGCTACGGCGACGCCTTCGCCGGTAACGACTCCATCAGGATGGACTCAAATGATAGCGGTAATTCTGATGATATCATCGCCGGCGACGCCCTGACCCAGGGTGCCGAAACCACGGCCCTGGCCGACAACGACGCTACCGCATCGGGCCACGGCTTCGCCAAGGCCGGTAGCGACACCATCCATGCCGGCGATGACAGTGACCTGGTGTCCGGCGGGGCTTTGGCCACCGGCGCCAATGCCACGGCCTACGGCGACAACGACGGCATGGCTTCCAACTGGGCACAGGTGGTGGTCGGCAACGACTCCATCACCGGCGGGTTCAACTCCGATGCCATTGCGGGTGAGGCCCTGGCCTCCGGCGAGTCCGGCACGGCCAAGGCCACCAACGACGGCGTTGGCAACGACAACGCCCAGGTCTACGTCGGCAACGACACCATCGACGGCAACAGCGGCAGCGGCGAGATCGCCGGCGAGGCCCTGGCCACTGGTAACAACGGCACGGCAACGGCCGAGAACACCGGTACCGGGAATGGGAACAGCTTTGTCTCCGTCGGCAGCGACTTGATCGACGGTGACAGCAGTGCTGACAAGCTGGCGGGTGAGGCCCTGGCTTCCGGCGCTGATGGCGAGGCCCTGGCCCGGAATAAGGGAACGGGCAACGATGGTGCCACCGTCAAAGTCGGTAATGACACCATCGACGCCGGGTCCGACGGCGACAAGATGGCCGGTGATGCCTTAGCCACGGGTATCCGTGGCACGGCAACGGCGGAGAATACCGGCATCGCCAACGGCACCAGCACTGTCGAGGTCGGCAACGACTCGATGGAGGGTGATAGCGGCGGCGACCAGATGGCCGGCGCTGCGGCGGCCCTCGGCGACCGTGGCGTGGCCAAGGCGACCAACACCGGAACGGCCAACAGCCCGGCGACCGTGAAGGTCGACAACGACACCATCGAGGGTGGTTCCTCCAGCGACAAGCTGGCCGGTGAAGCACTGGCCTCCGGTGACTACGGCACGGCAACGGCGATCAACGACGGTACCGGTCTGGGCAGCGGCAAGGTCGATGTCGGCAACGACATGATCACCGGTGGCAGCTCCGGCCGCGAGAAGATCGCTGGCGAGGCCCTCACTACGGGTAAAGAAGGTGACGCCCTGGGTGAGAACAAAGGCGAGGGCAGCGGTACGTCAGAGGTCAACGTCGGCAACGACACGATCTATGCCGGCGGTTCCTTCGACCAGGTCTCGGGCGGTGCCCTGGCGACCGGCGATGACAGCGATGCCACGCAGCGCAACAACGCCACAGCTAACGAAGCGGCAACGGTGAAGGTCGGCAACGACTCTATCGACGCGGGCAGTGGCGACGACAAGGTGGCCGGCGATGCTCTAGCAACCGGCAAAAACGGCGAGGCCAAGGCTGAGAACACGTCTGAGGCCAATGGCGAGGGCACGGCTAAGGCTGGCAACGACTACATCACCGGCGGGTACTACGACGACACCATTTCCGGTGACGCCATGACCGGTCACGATAGTGGCGATGCCGTTGCTGAGAACCTGGCGACGATCCTCGATGATGCCGATGCGGCGCGGGCCGAGGCGGGCAATGACACGATCAAGTCCGGTTCGACCGACAGCGACGAGAGAATCGCTGGCGATGCCTTGACCATCAATAACGGATCGGTCGCGACGGCCCGGAACACGGCGGTTGTGCTTGAGGATGCCAACAACGGGGCCTCGGCGGGCGATGACAGCATCGTTTCCGGCGGCAAGGGTTATCATTTGATCGCCGGTGACGCCTTCGCCAAGGGCGAAGGGGATCCGAACGACCCGAATTTCTACATGGCAGTCGCGGAAAACACGGCAAAGGGTGCCAATTCTTCGGCGGGTAATGACTACATTCTGGTCGGTGGTTACTCCAGCGTTGCGGGTGATGCCCTCACGGTCGGCGACTATGGCCACGCGTTTGTGGTCAACGAGGCCGCCGATGCCGGAACGCAAGGCTTTGCTGGGGTGCATCGGGCCGGTAACGACCACATCGTGTCGTCCGACAATCGGGGTAAGTACATCTCCGGTGACGCCTTGGCACGAGGTCAGGGTGCCAACGCCGTGGTCAACAATGCGGTGTCGAACGCGGCCGCGGTGGCGATCGTTGGCAGTGATCTGATCGAGGCCGGCGACGGCTCGGATTGGATTGCCGGTGATGCCATGGCCACCAATGGCGGCACGGCCGCGGTGCAGGGCGACGTTGATACCGGAGCCTTCGGATCGCAGGTCGGCCAGGACACCATTTACGCAGGTGGCGGCGGCGACACCGTTGCCGGTGATGCCCTTGCCAGTGGTGCAGGCGGCCAAGCCTTCGTGACCTTCGGCAGTGACGATGTGATCTACGGCGAGGGTGGTAACGACCTGATTTCCGGTGATGTTCTCGGTATCAACGGAGCGTCGGAAGAGATCGACTTCTTCGGTGGTGATGACTACATCGACGGTGGTAGCGGCAACGACACCATCTACGGTGACTCCTCGACCGGAACCGGAAGCACAAATGGTGGCGACGACACTATCTACGGCGGTACTGGCGATGACCTCATCTACGGCAACGGCGGTAACGACTTCATCGACGGTGGTGCCGGCGACGACAGCCTCTTCGGTGGGGCCGGTGACGATACCTTGGTCTTCGATGCTGATGACAGCATCATCGACGGTGGTGACGGGACCGATACCCTGCTGATTACGGTCGACACCGATCTGACAGGCAATACCAGCATAAGCAATATCGAGATCATCGATATGACGGACGGTGATACGAATGACGATCTGACACTTACGGCCGCAGATGTCCTCAGCATGACCGATGGTAACAATGTGCTGCGTATCCTCGGTGATGTTGGTCCGGGTACTCTGGATGACGACGTCAACCTGACCGGTGGCGGTTGGGTGTCAGGTGGTAACGTGGGTGGTTTTGAGATCTACACCAACGGTGCAGTAACGGTGGAGATCGATGAGGGTCTTGATATTTCGGTAAGCTAATCGGAAGGCACTCCAAGACCTCTAAATCTCAGTTCTCTTGGGCCCGGCGGGAAACCGCCGGGCCTTTTTCTTTGCCCCGGTCTGGTCCGGCCGGATTCGTTGCTGTGCGGGCAGTAACGGCCTCTGGAAAGGCGGTCGTCAGTTAAGGCTTCGCCGAAACGGCGGATTGGCGCGGCGGCCATGCAATCCTCCGGTTAAAACCCGGGCGAACGCACACATAAAACCCTAATTGCCTCATTTAGGTTCCTCGATTTCCGGGACCGCGCGTCCGAGGTTTGCACGTCGGCGTTGCAGGCGCTCCGTCCCGGGCGGGGTGTTACCGGAACGCTTGTCCTGCCGATCTGTGATTTGGGCGCCGGCCTGCTGGTCCGGTTGATGCGATCGATGGGAGTGGTGGATGAACCTGGAATCAGGCGGGTTGACGGAATCCGGGCAGAGCGCGGCGACGGGAAGTAGGGCAGAAGCGGAGGCAGTCGCGGCAGCAACGGTGCCCGATGTGCCCGTGATCGTGATTGATGGCGAAGCCCCGGCAGGGGGGGACGGAACCGTCATCATTATCGGCCAGGCCGGGGCGGCGCAGGTGCTGACCCAGCCCGCGCCGGGACAGACCGTCGCCATTCCCACCCTGAGCGGCGCCGAGTACATCATCGGCTTCGATCCATCGGGTGCGACAGTTTCCACCGAAGGCCGCGATCTGATTCTGAACTTCGACAACGGTGGCGGCCGCCTCGTCTTTAGTGATTTTGCTGATGCGGTCAACAGCGGTGCGGGACCGACCTTTCAGATCGGCGGTGAAACGCTGTCCGGCCAAGCACTTTACGGCCAGGCCCTTGCTTTGACCAATCCCGGCCTCAGCCTCGAAGTCGCAGCCGGTGGCGGGCCAGGGCCGCTCGGTTCCGGCGGCACCTATGATGACAATCTCGGCGCCATCATCGATCTCTTGACCGGTCAGGGTGTGATCGGCGCCACCGAAAGCGCTCCTGCTCCGCCCGACATTCCTGAAGTCGAAATCACCGACGAAGAGACCCTGCTGCTTCTTCAGGCCGCCGCCGATGGGGGCGGCGACGGGGCGGGCGTGCCGCCGACGTTGCTGATCAACGAGATCGGCGTTTCCGCGGCCTTGGATATCCCGGCTTTGTCAGACGACGACGCGAGCGACATCACCTTCGCCGCGGCGGAGGTTGCGATGCTCTACGACTTCGTGGAGCTCACCAACAACACCGCGGCCGAGACCGAAACCTTTGCGACGACGCTGGAAATCCTCAATCCCGCCGGCGCGGTGATCGTCGTCACTCTGCCCGACGGCGTGACAATTCCGGCCGGTGGCTTTCTGGTGCTCTATCAGGACGCCTCGGCGGGCGAGGGCGGCGATCCGACAGTGATCGGCCGTGTGTTCGATGCTTCCGGCGCGCTGGTCGATGGGTTCGACATCGCCGGCGGCGCGGCTTGGGAACTGGGCGACGACACCACGGCCCCCCTGGCGGTCAACCTTGTTTCCGCCGGCAGCGATTCCCTCGACAGCTTTGCCGCCAATCTGACGACGGCGGAGCTGGCGGTACTGACGGCGCCGGTCTGGACCGCAAACGGCTTGGTTCCGGCAAACCTCGACCTGACCTTCGAGACCTTCAACGGTGGCTTCACCGGTGATCATCAGGTCTTCTCCCGCGTGTTCGATGAGAACGACGCGGGTTCCGGCGCGCCCACCGACAGCGGCAGCGAGGTCGACTGGATCACCAACGTGACCCCGACCGATGGGGCGCTCAATGCATTGGAAGGGGCGGACGGCAGCGGTCCGCTGGACCCCAATCCCGCTGACATCGAGAATGACGACCTGAACCCCGGCCAGGCCAACCCCGACCCCATCGCCGGCCAGACGATCCTGACGGCGACAGGCGATGCCGGCGCGTTGCTGGAAGGCGGGCCGGGGCCGGACTTCCTGCTTGGCGGCGTGGGCGACGACAGCCTCTATGGCGGCAGCCAGGCTTCGGCGGATGCGCAGGCCGATGCCGCCAGCTACGGCGGTGAAGCCGCCAGCTTCAACGACCACAACGATCTGCTGAGCGGGGATGCCGGGGACGATGCGCTCTACGGCGGCTCGGGCGGCGATTACCTGATCGGCGGGGCGGGACGGGATTCCCTGGACGGCGGCACCGGCGACGATCTGATTTACGGCTACGCCGCGCCCATCGGCGGGGTGGACGACGACTTCAATCCGGGCAGCGGCAATCAGACACAGGCGGATCGCATAGCCGGCGATGCCTTCAACAACCTGATTGGCGGAAACTCGCCGGCGGCGCGGGCGGTGCGGGGCGGCGACGACACCATCGACGGCGGCCTGGGCTATGACCTGATTGCCGGCGAGGCGCTGGCGGCGGCGGACGGACAGGGCTCCGCGGAAGTGATCAACAGCGACAAGGCCGACCCCACGGCCTCCGCCGGCAACGACATCATCGCCGGTTTCGACGGGTTCGACAGCATCGGCGGTGAGGCTGTAGCGGTGGGCATCGGCGGCAGCGTCAGTGCGGAGGCCGAGAACCGGGCCACGCAGGGCGGCATCGCCGGCGGCGATGTGATACGCGGCCAGGGGGCCAGGGACGTCATCGCCGGCGAGGTGTTTGCCAGTAACCAGGCGGATGGAAACAGCGGGACAGCCCGCAACGTCGCCACCGACGGGCGTGCCGGTGATGACAGCCTGGACGGCGGCAGCGGTTACAATCTGATGGCCGGTGAGGCGGTGGTGAGCGGCGGAAGGGGCGCCGATGCTCTGGTCGAGAACAGCGCCGAGGGGGCGACAGCCTCCGCCGGGAACGACACCCTGACCGCGACGGAGGGAAACGATACCCTGGCGGGCGAGGCCTATGGCGCCGCGCCCGGCCTCAGCGTCAACGTCAGCAGCACGGCGGCCGCCGGTGGTTCGGCGGGTAACGACTCTATCGTCGCCGGCGACGGCAGCAACAGGGTCTCGGGCGATTTTCTGGCGATGGACGCGACGCGGTTCGGCGGCGACCTGATTGCCACCAACACCGGCAATGACGGCGCTGCCGGCAACGACACTGTTCTCAGCGGAAGCGGCAGGGACATTGTTGCGGGCGACGGCCTGCACCAGGCCCGTTTTACGCGGGCGGAGGCGGTCAACGAGGCGAGCGGCGCGGCGGGGCTGGCCGGTAGCGACCGCCTCACCAGCGGCGGCGAACGTGACCGGGTATCCGGTGACAGCCTGGCCAACGGACAGAGCGAAGGCACCGCGACGGCCCGCGCCACAGCGGACGCCGGCGGGATCGCCTCGGCGGACAGGATCAGCTCCGGGTCCGGCGCCGACAGCGTTGCCGGCGATGCCTTCGCCGCTGCCTCACAAGGCTTCGCGATCGCCGATGTTGTAAACGAAGCAATGGAAGGCGCGGCAGGCGGCGATACGATATTGGCCGGCGGCGGTGCCGACCTGGTTTCCGGCGATGCTCTGGCGATCGCCGGCTCGACCGCTGATGTCGTTGTGAACAACACTGCCGATGGTGCCGCGGCGAACGCCGGCAACGACAGCCTGCGCGGCCTCGACGGCTTTGACACCGTTGTCGGCGACGCCCTGGCCACTGCCGCTGGCAGCGCGACAGTGCTTGTCGAGAACACTGCCAGTAACGATGGCAAGGCCGGCAGCGATACGGTTCGCGGCGACGGTGCGGCGGATACCGTCGCCGGCGATGCCCTGGCGACTTCCAGAGACTTCATTGCGACGGTGGATATCCAGAATACGGCCGATGGCGGATCGGCGGGCAGCGATCTGCTCGACCCCCAGGGCGGCAACAATCTGGCATCCGGCGACGGCATGGCCGAAGGCACCAACTCAGCGGAGGTGACCGTTACAAACACCGCCGATGGCGAGGGCTCGGCCGGCAGCGATACGATAATCTCCGGCAACGGCCGGGACAGTCTTTCCGGTGATGCCCTGGTCCGCGGCAGCGGTACGGCCAGGGTGTTCAACACGGCTCTTGCAGGGGCCGCGGCTCTGGCAGGCAGTGACGTGATCACCAGCCTCAGCGGGCGGGATGTGATTTCAGGTGATGCCCTGGCACTGGACGGCGGCGACGCTGAAGTGACCAATGCCGGGTCGCCGGAGGCGGCCGGCAGCGACAACATCAGTAGTGGTGCAGCCCGGGACACCGTTGCCGGCGATGCTCTGAGCGACGGCGGAACGGCGACCGTAGTTTACGGTGGCGACGACACCATCGACGGCGGTGCGAACGAAGATCTGATTTCCGGCGACGCTCTGGCCCTCAATGGCGGCTCAGCCATATCGCGCGACGGTGGCGACGATTTGATTTACGGCGGCAGCGGCAACGATACGGTCTATGGCGATTCGAACTTCACCGACATCCAGGGCGGCAATGACACGCTCTTCGGTGACGATGGCAACGACTATCTGGCCGGCAACTCCGGTGATGACCTGCTGATCGGCGGCGGCGGGGACGATACGCTCATCGGTGGCGAGGGCGACGACACGCTGACAGGCGATGCCGGCGCCGACAGCTTCGTATTCGGTCGTATCGAAGGAACCACCGATGAAGGCAACGACAGGGTGAACGACCTTTCATCCGCCGAGGACCGCCTGCTCTTCTATGGCGTGAGCGACAACGACGCCGACACCGACATCGATATCGACGACCTGCTGGCGGCCATCACGGGAACCGCCGACGGTGGTGCGGGGCTCAATGTGACTCTCGACTTCGCCAGCGGCGGAAGCGTGATCTTCATCGGTGCCGGCACCGGCGTCGTCACCTCGGTCACCGATCTGGTGGACGATCCGGCAAGCCAGATCCTGGTCTTTTCTTGACGCCCGAGAGTCGAGGACTCGCGCCGTGGGCCAACCATCTCCGGCAACACTTTTGCGGTGTTCAGGTCCTTACCGCTTTGCCGCGATCTCGCGAATCCGGTCCGCCGGCCCCTTCCGAAAGCAATGCAACCAATAGGGGAATCTCTGTAATCACTACGCGTAGTTTTATTTTTCCCTTTGACTTGAACCGCTTGGCCGTTAGGTTCGACTGACGAAAAGACAGGTCCAGGGGTGGATCACGGGCGCTAGGGAGGTGCCCGGGGAACCAGGAAATGGTCATCCCCACCCAACTGGAGCGTCTTTATGCGCGGTGCCTCGCGTTCTTCGGTCATGGAGACCGATCTAACCGAGTCGCGGAACAAGGCCGAAAGTCCTTGCCCGCAGCAGTCGCCTAATCAAGAGACAGAGAGACATCAACCCGACGCCGGGGCGGTCGACGATTCATCAGGCATCGCTAAGCGGCCGGCCCTGCCTTGTCTGATCATCAATGAAATCGGCCTTGGTCTTGCCCCTGTCCCTTCGCTTTCTTCCGGACAGGGCCGGCAGGAAACAACCGATGACGCCGTCAACGTCATTGAGTTCCTTAATCCGTCCGACAGCCCGACCGAGACTCATGCTCTCACCGTTGAGTTCGTGAATCCGGCGCGCGCCTTGATTCGGCTTGAGATTCCCGATGGTATTTTTGTGCCGGCCGGGGGCAGCCTCGCGATCTGTCAGCCGGCCGGCCTGGATGCCGATCCGATGGTTTTCACCCAGGTGCTGGACGCCAAGGGATTCGTTCTGAACAGCGCGACCATTGCTGAAGCGGCGTTCTGGGATTTGGGCAGCGATGCCACCGAAGGCTTGGCGGTGAACCTTGTCTGTCAGGCCGGCGGGGGCGACGAGACAGGTATCGATACCTTTGTGGCCAATCTGAAGAGGCCGGATCTCACCGCGCTCAGCAGTCCTCTCGACTTTGGCAACGCAAGCAGATCGAAGCGTATCTCTTCAGAAAATTTTGAAACCTATTTCGCAGGCCTCAGTACGGTGCCGAACATCTTTTCGCGGGTCTTCACCGGAAGTGCCGAGACGCTGCCGGGCGACACTTCGGTGACCCAAACCCAGGAGACGATTGAAAGCACGGAGACCGTGGCGCCGGAAGGCCCGGAAGACGGTGCAATCGTCAAGGTATCGGGCCAGCCGAACAATGCCAAAGCCCATAGCAGGAAGCGTCACCGCGGAAGAGGGCGGAGGCGTTTCGGTGGCAAGGCCTCTGGGCTTCAGAAGCCTGGTTCCGGCGGCTTTAGATCCGGCGTCTGAATTGCAAAAGGGAATCTTCGACCCCGGCATTGCTGTTCATTGATAACCGTCCGGCATCTTCGGCGCTGCTGGCGGCAATTCTGGATAACCTGGTTAAAAATGTTCGCGGGAGCCAAGTTGTCGCTCCGCAAACAGCAATTAAAAGTAGTATTTATAGTTAATAGATCACTTTAAACGTTATTTAACGATTGACTTGAACCATCCGATCCATATGTTCGACGCATAGCAGATCCAGGGGTGGATCGCGGCGTGTTGGGAGACACGCCTGAGAACGTCATGACGGCGTTCTTGGTTCACACCTGGAGTATTGCTATGTCCGAATTTATTGTTTCCTCGGTCAAGAAGACCGATTCAAGCGATCTTGGCGCCGCCACTGGCGAGACTTCCGTTACTGAGACTTCTTCCGCGGGTAAGCCCGCGCTGACGGGGCAGGCTGCCGCGCTTATGACGCTGGCGCCACCGGCCCCCGGTGAGACGATTGTCGTGGCCCCGCAGAGCGGCGCGACCTATGTCCTGGACTTCGGCCCCCGCGAAGCCTCGGTAAGCGCCGAGGGCGGCAACCTCGTTCTGAGCTTCGATGATTCCGGTGACGGCGCGGCCGACCGGCAGATCGTTTTTGAAGACATCGCGCAGTTGGCCGAGGCCGGCGAGGCGCCGACCCTGCAGATTGCCGGAACCTCCTTCTCCGCCGACACCCTGTTCAACGAAGCCCAGGCGCTGGCCGGCGAAGCCGCGCCGCTGGAGACTGCGGCTGCCGACGGTGTCGACGCCCTGGGCGGCGGCGCCACGGCCTACAGCGACAACCTGGGCGACGTGATCAAACTGCTGCAGGCTTTGGGCGTCATCCCGCCGACGGAACTGGAGTTCGGTCTGATCGATCTTGAAGAGGATACCGGTCTGGTGCTGTTGGGGGAGGACTTGCCGTCCGCGCCGGAAGAACTGGTTATCAACGAAATCGGCCTCGGCGTATCCTTCGGCGCCTTGCCGGGCATTCCCGGCGAACCGGAGGTGCCGGACGGCGTCCGGCTCGATTTCATCGAGTTCTACAATGCTGCAACGTCCGCTGTCGAAACCCTGGACCTTACCGTGGAGTTGCTGAACCCCGCGGGTGATGTTGTGACCATGGGAATTCCCGACGGTTTGGTGATTCCAGCCGGTGGTTTCCTGGTGATCTATGAACAGTCGGCCGCGGCCGAAGGCGGTCTTGAGACCAACGTCTTCGGGGTGATCTTCGATGCTGAAGGCGTTCAACTGGACGTCTTCCTTCTTCCCGGGGTGGCCCCCTGGGCGCTGGGTGAGGACACCACCGAAGCACTGGCCGTCAATCTGGTGTTCCAGGCCGGCACCGAGACCGAGACCGGCGTCGATACATTCGCGGCCAACCTGCCCGCTGCGGATCTGGGCGTGCTCAGCAGTCCGACCTGGGTTCCCAACGAGACCGTGTCCGAACTGTTTCCCAATGCGAACTTCGAGACTTTCCTTGGTAACTTCACGCCGGGTCAGAACATCTTCTCTCGCGTTTTCGACAATGAGCAGAACGATCCCGCGTCCGGCGCGCCGCTCGACAGCGACACCGAAGCCGACTGGACGACCAACAACACACAGACCGCGGGCAGCCTGAACGACACCGATCTGGCGGAAGAGGGCGCCTTGGTCCTCAATCACGGCGCGAACCCAGGTGTCTTCCATGTCAGCTTGGATGGCAGCGTGACCGAGGTCGTGACCGAGGCCGATGTTCTGGCGGCCGGAGAAACCGACGTCGCCTTCATCAACAATGGCATCGCGCTGGCGTCTGATGGAACGGTCTACTTTACCAACGGCGGCACCGGTATCGGAGATGGAGCGATCATGCAGCGCCTCCCCGACGGTACGGTGGAGGTGCTGATCTCGGAGGAAAATGTCGCTGCCGCTATCCCGGAGATGCAGGTTGTTCTGCAGGATCTGACCGTCGGTGATGACGGTCTTTTGTATGTCGTCGACGAAGAGAACGATGCCATCCTCTCCATCGATCCGGGGACACTGGCGGTTTCTGTGCTGACCTCAGCCGCGGATATCCTTGGTTTACCCGAGTTTGGGACGATCAATGACCTCGGTGGCCTGATTCTGAGCGCGGATGGGACAACCCTCTATCTCGCTGTTGATGGCGACCCCAACAACGGCATCGTACAGATAGACGTTTCCACAGGCGTCCCCTCTGTACTTGCCACCGATGCGGTCTTCGATTCTCTTTCGGTTTTCATGGTTCTCGCCCCCAATGGCGATCTCATCGTTGCTGATGAAAGCGGCGGCGACGAGCTTTACCGCGTCACACCGGGCGGCGATGTGTCGGTTTTTCTTTCTTCGGCTGAGCTTGACGCTGCGACCAATGCAAGCACTGATCTGGAGGCTGGTTTTTGGTTCGACGCGGACGGTAACTTCTATCTGGCTGATGGGCAGACCCAGACAGTTTACCGCTTCGATGCTGTCGACCCGGTAACGGGCGAGGTTGATGCCCTGGGCTATCCGTTGGCTCTGGAGGCCGACATCATCGCCGCGCTGGGTGCTGCCGATCTTCAAGGCGGCGCTGTGTTTCTGCCGACGAGTGATGCCAATCCGTCGGACTTCTTCTTCGACGACACCAATCCTCAGCAGGCCAATGGGGACCCCCTGGCCGGGCAGAGCGTGCAGGTGGCTGACAGTGATGCCGGCGTCTTGATGGAAGGTTTCGGCGGTCCGGATGCGTTGTTTGGCGGCGCCGGCGGAGACACCATCTATGGCGGCAGCCAGGCGATGGTCGCTGAGCAAGGTGCTCTGAATACCGAGGACCCCGGCGAAGCGCCGGCGAACGGCTTCAGCGATCACAATGACTTCCTTTTCGGTGACGCCGGCGACGACGCTATCTACGGCGGCTCCGGCAGCGACGTCGTGGTGGGCGGCCTGGGTGCCGACTCCATCGACGGTGGCAGCGGCGGCGACCTGATCGCCGGCCATGATGTGGAAGGTCAGGGCGTGCCGGAAGGGGATCCTGGTACGCCGGAACTGAACGCCGATGTGATCGCTGGCGACGGACTCAACAACATTGCTGACGGCGACGCCGTTACGGTGGCCGAGGCGCTGGTCAACCTGGGCGGCGATGACAGCATTCTCGGCGGCTTTGGCTTCAATTTGATTGCCGGCGACGCGCTTGCACTCAATGACGAGGGCGACGCCACCAGCCAGGTGCGCAATGATGACGAAGTCAGTTTCCCGGATCCGAACGGCAACGACCTGATCTATGGTGGTGAAAGCGGCAACATCATTGCCGGTGAGGCCCTTGCCAGAGGCCTTGGCACGGCCGGTGCGGAGGCCGACAACTATGCACTGCTTGGTGGCCTCGTTGGCAGCGACTCCATCGTCGCGGCGGAAGGCTCGAATCTGCTTTCCGGTGAAGCGGTTGCGACCGCCATCGGTGGGTCGGATGCCTATGCTTATGTGACCAATACGGCCGAGGTCGGTTCAGCCGGCAACGATCTGATTGGGGCTGGCGACGGCGCGGATAGCATCGCCGGGGAGGCCGTAGCAACGTCAATTGGCTCGTTTGCCACCGTCGAGGTCGTGCAATCGGCCACAGGCCCCGTTGCCGAGGCAGGAAACGATGTTATCGAGGGTGGCGCCGGCAGCGACGATTTGGCTGGCGAGTCGCTCGCTATCAGTGACACTCAAGCTGACGCAAGCGTTGACAACGCCGCGGCCGATGGCGGAGCTACCGGCGGCGACACCATCACCGGTGACCAAGGTGCCGATGCAATGGCCGGTGAGGCTTTGGCGCGCGGCGCCAACTCCGGAACCGCCTATGTAATTCTTACGGCAGAGGATGAAGGTGATTCGGGGAGTGACAGCCTTGTCGGCGGCAACGGCGCTGACTCAATCGCCGGAGAGGGGTTGGCTTTCAGTGAAACCAACGCCGTTGGCTTCCTCAACACCGATGCGTTGTCTGGCGGTGTTCTCGCCAATGACACGATCTCAGGTAATGCGGGAAGTGATTTCCTGGCTGGTGAGATACTGGTGCTCAGTCAAGGTGAAGCCACAATCATCGGCAATCTCATTGCTGAGGGTAACGGCTCTGAAGCCGGCAACGACGATCTGACCGCTGGTGGAAGCGCGGATGACGTCGCCGGCGATATCCTGGTCGACGCTGTAAACGATATCAGCGTTGAGATGAACTCGATGGCAACGGAAGGCGCCGTCGCGGCGGGCGATACTGTCAGTGGTGGGGCTGGAGCTGACGTCCTTTCCGGTGATGTCATTGCCCGCAGCTCGGTGGGTGTGGTTGATGTTGAGGTTATTCATGCCGCAGTCGCAGCAGCCGCCAATGCCAATGCCGGCTTCGACAGCATTCAGGGCGGCAATGGGGCCAACATCATGGCTGGTGACGCCCTCGTCGAGGGCGGCGACGGCTCGTCCGTGACCGTTGAAAGTTCGATCGACGGCGAAGGGTTTGTCGGCAGCGACGTTTTGCTGGCAAGCGACGGTGACAACCAGATTGCGGGTGATGCCCTGGTCATAGCAGAGGGTGCTTCAACGGTTCTGGTTGATAATAGGATCATTACTGGTGGGCCCACAGCCAATGTCGGTAGCGACGTCATCGAGGTTGGCACTGGTGAGAACGTTATTGCCGGTGACGCCCTCGGCTTTGGAGGACCCGGTCTTTCAGTCACTGTTGGGAATGTTGCCGACGATGAGGGCGCAGTCGGCAATGACGGCATTCTGGCCGGTAATGGCAACAACCGGATCGCTGGAGATGCATTGATTATTGGAGGCGGGGATGCTTCCGTCACCAATACCAACTCTGCAGTGGTGCAGGAGGACGCGAGAGTCGGGAATGACTCTATCGAGGCTGGCGACGGGTCGGATACCTTGTCAGGCGATGTAATGGCTTTTGACGGTGGCACCGCCTTCGTTTTCAACTCCGGCGACTCGGGGAATGACGTGATCATCGGCGGTAACGGAGAGAACTTCATCGCTGGCGACGCCTTGGCTGCCGGTGCCGGTGGCCTCGCCGAAGTTGGCGGGGAAGGTAGCAACGATACCATCTTTGGCGGTGACCAGGCCGACCTTATCGCCGGTGACGCTCTGGGCATCCAGGGAGCCACGGTGGACATCAGTGATGGTGGAGATGACTCAATTCTTGCTGGCGATGGAGACGATACCGTCTACGGCGACGGCAATGGAACCGAAGCAAATGGCGGTGACGACACCATCGACGGTGGAGCCGGTAACGACAGTCTCTTCGGCAACTCCGGCGACGACGTGATCTTCGGCGGGGACGACAATGATTTCATTGACGGAGAAATCGGCGACGACACCCTAGATGGTGGCGACGGCAACGACGGCGTTAGCGGCAATGCCGGCAACGATGTGCTGTTTGGCGGCGCTGGTGACGACACGCTTAACGGCGGCACAGGGGATGATACGATCGATGGCGGCGCCGGTGTCGATCAGATCTTCGGCGGCTCTGGAGTCGATGTGATCGTTTTCGATGCCGATGATGAAGCCGGCGGTAGCGTGAACGCCGATATTGATGACGGCTTCAATGCGGCATTCTCGGGAGACTTCCTGGTGATCGACGAAGATGTCGACTTCACCGCACTGAACGAAGGGGTCTGGACACAGTTCGAGATTCTGGATCTTGAGAACGGTGGAGCCGACACTGACGAAACCCTAACCCTGAACGTGGATGATGTCATCGACCTGACCGACTTCAACAATCTGTTGTCGATCCAAGGTGGGGCGGTTGGTCTCAATGCCGGGGTCGGTGCCGGTGACACGGTGAACCTCAATGGCGGTGGTGCCGGCAGCAACTGGGATGCGGGTGTCGATCAGGGTGACTATACGCTCTACACCAACGACAACGGTGCTCTGGTTGCCATCGACAACGATGTCGCCGTGATGGTCGCCAATGCCTAGCGGACGTTAGGTCTCCAATCAGGCAGCTATGAAAGAGGGGCGAGGGCCGACAGCCTTCGCCCCTCTTCTTTGTTCAACATCCTAGGCGGTCTTAGCACTGCTCAGAACCTTCCGGCAGGTCTCGACGATCTGATCCACTGGGCGATGGGGGCCACGGGCCTTGATCTCGGCGGCGAGCCCTGTCGCCCGCTCCGCCATGCCGCTATTCGCGGCCACCTCATCGAGAATGGCCGGTAGGGCCTTGTCCAGGTCCTTGTTCATCAGCAGGCGGCCGACGCCGAGGCGTGTCAGGGCATCGCCGGTGAGCCGGGCTTCCATGTGCGTCGGCAAGGTCAGTTGAACCCGCCCGCCGCTGAGCGCCGCACAACTCGTGCCGTTGCCGCCGTGGTGGATCATCATGGTGGCGCGGGCGATGACGTCCTTCATGGCTTGGGGCTCGCGGTGCACCGTCAGGCCGGGGCGGGCGAGGGCTTTTGCGACGTCGTCGGTCATGGCGCGGGCGAAGATTTCGCCGCTCATCTTGCTGGCGCGCAGGCCACGCAGGAAGGGTTTGGTCTTCTTGTGCTCCAGGCTGACATAGGCAAAGAAGTGCGGTCTTTCCGGCAGCGGTTGCGGTTTCTGCAGGCCCTCGACGGGCCCGATCACCGGGTCCTCACGCAGGTCGGCGTAGGGATCCAGCTCGGGCAGGGTGCAGACCAGACGGCCGGCAGTGCGGAAAGGCTCGGTGACGCTTTGAGGAACCGGGCGGCGGTTCTGCGCCTGAACGTACTGCATCACTTGCAGCACATGGGCCGGGTCCACCATGTGTTTTCGCCCCTCGCGAAACAGCGGGAACTGGTCGTCGCTTGCGGGGGGTAGCGTGAATCCATCGGCAACCTGCACCACCGGGCGGTCTTGAAAGCAGGCGAGGATACAGATCGGGCTGTGGTCGCAGATCACCAGGTCAGGGTCAGCCTGTTCAATGAGGCCCCGCCAGGCCAGCATGCCGGCGTGGAGCGCTTGCCGGCGGTAGAACCCGGAGTGACACATGATGTCGAGATAAGTGCCCATGGGGGCCGGTTTGGGCGCATTGGGAATGCGTTCCACCAAGTCGGGCACCGGCAGGATGGTGCGTTTCTCCCTGGCCAGCAGCACTGCATTTTCTTTGATATTACGCAGGAAGAAGATGACCTCGTGGCCTTCGGCCTCCAAGGCCCTTACAACGGGCATCAGGCGGTGCACATGGCCGTGGCCAGCACCCAGTTCGTAACCGACGAGAATTTTTGCCATGATGTCGCCGCGTTCCAGGTTTTCAACGGCCGTTCAGCATCTTCTCGCAGGTTTCGAGAATGTGGTCCATGGGCCGGAAGGGCCCCACACTCTTGATTTCCTGGGCGATGATGTCGGCCCGCTCGGCCATCTTCGGGTCGTTGATGGTTTCCTCCAACAGCGCGGCGCCTTGGTTTTCGAGATCCTTTGCCGTTGCCATGCGGCCAACACCGATGCGCCCCAGCGCTTTGGTGTTGAGCAGTGTCTCTTCGTGGATCGGCAGGGCCAGTTGAAGGCGCCCGGCACTGCAGGATGCCAGGCACATGCCGCTGCCGCCATGATGCACGGTCATCGTGGTCCGGCTGAGGACCTGATCGATCGGCTGTGGCGACTTGTAAAAAGTCAGGCCGGGGCGAGCGTACTTTTTAGCCGTCTCCTCCGTCATGCCGCGGATATAAGCCTCGGCGGGAAGTTTGGAGGTTTTCAGCACTTCGAGGAACTTCGGCGTGACCCGGTGCTCTATGCCAAGATAGACGAAGAGCGAGGGGGACTTTGGCATTTTCATCGGGTTTTGCAGGCCTTCGGTGGGTCCGATCACCGGGTCCGCGCGCAGATCCTTGTAGGGGTCCATGCCTTTAAGGGTGCATACCAACCTGCCGGCAGTGCGCAGCGGCGCGGTGACACTGGGCACCTTGATGCCGCCCAGGCGTGCCTGGACCTCGTTCATTACCGATACCAACTGGTCGGTGTTCACCGTTGCCTTCTTTTTCGTCTGGAACGGCGGGAACACGTCATCCTGGGCCGGCGGTATGGTGAAGCCGTCGCCGACCTGCAGGACGGGGATGCGGCCGTAGGCGGCAAAGCAGGTTACCGGACTGTGGTCGCAGATGATCAGGTCCGGGCGCAGGTGGTCGAACATGGTTCGCCAGGCGAGGGTCGCGGTGAAGAGGGTCTCGAGCCTGCCGAAGCCGCAATAGACCATAATGTCGCTGTAGGCACCCATCCGCTTCGGTTCCCGCTCCGCCGGATTGGGGGCGACCAGATCCGGCGTCGGAATGAAGGGGATGGGGTTCTTGGTAATCTGCGCCCTGCAGTCATAGGGATTGCGCAGGAAAAACGTGACCTGATGGCCCCGGGCCGCCAGGGCCTCGGCCACCGGTGCCAGGCGGCGATAGTGCCCCAGGTTGTCGCCGCGCTCGTATCCGATCAAAACCCTTGCCAAGACTCAGTCCTCAACTCGACCTGGGCCGACAGATAACGCGCCCCGCATCGTTTCATCTCATGAATTCGTTGATAAATTGTTCTTGCCGTTGCCTGCAACCGGTAATTCGGGGTGCGCCGGGATTTAAGGTTGTGATAGGAGAATTACAGTTCCCGACCGGGATCGCCCGGTGGTGTCGCCGAAGATGCCGCCAAGCCTGCCAACAGGCTCTTGCGATCCGGGAATCGGGCCGAAGTGGGGGAAAAGGAGGGGAGGCGACGGTCATGAAGGTCGCGGTCATAACGCCATACTTTGACGAGGATGAGGACCTGCTGCGTGCTTGCCATGACAGCGTCATCGGCCAGACCCATCCGGTGACCCATATCATGGTGGCCGACGGGCATCCGCAGGCTTGGATCAACGCCTCGGCAGCCCAGCACATCGTCTTACCTGTGTCCCATAGAAACTATGGTGATACACCGCGGGCCGTCGCTTCCCTCGCCGCGATCGGGCAGGGCTTTGATGGCGTGGCTTACCTGGATGCCGACAACTGGTATCAGCCCAACCACATCGAAACCGTCGTCGAAATGCACAGGGCAACGGGAGCGGCCATCTGTTCGACCAACCGCAGCATCCATCGCCTGGACGGCAGCCTTCTCGGCTACTGCGAGGCCTCTGAGGGGGAAGACTTCGTCGACACCAACTGCTTGGCTGTTTTTGGGGAGGCTCTTGAATTGCTGCCGCAGTGGGCTTTGATGCCGGAGTGGGCTCATGCCTTAGGGGACCGCATGATGTGGCACATCCTGCGCCAGAGTCAGTTGAAGCGGGTCCATAGTCAGGCCAGAACGGTTTGCTACCGCTCGTCCTATGGATTTCACTACCGTAAGCTGGGCGAGGACCCGCCGCCAGGTTCTGCGCCTGCGGACCATTTCAACGAGGCGATTCGATGTTGGTATCAAAAGGGCTTCCCGCCCTTCCGAAACACGGGTGTTATTCGGCCACCAGATTGAAGGTATGACGTAGAGAGATGCCTGATGGATTTCGCTGCGATATGGAAAAGCCAGACAAGGGATTGCCAAGGCTGTGAGAATTGCCGTCGTTACACCCTACTACGATGAGACTGAGTCTGTTCTGCGAGCGTGCCATGACAGCGTGCGCGGGCAGACGCATGCCGCAACCCATATAATGGTCGCCGATGGGCACCCGCAGGCGTGGATTGATAGTTCTAGCGCGCAGCATATTGTTCTGCCGGTTTCGCACAGGAACTATGGTGATACACCACGTGCGATTGCGTCCGTCTCGGCGATCACGCAAGAATTTGATGGTATCGCCTATCTCGATGCCGACAACTGGTATCAGCCCGACCACATTGAAACCATCGTCGAAATGCGCAGGGCAACGGGGGCCGCCATCTGTTCGACCAACCGCAGCGTCCATCGCCTGGATGGCAGTCTTCTCGGCTACTGCGAGGCTTCGGATGGCGAGGACTTTGTGGACACGAATTGCCTGGCAGTGTTCAAGGAGGGGTTCTTCCTATTGCCCCATTGGGGGACGATGCAGCAATGGACGCACCCAATAGGCGATCGTATGATGTGGCACATTTTGAGTACGAGTGAGTTAACCAGGACGCATCTGCCGCACTACACGGTGTGCTACCGCTCAGGCTACCATTTCCATTATCATGCGGCAGGCGAAGAACCGCCTGCCGATGCGCCCTCCTTAAAAGCGATTGCTGACGCAATTGACAGATGGGTTATCGAAGGATTTCCACCCTTTAGGACAAGTGTTCAGCTTCGGATTCCAGAGTGAGTCTCATGAGGGTCTCACGCAACCGACGACCAAAGGTCTCGCAATAGGTCTATGTGACTGCTGACGTCGGATCGCTTGGCCAACTCGAAACCACGCTCCCTCAAGTCTTCAGGAAAAGGCTGCTCGATGATTCGAGTGACATCATCAATCGTGTCGTAAAGAAAGCCGCAGTCGCCCACGTAGTCTTTCAGGTCTGGCCGAATGTTTGCCATGCAAACGCCGACCCCGGATGCTTGGGCCTCCGCCACTGACAACGGCCAACCAACAGTCTTCAGTTGCGGGCAGGCTGTATAGACCAGCCATTCATGATTCTTGAACACGGCCGGCATGGCGCGGGGTTGGACCGGCGTTCTGATGTTAACGGGGTTGCCGAGAGACTCGTTGTAATCCGCGAGCCGCCTTGTGTTGTAGCCAAGAGGATAAAGATTGAATTCACGCTGAGGTACCTTAGAGCCCAAACGAATAAAGTCTTCCATCCTCTTCTTGGGCAATGCCGCACCCGTATTCATTATTGCGTTGCCATTTTCTGATCGGTCGTCGAAGGCTTTGACGTTGACCACCGGATAGCAAGGAATCAGTTTGTTTTCGTTGAACCCAGCTTCTGCAAGCCAGGAGACAGTGAACGGAAATGTAAGAATGCCAAGACAGTTCTCTGCGTTTGCGAAACGGCTCCAATGCGCAAGCTTGTCGGATGAGGCGCCAAGTATGTCGAATGAGTGCGCGCGTAGAGTGAAGGGTGTCTGCAGTGTTTCAGATGCGCTGAATAGCCGATCGATCATCGTGAGATAGTGACCGTGAATGACACTTGGCACGAAGTCCTCTGTCATCTGCAGAAGATGTTCTCGGGTGCGCATCATCGTATATGGTAGCGTATAGTTGAGCAGCTGCAGATCGGGCTTGATGATCGAGACGACACGAAGTTTGTAGGCGTCACCTAAGGCAAGGATCTCATTCTCGATGTACGTTTCTGAGATCTGTGCGTAACGCTCTACAAAATACAGAACCTTTGGCGTTCTGACCATGTCAACGCCGCCTTTCCGTGAATGAGATCACCCTGCGTTCTTGGTGTATCTGGCCAGTAGTTTCGCGCAGTTTTCGGCGCCGTTTTGCAATTTCAGGCTTGCGCGATCTTCTTTCATTGCTTGCAGACGCTCCTTATTGCTCATTGCTGAAAAGGCTGCATGCAGTGCCGGTCCGTCAAAGGCAGGTACTACAAAACCACCGTTCTCTCCGAGCACACGTTTGGCTTTGGCAACATGGTCCTCGTCGTGCTGAGGACTGACGTCGGGAATGAGAATTGCTGGTACGCCAAGATAGGCAAGTTCGTAGGCACTGCTGCCGGTTGCAGAGATTGCCATGTCAAAAGCAGCGTAGCATTCAGCCATAGGATAATAGGCAAAGCGTTGAGCGTTTGGCTTGCCTAGTCCAGCATCGGCCTGTTGCAAAAGCGGCGGTCTCGATAATGCGAAATGCCAGTCCGGGTGGCTATCGACGAGTTCGAGGATCCACTTCTCAAGACGAGAATACACCGGGTTGCCGCCGCCGCCGAAACTTACCAGGCAGATGCGTCCAGTCGGTGGGAGGCCGAGGCGCTGCCGCGCTTCACTTCGAGAAAGCAGGTCTTTGCGGCCACGTACCAGGATCGGACCAACCCAATGAAGGTTTGTCTCTTGAGGACAGTCTATGGCGATTTCGTTTTCATCGTAAGGTGCTATTAAGGCGTTGAAGCGTGAAAGAGAACTGCGGTATTCCCACTGTTTGAGTGGTTTTCTAACTTCCCGCGCGATAAGGAACCTAAAACAGGGCAAGCGCAGGAGTTGGGCAAGTTCGCCGAGAGGCCCCACTGGAAATGTATCGATGACTATGGCGTGGGGTTGATAGCTCCCTACCAAAGCGTTGACCGTGGCGGAGATCAGCCAAAATCGCCGAAAATCATCTATATAGCGTTGATCCGAAGGCTTGAACCATTGGGACGCTGGCAGCTTTACGCTCGGGAATCCTTCAGCGGCAATCAGGTTTGTCGCTTCGGAATAAGTAAGAAAAAGGATCTCGTCGTGCGGCTTTAGTCGCTGCAACTCCCGAGCTAGCCCGAGCTGTCGTGACACATGCCCCAGGCCCCAGCCATCCTGTGCTACCAAAAGCCAGCGCATTGCTATTTGGGCCTCGTTTGCCGTTTCAGCTTGTCAAAAGTAACAAGAAAGAGATCGAGTCCTTGTTAGCCACGCGCGGTCTTGCTGCCGGCGGATTTCTTTGCCGGGGCCTTCTTGGCCTTGCTTTTGCGTGTTCTGGTCTGGGGCTTTGCGCCCGCCTTGGCAGTGGATTTCTTGGCGGCCGCTTTCTTGGAAGTTGGCTTCTTCGCTGCAGTCTTGCCGGCCGGCATTCTGAAGCTCGGTTTTCCCGGCTTGCTTCCCGCGGCGGGGCGCTTTCCGGCGACAAGATTGTCGATCAGCTTCAATTGCTCTTTCAGGCACTTTTCAAGATCGTAGCTTTGCAGGATCGTCGCACGCGCCTTCTTGCGAATAGCGGCCATGCGGTCCTTGTGGTCCAACACCTCGTCGACGCGATTGGCGATGGCCTCGTGATCGAAGAAGTCAAACAGAAGCCCGTTGGAACCGTCCTTGATGACCTCTGTGACTGGTTGGGTGGCAGAGGCGACGACCAGGCACTCCGAGGACATCGCTTCCAGCATCGACCAGGAGAGGACGAAGGGGAAGGTGAGGTAGACGTGAACGCCTGAAACCTGGATGACCTGCAGATAGGTCGAATAGGGAACGCGCCCGAGAAAGAACACACGATTGAGATCGAGGTCGACCTCTTCCAACATCTGCTTGCGATAGGTCTGACCGGCAGGGAGAGCCCGGCCATAGCTTACTTCGTCGCCCCCGATGATGATGATCTTCGCATTGGGGCGCCGCTTCAGGATCTGTTCGGCCGCCCGCATGAACTGCGGGAATCCACGGTAAGGCTCAAGATTGCGCACGACAAAGGTGATAACCTCCTCACCCTGACGCAGGGTGGTGACGGCGCCGTCGGTGTTCTTGATCTCGATACTGGCGTCAGGATTGGCCTTACAGACTTCCGTATCGATTCCGTCGTGTATGACGGATATCTTGTGCTGGTACTCCGCTGGATATTGTTCGAACTGCCAGAACGTCGGTGTCATGCCGGCGTCGGCTGATTCAAGTCCCATGAACTGGATGATGTTCTTGGTTCGAATGCGGCAATGTGTGTCCAGCGTGGTTGGGCTGCTCGGATCGAAACCGACGTCCGCACCCACGGCATGATAATAGAATTCGAAGAAGTTCAGCAGGGGCGAGTCCGGGAAGACGTCTTTGAGATAGAGGGTCTCGCCCCAGCCTGGGTGGCCGATGATGATGTCGGGATAGAAACCCTTGCTCTTCAGCTCCAGCGCTTTGCGGGCGACCTCCTGGCCATGCAGAATCCCGCGCTCGGTTTCCCGGATATAGCGATGGGTGGAATCCGCCGGTTCACGGTTCGGTTTGTAGATCACCTTGTGGATGTTGGGGAGCTCGATCCCCTCCCGCTTGGTGATGAACACCACCGTGTTGTCTTTGTCGGCAGCAAGCCGCTGGCAGATATGCTTGTACTGCCCAGGCATGTTCTGGTGCACGAAGAGGTATTTCATATCTTTGGGCCTTCCCGTTGCCCGATCTTCTTCTGGGTTCGGCGGCGCGAGTCTACACAAGTCCTGTCAGATTCGGCTAATTTGCTCAATTTTTTGTAAAGCTTCGGACAGAGCCGCGGGCCGGCTGAAGCGCCGGCCAGGAGCCTGTCCCTCTTGAAAAGAGGGGTGTCCGGCCGCCTGTGGGCTCAGAGGTTGGTCAAGGCCTCGTCCAGGTCGTCGCCTTTGCCGGAGCTGGCTTCCAGCCGGTCTTTCTCGGCCGTCCGGGTCTGGATCTGCTCCAAGGCCTTTGCAAGCTGCAGGGTCAGTTGCTTCAGCGACCCGACCGGCATGAGGAGGTTTCCCGTCGTGTGCGCCTCGAGCTCGGCCTTGTCATTCTTGCGGCGCAGCTGGACCAGTTCGATGCGCACGACCCCATTGGACACCACAATCGAACCGGTGCCGTCTGCAAATATATCGCTCATGAATGCACTTCCCTCTATCTCGCTCAAACAGTGCTTCGGTAAGGGTTTGAGAACAAACGAACGCCATAGGCGCCTGTTAAAACCGCCCCTGGATAGCAGGCTTGCTGCCGTTGATCCAGGACTTGCTCCCTAGCGCCTGCAATCCCCCGGAATCAAGGTGTCGAAGCCTTTAGAAGGCTGCCCAGTATCGCAACGGATGCCCGTCCGTTCCTCGGCAGCCCCTTGTCGGCCTGGAATCGGCTGAGAGCCTGGGCCCGCGCCTCTTCTTTCGCACGCAGGTTCTCACCCTGCAGATAGCCGAGACGAACCAGCAGGCTGTCGATGGTTTTCAGTGGAATCATCGCCGCCTCGCTGCCGCCTTTTGGCGCCTGTCCGTTGCGCCAGCGCGCCGAGGTCTGAGCCAGCGCCGAGGCGGCCTCGCGCTTGCCGCCGTCGGGATGAAACAGGCTGAGTGACAAAACGCCAGCCACTGATTCCTCATTGGGTGCCTTGAGGTCGATCACGTGTAGTCCCACGGCAAAAAAACTGCCGTCGGCGAAGAGCAGGAGAGGGGACCCGGAATCTCCCTTGATCACGCTGCAGTCGTGGGTGATCAGACTGCCGGCCTGACCGACGCCGCGAATCTGACAGCCCCAACCGGCCGTCATCACGTGGGCACGGTCTCTGCGGTATCCGGCCTGCAGCAACAAGGCTTCGCCGGCCTTGATCCGCGACAGCATGAGACTGTCCAGCTTCTTGATTCCCAACCAGCCGGCCTGGGTTCCGATCGGCTTCGCCAGGGTGAGGATCGCCCAGTCGCGCACGGCGGATCGGGTCGTGGCGCCGTCGCGGTAGTCAAATGCCTCGGCCCGCCGATAGCTTGTAACCTTGGAGTGAAGGATGAAACGGTCACGCTGATAGCCGGCGATGAAGTGTATCTCGATCGGGCCGCGCCAGCGACCGGCGCGCGGATCGAAGAGGCAGTGTGCGGCTGTGATGACATGCCTTGGGCTGATCAGAAAACCGGTGCAGTGACCGCGCCCGCCGGCATTGACTCTGCCGATGGCGCTCCAAGGGTACTCCATGGCGTTGATCTCGACACGGTCAGACGCCTGCGCTGTCTGCGTGCCGCTGGAAACGCAAATGGCCAGGACGAGGGCGCTGAGCGCGCGCGCCCAGGCCTTTGATGCGGGGCGAACACCCGCAAGGATTTTCAGCATTGCCGGTCAGCCGACTGCAATGCTGGCGATGAGTTTCTCACCGGAAATCGTGGCTGCCACCTGTCTCAATGCTTCGATCACTTTCGGGTCGTAGCGGCTGGAATTCTCCTGCAGAATATCCAGCACGGCGGCAGGTGCAAGGCCTGCGCGATAGGATCGCGGTTCCACGCGGGCACAAAAAACATCGCAGGTGCCCAGAATCCTTGCGGTCAGCGAAATGGCGTCACCGGCTAACCCTTTTGGGTAGCCTTTTCCGTCCAGACGCTCGTGCATCTGAGCGATGGTTTCAACCACCGGCACGTCGAAATCGATCCCGTCCAAAAGCCGGACGGCGTGCTCGAGGTGGGTTTCCATCTGGCGGATTTCGTCTTCCGACAGCCGCGCCGGCTTGGTCAGAAGTTCTTGAGGAATCGCCAGCTTGCCGATCTGAGACAGATTGGCGGCCAGCTCCAGGCCGGTCAGTTCGTCTTCGGTGCAGTTCAGTTCCTTGCCGACCGCCACGGCGAACTCGGCGACGCGGCGCGAGTGTCCGGCCAGGTAAGGGTCACGAAGCTCGATTGCGCGCACCAGGGCGCCAACCATCTGTTCGATGGCCCGCTCTTTCTTGCGCTGCTGCTCCACCAGTTCGGTGACGTCACGCGTTACCGAGACGATACCCTGCAGCGTTCCTTCGTGGTCGACGAAAGGCGCCTTGGAAATCTGCAGATGGCGCAAAGCCGAATCGAAATAGATCTGCTCGTTCGAGGTTACGGTCTCAAGGCCGTTGACGACACGCCGTTCCGAAAGGGCCAGACGCTTTGCCGTGCCGCGTCCGAAGATGGCGGCATCGTCCAGGCCAACCATAGCCTCCGGGGCACGACCGACCGCCGAGGCGAAGGCGGCATTCACGTAGCGATAGGTGCCGTCCGTTCCCTTCAGGCCGATCTGTTCGGCGATTGCGCCGTTGATGCTGTCGAGCAGTTGCTTTTGTGCGTGAATACGGCTGGCCAGGCTCTGATATTGCCGCGCGAGGGTTTCATTGTGCAGGCTGGAGAGCCGCCACCAGAATGCGCCGAAGGCTATGGCGACGGCGATGACCACCAGTGCGGCGACCACCATCGCTGCCGTCGCAAAGGTCGCGACTGGTTGTTCCGCGATACCTACATCAAGTTCCTCAACCACCCACCAGGTCGGCCCTGCAACCATGGCGCCGGCCGAATAGACGGTCCCACTCTCGGTGAGTGAGGCGCGTTTGCCAAAAGGAACCTCACCGGCGGCGAGGTCGAAACCCTCCAGAGAAACTGTCTTGACCGGATCGGGAGCGCCGGGGGCGATCCGCGACAAGCTATCGCCGTCGAGTTGGATCAAGGCGCGGCGGGCGCCGGGGCTGGCCAGCGGGTCGACCGCGAGCATCTCCGAGAGGCCGCTTGCCAGAGGGGTCACCAGGACGAGGACAGCAACCGGCGGGGCCTGACCCGGTTCCACCTGTGCGGCGAAGACCGGGATCGCCAGATCCATCACCAATCCAGCGGAAACGCTGCGTGCCGGACCGAACACCGATTGTCCACGCCGGAAGCTTTCGCCGGCCAGGGCGGACTGTTCGCTGTTGAAGCTCACGGAGGCGCTGGACGAGACGAGGGCATCGCCGCTGCGCCCGACAAGGTAGGCAGCCAGGAAGTCGGCGTTGACGGCGAAGTCGCTGATTACCCGCTCAATGAAAGGCAGCTGTTCGACCAGCGGGACACCAAGGCCCCCTTCGTCGGTCTGCGGCGCCACCATGCGGGACATGTCACCGCCGGCGAGGTCCATCTCGGCGGAGAAAAGACGGATCAGCTCACTCTCGACAACCGGTTCAGCGAGACGGAGGCTGCCCTGCAGCCAGGTGGCGATCACCTCGGCCTGGCCCTCGGCGGTGATACTGAGCCGTTCGGAAACCTGTTCGGTGAGCTGGCTCCGCTTGGCATCGATCGTCAGCTTGGGCACCAGCACCGCGGCCAGGGCGATCACGGCCAAAACAATTCCGCCCCAGAGGAGCACGCGCCAGCGTCCCGAGGGTTCGGGTTTTGCGTCGATCGCGGCGAAGTCCAGGGCATCCGCCGCTTTGAGCCCTTCCTTAATCATGAATAGGTTATCTCATAGAGGAATTAACGATTGTTTACAAAGATGCGGTGCGCTTCTTTTCATAGAAATGGGCCCAGCGTGTCGACTCGTTCATCGAGTACTGCGGAATATAGTGGCGGTACTTTCGATGCGAGAAGATAAGGTCGGTGAGACTGTCCAGGATCAGGATGTCGTTGCTTTGGTAGACGGCCAGGACGGCATGGCCGATACGGCGGATCCGGTCCATCAGGATGACCACCCGCATCTCGTCGTTTGACAGGCCCAGATCGCGCAGGGCGAAGAACTTGGCGATCGAATAGTCTTCGCAGTCGCCGGAACGCTTCATGAATTCCTTTGGCGTCGCCCAGAATTCGCTGACGCCGTAAAGCTCCTGGTCGACCTTGTAGGGCCAGCGGTTGAAGTACTGGTTCACGATCTTCAGCATGGCGTCCCGCGGCTTGCCCTTGGCGGCGGAGGCAACCTCGCGCCAGGACTTCAGGCCGGCGCTGGTGCAGGCTGCCGGGTTGTCGAGACAGGCCCGGAAGGCGCGGCGTTCCTGTTTCACCTTGGAGAGAACCCGTGCCCACTGGGGCAGGGCTTTCAGGGTATCGGAGGAAATCTCGGTGGAGCCGAAGAGCGCGCCGCCTTGGTTGCGGCTGGACTTCAGGAAGTCGCCCAGGGACTGCGCAGCCGCCGGTTTCGCCCAGCCGTCCACTGCGAGACTGCCGACGGCAGTCCCGAGCATCAGAGCAGACGAACGAAGGAAGGCGCGGCGATCCACTGACCATGCTCCCGAAGCTGCGGCTGTTCCCGCGGGTTCGCGGGAATTGCGGCCATGAGCGCCTGCTGGAGGCCCTCATCGAGAGCATCGCTGTTTTGCCTTAACGTAGATTTTCCAAAGATGGTTTACGCGGTAACACCGGGGTGAGGCGCATTTCCGCCAAATACCGGGCAAATGGCATGGATTCACCCCATGCATTGGTAAAGACGCGAAAAAAGCGCCGCCGGTATGCCGGCGGCGCTTTTGCGGTTCCGCTGTCTTGTATGCTTAACGCTCGCGCAGGGCGCTGTCCTTGGCCTTCAGGATCGGCTTCAGAAGGTAGTCGAGAACCGATTTCTGGCCGGTCAGAATTTCCGCCGTCACGGTCATGCCCGGAATGATCGGCAGCACCTCGCCGTTGCGCTGCAGTTCGCTTTCCTGGGTACGCAGATAGACACGATAGAAGCTTTCGCCTTCTTCGTCCTTGATCGTGTCCGCCGAGATCCGCTCGAGGTCGGCGCTCAGGCCGCCGTAGATCGAGAAGTCGTAGGCAGAGACCTTGATGATGGCCTCCTGGCCGGGACGCAGGAACGCAATGTCGGCCGGCCTGACCTGGGCCTCGACCAGCAGCGTATCATCCAGCGGCACGATTTCCATGATGTCTTCGCCCGGCTGGATCACGCCGCCGACGGTGGTGCGCTTCAGGTTCTTCACGGTCCCACGGACGCGCGACTGAACCGAAGTACGGGTCACGCGGTCCTGACCGGCGAAGAGAGACTGCGAGATAGACTTGAGCTCGGCGCGCACGCCGTTGAGCTCGTCCGAGGCTTCGGTCTTCGTCGTCAGCACCATCTCTTCGATCCGCTGCTCCGCCTCTTTCTGAGCCGCCTGAAGGCGGGGAATAGCGGTGCGGATCGTCCGGATCTCGCCTTCGAGGTCGGCCACCTGGCGATCGATGCGAATGAGGTCGATGCGCGGCATCACACCCTTTTGGACCAACGGCTTGGTGATCGCCAACTCCTCGCGGGCCAGGCGCAGGCTCTGCTCAAGCTGGCGCCGGCGGCTGCCCATCTCGGCCACTTCCTGTTTGCGCTGACTGGCCTGAGACTCCAGAACAGACACCTGGGCAGCCAACTGACGCTTGCGTGCGTTGAAAAGACGCTGCTGATCCGAGGCGACGATGGGTGCTTCGGCCTCTACCGCTTCCGGAAACGTGATGCCTTCGGCTTCCTCAAGCTCCGCGACGAGGCGCGCTTCGGTCGCCAGCAAACTGTAGTACTGCGACTGGGCATCCTCCAGGTTGGCTGTGGCGATGGTGTTTTCGATGCGGACCAGAACATCGCCCGCCTCGACGATGTCGCCTTCGCGAACCAGGATTTCGGAAAGAATGCCGCCTTCCAGATTCTGAATCACCTGAGTCTTGGAGGAGGGGATAATGGTCCCTTCGCCCCGGGTGACCTCGTCCAGGACGGCGTAATGCGCCCAGATTCCCATGACGGCGAAAAACAGGATCGACATGATAGTGAGGATGTAGGCAAACCGCCGGCCGCGATGCCGGGTGGCAGCATGGACGTCGGGCATGAAATCCAGATCGTCCCGATCGAAAACGCCTTGTGAACTCATCCTAACTTATTCCTCCATCGGGCCGGGGAGCAGGGTAACGGGCCCGCAGTGTTACAGTCTGGGCGATATTGCCGATCTTCGCATTGATACAGCCCAATCCATCTACCGTGCCTGCCGGTCAAGGCAGGTTTGCCGTTCGCCGCCGATCAGTTGTTTGTCGCGCGGATCTGGCCCTGTCGCAGCGCTCTCAGGACCTCTTCCTTCGGACCGTCGGCAACGATCTTGCCGTTGTCGATAATCAGCAGACGATCGACAAGCGTCAGCAGCGAACTGCGATGGGTGACCAAGAACAGCGTCTTGCCCGGCAGCATTGCCTCCAGGCGCCTCTTAAAGGCGGCCTCCGAGGAGTTGTCCATGTGGCTCGTCGGTTCGTCCAGCAGGATGATCGGCGGGTCCAGCAGCATCGAACGGGCGATCGCCACCGACTGGCGCTGGCCGCCTGAAAGTGACATGCCGCGTTCGCCGACCGGCAGGTCGAAACCCAGCGGATGGGTTCGCAGGAAGTCACTGACGCCGGCAAGATCTGCGGCGCGCAGGATCGCCTCGTCGTCCACATGCGGCGCCCCGAAGCAGATGTTTTCGCGGACCGAGCCGAAGAACAGATAGTTGTCCTGAGAGACGTAGCCGATGTTGCGGCGCAGGTCGGCCGGGTCGACTTGGCGAACGTCTGTGCCGTCCATCAGGACAGCGCCGTCCATGGGTTCGTAAAGCCCGACCATCATGCGCGAGACCGTGCTTTTGCCGGAGCCGATGCGGCCCAGCATCCCGACGCGCTCACCCGGCTTGATCTTGAAGGAGAGGCTGTCCAGCGCCTTGGTTTCCTGACCCGGATAACTGAACGTCGCCTGCTTGAACTCGATCTGTCCGCTGAGGCGCGGGCGATGCAGGAAGCTCTTGTTCTGGGCGCGCTCGATCGGGGCCTTCATCAGGGTATCGAGGGATTTCAGCGCGACACGCGATTGCTGCAGGCGGGTCAGCATGGCCGCAACGGCGCCCAGCGGCGCCAGCGCACGGCCGGTCAAGATGGTTGCGGCGATCAGCGCGCCCATGGTGATGTTGCCGGCGGCAATCTCGTGCACGCCATAAACAATCACGATTACAGTCGCCATTTGGATGGCCACCTGTGCGAAGGTTGTCGCAATGCCAGAGATGAAACGCGCCCGGCCCGAAGATGTTGCTGAGAGGCCGACGAAGCGCTCCCAGGACTTCTGGACGCGGCCCTCCGCGGCGGTCGCCTTGATGGTCTCCAGGCCGTCGATGGTCTCGACCAGCAGGGCATGCTTCTGACTCGCCTCGCGCTGGCTCTTTTCCATGATCGAGCGCAGCGGGTATTGCAGAATGAGGCCGGCGAGAATAACCAGCGGCACCATGACGAGCGGCACGATGGCCACCGGTCCCGAAACGATATAGATGACGCCGATGAACAGGAAGATGAAGGGCAGGTCGACCAGCGCCACCAGGGTGCCCGAGGTGAAGAATTCGCGCAGCGATTCGAATTCGCGCAGATTGTTCGCCATGGCGCCGGTCGATGCCGGCTTGGCGTCGAGACGGGTCGACATCAACTGCTCCAGCAGGCGGCTGGCGATGATCACATCGGCGTTCTTGCCGGCGATGTCGACGAAATAGGTGCGCAGGTTGCGCATTACGAACTCGAAACCGAAAACGGTGATCACGCCGATGGCCAGAACCCAAAGTGTCTCGATGGCCTGGTTGGGCACGACGCGGTCGTAAACGTTCATGATGAACAGCGGGCTGGCGATCGCGAAGCAGTTGATCAGGATCGACGCCAGAAAAACGTGACCGTAAATCGGCCAGAACTGCCAGAGGGTGCCCCAGAACCAGGCCCGCGGTTCGGCGAGCTTGGTTTCCGGCGCCCGCTCGTCGAAGCGCGCCTCGGCGCGGGCGAAGATGGCATAGCCGCTGTATTGTTCCTCCAGCGCCTTCATATCGACCGACTTCTGGGTGCCGCCGGCCTCCGGCAACAGGACATCGGCAAAACCGTTGGCCAGCCCGGTAAGCACGCAGCAACTGCCGCCCTTCAGCAGCAGAATGCAGGGCAGGGTGACCGGCAGGATCTTCACCAGGCGCGGGCGGCGCACGACGCGGGCCGAAAGCCCTGCGCGTTCGGCAGAGCGAACCGCCAATTCCGGCGTGAAGGCCTCTTGAGCGTGGGGCAGTCCGGCTTTCAGAGCCTCTGTGGAAATCGGGCGTTGCAGCAAGCCGGCAAGCAAGGAAAGGCAGCGGACAAGAGGGTCTTCAAAGTCGACGCTCGAGGCCGGCACGTCCCAATCGTTTGCCGCACTTTCCTCAACCACATCGCTGGTCCGCAAGGTCGCACCGAGGGAGGCCGACTTCGTATCGTCATCTGCCGCACCCTCAGATTCAGCCAGACTCGCCGACATCTTGGTGTCACCTGAATTATCGAATGCCTCACTCACGTCGGCGGTATCCTTACTGGTAACGGAGTCTGTTGCCGGCTGGTCCGGAACAGGGGCCCCTTGATCGTCCTCGCGGCTTCTGCCGACAGTTCCAGCCTGCCCAGCCGCAACATCTTTCTGCGTTTCCGCGCCGTCAGTCTCTTCCGCCGCAGCGCTGCCCGGGAGCTGGAGCTCCGGGTCAATTTCCTGTCGGCCCAGCTCGGCTGGCCCGAATGTCGTCTTCAGGTCCGGCTCGGCGCCACCATTTACCTCCGTCGGTCCGACCGAGAGGCTTGGTTCACTTGGTCCAGCTTTATCGTCCGCCACGTCTACGTCCGGCCCTTTGCGCTTGGGCCTGCCGTGAATCGCCGACGTATTGTCGCGTGCGACCATACCGTGCCTAAAGCTCTCCCATTAGACGATCCCACCTCACAAGAGCCTGCCCCAGCAGGCTTAGCCCATCCGGCTGCGAGCAGGCGGGGCGGCGTGACGGGAAAATCGCTCCCTATCGCAGACTTTCGGATCCCAAATCTTGACCATAGACATTACGAAATCGCAAAGACTTGGGTTTCATGCCCAACTGCAACTCAGTCACTTTTTAGTGCCGCTTCATTCGGGAAGGCTTAATAGCACAATTTACCGGTTCGGCCAGGGGATTCACCCGACCGACGCCTGCGTGATTGATTGTCCGCCAAATTGCCTGCTGCCCACTCAAACCCTTGGTGTCACCTGATAACCGGCGTTTTCACTTCCTGGTAACCCTTTCCCGCGAAGCTAAAACGGCCCGGCGCCCAGGGCTGTGGGATTTGTCACAGCTTTGTGGCCTTTGTTGGGCATAGAAGTTCTCCGTCAGGTCGCGATATTTGTACTTCGGGGGCGAATACTTACGCGCGCTGCAATTATTTCGTGAAAGATGGGAGTAAATTCCTTGATTTGGCTTGGATGCCTAGCGTCAAGGTCGCCTGACCGGCAGCTTAAGGGTTTTCACAGGGTGCTGGTATCCGGCGTTGACAGAATCGATCCGCTGTCCGTATTGCCTCGCCTGCTCATCGGGAAAGGTGCATTCTGAGAATTGAGTGGCCGGCCCGGGAAAATCGGTCTCGTGGCAGTGGTTTGAACTTCGGTCTTCAGAGCTTGCAGCAGAACGGTGAACATGGGATTGTGGTTAAAATGTCACGGTGTGGCAATTGAAGTGGCCTTAACCCCAATTAACCCTGTTTGGCCTTAGGAGCGCGCGTTGACAGCCAAACTGGAAACAGGTTACAAGTCGCGCATATTTCTAGATTTGTTTGCCTTTCGTCCGTTCCCGGACGTTGAGGTCCGACACGGGGGAGAGGTATTAGATGCAAAGATTTAGGTCGGGGGAAGCTAGCATGCGCTGGTCTCGCAGGACGAGTAAGACTCACATTAAAGCAGTACTTCTCAGTGGTGCTCTAATGCTGCCATTTGCAGTATCGGCAAATGCAATGACATTGCAGGAAGCTGTACAGCAGGCGATTTCAACAAACCCGGACATCGGCATTGTGGCCAGCAACCGTGAAGCGGTTGATCAGGAACTGCGACAGGCCCGGGGCCTTTACTTGCCGCAGATTGATGTGGCTGCCGGTATCGGTATCGAAAACTTCAACGACACGACGTCGCGCGCCAATAACAACGGCGGCACGGAGACGACCAATCGTCGCGAGTCGTCAATCACGCTGCAGCAGCGCTTGTTTGACGGTTTCGAAGCCGGTGCCACCGTCGAGCGCGAACAGGCCCGTGTCGAGTCCGCGGCCAACCGGGTGTATGAAAACTCCGCGGTTCTGGCCCTTGATGCTATCGGGATTTACCTGGAAGTCCTGCGTCAGCGCGACCTTGTGAAGCTGGCTGAGGACAACGTTGCCTATCACCAGCAGGTGCTGAGCGCTCAGCGCGAGCGGCTCCAAGGCGGTGGCGGCAGTGAGGCCGACGTGGCGCAAACCGAAGCCCGTACGGCTCGTGCCGATAACACCCTGATCGAAACCCTGAACGATCTTCGGGACTCGGAAGCGGTGTTCACGCGCATTATCGGGTCTTTCCCGGGTAATGACCTGACCTATCCGGAGTTCCCTGCCGGCTCTCTGCCGGGTGATCTGGATGAAGCTGTCCAGTTGGCCGTGCGGAACAACAACACCACGAAGATCTTCGAGGCGGATGTCCGGACAGCGGAAGCTGAGGTCGAGCTTTCAGAGGTGCCGCTCTACCCGGCGATTACTCTGGAAGCGCAGTCCGAATACAATGACGGCACGTCGGCGTTGGACACCTACGAGTTCAACAATCAGGTGATGGTGCGCGTTCGCTGGAACATCTTCCGTGGCGGTATTGACCGGGCGGCAAGGCAGGAAGCGCTTTTCCGTCTGTCGGAAAGCAAGAACCGGCGCTACCGCTCGGTGCTTGAGTCGCAGCAGGAAATGCGGACGTCCTGGTTCGCTCTGGAAGCGGCCCGCGAAAGCATTGAAGCTCTTGAGACGGCGCGGGACTTCAACCGCTCGACTCTTGACGCCTACGAGCAGCAGTTCGAAGTGGCCCAGCGTACCCTGCTGGACGTCCTGGATGCTGAAAACGAACTCTTCGTTTCCGAAGGGCAGTTGGTGACGGCTCAGACCAACGAGCAACTGGCTTCCTACCGGGTGCTTGGGGTCGGCGGCGTTCTTCTCGAGACCATCGGCGCTTCGGCGCCTGAACAGGCGGTCGTCGAGGAAGTGTCCTGGGCCGAGGGCCTGGTCGACTAAAGATCGCCTCAGCCGCCGCTTGTCGGCGGCAGGGCAGAGCAAGACAACGGCGCCTTCCGGATGGAGGGCGCCGTTTTCTGTCGTCCCTGAGGATATCGGGCGGCGGGTATCTTGAGCCATCAGGCACCCCTCGGATGCCGTCCGCGTGCCTGCCGCTCACGAGCAAGACCGCAATTTGGGGTGTTTGATCTGGAAATAGGATTTTGAACCTATATTTCAACCCTCCATTTTGCAGAATTGTTGTTCTTTCCGGGCAGAGGTTCTATCTTTAAGACTAGTGTTCGAAAGATCTGGCCGGAAGGCGGCCGTCGGGTATGAATGAGAGCAAAACAGGCACGGACCTGCCGCAAGCCCCTGTCAGCGCGGAAGCGCAGACGGATCACGGGCTGCTGCTCGACGTCGAAAACGACGGGCTTCCCCTGGTCATCGTCGAGCCGGGCGGCCTATCGCCCGCTGAGGATCCGGCCGCGGATTCCGTGCTGCTGGAGCTTGATGACCTGCTGCCGGACCCCGAAGGGGAGGTGGTTCTCTTCACCGGTGATGACGTATCCGTCAACATCCTGACCAAAGAGACAATCACCGGCTTCGGGGTGGCTGAAGAGCACGTCACCGCGTCCGGTGTCGATGTGACCGGCTTGAACTTCTATAGTTTTGAGGGCGGCTTAACCGTCTACAGTTCAAGCGATGTCCTGATCATAAACGATCCCAATATCGCCTGACCAGTGTTCGCCTTGTCAGTGTTCGCTTGTCGGGGCTCTGCTCGGCGGCATCGGCAGGCTGCCAGCAATGCCGGGCCGCTTCGCCTGTAGTGACAGCCACATGACGGCGTAGAATTCCTGGTAGGTCTGAGAGCGCAGGGCGAGGATCGTTGCCTGGGCGGCATTCACCCGGCCTGGGGCGACATAGAGCAGCTTGGCATCGGCTTTCGCCTCCCGCCCGTTCACCAGATCCTGCCAGACCTCGGTCAGCGAACGCCTGGTGCGGACCTGAACCAGAGTGGTCAGTTCGGCACCGATAACCGCAACATCGGCCGGACCCAGCCATTCGCCGAAAGCCCCGTTGTAGGCGATCACCGTTCTGTAGCGCGACAGGATAAGGCCCGGGTTGGGGCAGTTCGTCACAACGTCCAGAAGCCCATGATGGGTTGGGCCGAGGGTTTCCCGCGCCAAGGCCTGTTCCCCCTCAAGCATGCAGAAAACCCGCAGATAGGAAGAGAAGTTCGGGCCCTCATAACGCTCAGCCAGTTCGGCGACAAAGCGGCCCAGACGCAGCCGCTGACGTTCAGCCAGAACCTCGAGGGTTTGCCAGTAGATCGGTTCCAGCCTTACCGAGTAACGCTTGTTGCGGTACTGGACGATACGGGGCTTGGGCGCCTGATTTCCAAAAGATGTCGGGGCCGGTATCTGCAAAGCGTTCAATCCACCTGCTCAAAAGCATCGGTAGATTACGCATACATAAATATGGCGTTGTCTGCAAGCGGCCGGAGGGGGCAGGGCCCGATTTTCAGGGCAGCATGATGTCTTCGTGGTCGCCGATAATGCCGCCCAGATCCGACAGATTGCTGCGCAGTTTGTAGCGGCGGGCAAGCTTCTGCTGGGCCGGGGCCGGAAGATCCGTAAGCATGAAAACCCGCTTGTCGATCAGAACGGTAATGACGTCCTCGATGACGCGGATGAATTCCATGTCCGAGGCTTCGAGCTCGGCGCGGATCTCGGACTCGCCTCGGCCGCTATTGAGATAGGACACCAGTTCGGGATCATCGAGAGCGACCTGTTCATAGGCCATCTCGGTCTCGCGCTCCTGGACATCGGTGATATGTCCCTGGTCATCTCTTGCCACGTAGGGCATGTCCGTGGTCCTCCCTCGACGCGCCAAGGTATTCAGCTATTAGTTAACATCGGGTAAGCAACGACAGGTGGAGCGCCCGTCGGGCCTGGGAGGCCTCGTTTGGCGGGCCTCCTGCTTTTTGCTTGCTGCGCGCGGTCAGTTAGCGAAACTAGCTCAGTCTTTCCCGTTGCCGATTCGCCCGGGCCATGCCTGTCATTGTCAGCAAAGCCAATACCCGAGATCCCGAGTTCGCCGAGAACCGGCGCGCCAATCAGGCCCTTGTGGATGATCTGGCGGCGCAGGTCGAGCGCATCAGAATGGGCGGCGGCGAGCGGGCCAGGGGGCGGCACGAGGGGCGTGGCAAGCTGCTGCCGCGCGAACGCGTCCGCGGCTTGCTGGACAGCGGTTCCCCCTTCCTGGAGCTTTCGCAGCTTGCCGCTTATGGGGTCTACGCGGACGATGTGCCCGGCGCAGGACTGATCGCCGGAATTGGCCGCGTTTCCGGTCGCGAGTGCATGATCGTCGCCAATGATGCGACCGTGAAGGGCGGAACCTACTATCCCCTGACCGTGAAGAAGCACCTCAGGGCCCAGGAGATCGCAGAACAGAATCATCTGCCTTGCATCTATCTGGTGGATTCCGGCGGCGCAAATCTACCCAATCAGGACGATGTCTTTCCGGATCGTGATCACTTCGGCAGGATCTTCTTCAATCAGGCGAACATGTCGGCCAAAGGCATTCCGCAGATCGCCGTGGTGATGGGCTCCTGCACCGCCGGTGGGGCCTATGTGCCGGCCATGGCGGATGAGAGCATTATCGTGAAGGAGCAGGGCACGATTTTCCTGGGCGGCCCGCCTCTGGTGAAGGCAGCGACCGGCGAGGTGGTGACCGCGGAAGACCTGGGCGGTGCCGATGTTCACACCCGGACCTCCGGCGTTGCAGACCACTATGCGGAGAACGACTCCCATGCCCTGGCGATTGCCCGGCGCGTGGTGGCTTCGCTGAACCGGCCGAAGGGACAGAGCCTGGAAGTCAGCGAACCTCAGGAGCCGCATTATGATCCGGCAGAGCTCTACGGGCTGATCCCGCGCGATCTGCGCAAACCTTACGATGTAAGAGAGGTCATCGCCCGCATCGTCGATGGCAGCGAGCTGGATGAATTCAAGGCGCTTTACGGCCAAAGCCTCGTCTGCGGCTTTGCGCGCATCTGTGGCTACCCGGTTGGTGTTCTGGCGAACAACGGCATCCTGTTCTCGGAGTCGGCCGTTAAGGGCGCCCATTTCATCGAGCTCTGCTGTCAGCGCGGCATCCCGCTGGTGTTTCTGCAGAACATCACCGGCTTTATGGTCGGGAAGAAATACGAAGCCGGCGGCATTGCCAAGGACGGCGCCAAACTTGTAACCGCCGTTGCCTGCGCCCGGGTTCCCAAATTCACGGTCATCCTCGGTGGGAGCTTCGGGGCAGGTAACTACGGTATGTGCGGCCGCGCCTACAGCCCGCGGTTCCTTTGGATGTGGCCCAATGCGCGCATCTCGGTTATGGGCGGTGAGCAGGCTGCCACCGTAATGGCCACGCTGCGGCGCGATGCGGTCGAGGCGAAAGGCGGTCAGTGGAGCGCGACCGAAGAGGAAGCCTTCAAGGCGCCGATCCGCGAGCAATACGAAGAGCAGGGGCACCCCTATTACGCAACGGCGCGGCTGTGGGACGACGGTATCATCGATCCGCTGGATACCCGCATGGCCTTGGGACTTGGCCTCTCGGCGGCTTTGAATGCACCGGCCGAACCGACCCGGTTTGGCATCTTCAGGATGTAGGGCCGATGGTGTCGCCGTTCTTCGTTCAAGCGATCGACCCGCAGGGTGTGGCGCGGATCACGCTGACCCGCTCCGACGTGCACAACGCCTTCAACGAGGTTTTGATTGCCGAGCTGACAGCGGCCCTTGAGGGCCTCGGCAACGACGACCGGGTGCGGGTGGTGGTGCTGGCGGCACAGGGGCGCAGTTTTTCCGCGGGCGCCGATCTCAATTGGATGAAGGCGATGGCCGGCTTCTCCGAGGCTGAGAATCATGAGGACGCACTAAATCTCGGGCGCCTGATGCAGACATTGAACGACCTGCCCAAGCCGACACTGGCCTTGGTGCAGGGATCTGCTTACGGCGGCGGTGTGGGGCTCGTGGCCTGTTGCGATATCGTTGTCGCGGCAGAAGAGGCGAAGTTCTGCCTTTCGGAAGTCAAGCTGGGCCTGATCCCGGCTGTGATCTGTCCCTATGTCATCGCAGCGATCGGTGAAGCTGCCGCGCGTCGCTATTTCCTGACGGCAGAGCCGTTTTCCGCCTGGGAAGCCCAGCGCCTGGGGCTGGTGCACGAAGTTGTGGAACCCGGGCGTCTCGAACAGAAGGGCCGGCAGGTCGCTGCCACGCTGCTGGAAGGCGGCCCCAAGGCGCAGGCAGCGGCAAAGGATCTGATTTTTACGACGGCGGCGGCTGCGCCCGATGACGATCTGATCGAGGAGACGGCGAGGCGTATCGCCACGCTGCGTGCATCAGACGAGGGGCGGGAAGGGATCACCGCATTTTTGGAGAAGCGAAGGCCGAATTGGCAAGAGGATTGAGGCTTCATGCAAAAGCCTGACCGCTACTGGCTGCCCGGGTTGGTACTGACCCTCGGTCTTTACCTTCTCGTCTCCCTGGCCGTTGCCGAGCGCTTCGACCTCTTCTTCTTCATAATGATGGGCACATTGGTGGTCTGTGTGACCCTGTTTTATCGTCTTTTCCCCGGCAGCCGCTTCACGACGATCGCCCTGGCGAACTTTCTCTCAGTTTACGCCTGCCTGTTCATTTTCTTTGTCCTGTCGAACTTCGAGTCCGCCACCGACTGGTCGGTACGCTTGTCCTTTGTGATGCCCATTCTCGCCTTCATGGCCGGTGCTTGGCTGCGCCGTGGCGCAATCCATCGCCTTGTCAGGCACGAATCCGATACGCGGGTCCATTACTCGCCGCGGGTATTCTTCTGGCTTCTGCCTGTCCTGGCCGTAGGTCTGGCGACCTTTCTGGTGCCCCACCAGGGGTATAGCCCGGAGACGGTGAGCCTGTTTCTGATCGGCAGTATGGGTATGATTGCCCTTCTGGTTCTGGCGGTCAGCCGTGATGTGACGGCTTTTCTCTTGGAAACCGGCCTGCTGTTCGAGGATTTCTTTGCCCGCGCTTCGGCCCTGATGGCGCCGACCTTGGCCTTCTTCACTTATTACTCCTTCGTCGTTATCGTCTTCGCGGGGTTTTACCGGATCCTCGAGCGGATCATTCCCGGCCCTCACTTCATGATCGCCGGTGAGGCCAGGCCGATCTCTTTCGTCGAGAGCCTGTATTTTTCCATCATCACCCTCAGCACGGTCGGCTACGGCGACCTTGTCCCGCTGAGTATGCTGGTGCGCGCGGTGGCGTCGTTGCAGATCGTCATCGGTGTCTGGCTGATCATCTTCGGCTTCTCCGAGGTGCTGCGCTACGCGCGCGAGCATCGCCCTCATGATCGCCGCAGTTAGAGGCGCGAAGACAGCATGCATGAACCGGCACATCTGAACGAAGTCTTGGTCTTTCTGATCGCGGCGGTTTGTGTTGTGCCGCTCTTTCGCTGGGCGCGATCCAGCTCGGTCCTCGGTTACCTTGCTGCCGGAGTTCTGGTCGGGCCCTCGGCCCTGGCCTTGGTCAAGGACCCGGACAGTGTTCTCTTCCTGGCCGAGTTCGGCGTCATCTTTCTGCTCTTCACCATCGGATTGGAACTCTCCGTCGAGCGGCTGAAGGTGCTGAGGCGCTTTGTCTTCGGGCTCGGTGCTGCGCAGGTCGTCGTTACCGGATTTCTCGTCGGCGCCATCGCCATGTGGTTCGGCCAGCCCGTGGAGGCCGCGGTGGTGATCGGTGGCGGCTTGGCGCTTTCGTCAACCGCCTTTGTTGTCCAGATGCTGGTCGAGCGGGGCGAGATGGCTTCGCGGTTCGGGCGCATGTCCTTTTCCATCCTGCTGTTCCAGGATCTGGCCATCGTGCCGCTGCTCGCTTTGCTGCCGCTTTTGGGGTCGCCGGATGCAAGCCTGGCAGAAGCGTTGGGGATCGCGTTCCTGAAAGCCCTGGGGGTGGTCATCGCGGCCCTGGTCATCGGCCGGCGGGTATTGCGGCCGATCTACCGCGTCATCGCCTCCAGCCGGCTTCAGGAGCTCTTCGTCGCCGCAACCCTGCTGGTGGTCCTCGGCTCCGGCTGGCTGATGGCACTGGGGGGCATCTCGATGGCCCTCGGCGCTTTTCTGGCCGGCCTTTTGCTGGCGGAGACCGAGTACCGCCACCAGGTCGAGGCGGACATCCGGCCTTTCAAGGGGCTGCTGCTGGGTTTGTTCTTCATGGCAGTCGGTATGAGCATCGACCTCTCCCTTGTGGCGCAGGAGTGGCCCTTGATCGTCACGGGTCTGGTGGTCCTGATGGTGATGAAGTCCGTGATCACCGTCCTGCTGTGCCTTGCCTGGCGTCTGCCGCGCGATGTCGCCCTCAGGGTCGGTCCTCTTCTTGCCCAGGGCGGCGAGTTCGGCTTCGTGCTTTTTGGCGGTGCCATGATTCTTGGACTGCTGGATCGCGAGACTGGTCAGATCCTGCTGGCCGTGGTCGCCCTCTCCATGGTGGCGACGCCGGCTGTCGGATGGCTGGGGGCCCGGCTGTCGCGCTGGGCGACACCGCAACCGGTTGCCGGTTTGGAGGGACTGAAGGAGGAAACCGAGGACGTCAGCGGCCATGTCATTATCGCCGGCTTCGGCCGGGTCGGTCAGACTGTGGCCCGCGTGCTTTCGGCCTGCGGGCTCTCCTACGTCGCCCTGGATATGGACCATGCCCGCGTCACCCGCTGCCGGCGTGACGGCCTGCCGGTCTACTACGGCGATGCCTGCCGTGTTGAGGTTCTGGAAGCAGCAGGTATCGAACGTGCCCGTGCCGCGGTCATTACCGTCGATCGGTCGGGCGAGGCGAGCCATGCCGTGGAAGCCTTGAGCCGCCGGATGCCGGCGGTGCCTGTTTTCGTGCGATCCCATGATCTTGTTCATGCCCAACGGCTGGAGGAGGCCGGTGCCGCGGCGGTGGTTCCGGAAGCCGTGGAGGCCAGCCTGCAGCTTGGTGGAATCCTCTTGTCATCCGTCGGCGTCGGCACCGATGATGTGAACCGGGTGATGGCCGACTTTCGGGCCGACAACTATGCTCTGTTGGAAGACCTGGACGGGAAGGCCGGCAAGGCCGCTGCGAAGCGCAAGTAGAGAGGGCAGGTTTTGTTCCAAAGCATTCTGATCGCCAATCGTGGTGAGATCGCCTGCCGGGTCATTCGCACGGCACGCCGTCTGGGATTGCGGTGCATTGCGGTTTATTCGGAGGCCGATGCCGATGCCGCCCATGTCGAAATGGCGGACAGCGCGTTCTGTATCGGTGCGGCGCCGGCTTCGGAAAGCTATCTGAAGGGCGATGTCATTCTGGCCGCCGCGAAGGAGGCGGGGGCCGAGGCCATTCATCCCGGCTATGGCTTCCTCTCCGAAAATGCCGACTTCGCCGAGGCCTGCAGCGCTGCCGGCATTGTTTTTGTCGGGCCGCCGGCCGCGGCCATTCGCGCCATGGGCTCAAAGAGTGAGGCCAAAGCCATTATGGAAGGCGCCGGCGTGCCCCTGGTGCCGGGTTATCATGGTGATGCTCAGGATGTCGCGATCCTGAAAAAGGAGGCCGACAAGCTGGGCTTCCCCTTGATGGTGAAGGCCTCGGCCGGTGGCGGCGGCAAGGGGATGCGCATCGTCGAAGACGCGGGGGATTTCTCGGCCGGTCTGGAAGCGGCGCAGCGCGAAGCCATGGCCGCTTTCGGCGACGACCATGTCCTGCTCGAACGGTTTTTGCCGTCGCCCCGACATGTCGAGATACAGGTCTTCCGAGACGATCACGGCAGGGCGGTGCACCTCTTCGAACGCGACTGTTCCTCGCAGCGCCGCCATCAGAAAGTGATCGAGGAGGCGCCGGCCCCCGATCTGCCGGCACCCGTTCGCAAGGCTATGGGCGAGGCCGCGGTTGCTGCGGCGGCGGCGATCGACTATCGCGGCGCCGGTACCGTCGAATTCCTTTTCGATGGCGAAGCCTTTTACTTTATGGAGATGAACACTCGCCTGCAGGTCGAGCATCCGGTGACTGAGATGATCACCGGTGTCGATCTGGTGGAATGGCAGTTGCGGGTTGCATCAGGTGAGCCGCTGCCCCTGGCACAGGATGAGCTGACGGTCTCCGGCCACGCGATCGAGGCAAGGATTTATGCCGAGGACCCGGGCAACGGTTTCCTGCCGTCGACCGGGCGGTTGCTTTATCTGGGGTTCCCGGCCGAAGAAGACGGTCTCCGCGTCGACAGCGGCGTACGCCAGGGCGATGCGGTGACGGTCTACTACGACCCGATGATCGCCAAGGTGGTCGCCTGGGGCGAAGACCGGGAAACGGCGCGGCGGCGTCTCGACAGGGCCCTGGTGCAGACCGAGATCGCCGGCGTCACCAGCAATGTCGCTTTCCTTCGGGCCATCCTCGGCCATGCCGTTTTTCGCCGGGGGGCGCCGGACACAGGCTTCATCGATCAACACCGCGAAAGCCTGGTGCCCGAGCAGGGGGCCGTTCCCGACAAAGTTCTGGCAGCGTTGGCGCTGGCTGAAATGCGCTGGCGCAGCCGTCAGGCGCGTCTCGCCGCTGCCGGTTCGGGCGATCCCTATTCGCCCTGGCGGCTCACCAATGGCTGGCGCCTCAATTCCGAGACCCATAGCGATCTGACCTTTTTGGATGGGGAGGACGCTTTTCTTATCTCGCTGCACTTCGGCCCGGAAGGGCTGAGTCTGGCTTTGCCGTCCGGTGAACAGGCGGTGCGCATCGAGGAGATCGCCGAGGACCACTATGCGATCCGCCTGGGTCAGGAATCCTTCCGCGCCCGCGTGCTTGGCGACGGTGAGCAGCGCTGGGTTCTGATCGACGGGGCCGTCTACGTGCTGGCGCTGCAGGACCTGCTGCATGGCGCGCCGGCGGAGGCCACCGGCAGCGGGCGGATCACGGCGCCGATGCCCGGAAAGGTGATGGCCGTGCTTGTGGGTGCGGGTGAGGAGGTCGCGCAGGGAGCGCCGCTGTTGCGCCTGGAGGCCATGAAAATGGAGCACACGCTTACGGCACCCCATGATGGGCGCATCGAATCGCTGAACTGCACCGCCGGCGAACTGGTCGATGAGGGCAGCGAACTCGTGGTTCTGGCGGAGGCATGAGGCGCGGCCGGTTCAGTATCCGCAATTTTGCGATAGACTGCCGGGCGCTCTCGTTGTCCGGCCGATAGAAGGGAAGGGACGTGGCTTTTCCCAAAACCGTGGAACTTGTTGAAGTCGGCCCGCGCGATGGCCTGCAGAACGAGCCGCAGTCTCTACCGGCGGCGGTAAAGGTCGAACTGATCGAGCGCCTCGCCGAAGCCGGCTGTCCGGTGGTCGAGGCCGGGGCCTTCGTGTCGCCCAAGTGGGTCCCGCAGATGGCCGACACCAGCGAAGTCCTGGCCAACCTGAAGCGCAGGACCGGCGTCCGCTATCCGGTGCTGGTGCCCAACGAGAAGGGGCTGGAGCGGGCCTTGGCAGCCGATGTCCGGGAGATCGCCGTTTTCGCCGCCGCTTCCGAGACCTTCTCCCAACGCAACATCAACTGTTCGATCGCTGAAAGCCTCGCCCGTTTCGCCCCGGTGGCCGAGCGCGCCAAGGACGCGGGCCTGCCTCTGCGCGGTTATGTTTCCTGTGTGCTCGGCTGTCCCTATGAAGGGGTGGTGCCGCTGGCCAAGGTGACGGAGGTTTCCCTGGCCCTGCGGCAGCTCGGCTGCGACGAAGTCTCCCTCGGCGACACCATCGGCGTCGGCACGCCGCGGCGTGCCGCCGAGATGCTCTCCGCCGTCGCTGCCCAGGTGCCGGTGGAGCATCTTGCGGTGCACTTTCACGACACCTACGGACAGGCTCTGGCCAACATCCTGGCCTGCCTGGAACTGGGGGTCGGAACCGTCGATGCGGCGGTTGCCGGGCTCGGCGGCTGTCCCTATGCCAAGGGGGCCTCGGGCAATGTTGCCAGCGAGGATGTGGTCTATATGCTCGACGGCCTGGGTATCGAGAGCGGAATCGATTTGGCGAAACTGGCGGAGGCGGGGAACTTTATCTGCGAGGCGCTGGGGCGCCGCTCCAACTCCAAGGTGGCGCTTGCCCTGGCCGGGCGCGCAGCCTAAGCCTGCTGAAAGATCAAGGGGACGGAACGGATCCTATGGCGCTTCATATGATGAAGCTCTGCGTCGGTGTTGAGACCATGGAGCAGCTGGAACAGAGCCAGGCGCGGCGCCTGCGCCGGGGCCAGCGCCTGTTCCACGACACCCGTATGATGCCCAAGCGGGCGGACGACATCATCGATGGCGGATCGCTCTACTGGGTGATCAAGGGCCGGTTTCAACTGCGCCAGGAGATTGTCGATATCACCCGGGAGAACGATGGCGCGGGGCGTGGCTTTGCCCGCCTGCACCTCGGCCCCGATCTCCACCGGGTGATGCCGCGGGCCCAGCGGCCTTTTCAGGGCTGGCGCTATCTGGAGGCCGCGAAGGCGCCGCAGGACCTGCTGACGGAGGGCCCGGGGGCCGAGGATCTGCCCCCGGAAATGCAAGCGGAACTGCGGTCTCTGGGCATTCTTTAAAAAAGTTTCGCAAAGGCGTTTTTCGGTCTGGACAGGCCTCCGGCAAGCCCCTATATACAGCTCCGCCGACGCAGAAACCTGCGGGTTTCGCAGAGGCTCCCAGAGAGCGAGTTTTCCACAGCCTATAGGCGTTGAAAGCCTCGCTTCTTATCAGTATAGTGTTCGCCCTAATTTCTGCTTCTTCGAGAGTGGTGAAGCGGGCGATTGCTCGGCGGGTCGCTTTTGCGTGCGATCAGGTCGGGCCTGCTGTTTGACATTGTTTGATATGGAAGGGATACGCGGGCGGCGGGCTTGTTGTTGAGCCTGGATTGTCTGGGGTTTTGATGTTTAGGCATTGGGGCC
>JANQMC010000007.1 GCA_028280305.1 Pelagibius sp. | reverse complement strand
GCGGACATAGACCTGGCTGGCCGGGTCCTCGCCGACCAGAACGACGGCCAGGCCCGGTTTGATGCCGTGGGCCTTGGTCAGGGCGGCAACCTGGCGGCCGACCTTTTCACGGACGCCGGCGGCGAATGCTTTGCCGTCGATAATCTTTGCCTCACTCATGGAATGCCCCCAGCCAGGATTTCAAGTGGTTGATCGTGGTGCGATCGCCGTCGACGGCGATGATCTTGTTGCGGTCCTTCTGGCCGCTCACGATCGCAAGATCGCGGGGCGGCAGATGCGTGGCCTTGGCCAGGAGTTTGACCAGGGCGCGGTTGGCCTTGCCGCCTTCGGGCGGTTCGGTGACGCGCACTCTTAGAAAGCCGCGGCCCTCCGCGTCAAGACCAATGCCGTCAATGCCGGCGCGCGATGCCTTGGGCTGCAGTCTGACGGCGATCAAGATCGTCCCGCTGCTGCACCGCAACGGCAAGCCGGTCACGGTGTCACGCCATCGAGCCGAACAGCTCCGCAAGCAGCTTCCTGATGAAAATGATGAGAATCAGAACGATCAAAGGCGAAATGTCGATGCCGCCCATACTGGGCAGTATGCGGCGGATCGGGGCCATGACCGGTTCGGTCAGTCGATAGAGCGCGCTTCCGATCTGATAGACGACTTGGTTCTGGGTGTTCACCATCTTGAACGCCACAAGCCAACTCAAGATCACGTGGGCGATCACGATCAGCATGTAGATGAATAGAATCTCGTCTATCAGCCAGTGTACGGCGCCCATATGACCTCAAGTAACAGTGTTGCCGAGCCGGAAACGGAACGTTCGTCGCGGTTTCGATGTACCTATGCGACAATTCTAAAGCAAGCGCCGCCGCCGGTCAGCCCCCTGGGCCTGGCCGAGAGATTGGAACGCCAAGCAGGAGAGACAAGCCCATGGTTGAGACGCGGCAATGCTTCGAGGGGTCCTGCCACTGCGGCCGGATCAAGGTCCGGTTTGAGACGGCGAAGGCGCCGGATACGCTGGAGGTGCGGACCTGCCAGTGCGCCTTCTGCCGCCGTCATGGCGCCCGCGCGGTGTCCGACCCTGAGGGTTCGATGACCGTCATGGCCGAGACCGGCCGGGCCGCCGTGGCCTATCGTTTCGGTCTCGGTGTCACCGATTTTCTGATCTGTCCGGACTGCGGTTGCTACGTCGCGGCGGTCATGACCGAGGGCGACAAGGCGTACGGCATCGTCAACATCCGCATGCTGGCCGACGAGGCCGCCTTTACGGCCGGCGAGACGCCGCGCGTCTATGACGCCGAGGATGCGGAAGCCCGTTTGGCGCGCCGGCGGGCGGCCTGGACCCCGGTGGTGATGGGCTAACAGGCGTCCGCCGCCGCGCTTGACAGCATGGAGGCCGGCTCTTACATGGTCGCCACTTCGACGGATCTGGCGGTGACGGGGCTGTAGCTCAGTTGGGAGAGCGTCGCGTTCGCAATGCGAAGGTCAGGGGTTCGAATCCCCTCAGCTCCACCAGATCCTCCCTCCCTCCCTCCCTACCTTCCGCCTTCCGCGCTGATCCCACGGCCGTTCGCGGCCACGACTGCCTGGT
>JANQMC010000161.1 GCA_028280305.1 Pelagibius sp. | reverse complement strand
GGCCCGAAGGCTACCGCAAGGCGCAGCGCCTGATGCGCATGGCCGAACGTTTCGGCCTGCCGGTCATCACCCTGGTCGATACCGCCGGCGCCTATCCCGGCGTCGGTGCCGAAGAGCGCGGCCAGGCCGAAGCCATTGCGCGCTCCATCGAGGTCTGTCTGGACGTTCAGGTGCCGCTGCTTTCGGTCATCATCGGCGAGGGCGGCTCCGGCGGCGCCATTGCCCTGGCCGCAGCCAACCGGGTGTTCATGCTGGAGCATTCGATCTACTCGGTTATCTCGCCCGAAGGTTGTGCTTCGATTCTCTGGCGCTCCGCCGAACAGGCCCAGGACGCGGCCGAAGCGTTGCGCCTGACCGCCCAGGATCTGCTGAAGCTGGGGGTCATCGACGGCATCATCGCCGAGCCTCTGGGCGGCGCCCATCGCGGGGGTGACTCGACGATTGCTGCCGTTGGTGACGAGCTGGAGTCCGGCATCCGCGAACTGCTGCGTGAACCCGGCGTACACCTGAAGCAGCAGCGCCGCGAGAAGTTCCTGGACATGGGCAAGACCGGGCTCGGCTGAAGCCGGTTTCCCTCACCCCACCGCCTTTCCGGCAGGCTGTCGCCGGGTTCCTGGACCACCATGCGATCCGGTTATGAGTCCATGCCTAAACAGCATTCCTGGCCGTAATGTCTAGGAACAAAATCTGTATGTATACGTAACAACCCTTCCCTGCATTTTGCTACAGAAGGAGGCTTGTAACGCTAGCCTGTTGGGGCTCTATTATGACGGTTAACGACCGGCGTGCAGGCGTCGGCTCACCGTTAAGGCGTCGGATTTCCGGGGGGGAACCGCTGCGGAGGTGGGGAAGGCTTCACAACAACAACAATGGGAGAGCGTTACATGCTTCTCAAAAACTTCAAACGCGCGGCACTGGGCTTTGGCCTTGTAGTCGCGCTGGCCGGAACGGCGCAGGCCGAGACGGTCCTTCGTGTAGGGAACATGGGCGAACCAGCGACCTTGGACCCTCATCACGTCGCCGGCGTCTGGGAAAACCGCATCATCGGTGACATGTTCCTGGGGCTCACGACTGAGGGTCCTGACGGCGAAGTGGTTCCCGGCGCCGCCGAGAGCTGGACCATCAGCGACGACGGCCTGACCTATACTTTCAAGCTGCGCGATCACAGCTGGTCCGATGGCACCCCGGTGACCGCCGACGACTTCGTCTTCGCGCTGCGCCGCATTCTTTCGCCGGAAATGGCCGCCAAGTACGCCTCCCTGCTCTATCCCATCAGCAATGCCGAAAACATCAACAACGCCAGCCTGACGGACCCGTCGAAACTCGGCGCGCGGGCGATCGACAGCAAGACGCTGGAAATCACTCTGGAAGCACCGACGCCTTACTTCATCGAACAGCTCACGCACTACACCGCTTTCCCCGTGCCCAAGCACCTGGTGGAAGCCCACGGCGACGACTGGATCAAGAAAGAAAACATTGCCAGTAACGGCGCCTATGTCTTGGACGAGTGGGTGCCCAATACCCATGTGCGTCTGATCAAAAACGCAGATTTTTATGACGCCGCGAACGTCGCCATCGACAAGGTGGAGTTCTTCCCCTCTGAGGATCGTGGTGCCGTGCAAAAGCGCTTCCGCTCCGGCGAAATCGATATTGCCAAGGACTTTGCCTCCGAACAGTTCGACTTCCTGAAGAAGAACCTGCCGGACCAGACCCGCGTAGCACCTTACCTGGGCATCTACTATTACCCGGTCAACACCACCAAGCCGCCCTTCGACGACAAGCGCGTGCGCCAGGCCCTTTCCATGGCCATCGACCGCGCGGCGATCACGGACAAGGTGTTGAAGACCGGTGAGGTTCCGGCCTACAGCTTCGTTCCGCCCGGCACCGGCAACTACGGCGATCCGGCCTTCGTCGATTGGATGGAGGTGCCTTACAAGGAGCGGGTCGAGAAAGCCAAGGCGCTGCTGGCCGAGGCCGGCTACGGGCCCGACAATCCGGTCAAGCTGACGCTTTCCTACAACACCAGTGAGAACCACAAGCGTATCGCGATTGCCGTGTCCGCCATGTGGAAGCAGCTCGGCGTGCAGGCCGAACTCTTCAATCAGGAAGTGACGCCGCACTACAACAAGCTCGAGCAGAACGACTTCGACATCGCCCGCGCCGGCTGGATTGCCGACTACAACGATGCGCAGAACTTCCTCTATCTTCTGGAGACGCGGACCGGTCGCCAGAACTATGGGCGCTATTCCAATCCCCAGTTCGACGACTACATGGCCAAGGCCGCCACGACCACGGACATGGACAAGCGGGCACAGTACCTGCGTTCCGCTGAGGCCGTCGCCATGGAAGACCAGCCGGTTATCCCGATCTACTACTACGTCTCCAAGAACCTGGTCTCGGAGAACGTGGTCGGTTGGGAAGCGAATGTGAAAGACATTCAGCGTACCCGCTTTCTGTCGATCAAACCCTGATCGTAGGGACCCTCCGCCTCTAAGGGGCGGAGGGTTCTTTCGCCGAGCCGCTTAGGGTTGGCGGGCCGCCTTGGCGCCCGTCGGTCTTCTTTGGCGCGGCGACGACAGGGATCAGGGGAGCTGGTTCCATGGTTGCCTACGCGATACGCCGTCTTCTGGTCGCGGTACCCACACTTTTCGTCATCATAACGCTGGCGTTTTTCCTCATTCGCCTTGCACCCGGCGGACCTTTCGATTCCGACCGCGTCCTGCCTCCGGCGATCGAGAAAAACGTGCTGGCGCACTACAATCTCGACCTGCCGCTCTGGCAGCAGTACTTCAAGTATCTCGGTGGCTTGGTCCAAGGTGACTTCGGTCCCTCTTTCCGGGTCAGGGACTTTTCGGTGGCCGAGCTCATCATGTCGGGCTTTCCGGCCAGCCTGCAGATCGGCGGCACGGCGATTCTTCTGGCCATGATTATCGGCGTATCGCTCGGCGCCTTTGCGGCGCTGCGCCAGAACACCATGACCGACTATTCGGTCATGGGGGCGGCGATGGTGGGAATCGCCATACCCAACTTTGTGATGGCGCCGCTTTTGACCCTCGTACTGGGTGTTTATCTGTCGTGGCTGCCGGTGGCGGGCTGGGGCGGCGGTGCCCTGGCCAACAAGATCCTGCCCATCGTCGCCCTGGCCCTGCCGCAGATTGCCTACATCTCGCGTCTGACCCGCGGGTCGATGGTGGAGGTGTTGAACGCCAACTTCGTCCGCTCGGCCCGCGCGAAAGGCCTGCGTGAGCAGCTTGTCGTCGTGCGCCATGCGCTGAGGGGCGCTCTGCTGCCCGTCGTTTCCTATCTCGGTCCGGCAACCGCTGCCGTTATCACCGGCTCCGTGGTGATCGAGACGATCTTCGATATCCCGGGCATTGGCCGCTACTTCATTCAGGGTGCGCTCAGCCGCGACTATACCCTGGTGATGGGTGTGATGATCTTCTATGCCGTGCTGATCATGGTGCTCAATCTGATCGTCGATCTGCTCTATGCCGTGCTCGATCCCAAGGTGAGTTATTCGTGATGATCCATACCACCGCCTCTGCCGATGCCATGGCCGGCATGGAAGAACTGGAAGGGCGCAGCCTTTGGCAGGACGCCCGTAAACGCCTGCTCCGCAACAAAGCCGCGGTGGTCTCCATGATCATCCTCGGCGTTGTCGCGATCATGGCGATTTTTGCGCCCTTTCTCAGTCCGCATCCTTATGACGAGCTTTACTGGGACCGTATTCAGGTGCCGCCCGACTTTGCCAATGCGCATTGGTTCGGCACCGACGGCAACGGCCGCGACCTCTTCGTGCGTACGCTCTATGGTGCCAGGGTGTCGTTGATGGTCGGCATCCTGGCGACCACCGTCAGTCTTGTAATCGGTGTTACCTACGGCGCCATCGCCGGGTTCATGGGCGGGCGTATCGACAATCTGATGATGCGCTTTGTCGATGTGATGTATTCGCTGCCCTTCATGTTCTTCGTCATCCTGCTGATGGTCATTTTCGGCCGCAACATCTTCCTGATCTTTATCGCCCTGGGCGCAGTCGAATGGCTGACGATGGCGCGCATCGTGCGCGGGCAGGCACTCTCGGTGAAACGCAAGGAATTCATCGAGGCGGCCCATGCGGGCGGCGTATCCAACACCAAGATCATCTTTCGCCATATCATTCCCAACGTCCTGGGGCCGGTCATCGTTTACATGACGCTGACCATCCCCCAGGTCATTCTGACCGAGAGCTTCATATCGTTCCTGGGGTTGGGCGTGCAGGAACCTTTGACTTCCTGGGGCGTGCTCATCTCCGAGGGGGCCAGAGTGATGGAGCAATCGCCCTGGATGCTGATTTTCCCGGCAACCTTCCTCGCCTTGACGCTCTTCGCCTTCAACTTCATCGGTGACGGCCTGCGCGACGCCCTCGATCCGAAGGATCGGTAAACGTGGTTCTTCGGAAGGATCGACAGTTATGACGACAGACAACACAGGCGCAGCCCCGAAGGTTCTGGAGGTCAAGGATCTCGATACCCGCTTCGCAACCCCTGACGGTGAGGTGCACGCTGTCAACTCGGTGAGCTTCGACATCGCCAAGGGTGAGAGCGTCGGTGTGGTCGGCGAGTCCGGTTCCGGCAAGACCCAGATCTTCCTGTCGATCATGGGGTTGCTGGCCAAGAACGGCCGCAGCGTCGGTTCGGCGCGCTATCGTGACAAAGAACTTATCGGGATGTCGCCGCGCGAACTGAACAAGATCCGCGGCGTGACCATGTCGATGATCTTTCAGGACTCCATGACCTCGCTTAATCCCTTCCTGCGCATCTCCAGGCAGATGACCGAGGTACTGGTGGAACACAAGGGGGTCAGCGAGACCGAGGCGCGCGCCCGGAGTATCGAGTTGCTCGACCGGGTCGGCATTCCCGGGGTGAAGGCGCGTTTCGATCTCTATCCGCACGAGTTCTCCGGCGGTATGCGCCAACGTGTGATGATCGCCATGGCGCTGCTCTGCGAACCGGACCTTCTGATCGCCGACGAACCGACGACGGCGCTCGATGTGACCATCCAGGCCCAGATCCTCGATCTCATGGGCGATCTGAAGCGTGATTTCGGCACCGCCATCATCATGATCACCCACGACCTCGGCGTGGTGGCGGGGCTCTGCGACCGGGTCATGGTGATGTATGCCGGCCGGGTGGTCGAAAAGGGCGACGTGCGCGACATCTACTATCGTCCCCAGCATCCCTATTCCCTCGGGCTGCTGGGGTCCATGCCGCGGCTGGACCAGGCCGGCGCCAGCGAGTTGAATGCCATTCCGGGCCAACCGCCGAACCTGCAGGCGCTGCCGCCGGGCTGCGCCTATCAGGAGCGCTGCCCCTATGTCTTCGATACCTGCCGGGTCGAGGCGCCGGCCCTGCAGGCCCTGGACGCGCGGCGGGGCAAGGCCTGTCATCTGGATTCACTGGCCGATCAACAACCGACAGCGCAGAACCAAAATCAGGGGGGACTGTGATGGCGGCCCCAATCCTTTCGGTCCACGATCTGAAGGTCCACTTCAATATCCGCACCGGCGGCATCTTCGCCGGGCGCTATACGCCGCTGAAGGCCGTCGACGGCGTGAGCTTCGAACTGAGTCCCGGCGAGACCCTCGGCATCGTGGGCGAATCGGGTTGCGGAAAATCGACCCTCGGCCGGGCCGTTCTGCAGCTCATTCCGCCGACCGACGGCAAGGTGGTCTGGCTGGGCGAGGATCTCTCCGGCCTCGATCATGACGCCCTGCGCGCCAAGCGCCAGGAGATGCAGATCATTTTCCAGGACCCGCTGGCCAGCCTCAATCCGCGCATGACGGTGGGGGAGATCATCGGCGAGCCGCTGCGCACTTTCGAACCGAACATCGGCAAGGATGCGATGAAGGCGCGGGTGAAGGACATGATGGCCAAGGTCGGCCTGCTGCCGCAGATGATCAACCGCTATCCGCATGAATTCTCCGGCGGCCAGTGCCAGCGCATCGGTATCGCCCGCGCCATGGTGCTGGGGCCGAAGCTGATCATCTGCGACGAGCCGGTCTCCGCCCTGGATGTCTCGATCCAGGCGCAGATCATCAATCTTCTCATGCGCCTGCAGGAAGAGTTCGGCCTCTCGCTGCTCTTCATCAGCCACGATCTCTCGGTGGTCCGCCACATCAGTCAAAGGATCATGGTGCTCTACCTCGGCCGGGTGATGGAGATTGCCGACCGGGCCTCGATCTACGACTCGCCGCGGCATCCCTACACCAAAGCGCTGATCTCCGCCGTGCCGATCCCCGATCCCGACAAGGAACGCAACAAGCACCGCCTGGTGCTTCAGGGCGACCTGCCGTCACCCATGGCCCCGCCCTCGGGCTGCGTGTTCCGCACCCGTTGTCCCAAGGCGACCGAACTCTGTGCCGAGCAGCGCCCACCGTTGGAGGAAGACGGCAGCGGCCACAGCCGCATGGTCGCCTGCCATCACTGGCGGGAGTAGGCTGACACGTGGAACACATTAAGCATTGGAAATCTGTGCCAACTACACTGATTCACATCGAGCTAAGAAGTTGAATTACTCTCCGTTTCGAACAGAAATTGGAAACCTCAGGCCGACAGACTTGTCAAGTTTGTTCAAAACAACAGAGGGCTGGTATGTTGAATACAAGTGCGAAGTATCAAGTGCGTCTTCAGTTGCTAAATCAATTTCCGCTTTCGCGAATACTTACGGCGGTTGGCTCTTCTATGGGATCGAAGAAAAATCAAAATCAGAATCAGTAGCCGGCACTTTTGTAGGAATTCAGCGGAAAGATTTAGATGCTGCGTTGCAGCGAATTAGGCAAGCTGCAGCTATCAGCGTAATGCCATCGCCCCATTTCGAAAGCCAGGTAGTTTGGGGGCCGTCCAAAAGAATTGGACTAGCTGCTGATCATGCGGTCATTTGTATCTCGATAGCACAAAGCTCACATACGCCGCATGTCCATAGAGACGGTCGAATCTACCGACGTGTTGCGGATAGTTCGGAGCCTAAGCCAGAAAACGATAGGTTTATTCTCGACCAGCTTTGGAAACGTTCACAAGAAGTTCGTAAAGCTTATAAGAGATGGCTTCGCAGAGATCCGGAGTTTTCTGATAAAGAGTCAGAGACTCCGTACCTACGATTACTGTTAACGCCAGAGTTGTGGCCGGAACGTGATCCATCTCTTGACGTCGATATCGATGAAGTTCGCAGCATCATGGGTGATCAAAAAGGTGTAGTCCTATCTTTGCCATTCGACTCAGTTCATCGAGCCGCTGCAGGATTTGTTGCCCGCCAAACAAAGAACAATGATCCTGGCAGTTTGACTTTGACTTGGTTGCTGAGGACAAACTTGGTCAGTGATATATATATCCCACTGCGATGGTACGAGTTTGAGACCCCTGAATTGCTTGAACTGCAACTCTCTACGTATGAGCAGTCCGGTCGGTTTTGCGAGATTCTTGCTGCTCGAGGTCACAGAGAAGCACGAATCATAGATCTCAATATTTTGTATAATTTGATTCTTGGAATTGTTGAGATTCAGAGTCGTCTAATGACTCGCGCGAACCACGAAAGCACTTACTATGCAAAGGCACGATTACTGAACGTTTGGCGCATGTGCCCATTCTTGGATGTTGAGCCTGTCGTGGACATCTTTGAGGCGCATGGCGTTCCAATGTGCTTGACAAGTACTGTCGTCACACCAGAAGGAACTGACCCAGAGACCTTTCAAAGCGTTCCTTTTCAGAAGAGTGTTCAGTCTGAAGAAGCACGAATTCACTTACAAGCTATGCGAATCCTCTTACCTGTTGCGCGAATATTTGGTTTTGGGGACTGGGTCCTTGATAGTGTGACTTCGGAGAAACGATCCTTTTATCAAGAGCTACAAGATGCGGGTATTCGTGCTCTCGAACACCAGAAAAACTGGTCTGGAGAGGCAAATTAATGAAGCCCACATCGAATGTAAGTTGAGCTACGCTAGAGCTACAGTCCGAGCCTAGTTGACAGCCCCAATTCCACGTGAGCGATGTTCAATATCGGTGGCAACTTTCATATAGGAATCGACCGCTGCGAAGTCGTCGAGCAAAAGACGCAATACTGTGATTTCTCTGATGGCACGACAGGAGCACATCCAAGCCACGTTTTGACTGCTGGGCCAAGCGGTCACGGCGTAGCGCCAGACGTCGACTGCCAAGAGGAGCTATCCTTCAGAAAACTGCGAAGTGCTGCCGGACTCTCACCATATGTTTAGAACATCACGTTATGCCAGGGTATCGGCGATCATGACGATGCCGAGCAGGAAAACACCGAAAGACGCCACCACCACGGCGGCGGCGGACATGTCCTTGATGGCCTTGATGCGGGGGTGAAGATTGCCGTCGATGTGATCGATGACCCGCTCGATTGCCGAGTTGATCAGTTCCAGAGCCAGCAGCAAGGCCGAACAAAGCAGGGCGACGCCCCACCAGACCATGGCGGGTTCGAGAATGACCAGCGTGGTCACCATGGCTAGGGCACCCAGCACATGATTGCGGAACCCTGCTTCTTCGCGCCAGGCGGTCATGATCCCGCTCCAGGCATAGCTCAGGCGGGCAAAGCGGACCGGCGGCGCGGCCAAGCTTAGTTCTTCGACGCGTTCCTGGGGTTTCTGCTCTCTATCCTGATTCATCGCGGCCAATCACACTAATGGAATAAACGGAAAGCTGTTTGGGGGCTTTAGTCTTTGATTCAGAACCCCTTAGATAGGTAACACTGACTGTAATGAAAGATCCGTAACCAGCCTGGGGAGACCGCCGGTTGAGGCGTTGCACAAATGTGACAGGTCATCTGGCGGTCTGCCAACAGGCAATTCAACGACTTTCGGTAGATTTGTAGTGAGCAGACTCGCTCTTCCCGCACTTTTCATCGGCCTTGCCCTGGCGGTGGCTGTCATCGCCTGGCAGGGCTTCGGCGATGTTGCCAAGGCCTTGAGCGAGGCCGGTTTTCGCCTGCTTTGGCTGGTGCCTCTGTTCCTCATACCCCTGTTGCTTTCCGGTCTTGCCTGGTCGGTGATTTTTCCGGCGGGGAATCGTCCCTCCCTACAGCGGCTTTGCCTGGCGTCCTGGATTGCGGTTTCGATCAATTGGCTGTTACCGGTGGCCCAGATCGGCGGCGAGGTGGCCAAGGCGGTCTGGCTGGCGCGGCGGGCGGCGCCGGCGCCGATGATGGTGGCGACCGCCATTGTCGACAAGGTGCTGCAGACCGCCGGTCAGGCCTTCGTCGCTCTGATCGGCGTCGGCCTCGTTCTCGTTCTGGCCAGCGACAGCGCCGTGGTGCCCGGCGCGGTCCTCTTCGCGGTTCTGCTTCTGGCCCTGATTCCGGCATTCTTCCTGGCCCAGCGCCGGGGACTGCTGCTCCGTCTCGTGGCAGCCGGCGAGCGTGTGTTCATGAAACACCTGAAGGGCCGGGAGGCCGGCGGCCTCGTCGAACGCCTCGGCGGGCTGGATGCGGCGCTCAGCGCCGTCGGAGCGGCACCGGGACGGCTCTTCGCCCATCTCGTCATCCGTCTTGTGTCCCGTCTGGTCCTCGCTGCCGAGGTCTGGCTGGCGCTTGCCCTGCTCGGCCATCCGGTCACTGTCCTGGAGGCGCTGATGATCGAGTGCCTGGCCCAGACGCTGCGCTCCGCCGCCTTTGCCGTGCCCGGTGCTTACGGCGTTCAGGAAGGCGGCTTCGTTCTGCTGGGCGCCCTGGTCGGTGTGCCGGCGGAGGTGGCGCTCTCCGTGTCCCTTGCCAAGCGCATGCGCGAGCTGCTGGTCGGTCTGCCCGGGCTGATGTTCTATCAGGTCAGCGAAGGCCGCCTTGCCCTGGCGGCACGCTAGGGTATGACCATCCGCAGATCGCCTTGACCGCCGGCCCCCGGGGTTCCCATACTCGCCGCTCAACAAAAGGCGGAGAGTGATGGCACGGCTGACGGCGGAACAGGAATCCATCAAGGCGCGGGCGGCTCAGCTTGCCGAGGCGGTAATCGCGCCGATGGCGGCGGAGGTCGACCGGCAGGAGGCCTATCCCTGGAACAACTGCCGGGCGCTGCGCGAGGCCGGCTTCTTCGGCATGACGATTCCGCGGGACTACGGCGGTCCCGGCCTGGGTTATCTGGAAGCGACCCTGGTGATCGAGGAGATGGCCAAGGTCTGCGGCGTCACCGGGCGCATCGCTGTGGAAGCCAACATGGGCGCCATCGGTGCCATCATGGCCTATGGCAGTGAAGAGCAGTGCCGCTTGGCGGCCGCGCAGGTCTTGGCCGGCGACAAGCCGGCGATTTGCATCACCGAGCCGGGCGCGGGCTCGGCGGCGACGGAAATGACCACCCGCGCCGACAAACAGGGCGACCGCTATGTTCTGAACGGCGGCAAGCATTGGATCACCGGCGGCGGCGTTTCGCGGCTGCATCTCATCTTCGCGCGGGTCTTCGAAAACGGCGTCGAACAGGGCATCGGCGGCTTCATCGTCCTGCGCGATCCTGAGACGGGAACACCCAAGGGTTTAACCGTCGGCCGCCGCGAACCAACCATGGGCCTGCGCGGCATCCCGGAAACCGAAATCCTCTTCGATAATCTGGAAGTGCCGGAAGACATGCTGCTGCGCCCGGAACAGGGGCTGCGGCGCGGTTTCGGCGCCTTGATGGAAGCCTACAACGCCCAGCGTGCGGGGGCGGCGACGGTGGCCCTGGGGATTGCCCAGGGCGCCTATGAAGAAGCGCTGGCCTTCACCCAGAAGCGCGAACAGTTCGGCCGGCCGATCTGTGAGTTTCAGGGCCTGCAGTGGATGCTGGCGGACATGGCGACCCAGCTTTCCGCCGCCCGCGGGCTGATCCGCCAGGCAACCGACTGCGCGGGCTTTCCCGATGCCCTGGAAGCCGCCCAGGCCAAGGTCTTCGCTTCGGAAATGGCGATCAAAGTCACCAACGACGCGTTGCAGCTCTTCGGCGCCGCCGGCTATTCACGCAGCAACCCGCTGGAGCGCATGGTGCGCGACGCGCGCATGTTCACCATCGGCGGCGGCACGGCGCAGATCCTCCGAACCATGATCGCCGGGCGGATACTGGGGCGTAAACTGCCGCAGAGCCGCGATGGCTATCTGAACCTGGCGCGGACCGGCGACTGAAGTCCTCCCACCTGTCGGCAGCTATTGCAGCCGTGACCGGATGGCGTTGAACAACGGGGTATTGCTGCGGGGAATCTCCGGCTTCTCGCCGCGTTCCTTGGCCTGCCAGTATGTCCAGGGCAGGTTGCCGCTGCCGACCTCGTAGTCGTAGCCGTCCCATTCGTCCTCGCGGAACGAATAGAAAGCCCAGTGGACCTGTTTTTCGTCGAGAAGATCGATCACGTCGCCGAGCCATTCCCGGCATCCGGGATTGCGCCGCATGCAGCCGAACTCGCTGGCGACGATCCGCTCGGCGGGTATGCCGTGTTTCTCTGCCCAATCGAAGAAGGGCGACAGAAAACGGGCGAGCTGCGGCTTATCCCAGTGATAGACGCCATCGCCGTAGGGGACTTCACCCGGATAAGTCAGCCCCTTCTTTTTGCGGAAGTTGCTGCCTGCGGTGAATTCGTAGGGTTCGTAGACATGGAAGGCATAGAGCACCTTGTCGTCGGCTAGAGGGCCCGGCCAGTAGGCGAAGGCGCCCGGCTGCGCATACATGCCGGAATCGACCATGATCGGTGTTTCGTCATCGACTTCGCGGATGGCGGCGATGACTCTCCGATAGAAGGCATGAAGATCGGCCGGGGTGCCGCGGTGCTCGGCATACCAGTCGTGGAAGCGGGAAACGTTGCCGGGCGCGGTGTGTTCCTCGACACCCAGGCCGGGCTCCGGCCGCGGCTCGTTCAGGATGTTGTAGGCCGCAACGGCGGGATAATCCGCCAGCGCTTCGGCGAGATCGCGCCAGTAAGCCTCTGCCTGTTCCCAGTAGGCGGCATCACGCCACAGCCGGACATCGAACTTGCCGTCGTTGTTCTGGCGCCAGCGCGCACCGGGCAGGCTGAGCGGTGCGATGACCACTTTCAGGCCCTGCGTCTCGGCCCAGTCCAGGGCTTCGATCAGGCGGGCCAGGTCTTCTTTTACAAGGCCACTGTAGCTGTCCGCGTTTCCCAGAAGAAAATCCCGCTCCCGGCTTTCCCACTTGGCGAACGTCAAGCGGACCCAGGACAGGCCCAGTTCCCCCGCGTCCGCGAACCATGCCTCGGTCTGGACCTGGTTGAAGGCGTTGGCCCCGGTCCGGCGGTCATCCCAGAACGTGATGTCGGCCGCTGCCGCGGTCCCGCTGAAGATGAACACTGATGAAATGCCGGCGATGAGGTGCCGGACAGCCGACGGCAACAGCCGCATATCGCTTCTTACTCCTCGCTTTGTCATCCGGTCGATGACGTCGAGGCATCCTCCCTACTGCGGCGCCGGTTAGCCCAGCTTGCCGTGGCAGTGCTTATACTTTTTGCCGGAACCGCAGGGGCAGAGCGCGTTGCGCGGCGTCTTGCCCCAGGTGGTGGGGTCGTTGGGATCGATTTCCGCAGCGGCGGCGCGGCTTGAGACGGGTTGCTGGCGCGGCGGCGGCGCGGCTTCGGGCGGCGCACCGTCGGCGCCGGCACCGGCGCCTGCCAGGGCGACGTCCTGGCGGCCTTCATGCATTTCCTGCTGCGGACGCGGCACCACGACCTCTTCCATCGAGGGGCGCAGTTCGACGCGGCTGAGCAGGCTGATGGTCTCTTCGCGCACTTCCGACAGCATGTTTTCGAAGAGATCGAAAGCCTCGCGCTTGTATTCGATCAGCGGGTCGCGCTGGCCGTAGGCGCGGAGCTGAACGCCCTGGCGCAGGTGGTCGAGAGAAAGCAGATGGTCTTTCCACTGACGATCGAGGACCAGCAGCAGGATCTGTTTTTCCAGGCCACGCATCATCTCCGGTCCGAAGTTCGCCGACTTGGCGGCCATCTTCTGATTGACGCCGCCGGTGATGCGTTCGCGGATCTCCTGGTCGGCAATGCCCTCTTCCTTCGCCCAGTCGTGAACCGGCAGATCGAGGCCGAAGAGCCGCAGCGCCTCCTCGTGCAGGCTGTCGATCTGCCACTGTTCGGAATAGGCATTGGCCGGAATGCAGCGCTCGACCATCGATTCGATGACTTCCTCGCGCATCTCGGCCACGGTTTCGCGCACGTCTTCGGCGCGCATCAGGTCTTTGCGCTGCTCGAAGACGACCTTGCGCTGGTCGTTCATCACGTCGTCGTACTTCAGGATGTACTTGCGGCCTTCGAAGTGGCGCGCTTCGACCTTTTGCTGCGCCTTTTCCAGTGCCTTGTTGACCCAGGGATGGACAATGGCCTCGCCTTCCTGCAGGCCGAGCTTCTGGAGCATGGAGTCCATACGCTCCGAACCGAAGATCCGCATCAGGTCGTCTTCCAGGGAAAGGAAGAACTTGGAGGCGCCCGGGTCGCCCTGGCGGCCCGAACGGCCGCGCAACTGGTTGTCGATGCGCCGGCTTTCGTGGCGCTCGCTGGAAATCACGTAGAGCCCGCCGGCTTCGAGCGCCACCTTCTTGGCCTCGGCAATCTCCGCCTCGATCTTCTCGATCTTTCTTGCACGGGCGGCTTCGTCTTCGATGGCAGCGGCCTCCTGGTTGATGCGCATCTCCAGATTGCCGCCGAGCTGGATGTCGGTGCCGCGGCCCGCCATGTTGGTAGCGATGGTAACGGCGCCGGGCACGCCTGCCTGGGCGATGATGAAGGCTTCCTGTTCGTGGAAGCGGGCGTTCAGCACCTGGTGCTTGATCTTTTCCTTGGCCAGCAGGCCGGCGAGCAGCTCGGACTTCTCGATCGAAACCGTGCCGACGAGGATCGGCTGGTTGCGCCCCTGGCAGTCGCGGATCTGCTCCAGGATCGCCTGATGCTTCTCGTCGGCCGTCCGATAAACCTCGTCGTCGAAGTCTTCACGGATCACGGTGACATTGGTCGGAATTTCGATGACTTCCAGGCTGTAGGTTTCCTGGAACTCCGTCGCCTCGGTCATGGCCGTACCGGTCATGCCGGCCAGTTTCGGATAGAGCCTGAAATAGTTTTGGAAGGTGATCGAGGCGAGGGTCTGGTTTTCCTGCTGGATCGAGACGCCTTCCTTGGCCTCCAGGGCCTGGTGCAGACCTTCCGAATAGCGCCGGCCCTCCATCATACGGCCGGTGAATTCGTCGATGATTACGACCTTGTCATCCTTCACGATGTAATCGGTGTCGCGCTGGAACAGCTTGTGCGCCCGCAGTCCCTGGTTTGCATGATGCAGCAGGCTGACATTCTGGATATCGAAGAGGCTGCCCTCTTCAATCAGGCCGGCTTCGCGCAGCAGTTCTTCCATGTGTTCCGCGCCGGTCTCGGTAAAGGTGACCGTGCGGGCCTTTTCGTCCTTTTCGTAGTCTTCCTCGACCAGAGACGGGATCAGCTTGTTGACGGCGACGTAGGACTCCGAGGAGTCCTCCGCCGGACCGGAGATGATCAGCGGTGTGCGCGCTTCGTCGATCAGGATGGAATCAACCTCGTCGACGATGGCGAAATTGAAGTCGCGCTGGACCATTTCTTCCAGGCTGAACTTCATGTTGTCGCGCAGATAGTCGAAGCCGAACTCGTTGTTGGTGCCGTAGGTTACGTCTGCGGCGTAGGCGGCGCGGCGTTCTTCCTCGGTCAGGCCGTGGACGATGCAGCCGACTTCCAGTCCGAGAAAACGATAGACCTGGCCCATCCACGCAGCATCGCGGCTGGCCAGATAGTCGTTCACCGTGACCACGTGCACGCCCTTGCCGCCGAGGGCATTCAGATAGACCGCCAGGGTGGCGACCAGGGTCTTGCCCTCGCCGGTCTTCATTTCCGAGATCATGCCCTGGTGCAGCACCAAGCCGCCGATCAGTTGCACATCATAGTGTCGCTGGCCCAAGGTGCGCTTGGCGGCCTCTCGCACCGTCGCAAAGGCTTCCGGCAGGATGTCGTCGAGGGTCTCGCCGGCGGCGAGCCGCTTTTTCAGAGCCTCGGTCTGCCCTTTCAGGTCGTCGTCGCTCAGCTCCTGAAGTTTGGGCTCCAGGGCATTGATCGCCGTAACAGTTGAATGGAGGCCTTTCAGGAACCGGTCATTAGCGGTTCCAAACAGCCGCTTGGCGAGCGCGCCGAACATGTTAAATCCTTAGAGCAAAGAAAGGGCCGGGGCCGGAATATCCGTGCAGTGACACATAGGGCCCTGGCTTCAGGCTGTCAACGATGGCGGCTGGGGCCTTCTCGCCCCTTGTGATATGGCCCTCGGCATGCATGATGCGTAGCGGTGAGCCTTGGGGACGCGGACTTCAGGAGAGGTAGAGCAGCAGTGGCCAGTCTGCCCGCCTTGCAGGCGATTTTTCGACGGATATCTGCCGTTTTTGGTGTGTTCCTGCTGTTCACGGCGGCGCCGTTGGCGGCCCAGGAGAGCGGTGAGGATCTGCTTCTGCCGCTGCCCAAGTCGGCGCTGGACGCAGAGGGCGCGGATGCGGCAGAGGACAAGGCCGAGGTTGCGCGTCTCGGCGATGCCATGGAACAGATGGCGCTTCAGAATCCGGTCGTGGCCCGCGTCAACGGTCATGAAATCCGCTGGGCCGCGGTGATGGCCTCGGCCCAGGATCTGCCGGAACGCTACCAGGAACAGTTGGAATCGGTGTTTCCGGCCCTGCTGGACCGCCTCGTCGATGTCCGCCTGCTGGCCGAAGCGGCCCGGGAGCAGGGCTTGAGCGAGGACGAGGAGGTGCGCCGCCGCCGTGTCGAATTGGAAGACCGGCTGCTGTCCAACGTCTTTCTGGAGCGCTATGTCGCCGAAAACGTGACGACGGCCGCCGTTCGGGCCCGCTACGACGCAATGGTTGCGCTCAGACGCGCCAATCTAGAGGTGCGTGCCCGCCACATCATCGTCGAGACCGAGGAGGAGGCTGAAGCGGTCATCGCAGAGCTGGATGCCGGCGAGGTTTTCCCGACCTTGGCGCGGGAGCGCTCCATCGGTCCCTCGGCGGAGCGCGGCGGCGATCTCGGCTACTTCTTCTCCCGCCGCATGGACCCGGATTTTGCCGAAGCCCTGAACGCGCTGGAGCCGGGAAGCTACACGGCCGAGCCGGTGGAGACCGGGTTCGGCTGGCATGTCATCCTTCTGGTCGACCGCCGCGACGATGACGTTCCCTCATTTCTCGATATGCGTGACCAGTTGCGTGAAGAACTCACCCGCGAGGCCATGGGCCGTCTGGTCGGTAGCCTGCGTCAGCGTGCCTCTTTGGAGATGTTTCCCGAAGATGCGGCCTCGGGCGCCGGCGGCGAGAGTAGCGGTCAATGATCCCCGACGTCGGCGACCCTGCGCAAAAGCGACAAGCACCGGAAGACAACATACATTCTGCCGCATTCCCGCGCCGATCCCGGCCCAGCGGCTGCTTAAGGAGATTTCCCCAGATGTTCAGAAAACCCCTGGCCGCCGCCCTGCTTTTCAGCGGCGCGATGCTGGCCTCCCAACCCGTTCTCGCCCAGGACAGTGCAGCGGATCCCGCCGCCGAGGCGCCGGAAGAGAACGCCGTCATTGCCCGCGTCAACGGCGACGAAATCCGCCAGTCGGACCTCATCGCCTTCATTCAGACCCTGCCGCCGCAGTTGCAGGGACAGGCGGCCTTTCTGATGCCGCAGCTGGTTCAGCAGTTGGTGAACAACGCCCTGGTGACCGATGCCGGCCGCAAGGCCGATCTGGCCGAGGATGCCGAAGTGCAGGCGCGCGTGGCGGAGATCGAAGGCATTATTATCCGGCAGACCTATATCCAGCGCACCATCGATGCAAGGGTTACCGAGGCGCGGCTGGGAGAGGCCTACGAGGCTTATCTCGCGGAGAATCCGCCGCAGCCTCAACTCGTGGCCCGCCATATTCTGGTGGAGACCGAGGACGCGGCCAAAGCGCTGATCGTCGAACTGGACGGCGGCGCCGACTTTGCCGCGCTGGCCGAAGAACACTCCACCGGTCCCAGCAAGACCAACGGTGGTCAATTGCCGCCGTTTTCGGCCGGCGAGATGGTGCCGGAGTTTTCCGATGCCGCCTTTGCCATGGAGGTCGGCAGCCATTCGGCCGAACCCGTGCAAACGCAGTTTGGCTTTCACATCATCAAGCTTGAAGAAAGCCGCATGAGCGAACCGCCGAGCATCGAGGCCTTGGACGGACAGCTCCGAGAGCAGATTTCACAGGAGGTTGTCGAGGAACTCTACGCCGAACTGCGGGAGCGCGCCGAGGTCGAGGTTCTGCTCGGGGGGCCGGAGCCGGCGGAAGAAGCAGCCCCGGAAGCCGCTCCTGAAACGGCCCCGGAAGAGGCTCCCGAAGCGGCCCCCGAAACCAGCAACTAAAGACAGCACGCAGTGCAGGGTATGTCTGTGGAGGCCGCGTCGTGGCTTTGAAGAGATCTCCCTTGGCGCCGCGGCGCTTTCCGTCGATGCCAGCGGTGACCGGTGTCACCCTGGCGACGGCGGCTTGCGGTATCAAATACAAGGGCCGGACCGATCTCTGCATGATCGCCTTCGAGCCCGGCAGCACCGTTGCCGGGGTTCTCACCCGCTCCAAGACCGCCTCGGCGCCGATCGAGTGGTGCAGGGCGCAGCTTCCCCGCGGACGCCTGCGCGCCATCGTCGTGAATTCCGGCAATGCCAATGCTTTCACCGGCAAGGCCGGAACCGCCTCGGTCGATCGCATCGTCGCCGCCACCGCCAAGCGGCTCGGCTGTAGGCGTGGCGAGGTACTGGTTGCCTCGACCGGCGTTATCGGCGAATCCCTGCCCGACGGACTGGTGGTCGGCGAGCTGGCGAAGCTGACATCCGGTCTGAAGCCCGATGCCTGGAAGGCCGCGGCGGAAGCGATCATGACCACCGATACTTTTCCGAAGGGGGCCTCTCGTCTCAGCGAGATCGACGGCAAGCCGGTCACCCTCTGCGGTATCTCGAAAGGCTCGGGCATGATCGCCCCGGACATGGCGACCATGCTGGCCTTCGTCACCACCGATGCCAAGCTTCCCGCCCCGGTTCTGCAGGCGCTTTTGAAAAGGGGCGCCGATCAGAGTTTCAACAGCATCACCGTCGACGGCGATACCTCGACCAGCGATACGCTGCTGCTGGCCGCGAGCGGCAAGGCGAAGCATCCGCGGATTACTTCTGCGGGAGACCGTCGCCTTGAACGCTTCAGGGCCGATCTGGAATCCCTCCTCCGCGATCTGGCGCAGCAGGTGGTGCGTGACGGTGAGGGTGCCGGCAAGTTTGTCACCATAACGGTCAGCGGCGCTGCGTCGCGGGTGGCGGCGCGGCGCATCGGTCTGGCGATCGGTAACTCGCCGCTCGTGAAGACGGCCATCGCCGGCGAAGACGCGAATTGGGGGCGCATTGTCATGGCAGTCGGCAAGTCCGGCGAGCGGGCCGACCGCGACCGCCTTGCGATCCGGATCGGCGGTGTCGCCGTTGCGGCTGCCGGTGAGGTGGTTCCGGGGTACGATGAGGCGCCGGTCGCCGCACACATGAAGGGCGCAGACATTGAAATCGAGGTGGATATCGGCGTCGGCCGCGGCAAGGCGACGGTCTGGACCTGTGATCTGACCCATGGATACATCTCGATCAATGCCGACTATCGGAGCTGACGGCTTGCCGGATACGCCGGGTAACGCATCGCAACCAGATGACTCTGGGCAACCAGACGGTCCTGGGCAACCGGACAGCGCCGGCTGCTGGAGCGCCGACGAACGGCAGGGCGAAGCGCAACCCATGTTGCTGGTTGCGGCGGCGGCTTTGGTCGACGCAGACGGCCGGGTTCTCCTGGCCCAGCGCCCCGAGGGCCGTTCCATGGCAGGGCTCTGGGAGTTTCCGGGCGGCAAGGTCGATGCGGGCGAAACACCGGAAGCCGCGCTGGTCCGGGAACTGCAGGAAGAACTGGGCATCGACACGCGGCAAAGCTGCCTTGCGCCCATAGCGTTTGCTTCGCATGCCTACGAGTCGTTTCATCTGTTGATGCCGTTGTACGTTTGCCGGACCTGGCGCGGTACGGTGCAGGCGCGCGAAGGCCAGGCGCTCGCCTGGGTGAAACCGCCGCGCCTCGGTGACTATGAAATGCCGGCGGCTGATGCACCGCTGATCGCCGTATTGCGCGATCTTCTTTAGTTTGTTCACCTACGGGTCGCGGCCCGAGCGTGCCCTCAGCCGCCGAAGCCCGAGGAATTTCGTTGACCAAGGTCGATCTCTACGACATTCCCGGGTAGGTCTCTTGAAAGCTTGCTACTGGTGGTTGTCGGACGTTAAGATCGACCGGTAAATTAGTTCCGGATTATTGATTAGAGATATTCCCTCGGAGGCTTGTGTCTACTCTTATCAGTCGTAACATCACGCTTTCGGACAGACGTACGAGCATCCGGTTGGAACCGGAAATGTGGGATGCGCTCAACGAAATCTGTACCCGTGAGTCCAGGACGGTTCATGATCTCTGTGCGCAGATCGATCGTGAACGGACTCAATCCGGACTGACGGCCGGTGTGCGTGTCTTTATCCTCAATTATTTCCGTGCCGCCGCCACGGAGGATGGACATGCGGGGATTTCGCACGGCGAAAACCCGAAAGCAGCACAACGCTAGCGGCTTCCAGGTTATGAAGGCTCAGGGCGTCCAGCCGTTCTACCTACCGGTAGAGCGGTATCTCCGCTTGCGATCTCCTTACTGTCGAGCGCTTCGGCCAAGCGTGCAGCGGCGCTGCCGGGACGCAACGGCTGTGGCTGCGAAGCATCAGGCCGCCAGCCCGTCAGGTAGATGATCTCGAACCGTGCCGGGATGCGGCCCTCGCCGTCGCCGTAACGCTCGGCATAGATCGCCGCGGCGCGCAGCAGGGTTTGACGGCGTGTCACGCTGCGCCGGCGGTTGCGGTCCAGATTGGTTTCCCCCATGCCCCTGAGGTCCTGCATCAAGGCAAGAGCGGAAGGGTAGGTGACCGTGATGCTGTCGATATCTGTAACCGGCAGGGCAAAACCGGCGCGCTGAAGCAGGCCGCCCATGTCGCGCAGGTCGGCAAAGGGCGAAACCCGTGGGCTGACCCCGTCCTCGATCTCGATCTCCGCCTGCATCAAGGATTCGCGCAGCTCCGGCAGGCTGTTGCCGCCGATCATGGCGGCCAGAAACAGGCCGTCCGGCTTCAGTGCCTGACCGATCTGCAGAAGGCAGCCGGGCAGATCGTTGACCCAATGCAGGCTGAGGACGGAGACCACGAGGTCGAGGGACGCGGTGGCGAAGGGAAGGGCTTCTTCGTCGCAAACCAGGGCAGCGTTGCCGTTGCCCGCGGCCAGCCTGGCCATGGCCGGCGAGAGGTCGGCTTGGAGCAGCTTTTCCAGTCGGCCGTCGTGCCGTTCGCGCAGGATTTCAGCGGCGATGCCGTTGTGACAGCCGAGGTCGAGGGCGAGGGGGAAAGTCCGCCTGATGTCCTCCAGCCGCTCGAGCAGACGCTCGCCCACTTCGCGGATCAGAAAGTCATGGCCGGCGATACCAGCCGCCGCCCGGTCGCGGTGCAGCCGCAGGCCCTGCCGGTCGAAGATTTCAGGCGACTCACTCATGTCAATCAATATGGCTTCCGCCGCCGCTCCGGGAAAGCCCAAGGCGAGAACCCACATCAACAGCGGCTCAAGGCAGATAAAGTCTTTGACCGATTGACCCGCGCCAAACGCTCCATCAGATTTGTCGGCAATGGAAAAGAACATGGCACCCAAGGGCGCACTGCGGCACACCGTCTCGGGAACGGCGGTTGCCGCCTGGCGGGGCGCCGTTGACCTTATCCTGCCGCCCCGCTGTCTTTCCTGTGGTCTCCTGATCGACCAGCAAGCGGCGCTCTGTGTTGCCTGTTGGGCGGCCATGAGCTTCGTCAGTGAACCTTGTTGCAGCCGTTGCGGCCTGCCTTTTGATCACGATCCCGGCCATGATCCGCACCACGGCGCCGAGGGTGGTTTGAGCTGCGGTGCCTGCCTGCGCAACGACCCGCCTTTTCAGCGGGCGCGCGCGGTATTGCGCTATGACGACGCAAGCCGCCGGCTGGTTCTGGGCTTCAAACACGCCGACCGCACCGAGGCCTCCGGAACCTTTGCGCTCTGGATGGAACGGGTGGCAGCCGACTTGATTGCGGACTGCGACCTCATTGCCCCGGTGCCGCTGCATTGGCGGCGGCTTTTTCTGCGCCGCTACAATCAGGCGGCCCTGTTGTCCGAGGCGCTGGCAAAGCGCAGCGGACTGCCCGGACTGCCCGACCTGCTGGTGCGGCGCCGGGCGACCCCCAGCCAGGGCCGGCTGAGCGCCGATCGCCGCCGCCGCAACGTTGCCGGCGCCTTTGCGGTGCGCCCCGGGCGCCGCGATGCCCTGCGCGGCCGCCGGCTGCTGCTGGTCGATGGCGTCATGACCACCGGCGCCACGGTCTCGGCCTGCGCCCGGGCGGCTCTTTCGGGCGGGGCGGCGGCGGTGGACGTCGTGGTTCTCGCCCGCGCGCTGCGCGATTGAACCGGCAACCCCTGGACGAGCAGCCCCTTCGGACGACTGCGCCCCTGGACAACGGCCCCTCGGAGGCCCACTTTCTCGGATGGGGTAGTCAGAAGTTCTATGGGTAGGTCGTTAACCATGACGAAGATTGAGGTCTATTCGAGCATGCTTTGTCCCTTCTGCTACAGGGCCAAGAAGCTGCTCGAAAAGAAAGGCGCCGCCTTTACGGAAATCGATGTGATGTTGAATCCGCGGCGTAAAGCCGAGATGGTGGAGCGGAGCGGCGGGCGCACCTCGGTGCCGCAGATCTTCATCAATGACCGGCATGTCGGCGGCTGCGACGACCTCTACGCGCTGGAAGCCGGCAACAAGCTGGAACCCCTGCTGCAGGCCGCGACTTGAGTTAATCGCGGCGGGCGCAGATCCGCTGGACGGCGGCGGGTTTGGGCGCGCTGACCTCCAGATCCTCGTAGGCCAGCACCCGCAGACCGCCGCCGAAGCACGTCAGCAGTTCGCCGGGCTCAAGCAGGAAATCGGGGTTGCTTGGTCGGCCGAATTTCTCGTTTCCCCGGGCGAAGGTTTCGTAGAGCAGCAGTGCTTCGGGCGCCAGCGCGGCGGCGATCGACGGCAAGAGCGGCCGGTAGAGATAGTTTGTGACGACGATGGCGTCGAAACGGCGGTTCAAAAAGGCGGGAACGCCGCCGGTTTCCAGATCGCAGGCCAGGATCTCCAGATTCGCCTGCTGGTCCGGTCCTTTAAAGCGCGAGACGTTGCGGTCGACGGCCAGAACCGGGTGCCCGAGGTCCAGAAACAGCCGACTGTGGCGGCCGGAGCCGCAGGCCAGGTCCAGGACGCTGCCGCCAGACCTGACAAGCGGCGCAAAGCGCAGGATCCAGGGCGAGGGGGCGATTGCTTTCGCGGGCGGCTCGCCGTTGTTTTCGGGACCTTTCGTCCGGTTCTGCGGACCCTGTCCGCTTTGACTATCACCTTGTTTCAAGAGGCTTCTTTCGCTAAGGCTAAAGGACCATGATTGTCTTCGACCTGAAATGCCGCAAGGATCATGTCTTCGAGGCGTGGTTCCCCGACAGCGCCAGCTATGCCGAGCAGGTGGCCGCGGGCAAAGTGCTTTGCCCGGTCTGCGGCACCAAGAAGGTCGAAAAGGCGCTGATGGCGCCCAATGTCGCCAAGGGCGAGGCGCGGCAGGTTGCGGTCGCCGACAAGGAAAAAGCGGCGGAGATCCGCGGCATGCTTAAGGAAATCCGCAATCACGTGGAACAGAACTGCGACTATGTCGGTCCGCAGTTCGCCGAGGAGGCGCGGAAGATCCACTACGGCGAGGCCGAGACCCGCGGCATCTATGGCGAGACCTCTGACGCAGAGGCTCAGGCCCTGGAGGAAGAGGGCGTCTCCGTCCAGAAGGTTCCCTGGCTGCCGCGAGAGAATTCTTAGGCCGATCCCGCTTCAGTCCGGCCTCTCAGCCAAAATCATGTAGTTCACATCCAGGTCGCGCGGCGCCAGCCGCCAGCGGTCGGTGAGCGGATTGAAAGCGACGCCGGTCATCTCGGCGATCTCCAGCCCGGCCCGCCGCAAACCCTGGCTCAGTTCCGAGGGGCGGACAAAACGGCGCCATTCGTGGGTCCCCCGCGGCAGCCAGCGCAGCACGTATTCCGCGCCGACGATGGCCAGCAGGAAGGACTTGGGGGTACGGTTCAAGGTGGCGACGATCATGACGCCGCCTGGGCGTACGAGGGCTGCCGAGGCGCCCAGGAAGCTGTCCACATCGGCGACATGTTCGACCACCTCCATATTGAGGACGGCATCAAAAGTATTCCCCGCCGCCGCCAGATCCTCGGCCGTGGCATGGCGATAGTCGATGTCGAGCTTCGATTCCGCGGCGTGCAGAGCGGCGATACGGATGTTCTTCTCTGCCGCATCCAGGCCCGTCATCTCGGCCCCCAACCGCGCCAGGGGTTCGCTCAACAATCCGCCGCCGCAGCCGATGTCCAGCAGGCGCAGCCCGGCCAGCGGCCGTTCTTCCTTGGGGTTGCGGCCGAAGTGACGGCAAAGGCGATCACGAATGTATTCCAGGCGCACCGGGTTGAAGCGATGCAGGGGGCGGAATTTGCCGTCCGGGTCCCACCAGGCCTCCGCCATGGCGGTAAACTTGGCGATCTCCTCCGGATCGACGCTGGCCGCGGCGGTGCCTTCCTTGTGCTGCGCGACTTGGCTCATGCTGTTTCCTTGTCAGATAACGGGCCCTATCGGGAATTTAGGCCATTCGGGAAAAAGGGGAATGCCTGCCGATTTTCAATGCCCTGCCTGACCCCGCGCAGACTTGCGTCGAGGGGGCGCTAAGAGTATGGATATCCGCCGTCTTTTGGGCAATGCCCTGCCCGGGAGATTGCAGCCGCAAGATCGGCGTCACGCTTGAGATCACCGCCTTAGACCAGGGACAGCTATGGCCCGCATTGTGATGAAATTCGGGGGCACTTCGGTTGCCGATCTGGATCGGATCCGCAATGCCGCGCGCCGGGTGAAGGCAGAGGCCGATCAGGGCAACGAGGTTGCCGTGGTGGTCTCCGCCATGGCCGGGGTCACGAATTCCATGGTCGACCTGGTCCGCGACGCGGCGGTTCTGGCCGACCTGCGGGAATATGACGTGATCGTCTCTTCCGGCGAACAGGTCACCGCCGGCCTGCTGGCCATCGTGCTTCAGGACCTCGGGGTTTCCGCCCGCTCCTGGCTCGGCTGGCAGATTCCGATCCGCTGCGATGACGCGCACGGCAGCGCCCGGATCGAGGGCATTGCGGTGGACGAGATGGAGCGCCGCTTTGCGGAAGGCCAGGTCGCCGTCGTCGCCGGTTTTCAGGGGGTCGACGCCCAGGGGCGGATTGCGACGCTCGGCCGTGGCGGTTCCGACACCTCGGCGGTGGCGCTGGCGGCGGCGTTGAATGCGGAGCGCTGCGACATCTACACCGATGTGGACGGCGTCTACACCACCGATCCGCGGATCGTTGCGAAGGCCTGCAAGCTGGATAAGATCACCTACGAGGAAATGCTGGAGATGGCCTCCCAGGGGGCCAAGGTGCTGCAGACCCGTTCGGTCGAGATGGCCATGAAGCACCATGTCCGTATCCAGGTTCGCTCCAGTTTTTCGGACAACCCTGGTACCCTAGTCGTCGACGAGGAAGAGATCGTGGAACAAGCCGTTGTCAGCGGAATAGCCTACAGCCGGGACGAGGCCAAAATCACCCTGCTGCGGGTTCTGGATCAACCGGGCGTCGCCGCGAAAATCTTCGGCCCATTGGCCGATGCGGCGATCAACGTGGACATGATCGTTCAGAACATCTCGGCGGAGACCGACCGCACCGATCTCACCTTTACGGTCAGCAAGTCGGATCTGGAGCGGGCCGAGGAGGTTTTGCAGCGCAGCCAGGGGGAACTTGGCTTCGACCAACTGCTGTCGGATCCCAATGTCGTGAAGGTGTCGGTGATCGGCGTCGGCATGCGCAG
>JANQMC010000074.1 GCA_028280305.1 Pelagibius sp. | reverse complement strand
CGGGAGGTCATCCTCTTCGTCGCCTCGATTATGCGGGAGCGCTTGACCACCGAACAGGCCGCCCGGGCGAGTGCGATCTTCGAGTTCAGCACCAATCTCGAGCACATCGGCGACATCGTCGATCACAACCTGATGGACCTGGCACGCAGCCGCAAGCTTGCGGAGACCGAGTTTTCACCGGAAGGCTGGGCCGAGATACTCGATCTTCATGAAGGCCTGGTCAGTAACTTCAGGCTGGCGCTGGATGTGTTTCTGACCGAGGACGGAGAACTGGCCGAGCAACTGCTCATCGAAAAGCGCCGTTATCGGGAGCGGGTGGACCGCTCCAACCGGCAGCACTTCAAGCGACTCAACGAAGGCCGGGTGGAATCGATGAATACCTCGGTTCTGCACCTGGACATTCTGCGGGACTTTCGCCGGATCAATTCTCATCTCTCGACCGCGGCCTATCCGATTCTGGAGCCCCGTCCGGCCCACTGACAGGGCCAGCGCGGCTATGTCTTCGGATAGCGGGCTTCTTCCTCGACGACGTTCAAGTCCATGTGGTTACGCATGAAGCGCTCCGCAGCCTTCGGGTCCGGCTGGTGGTCCCACGGCCGGTAGTGTCCCTGGCGCAGAGCCTCGTAGACAATCCAGCGGCGCGCCTGACTCTCGCGCACCTCGGCATCGAAGCGCTGCATGTCCCAACGCTGGCGGACCTGATCCATGAAGGCCGCAACCCGTTGCGCCTGAGTTGGATCTTCCGCCAGGTTAGTCAGTTCCTGGGGGTCTGCGTCGAGGTCAAAGAGCTGCGGCGGGTCCAACTCACAGTGATTGAACTTGAAGCGGCCTTCACGGACAGAAACCATCGGGGCGTAGGACGCCTCCGCAGCATACTCCATCAGCACCGGTGACTGGCGGTTTATCCCCTGCGTCAGCGGCAACAGAGACTCGCCGTCCAGTCCGGCAGTAATCGTGTCTGCCGGAACCCTGGCCAGGTCGATCAAGGTGGGTGCGATGTCGAGTGCCGAAACGGGCGTGTCTGTCCGGCCGGCTTCGAAGCCCGGTCCGGCGATGATCAGGGGCACCCGGGCGGAGCCGTCAAAGAAGCTCATCTTGAACCACAGGCCGCGCTCGCCCAGCATGTCGCCGTGATCGGCGCAGAACAGCACCACCGTGTCATCGCTCATGCCGCAGCGCTGCAGGGTGTCGAGCAGGCGTCCGATCTTGTGGTCGAGATAGGAGATGTTGGCAAAGTAGGCGCGGCGCGCGCGGGCGATCTGTGCCGGCGTGATATCGAAGCGCTGAAAGTCGTTGGCCTCCAGTATCCGTTTGCTGTGCGGATCCTGCGCCTCAAAGGACAGCGCCGGCACATCAGGCATCAGGGCCGGGCAATCCTCGTAGAGGTCCCAGAATTCCTGCCGCGCGACATAGGGGTCGTGGGGGTGGGTGAAGCTGACGGTGAGACACCAGGGGCGGGGATCGCCGCCTCTGGCCAGGCGATGAATCTCAGCCTCTCCGTGGAAAGCAACCTCGTCGTCGAATTCGAGCTGATTGGTGATCTCGGCTACGCCCGCGCCGGTGACCGAGCCAAGGTTGTGGTACCACCAGTCGATCCGCTCACCTGCTTTGCGGTAGTCGGGGGTCCAGCCGAAATCGGCCGGATAGATGTCGGTGGTGAGGCGTTCCTCGAAGCCGTGCAGTTGGTCGGGCCCGACGAAATGCATCTTGCCGCTCAGCACCGTGCGATAGCCGGCGCGCCGCAGGTAGTGGGCGAAGGTCGGCAGGCTGGCGGGAAACTCCGCGGCGTTGTCATAGACCCCGGTCCGCGACGGCAGCAGCCCGGTCATGAATGAGGCCCGGGCCGGCAGGCAGAGCGGGCTCGGTGTGTAGCAGTTCGTGAAGCGCAGCGCCCGGGCGGCCAGGGCCTTAAGATTGGGCGTATGCAGGAAATCCGCCGGCCCGTCCGGACAGAGCGTTCCGGTCAACTGGTCGACCATCAGGATCAGGATGTTGGGCTGCCGGCTCATCTCGCGTTTTTCCTCTTTAACTTGGACCGCTGCAACGCGGGTTTCTCCACCTACCAGCCGCATTGTGGGTGCCCAAGCCCTTTTCGACCCTTTGCCCAGCGGCCTGTTCTGGCTTCAGAGAGACCTCTGGCTCCAGGGGCGAGGGGTGATCTATGATTAAGCTGAGTTTATGAAGAGCATAAGTTAACCTGAACATGAATGATGATCGGATGGCGATGAACCCGGAAGCTCCTCTTGACGTCTCCCTGAGAGCGCTGCGGGTGCTGGTGGCCGTGGACGAAACGGGTTCCATGGCCAAGGCGGCGGAGCGGCTGGGTGCCAGCGCCGCCGCGGTGTCCCAGCAGATCGCCAACCTGGAGGGTTTTGCCCGTACCCGCCTGCTGGACCGCTCGGAGCGTCCGATCCGTCCGACCCCGGCAGGGGCGCTGCTGCTGAGCCACGCCCGCAAGGTCCTGATGGCCGTGGCCGAAGCCCAGGCGCAGATGATGGAACTCAATCTGTCCTCTCTGCCGCAGCTGCGCTTTGCGGTCATCGACGACTTCGATGCCTCCATCACACCCCGCCTGATCAATGCTCTTCATGGTGCTCATCCGACGACCGCTTTCAGTGCCGTGTCCGGTCGCTCCGACTTCATCACCGACCTCTTCGTGCGCCGGGAAGCGGATCTCGCAATCACCGGCCTGCCGCCGGAAGATCCGTCCAGCTACGATGTCTTGCCGTTGCTGACGGAGACCTTCGCTTTGGTCGTTGCGAAGGGCGTGCTCGACAAGGACGCTGCCCCTTTACCGCAACTGCAGCAAAAACCCTTTGTGCATCACAATGAGAAGATGCCGATCGGGCGCTTGGTGGAGCAGCATCTGCGCCGCCATCGTTTCTCTGCGGAGCGCCGCTTTTCCTTCGAGGCATCCCGCTCGATCCTCGCCATGGTCGCCATGGTCGGCGGCTGGACCCTTGGAACGCCCCTGAACATCCTCGATTCCGCACGTTTTGCGGCCGAAGTAGAGGTCTTGCCGTCGCCTTTCACTCGTCTCTCGCGCTCGGTCTATCTTGTGACGCGACGCGGCGAGCTTGGAGAACTGCCGGCGAGGGTCGCGGCGCTGAGCCGGCAACTGCTCGAAGAGTCGGTAGCCTCCGGTCTCCGCGAGTTCCCGGAAATGCCGTCGAACCTCTTCGAGGTTCTGTCCGAACCGGTCACTGCCGCTGCATCCGCTCCCGCGGCAGCAGGATGTTGAAACGCTCGCGGATCACAGCGTCGGCTTCCGGCGCAATATAGACCGGGTAGTGGGTTGAGAGAATGTCGTCACAGCGAGTCCTGGCGCGTGCCATGAGATCGCTGGCGCCAGCCTCTGCCCAGGTCGCGGGTTCGCTGCGGTCGGCGAGGCTTGGGTAGAAGTAATCGCGCTGCATCGCGGCCATGGTCTGCGCGGCGCCGAGGAAGTGCCCTTCGCCGGCGACGGCCTCGCGGATGGTTTCGAAGCCCAGGGTTTCCTCCGTGACCTCGATGCCGCGGATGGCGCGATGCACATGGCTCAGCATTTCATCGTCCGCGACAAAAGCTTCGAAAGAAACACCCAGCAGGCTCGCCATCATGCCGGATGACTCATATATCATGTTGGCGCCGCCAAGCCCGGCGGCGAGGGCGGAAAGCGCCTTTTCCATGCCCATTTGCGCGTCTACGGCCTTGGCATCGGACATCGAGCAGGCGACTCCGCAGGGCAGGCCGAGGTGGCGGCTGATTTGGCCGGAGGCGGCGTTCATCACAGAGATCTCGCCACCGCCGCCGCAGAACGCACCTGTTCTCAGATCAATGACCAGGGGCCAGTTGGAAAAGATCATCGGATAGCCGGGGGCGAAGAGGTTCACCAGGATAAGCGCCGCCAGGGTTTCGGCGGTCGACTGCACCAGAAAGCCGGCGGGTGTGGCCGGCGCGGTGGCGCCGGACATGGCGGCGACGATAACGTTGATGGGAACGCCGAGGCGGATGCACTCCAGGGTAACGCCGACGGCATCCTCGCCGTAGCGGAGGGGTGAGATGACCGGGCTGATATGGGCCTTGCAGAAAGGGCGCTTGCGGAAACGGCCGCTGCCGCCCAGCGCCATGTCGAACATCTCGATGACCGGTGCCACATAGTCCGGCAGGGTGAAGGAGGTGCCGACGGGCTTGGTGGTCCCGGCCAGCAGTGCGTAGGCGGTGTTCACGTCCAGATCGAAATTGTCGGGAATGTCGGTCGCCACGCAACAGCGGGTGAACCAGCTCACGTTGGCCAGGGTGTCGATCAGGCGGGTGAAGTCGTAAAGATCCGCAAGGGTTGAGGGCCGGTAGAGACCGGTTTCGCGGTCGAGCGTCTGGACCGCGGCGCCACCGGTACCGAAGTAGACTCTATCTCCGCCGATCTCGAAGTCATGGCGCGGGTCGCGCCCGTGATAGACGAAACGTTTGGCGGCTCCGTCGATGATGTCTTCGACCATGGTGCGGGGGAAACAGAGCCGGCCCGTAGCGTTCAGTTCTGCGCCGGCGTCAAGGGCCCTTTGCCGAACAACAGCGGGCACGTCGCCCATGCCGATTTCCGCCAGCACCCGAAAGGCCTCATCGCAGATCGCTTTCAGATCGGCGTCGGACAAGGGCCGGTAGCTGCCGCCGGGCTGGCCGGGCGGGCAAGGGTCGACCTCCGCCTCCGGCGCAGAGCGCGCGGCGACACGGGCGGCTCTCCCGCGACCGCGCCGACCGATCCTGGTTTCTTCAGAGGTCATGGCCTGGTTCTCCTGCGCGCCGGTTGTTGAGGCGCCGTCATTCAGTCTGCCTGAATTGGGAGTCGACCGCAGGTCCTTGGGCTGGACGTTAAGGAAAATCGAAGCGGCCGCCATGATTTTCCTTAACGAGCGATTTTCCAGTTAATTCAGCCTCTTCCATCGCGCATGTTGAGAAGAAGTTGAAGGAAGTTCGGCTGGATCGGGCCTTTTGGGGAGTGCTTGAGACCATGAAAACGCAGGCCCGGGTCGTGGTGATCGGCGGCGGTATCGGCGGCTGCAGCGCGCTCTATCACCTCACGCAAGAAGGCTGGCAGGACGTGGTTTTGGTGGAGCGTGACGAACTGACGTCGGGCACCACCTGGCACTCTGCGGCCCAGGTCACCAACTTCGGCGCCAACCAGGTCATGATCGGGCTGAAGAGTCACTCCATCCAGCTTTACAAGGAGTTGGCCGATGACCCGGACTATCCGATCAACTACCACCATGCCACCGGCGGCTTGCGCTTGGCTGCCACCCAGGACCACCTTGACGGCTATCGTCACTTTATCTCCTTGGCCAAGGGGATGGGGGTCGACTTCGAGCTTCTCGACCCGGCGGAGTGCAAGCGCCGCCATCCGCTGATCACCACCGACAACCTTCTGGGCGCGCTTTGGGACCCGCTCGACGGTGATATCGATCCGGCCCAGCTCTGCCAGGCGCTGGCGCGGCGTGCGCGCAAGGCCGGCGCCGAGGTCTATCGCCACACCCCGGTAACGGATCTCACTCAGCAAGCGAATGGCGAGTGGATTGTCCATACCGACAAAGGTGACATCCGTTGCGAGATGATCGTCAACGCCGGCGGATACCGCTGCAACGAGATCGGCGCGATGATGGACGTCGAACTGCCGGTCGCCTCGATGGAGCATCAATACCTGCTGACCGAGCCGATCCCGGAGATCGCGGCGCTGGACTTCCGCGTGCCGCTGCTGCGCTGCCCGACCGACGACTTCTATTCCCGTCAGGAGAAACAGGGCCTGCTGGTCGGTTTCTACGAACAGGGCTGCAAGACCTGGGGGTTGGACGGCATCGATCCGAATTTCACCAACGCCCTCTGTCCGGATGACCTGGACCGCTGCATCGATACCATGGAGGGAACCTTCAGGCGGCTGCCCTGTCTGACGGCGGCTGGTATCCACTCCGTCATCAACGGACCGATCACCTACACGCCGGACGGTTTGCCGCTGGTCGGCAAGATACCGGGCAAGCGCAATGCCTGGTGCATCACCGGTCTGCGCGCCGGCCTGGGCGAGGGCGGCGGCCACGGCTGGCTGCTGGCGCAGATGATGGTGCAGGGGGAGGCCTGCTACGACACCTGGCCGCTCGATCCGCGGCGTTTCACGCGCCATGCCACGGTGGACTACACCGCTGTGAAGGCAGTGGAGGATTATCAGAACGAGTTCCGCTTTCATATGCCGCACGAGTACCGGCCGGCGGGGCGAAAGATGAAGACCACGCCGCTCTATTCCACCCTGGAGGAATTGGGCGCTGCCTTCGGTGTGGTGAACGGCTGGGAACGGGCACTCTACTTCAAACCAAATCCGGATTTCGAAGAGCGGCACTCCTTTCGCTTCAACAACACCTTTGATGTCGTCGCCGAGGAAGTGAGAGCGGTTCAGAATGCCGTTGGCATCATGGAGGTCTCAGGATTCAATCGCTATGAAATCATGGGCGAGGGTTTGGATGACTGGCTTGACGGTATCGTCTGTTCGCGGCTGCCGGTGCGAAGCGGCAAGGTGTCGCTGACCTATCTGCTGAACGAACAGGGCAATATCAAAGCCGAGGCGACCATCGCCCGACTGGGGTCCGGCCGGGTCTGGTACGGCTCCGCGGCCGCTGCCGAATACCACGACCTTGACTGGCTGTGCGAACGGCTGCCTTCAGACGGCTCGATCCGCATTACGAATCTGACGGATGATTTCACCATTCTGGTTGTCGCCGGTCCGCGCAGCCGCGATGTGCTTAGGGGCGCGGCGCCGGGAACGGACTGGTCGCCGCAGTGGTTTCCCTGGTTGTCGGTGCGCCCGGTCGCCATCGGTGCGGACGAGGTGATGGCCATGTCGGTGTCCTTTTCCGGAGAGTGTGCCTGGGAACTGCATGTTCCAAACGAAAAGCTCTCTGTCGTCTTTGCGCGTCTTTGGGAGGCGGGCAAAGTACATGGCATGAAGCCCTTTGGGCTCTACGCGACGGAGTCCATGCGTCTGGAAAAAGGGTTTCGTCATTGGAAAGCGGATCTGATCACCGAATACAATCCGTTGGAATCCGCACTGGACCGTTTTGTGCTTCAGGACAAGGACTTCATTGGAAAAGCCGCCCTTGAGCGCATGGCCGCCGCCGGCCCTCGCCGTTGTTTCGTCTCGATGATTGTCGATACCGCTGTATCACCGGCGCAGCCGGGCGACTCTGTTCTTTCGGACAGCAAGATGGTCGGCAGTGTCACCTCGGCCGGTTGGGGGCATCGCCTCGAAGAGAACATTGCGATGGCCTTTGTCGATCCGCCCTTTGCCCGGCTGGGTAGCCGGCTTGAGGTCGAGATTTTGGGGGAGAGGGTGCCGGCGCGGGTCGATGAAATCTGCCGCTATGATCCCGCGTTCAAACGTGTCCGCGGTTGAGCCCTGGTGTCGGCCGCGGCTGACCCGTCGACTTGCGCACCACGAGCGTGGTTTCCAGGGGGCGGGGGGCGACCACCCGCTCGCCGCGCAGCTGGGCCAGAAGGTGATGGGCGGCCTGCCGGCCCATCTCTTCACGTGGTGTGCGCACCGTGGTCAGCGGCGGGCTCGTCTGGCTCGACAGCCACATGTCGTCGAAGCCGGTGATGGATACGTCGTCAGGGACGGCAATCCCCATGTCCCGAGCCTCAAAGAGCGCACCATAGGCATGGGGCTCGGAGCCGCAGACCACGACCGTCGGCGGTTCCACTGCCGACATCAGAATGTGGAAGGCGTCCCGCCCGGCATCCGCCTCGAAGGGGCGCTGCAGCAGATGGTCCGGTTCCAACGGGAGGCCGTGTTTGGCAAGGGCTTTTCGGACGCCGGCAAGGCGGGCGCCGGCCCGGTCGTTCTGCTCGATGAAGCCGGATATCATGCCGAAGCGCCGGTGCCCAAGGGACACCAGATAGTCGACGAGATGACCGGCGGCCGCAGAGTTATCGAAGCCGACGCAGTGTTCTTCGCGGTCGCCGCTGGATACCCAGGTCAGGACATAGGGAACGCCCTGGCGCTCGATTTGCCGGTAGATGTTGGGGTCGCGATGTCCGCCGACCAGCAGCAGTGCATCGACCGGGCTTTCCAGAAAGTTGCGGATGTGGGTGCGCTCGTGTTGCTGATCGTACTCCGAGCAGGCCACGGCGACGGTGTAGCCGGCGCTGCCGATCTCTTTCTGAAAGGTCTCCAGTGGGCCGCCGAAGAGCATGTTGTCGAGGGAAGGCAGGATGGCGCCGATCATGCGCGAGCGCCGCGATGCCAGGGCGCGGGCGGATCCATTGGGAACATAACCCAGTTGCTCGATGGCCCTTTCGATGCGCACGCGCTTTTCCGCGCGCACCGACTGGGGCTGGTTTATGCAGCGCGAAACCGTCGCCGGGGAGACGCCTGCGGCCTGGGCCACGTCATCCAAGGTTGTGGTCTCTCTGCGGCTCAATTTGAAAGCCCTTCCATTTTCGTTCTGCCGTTGCTGCCGGACTGGCCGGAAGCTGGCTATCAAGCGCCTGATTTCAATAGTTTCTGCTGTGATGCTAATGGGTAATTTTATTATATTCCAATGGCTAACCGACATAACAACCTTGCCGGTTGACTCTATGCTAAACTATGTGATCTTTTCATGAAAAGGGCGTTATTTGAAAGCGCTTTCATGGAGGCTGTGACGCAGGTTGCAGTGTTCTGCGGCTTGGAACGGGATTAGATAGGCGATGGGAGAGGTTTACCTGAAAAGGGCCCCCGGCGGTGTCGAGGCGATCGGCTCCAAGGCAACGGAAATCGTTGCGGAGATGCTGGCCGAACTTGATGCGGGCGGAGAGGCCAAAAGCAGGGAATACGCGAAGAAGCTGGATAGCTGGGACGGTGACATCCTGGTGCCGGACGATTGGTTCCGCGATGCGGAGGCTCAGCTTCCCGAATCCATCAAAGATGATCTGCGGTACGCTCACGCCCGGGTGCGCGATTTTGCCCAACGCCAGCGGGACTCCCAGCAGGAGTTCGAGGTCGAGCTGCTGGACGGCCTGATGACCGGTCAGCGGCTTATTCCCGTGACCACCGCCGGGTGTTATGTGCCCGGCGGGCGTTATGCCCATGCCGCTTCGGCCATCATGAGCGTTTGCACCGCCAAAACGGCCGGGGTCGAGAACGTGGTGGCCACCTCGCCGGCAAAGGGCGACGAACGTATCCACCCGGCAATCCTCTACGCTATGAAGCTTTCCGGTGCCGACCATGTTCTCGCACTCGGCGGGGTGCAAGGTGTTGCGGCACTGGCTTATGGACACTTCACCGGGTTTCCGGCCGACATCATCGTCGGGCCGGGCAACAGTTTCGTCGCTGAGGCCAAACGCATGCTCTTCGGCCGCGTCGGCATTGATGTGATCGCCGGTCCGACTGAATCGATGGTCGTGGCCGACGACAGCGCCGATGCAGCGATTGTCGCGGCTGACCTCGCCGGTCAGGCCGAACACGGACCTGACTCCCCCGTCTGGCTGGTCACCACCAGCCGCCGGCTTGGTGAGGAGGTGATCGAGCTGATGCCCGGAATCATCGACGCTCTTCCCGGCCTCTCGGGTCAGTCGGCGGAGGCGGCCTGGCGGGATTTCGGCGAAGTCATCCTGACCGATACCCGGGAGGAAGCCTGCGCCGTCTGCGACCGCTACGCGCCGGAGCATTTGCAGGTGCAGGCGGAAGATCTGGACTGGTGGCTGCGCTCCCTCAAGAATTATGGTTCACTGTTTCTCGGTGAGGAGACGACGGTGGCCTTCGGCGACAAGTGCTCCGGACCCAATCATATTCTCCCCACCAAGGGGGCCGGGCGCTACTCCGGCGGTTTGAATGCGCAGAAATTCGTGAAAGTACTGACCTATCAGCGCATGACCCGCGGCGCTTCCCGCGGTGTTGCCCAGGTCGCCAGCCGGATTTCCCGTCTGGAGGGAATGGAAGGCCATGCCATGACCGGCGATGTCAGGTTGGCCAAATACTTCCCCGACGAAAGTTTCCAACTGGAGCCGGAGGCAAAGGCGCAATGACTTCTCAGGATCGGCAATCGGAGACGGGAGGCACGGTTTTCCGTGGCGACCTGAGTGCTCCTGATCCGATCCCGGAGGCGGGCATTGAAGCGGCTGTGAAGCTGCTGCGCGACGGACGCCTGTTCCGCTACGGAGAAGACCGCAACAGCATTCCGGAAGCGGCTCTGCTGGAGCAGGAATTCGCCGGCTACATGGGCAGCAAGTACTGTGTTGGTCTGAACTCCGGTGGCTGCGCCCTGTTCGTCGCCTTGAAGGCCGCGGGCGTCGAGCCGGGTGACAAGGTTCTGGTCAATGCCTTTACCTTGGCCCCGGTGCCGGGATCTATCGCCCATGCCGGGGCCGAGGCCGTGCTGGTCGACATCGACGACCGTTTCGTGGTCGATCTTGACGATCTCGACAGAAAGGCGGCAGAGAGCGGCGCCCGCTACTTCATGCTGTCGTACATGCGCGGCCACATTCCCGATATGGATGCCGTGATGGCGATCTGCGCGCGTCACAACCTGGTTTTGATAGAGGACTGCGCCCATACCATGGGGGCCGGCTGGGACGGCCGCCTGACCGGCAGTTTCGGCAGGGCCGGCTGCTTTAGCACCCAGACCTTCAAGCACATCAATTCCGGCGAGGGTGGCCTCATCGTGACGGACGATGAGGATCTGGCGGCACGCGCCATCCTGCTCTCCGGCAGCTACATGCTCTATGCCCAGCATCGTGCGCGCCCGACGTTGGAAGTCTTTGAGCGCCATCGCTACACCACGCCGAACTGCTCAATGCGCATGTCCGGCTTGGTCGCAGCCCTGTTGCGAACTCAACTGCCGCTGCTCGACGAACGCAATGCGCGTTGGCGGCAGATTTACGGGGTTCTGGCCGAGAACATGGCCGATATCGACGGTATCACGCTGCCCCGGCGCCCCGAGAAAGAGCAGTTCGCCCCGAGTTCTCTTCAGTTCTCGGTCACCGGCAGTGACCTCGGCGATGAGGAGATTGCCGTTTTCGCTGCCGAGGCTGCCGCACACGGCGTTCATATCAAATGGTTCGGAGCACCGGATCCCGTGGGCTTTACCAGCCGCCACGATCACTGGCGCTACCTGGGCGCGGCGGCGGGCAATGCGCTCGACAATGCGGACCGGGTTCTGCATCGGCTTTGCGACATGCGCTTACCGTTGTGGCTGGACGAGGACGACTGCAAAACCATCGCGGCAGTGCTGCGTGAGGCCATGGCGAAAGCCAAGGCCGCCGTCAGGCAGTGCGCTTAGGATGGGCGTTTAAGAAATTCCGGCCGGGAAGCCGGGAAAGAAAGGCGGACAGACCGGGAAGTCGGTTCGTCAGAGTTGGCAAGTGAATGGGGGACGGCCCGGGCGGAGATGACCGGCGGGTCTGACAATAACAAAACTACAGCAGGAGTATGAGGCTATGAAGTTGAACAAAGCACTTTCCAGCGTCGGGGTGGCCGCCATCCTGACTTTTGCCGGTGCGGCACAGGCCGCGGACGTCGTGATCGGCGTGCCCAACTGGCCCTCGGTCAATGCGACGGCCAATGTTCTGAAGGTCGTGATCGAGGACAATCTCGGCCTTGAGGTCGAACTGCAGAACGGCACCAACCCCGTGGTCTTCGAAGCCATGGACAAGGGCTCGATGCACGCGCATCCGGAGGTCTGGCTGCCCAACCAGCAGAACCTGCACGACAAGTTCGTTAAGGATTCCGGCTCGGTTGCCATGAACCCCAACGGCATCTCGGCCGAACAGGGCATGTGCGTTCCGGATTTCGTTGCCGAGGAATACGGCGTCACCACGATCGAGGACCTGACCGACCCGGAGAAGGCGGCTTTGTTCGACAGCGATGGTGACGGCCGCGGTGAGATCTGGATCGGTGCGCCGGGCTGGGCCTCCACCATCGTCGAACGTGTTCGCGCGAAGTCTTACGGCTATGCCGAGACGCTTGAGTTGCTGGAGATCGACGAGACGCTGGCCTTCGCCAATCTGGATGCCGCGGTGAAGGAGAAGAAGCCCTGGATCGGTTTCTGCTACACGCCGCACTACATCTTCCTGGTTCATGAACTGACCGCGCTGGAAGAGCCGCCGCACAACGCGGCGACTTGGAAGGTCGTGCAGCCGACCGACGATCCGGATTGGCTCGCGAAGTCGGAAGCCGGCTCCGCCTGGAACGGCGCCAAGCTCCACCTCCACTACTCCAAGGAGTTGGAGGAGAAGCATCCCGAGGTGGCGAAACTGTTCTCCAACATGAAGCTGGAAGGCGAAGCCCTTACCGAGATGAGCTATGCGCTGGTGATCAATAAAGAAGATCCAGCCGAGTTCGCGAAGAAGTGGGTAGCCGCCAACGAGGACACCGTTCTGTCCTGGCTCCAGTAGCCTTCGGTCCGCGCCGGCCGCCGTTCTGCGGCGGCCGGCACCTTTCGACACGGATGGGGGGTATACCGTGACCGAAGCTGCTGTCAAAATTGAGGACGTTTGGAAGATCTTCGGGCCACCGGGCGCCGTCAGCGAGGCGATGACGGCGGTCAAGAACGAGGGCATTGGAAAGCCTGAGGTTCTGGAACGCTTCGGCTGTGTGGTCGGCGTCGCTGACGCCAGCTTCGCGGTGCCGCGCGGCGAGATTTTCTGCATCATGGGTCTGTCCGGATCGGGCAAGTCGACCCTGGTACGCCATGTCAATCGTTTAATCGAACCGACCGCCGGGCGGATCGAGATTCTCGGCCGCGACATCGCCCACATGGGCGAAAAGGAACTGCGGGCGGTTCGTGCCAAGCAAATCGGCATGGTGTTTCAGCACATGGCGCTGATGCCGCACCGCTCGGTGCGCGACAACGTTGCCTATCCGCTGGAAATCCGCGGGGTTTCCAAGTCCAAGCGCTGGGCGGTCTCGGATCACACCTTGTCCCTGGTCGACCTCCAGGGTTACGAGGACCGCCTGCCCAAGGAATTGTCGGGCGGTATGCAGCAGCGCGTCGGCATTGCCCGCGCCCTGGCCTCCGACCCTGAAATTCTGCTCATGGACGAGCCCTTTTCCGCGCTCGATCCTTTGATTCGACTGCAGCTTCAGGACCAGTTCAAGGCGCTGGTCGCCCAGCTTCAGAAGACAACGCTTTTCATCACCCATGACCTGGACGAGGCGATCCGCATCGGCCACCGCATCGCCATCATGAAGGATGGGCGGATCGTGCAAATCGGGACGCCGGAAGACATCGTCACCAACCCTGCGGACGACTATGTCCGGGAGTTTGTCCAGGGCATCTCGAAGCTCAAGCTGGTCAAGGCCCATTCCATTATGGAGCCTTTGGAGAAATTCAACGGTGCGCTCGACTCAGCGCCGCGGGCCTCTTCGGAATCGGATCTCGATCAACTCATCGATCTCTCCGTCGGCACCGATCAGCCGGTGGTCATCACTGAAGACGGCCGTGATGTCGGCGTCGTGACCAAGCCGCGACTGCTGCGTGGCATCCAGGGAGGTAAGGAATGACCGATACGACCGTTACGGCGGCCTCGCAGATTGAAGTCGACCGCGCCGAACTCGATGCATCCATTTCCCGCTTTGCGGGTAGCAATGGCGAATACTACGCGGAGGCGTTCCACAAGATTCACGAAGCCACGGGTGTGGTCCCGACGAGCTTCAATCTGGCGGCAATGCTTCTGGGTCCGATCTGGGCGGCGATGCGCGGTGTCTGGGGGTCCTTCTGGGGTTTCCTGATCCTGGAGGTGATCGCCTGGGTGCAGATCGGCCGCGGTGCCTGGGGCAATCCGGGCGCGGAGTTTCTTGAGCGCGCCGCGCGGCAGACCGAACGTGCCGCCGAATTCACCGAGCGCGCCGAGGCTGCCCGCTTGGCCGGCGAAGACCCCAGCCGTTTCGAGACGCTGGCCGGCAACATGGCGCGCGCTGTCGAGCGGAACCAACAGGCTGCCGAAGCAGCCAATGCTGAGGCTTTCAGCATCCTTATGATCGGCTTGGCCCTCTTGCTGGTGATCAAGCTCGTCGAAGGTTTCTACAGCAATGTCATCTACGAGAAGCAGTATTCGCGCTGGCGCATCGACCCGTCCCATGTCGACTCAGGGGTCAAGACACAGCGTCTGATTCTCGGCATTTTGCTGGTCCTGGCGATTGCGCCTCTGACTGTCTACAAGTTCACTTCTGCGAGCCCGATCGAAATGCTGAGCGGCTTCCCGGAGCGCGAAGTCAGTCAGCTTGTTCTGTCCACTGATAGCCAGACCATCTACACTGGTGTTGCCAATTGGATGGACCGTCAGATCGATGCGGCGGCCACCGCCGGTTCCGGCGCCTTCGACAGCATCACCGCTGGCGTGCGTGCGGTGCTCGACACGTTGACCCTGGCCTTGATCGGGACGCCCTGGCCGGTGGTTATGGTGGTGATTTGCGTCGTCGCCTGGCGGGCGGCGGGGCCGCGCGTGGCGATCTTTACCGCCGCTGCGCTCGCCTATGTGGCGCTGCTGGGCTATTGGGAGATTTCCATGGAGACGGTAGCGCTGGTGGGCGCTGCGGTGCTGATCTGCGTGACGATCGGCATTCCCTTGGGCATCTGGTTCGGAAAGTCCGCGCGCGCCTACCGGGGCGCCGAACCGGTATTGGACCTGATGCAGACCTTGCCGGCCTTTGTCTATCTGATTCCCATCATCGCCTTCTTCGGCACCGGCAATCCGCCGGGGATTTTGGCAACCATCATCTTCGGTATGCCGCCGGTGATCCGCCTGACGGCGCTCGGCATGCGTGGTGTGCCGGACAGCATAAAAGAGGCGGCGGTCGCCTTCGGTGCGACCCGTTGGCAGTTGCTGAAGGACGTGGAGTTTCCTCTGGCGCTGCCGTCGATCATGGCCGGAGTGAATCAGACCATTCTGATGTGCCTCTCCATGGTCGTGATCATCTCGCTGATCGGCGGTGGCGGACTCGGCAAGGTGATCCTGGAAGCGCTGCAATACGCGGCTAAGGGGCCGGGTCTTCTGGGCGGCTTCGCCATCCTGTTCTGCGCCATGGTCATCGACCGCATCGTCCAGGGCGCCTTCCGCCGCGCCGACCAGAAGTAGGTTTCTCTGACCCAAAACACGGCGTCCGACCCTGCCGGGTTGGCGCCGTGTTTTGCTGTCCGCTCCTCTGAGATCGTCCCTGAAACCCGCTTGTCTCCGCCTTTTCGGATCGGCTCATGCGGCTCTCCGCTCGCAGCAGGCTTGCCTGTATCGTAGAAAAAGACATAAAATGCATAATAACACATAGATTCGGCAGATCAGGGGCCAGAGACGGGGCAATGCAGGATTTTGGGGCCGCTTTTGCGGAGGCCTTTTCTTTGATTGTCGGCTTCGATGCGGCGCTTGCCGAGATCATCGGGCTGTCGCTGCGGGTGACGTTCTCGGCCGTGGCCATTGCCTGTGTCATCGGTCTGCCGCTTGGTGCCTTGCTGGCCGTCGGGCGCTTTCCCGGCCGCATGGTGTTGGTGGTGTTGGTCAGCGCTCTGATGGGCCTGCCGCCGGTGGTGGTGGGGCTGGCGGTTTATCTGCTGCTGTCCTCGGCCGGGCCGCTTGGCGTACTGCAACTGCTTTACACGCCGACGGCGATGATCATTGCCCAGACCATTCTGGTGACGCCCATCGTCGCCGCCCTGACGCGACAGGTCATCGAAGATCTGAACAGCGAGTATGACGAGCTGCTGCGCTCTCTGGGGACCAGCCGCATCGGCACCGTGGCGACACTGTTGTGGGACGCGCGTTATTCGCTGCTGACAGCGGCGCTGGCGGGCCTGGGGCGCGCCCTGGCCGAGGTGGGGGCGGTGATGATCGTCGGCGGCAACATCAATCACGTGACCCGGGTGATGACAACGGCGATTGCGCTGGAAACCTCCAAGGGAGAGTTGGCTTTGGCGCTCGGGCTTGGGATCATCCTGGTATGCCTCTCGATTCTGATCAATGCGGGCCTGATGGGGTTGCGCCGAACGGCGGAGCAGATGGCCTATGCCTGAGGTCCTGGCCATAGACTTCGGTGAGGAAAACGTGCCGTCGCCGGCAATCCGTCTCGACGGTCTTGTACTCGAGCGGGGCGGCAAGGCAGTGATCGATGGCCTGAGCCTCGACCTCGGCCCGAGCGGCGTCACCGCCTTCATGGGCCCGAACGGAGCAGGCAAAAGCCTTACCCTGCGGCTCATCGCCGGACTGATTGCACCGACTGCCGGCACCATCCATTTTGCCAAAGGCAGACCTCTGCCGCAGCAGATTGCCCTGGTCTTTCAAAAACCGGTGCTGCTGCGCCGCTCTGTCAGGGCCAATCTCGACCATGCCCTGAAGACCTTCGGCATGGCGCGGCGGGAAAGACCCGCGCGTGTGGCCGAGTTGTTGGCTCTGGGTCAGCTTGAGGCCTTGGCGGATAGGCCGGCGCGGGTGCTTTCCGGTGGCGAACAGCAGCGGGTGGCCATGGTGCGCGCCCTGGCCGCCAGTCCGAAGTATCTGCTGCTGGATGAGCCCACGGCGAGCCTGGACCCGCAAGCGACGGCGGCCATTGAGGCCCTGGTCATGCGGGCCGCAGCCGATGGCGTGCGCGTAATCCTGGTGACGCACGAGGCGGGTCAGGCCCAGCGTCTCGCCGACGACATTTGCTTCCTGCACAAAGGCCGTCTGCTCGAGGCCGCGCCGGCAGCGCTTTTTTTTCAGGCGCCGAAATCCGCAGAAGCCAGGGCTTACCTGGCCGGTGACCTGCTGCTTTGATTCCCCATAGTCAGCCAAGAAGGTAGAACCCGAAATGCTCGCCAAAGCTCTGAAGTTTGCCGTCCCGATCTTCACCGCCACCGCCTTCCTGCAAGGGGCCGCTCTGGCGGCGGAGGATTTCATCATCGTCCAATCGACGACCTCGACCCAGAACTCCGGTCTCTACGATCACCTGCTTCCGCAATTCCAGGAGAAGTCCGGTATCGAGGTGCGTGTGGTGGCCGTGGGAACGGGGCAGGCGATCAAGAATGCGCAGAACTGCGACGGCGACGTCTTGCTGGTTCATGCCAAACCCGCTGAGCAGAAGTTCGTCAGCGAAGGCTATGGCGTCAGCCGCGCCGACGTGATGTACAATGACTTCGTTATCGTCGGGCCGGCTGACGATCCAGCGGGTGTTGCGGGTGGCAAGGACGTAACGGCGGCGCTGGCGAAGATCAAGGAAAGTGCGGCTGCTTTTGCCTCGCGTGGCGATGATTCCGGTACCCACAAAAAAGAACTGGCTCTCTGGAAGGCGGCCGGTGTCGATCCCAGTGGTGACAGCGGCGGCTGGTACCGGGAGACTGGCTCGGGCATGGGCGCCACCTTGAACACGGCGGTCGGTATGGGTGCCTATGCGATGACCGACCGGGCGACCTGGATCGCCTTTGGCAACAAGGGTGACTACAAGATCGCTGTCGAAGGTGACGAGCGGATGTTCAATCAGTACGGGGTGATTCTGGTCAATCCTGACAAGTGTGAAAACGTGAAGGCGGGTCTCGGCCAGCAGTTCATCGACTGGATCCTGTCCGACGAGGGCCAGTCCGCCATCGCCGACTACACCCGTGACGGCCAGCAGCTTTTCTTCCCCAACGCCCGGATGAGCTAAGCTTCTCAGGGTGCGCTGCGAAGCGTCGGTTGGCGCGCAGAGCGAACACCAGTGATAAACCGGTGTTCGCTGGCCGCCCCACTTACTCCTCTGTTTTCTTTTCCGGAGAGGACTTCTCTTGCACAGACTGGCCGCCGTTGGCGCCGTGACGGCGCTGTTATCCTTTAGCATGCCAGCATTGGCCGAGACGCAGCAGACATTGAGGCTCCACGCGGCCGGCAGCCTCAAGGCCGCTTTGGGCGATGTTGTTGAGAACTACAGAGCCGAGTATGGAGAGACTGTGGCGGCGACCTTTGCGCCTTCCGGTCTGCTGCGACAACGCATTGAAAAGGGCGAGGCAGCGCACGTTTTTGCCTCGGCCAACATGAAACACCCCAGAACCCTGGAACAAGCCGGGCGCGGTGGCCCGGTGGCGCTCTTTGCCCGCAATCGGCTCTGTGCGCTGGCGCAGCCAGAAGTCTCCGTCACGTCAGCCACCCTGCTCGATGTGATGCTCGATCCCCAACTGCGTCTCGGCACCTCCACGCCCAAAGCAGATCCCTCCGGCGACTATGCCTGGGCGCTTTTCGCCAAGGCAGAGGGGTTGCGCGCCGGCGCCCGGGTGAGGCTTGAAGGCAAAGCCCGTCAACTAACCGGCGGTGCGGACAGCGCCAAGCCGCCGGAAGGTCGCAACGCCTACGCCTGGGTCATGGAGTCGGGACAGGCCGATCTGTTTCTGACCTATTGCACCAATGCCGTTTTGGCGCAGCGCGAGGTGCCGGGGCTGCAGATCGTGGCGCCGCCGGCGGCTCTTTCCGTCGGCGCAGACTATGGCCTTGTAGTGCTGGAGGGAGCGCCGGAGTCCGCTTGGCGCCTTGCTCTGCACATTCTATCGCCCGAGGGTCAGAAGATCCTGGCGGATTATGGGTTCGAAAGCGGCGCGCTGCCGTCAGCCGAGTAGAGCTGTCGACGAGGCTTCAGGGCCCATTCCAGTGCACCTCTCCGAGCCCGGCAATGTCGTAGCCGCCCAGTGCTTCGGCTTTTTCGGCAAAGGCCGCGGTGCGGCTGAAGGCAAAAAGCTTCTGCAAAGGCGGCTCAAACCAACTGCGCCGGTCAATAACCAGATCAAAGCGCTCCTCGATGGTCGCGACAAAGGGCAGGCCGAATTGCCGGGCCATCGATTGCAGTCCGAGCGCGGCGTCGGCTTGCCCGGCCGCGACCGCCGCAGCGGCATCGGTTTCCGTGCGCGCCAGTTCCGGCAGCAGGGTGACTGCGCCACGCTCGACCCCGGCGGTTTCCAGGAGGTGTTGCAGCAGCACGGCGGTTCCGGCCGTGGGCTGGCGTTGAACCAGACGGCGCCCGCGCAGGTCCCCGATTTCCGTGATCTCCCGCTCCGATCCTGCTGCGACGATGAGGCCGCGCTGGCGCTTCGCCCACTCGACCAGGACGACGGGGCGCTCGGCAAGCTCGGCTGCGACATGATCGCGGTTCCAGCCATCGTGCCCGGTTTCGAAGATATGGACGCCGGCGGCAGCGGCCTTGCCGGCTGCAACACGTGTCAGGCCGTCGAGAGAGCCGTCGAAGAAGCTGGCGAGGCCCGACCCCGATTCACGGATCGCCCAGTCGAGCAGCGGGTCGTGGCTGCCGGCAATGATGTCGGCGCGGGCAACGGACCAGGTACCGCTTGTGGGGCCGTCGCCAGTGGCGGCTGCAGTGGTGGCGGGGGCTGGGGCACCGGAAAGCCAGGATTCCAGCTCCTGCCGGGGGAACAGCAGCTTGCCGGTCAGGCGGCGGCAGGGGATTTCCCCCTCTGCAGCCATGTCATAAACCTTGCGTTCCTTTACGCGCAGCAGCGCCGCCACCTCTTTGGTGGTCAAAAATGCCGGTGAGTTCTCAAGTTCGCTCATCCCACAGGATTAGACCGATACCGCGCCCAAGGGAAGGGCGTGGTGCGGCCAATTTGAACGAAGAAGCCGCTGATGCTAAAGACAAGAGGTGTCCCAACTCTGAGAAACCGAGGCTCAAATGACCCTTGAGGCCGGACAGGCGCTTGATCGGGCGGCCATTCCCGTGGTCGATATCGCCCCTTTGCGGGCGGGCGATGGCGCCCAGGCCGTGGCCGATTCCCTGCATCGCGCCAGCCGCGAGGTCGGTTTCATCTACATCAGCAATCACGGGATCCCCGAGGCGGTCCTGGCCGAAGCCCGAAGCGAAGCCTTGGCTTTCTTTCGTGCTCCGGAGGAACAGAAAGGGCAACTGCGCATCAGCGCCAGCCATCGGGGCTGGCTGGGGCAGGGCGGTGCCAAGATGCAGGATGACGCCAAACCGGACCTGAAGGAGAGCTTCCTCTGGGGCTATGAAGCAGCGGACGGGGCGGTGCCGGATGATCATTCGCTGCGGGGCGCCAACCTCTGGCCGGACTTCCAGCCCGCTCTGCGGCCGAAAGCCATGGCCTACTTCGAGGCCGCACACGCCGTTGCCCACACCCTGATGCAGGGCTTCGCCTTGGGGCTCGGTAAACCGGCCGACTTTTTTCTGAAGACAACGGCCCAACCCATGAGCCGCGCCTCCTTCGTTTATTATCCGCCCCAGCCGGCCGACGGCGACGGCGATCGTTTCGGGGTGGCGCCCCATACGGACTTCGGCGTATTGACCGTCTTGGCGCAGGACGATGTCGGCGGATTGGAGGTGCGGGACGTCCGGGGCCGCTGGGTCGCCGCGCCGCCGATCCCGGGCAGCCTGATCGTCAATGTCGGCGATCTCCTCGCCCGCTGGACCAATGACGCCTACCGTTCGACGCCCCACCGCGTGGTCAATACTTCAGGGCGCGAACGCCTGTCTCTGGTGCTGGCTTACGATCCGGAACCGCAGACCGTGATCGACCCCCGCCAGGTCTTCGGTGCGGATGTCGAAACAGACTACGAAGCGACGACCTGCGGTGACTATCTGACCTGGCGCTTTGCCAAGGCCTTCGCCCACCGCAGCCAGGCATAGGCCGCGCTCCCGAAAGCCAGAGGTGGTGGCTGATTGTTTTATGTCACATTCGCGGGCTCGTGCAGGCATCACACCATGCGGTTTTGGCGCTTCTGCGGTGCCGGCAAGGAAGCTTCACCAGCATCGAAATCCGCCTGTCCTGTAGGCTCAACTCGCCCCAAAGCGCTGATTGGGCTCAGAAGATCGGACCGGCGCCAATACCAAGGGCTGTCTCATGAAGGCCTTGGTTACGGGATGCGGACGTGCATTGGGGTGATCTGACGGAGTCCACCGAAGCCGAGCATGCGCGGCAGTGTTTCCAGTTCGATCCCCGGCGCCGCGTCGAGGACGGCGGAGAGGCTCTCCTCCATTTCGATCCGCGCCAGCATGTCACCGATACAGCGATGCGGGCCGAGGCCGAAAACCATATGGAGGCGCGGATGATCGGTGCGGCGAATGTTGAAATGGTCCGGATCGAGATAGAGTGCTGGGTCCCGCATCGCCGACATCGTGCTGAGACGGAGCACTGTGCCCGGCGGCAGGTCGATGCCGTCGAACTTGATCGGGGCCTTTGTCACTCGTGGGACCGAGCCGACCGAGGGGTCATAGCGCATCCCCTCGTTTACCGCGCCCGCGATCAAGGTGGGGTCGGAACGGAGGGCGGCCCAGTCACCGGGGCGCTGGAGCAGAAGAGCGACCAGCATTGCAAAGGACGCGCGCGTGGTGTCGCTGCCGCCGATGATTAGGCCGACGACCTGGAAGACAAGACTCTCGAAACGGATGCCCCGCTCAGCCTGCCAGTCCGTGACCAGGGCTGTAAGCAGGTCGTCCTCAGGGGCGGTCATGCGCAAAGAAAGCTGTTGCTCGACATAATCATAAAGCTCTCCGGCGGCGTTCTCGATCTCCTGGTGATGCTCGTGTGGATAGATCGGTGAAAATGCGCGGGCGACACTGTACACGAGCGCTGCGAAGTATCGGGAATCGCACCTGGGTAACCCCAGGATCGCGGCAATCATATCGGCCGGGACGCGGGCCGCCATGCCTTCGACAAAGTCGAAGCTCTTACCGCGTGGCAGACTGGCGACGATCTCATCGGCGACCGTGCGGATCTGGCCGCGCGCGTCCCGCATGACCCGATGGGCAAAGCTGCGGGCAAAGAGGCTGCGCTTCGCGCGGTGCGCCGTGCCGTTCGAGAACAGGAAGAGGTCTGAAAGAAATTGTGCCAGGGTCCCGTCGGGAATCTGGTGAAGAGCCACGAACTCCGGACCCTCGATCTGGCGTGTTCTCGGGTCGATGAAAAGCGGCACGACGTGTTCGGCGCGGAGCACGAGATACTGATTGGGGCCAAGCTGTACCAGAGGCGTCTCTTGCCGCAGCTCGGCAAGGCGGGTGTGAGGGGTGTCGTTCAAGGTGGTCGGGTCGATGGTGCGAGGATGTGCCGCAACACTCTGGGTACGTTTGTTCATGATTTTGCTCGGCTCTATGGTTGTGGCGTCGATATGGTCCGGCCGCAGTTCCTGGCGCGCAGGGCAGACGGCCGCCAGTGTGTTGCGGCGAGGGGGCCTCTTTCACATTTAAGCGTTGTGGTGAGCGTTGTCGGGATGGTGGTATTTGCCACACCGTGACATTTTTTTTCGTGATTTCCGTCGCTTATCGTGGGAAGCCCGCGTAAGTAGTCGCGGGAGGCGAGCCGAACGGACATTTGGCGCTGTCCGTGCAGCAAGAGACTGTTGAGAGTATCGGTTTTGCTGCAAAGGCGCGCCTGAATTTTCAATCTATGGGTGATTATTTTTAGGGTCGAATAGTATTTATGCGAAGAAAACCAAGCACTTCCTGTTCGGAAGCGGAGTCGTCTGCAGAGCTTGAGGTTCTGCTGTTGGGCGAGTTGCGCGTGGTCCGGCAGGGCGTCGAGGTTCCGCTTCCGGCCTCGCGCAAGGCCCGTGCATTACTGGCTTATCTTGTCGCGACAGGGCGCCCTCACCGGAGAGAACGTCTCTGCGAGCTGTTCTGGGATCTGCCTGACGACCCCAAGGCAGCCCTACGCTGGTCGCTCACAAAGCTGCGCAAGGTGGTCGACGGTCCTGACCGGCTGCGGATCGTCGCAGACCGCGAGCGCGTCGCTTTGGATGCCGAGGGAGCCCGCATCGACATCCGTGATGTCCACGCGAAGCTGCGGCGGAGTGCCAAGGAGTTGACGGTCACGGAGCTTGAAGACATGGCGCTGCAGCTGGACGCAGTGCTGCTTGATGGTCTTGATGGCGCGGGGGACGAGGTATTCAACTCCTGGCTTGCGGCGGAGCGAGAGGACGCGCGCGCGGCACGGGTCAGAGTTCTCCAACTGTTGGCCACGCATTCCGGTGTCTGCGCAGTCTCCGCGGCGAAATGGATGCGTCTCTGGCGCGACGCCGATCCAGAGGCGACAGCCTTGGAGCGGCCACGGGGCGCCACGGCCGGTTCGCGCGCGGTGCCAACACGCATGCTCGGTGCTGCGGCCGACGCGAACCTGCCGCTGTTACCTAGGAGTGCACAGCCGCTTCGCCGGCAACGCATTGGCTTCTGCGAGGTATCGGACGGGGCCAAGATTGCCTACGCAACGCTCGGGTCGGGCCCGCCCCTTCTGAAGGCGGCCAACTGGCTAACGCATCTCGAGTTTGATTGGACGAGTCCCATCTGGGGTGCGTGCTTTTCCGAGATTGCGCGCACGCGGACCTTGATCCGCTACGACGAGCGCGGCTGCGGCCTGTCAGACTGGGAGGTGAAGGACCTGAGCTTCAACGCCTTCGTCGAAGACCTTGAGGTGGTGGCCGACAAGCTGGCCTTGGAGCGGTTCCCGCTGCTCGGCATTTCCCAGGGGGCCGCCGTGTCCATCGAATACGCCGTGCGGCATCCCGAGCGCGTTTCGGGGTTAATCCTGATCGGGAGCTACGCCGCCGGGTGGTGCCACCTCGCAAGTCCGGAAGAGAGGGCTCGGCGGGAGGCCGTTCGAACTCTGACAGAACTCGGCTGGGGAACGGATAACCCCGCCTATCGGCATATCTTTTCACAGACCTTCATGCCCGATGCCGCGGCCGAGGAACTCGCCTGGTTCGACGAGTTCCAGCGCCTAACGACCTCGCCGCGGAATGCCGCGCGCTTTCAGGACGCCTTCGGCGACATTGACGTACGCGACGAGCTCGGTCAGGTCAGGGCGCCGACGATCGTACTCCATTCAAAGCACGATCAGCGCATTCCACTTGAACAGGGACGGGCCGTGGCTTCGGGTATTCCTAACGCTCACTTCGTGCCGCTTGAGAGCCGCAACCACGTTCTCGTGGACTATGAGCCCGCGTGGCGAACCTGCATGGATGCCGTGGCGAGCTTTCTAGCCGAATACGGGATCTAAGCGCTTCTCCAGATTCTGCTACAAGGCACTGCAATGGACTGTGTTTACGGTTCTTGCGGTACAGGATTCTTCCGAGGTGATTCTCGGAAGCAGCTGTGCCTCCGGCCTGGCGGCGGCCGCAGCGCAGCGTTACGCGTATCAGATCGCTTGCTCGGTTTATGCGCAGCTTCGACCTCAAAAACAACGGTTCTCTGGTGTTAGCACAACCGGTCGCACAACGCTGGCAACAACGTTCGAGCAACTGTATTGCGCCAACAAAAACGCAACGTGAGTTGGAGCGGGGCACCGCGGCAGGTTCGGGAGACCTGCGCCCGTAGCCACGTGCATCGTTGTCAGCCGCGCTCAGCACCCCTGCGATCCGCTGATCCGAGGGGAGCTTTCCAGCCTGCGCCAGCCAAGGGGGGAGCGTAACATTCTACCGATACGTTATGATTACTGTCATCAGACTGTAGAAATCTGTTCAATTTCAATTAATTATATTGAGAGCTAACTTCTTGAAACCCCTTCAAACTCCCACACTCTTCAACCCGCAGTCTAAGTTACTCCACTCAAGCAGTCGGTGGTGCGCTCGGTACTGGGCGCCTGTGATGACTGTTCGAAGAACGAAAGGGTCGGTCGTTTAGATTCATTTGCAGAAGCTAGAGGAGATGGAGAACCAAAAGGAAAACGTGATGAATATCGAAACTAAGAGACTTGGCGTTACGAGTCAGCGGATGATCAATGGAAGCGAGATCGACGAAGCCGATGCGTGTCGCGACAAACCACGGCCCAGAGGAGAGCTCACCATTCGCACCTGGGCTTTGCCTACCAATACCAACCCCTCTGGCAACATCTTCGGCGGTTGGATCATGTCTCAGATGGACTCCGCTGGCACAATTGCAGCCGAAAAGATTGCCCAGGGTCCGGTCGTCACGCTAGCCGTCGATTCTATGACACTGCTCCGGCCAATAAAGGTAGGGGATACTGTCTGCTGCTATACTGACCTTGAAAAAATCGGCGAAACATCACTTTGCCTTTATGTCGAAGTCTGGACATCGAGGCATGAGCGGCCCCAGGGGATTAAGGTCACCGAAGGCCGGTTTACATTTGTCGCCATAGATGCCGAAGGGCAGCCGCAACAGGTTCGGAACGCAGAGCGGGACCACTTGGAGATAGACTCCCGTCAGGATCTGGTTTCCGTGCCTGGACGACTCTTACTTCATGGCGGGTAGGCTCGATGCCGGTGTTTAGCATCCGGTTATGAAATCGGCTGCGCCTCTGCCAAGCAGCTGATCTCTGCAGCCGGCCGGCCCGCCAAGGCACTTGAAAACCTGGCGGGTCGGCCGGCCCTGCCACCGCGCAAATAACCTAGGAGGAGCCGAGACCTTGGTGTCCAGCGGATGACGACCCGCTGCCAGGTCATGGTTACCGAGACTGGTTTTGGTGAGCAAGATATGGGGTCGAGATGTGGGGAACCGAGTGTGACTACGCACGGAACAGACCGCATTCGTTCCACTCAATTGCAGGGGTATCCGGACCGAGGACAGGTAGGCCCTGGCCGATGTGCCAACCCTCAGGGCGCAACACTCATGCCATTGAAGTTGAGGAGTGACAACTCCCTTGCACCTTGGGTCCGTCGAAGGTGAGGCCGGATTCGCATGTGTCGTCTTGTTCGCTCCTCGACCTCCGCCCTTTCTTGGAAAACAGCGGGTCATTCAGCAGAGATCGCTAAGTTGGAAAAGCGACACAAGGACAACAGGGCGCCATGTGGGTTACGGGCGGTTGTTCGCTATCAACTTCCTCATGATCACCACGCAGTGCAATTACGTTCCTTACGGCGTCGATACGTTCGAAGGTTCAAAGCAGTGTCTAGCGAGAGGCCATGACAGAGTTTCCACAATATTCAGATGGAGAGTTGCACCATCATCCGCCCGCACCCACGGCCGCGACGGTCAGGGCGCATGTGGAGAAGATTGTAACGAGCCCAGGGTTCCAGCAGTCCCTCCGCATGAAGGACTTCTTGTGTTTTGTAATCGAGGAAGTGCTCGCCGGACGTGGTGAGCGGGTTAAGGAATACACCGTCGCCCAGGAAGTTTTCCAAAAGGACGAAACCTTTGACCCGAAAACCAGCTCGATCGTTCGGGTTGAGGCGAGCAGGCTGCGTTCCAAACTGAAGCAGTACTACGAATGCGAAGGTCAGGCTGATCCGATTCGCTTGGAGATCCCCAAGGGAAGTTACGTGCCGGTAGTCCGCATGCTCGCAGCTGAACCACGCCGCGATGCGCAGGCGCTTCCTGCTCCGCCAAGTGACTGTGTCCAACGCAGAATCACCGCGATATTGAGCGCGGACGTTGTCGGTTACAGCCGGCTCATGGGCGTGGATGAGGCGGGAACCCATGGTGCGTTGCGGGCCCATCTTGGTGAACTGATTGTCCCGATGATTGCCGAACACAACGGACGTGTCGTGAGGCTGATGGGCGACGGCATTCTCGTCGACCTCGCCAGCGCCATCGATGCCGTGGAATGCGGGGCCGCGATTCAGGAAGGCATGGCTCTACGCAATGCCGAGGTGCCTGATGATCGTCAGATTACCTTTCGAATTGGCATCACTCTTGGAGATGTCATCATCGATGGAGATGACATCTATGGTGAGTGTGTAAACGTCGCGGCACGCCTCCAAGAACTCGCCGAGCCAGGTGGTGTCTATATCTCGGGCACGGTTTTCGAGCAGGTGGACGGCAAGGTTGGTGTGAATTTTGTCGATTGGGGCAACCAGCAGATTAAGAATATAGCTAAGCTGGTCCGCGTATACCGCGCCAAACTACTAGACAACTCGTCAACTGCCCAGCGGCGGCCCCTGTTCGATATGCAGGGCGGCAAGGACGTGCCCGTCACTGGTGGCTGCTTGTGTGGTGAGGTGCGTTATGAAATCACCAAGCCATGTATCGAGAACAATTTTTGCCACTGCCGTATTTGTCAAAAGTTCTCCGGTGCCCCCGTGGTTGCAATGTCAACATATCCTGTTGACGCTATTCGATTCACAAAAGGTGAACCGAAGTACTACAAGTCATCTCCGTTTGTCGAGCGCGGGTTCTGTGCCAACTGCGGATCGAGTTTGACATACAGACCGCTGACGCCTTCTGTAACGCCGAACTGGGCGGATTGGATCGTGATACACACTGCGAGCCTGGACAATCCGGAACCCAACGCTCCCGCGTGGCATTTGGGCGTGGAAAGTCAGATGCCCTGGGTCGATATACACCACGCCCCCACCCGGGTACGCTGCCAAGATGCCCCTGACATCGTCGAGGCCTGGGCAGCCTTCAATTTACCGGTACCGTGAACCGCTGCAGGTCTGGGTCAGTCCTTGATGCCGATCCCGCGGCATGGTTGTGCATAGAGCGCCGCCAGGGCCGGTTCATCGGCGAGAACCGCGGGCGCTCCCGGCACGCGCTCTGGATGGAGCCGCCCGGCCTGCCAGACAGCGATGCCGTCGACCGAGACCGTCGCATCGACCAGAGTCCAGGAAATCTCTCCCGGTGCATAGTCACCGCAGGTATGAAAATGAAGAATGCGCGGATTGCCGAAGGCGCCGCCGGACCATCTTTCATAGTGGGCTGCTGCAGCCTGGGTGTAGTCGCTGGCCGGGTGGATGCCGGCGTGCCAGGAGTGCAGGAACCAGGGGTCGAGATCATAACGTTCGGCAATGTCGCGGTAATGCGCCCTGATCTGCGACACCACGTTCTTTGGCCCTTCAAACTCCACGATGCGGTTGTCCTCGACCAGGGCGAAGACATCAGCTTCGAGGGGCAGTGCGTAAGGCTGATAGAACCGCGATCCGGTGCCGGCCAGGAAGCGGCTCAGCGCGACCCGGCCGCGAAAGCCTGCTGCCGTTACGGGCTTGACGATCAGCATCGGGAACCGCCGGACCGTCACTTCGGCAGGCCCGGCCGCACGATCTGTCTGCTTGACCGGAGCACCGGCATAGTCGCTCCCGCGCGGGCAGGTGACCCTGATCTCGGACGCCTCGGCGATGAAAGCGTCGATCGTATCGCGCAGACGGCAAAGGCCGTTATAGCTTGCGGCTGCGAAGTCCGATTGCAGCATTCCCAGGTCCAGGGCATAGCTCATGGCAATGGACTGCCCGGCCAGGTCGCTGCTGAAACGGATCTGATCCCCGGCCCGCGCGAAGAAAACGACATGGTCATAGCCCTTGATCGCGGCAAGTAACGCCTCCTGGTCTTTCTTCGTGTTCAGACCCGGGGCGACTGTCAGGCGTGTGACATCAAGGCCAAGACCGCTTGCCTCTGCAGCCACGCGCTCCGCTGCCCCTTCGTCGTAATAACCGGCCAGCGCCGATTCACCGACGACCAGAAGGCTCTGTCCCGCTTTGACCTTCAGGCAGTCGTTGAGCAGCCGCAGCGGCCCTGCCGAGGCGCTTTGGGCTGTGTCGTTTTGGCGGCTGTCAGGCATCGCTGTCTTTCGCGTAGTAGCCCACAACGTCACCTTCGGTGGTTACGCCCAACCCATTGAGCAGCCGGTTGGCGTAGTTGAAGTAGCCGACGATCTGATTGACCTCCAGGATCTGGCCGTCATCCAGGCCAGCTTCGCGCATGGCCGAGACATCGGACTCCGTCATCGCGCCGGGCGTCAGGGTCAGCTTTCTTGCATAGCGGAGGGCGGACAACTCGCTGCCGTCAAAGCTTCTCTCCGGCGTATCGGCTTTCAGGGCTGTCTCGATGGCGTCGGCGCGCGCTTCGTCGCCGATGAGGTGCCGGGCGTTGGCCCAGTGGTTAGCCAGGGAATAGGGGCAGTCGTTCAGCATTGAGACATAGCTGGCGATGGTTTCCTGGAACCACATCGGCAGCGTGTTCGTATCGTCGTGCAGGGCTGCGCGATAGAGCACCACATGGCCGCGCATGCTGGCCGGGCGCAGGGAATGAACCCGCATCACGTTGTCGACGGTGCCGTGCGGCGTCCGCGCCAAAGCCAGAACCTCTCGCAGGTCTTTATCGGCTTCTTCGTCCGAGAGCATCTTGATCCAGGCTGACATCGCTTACCGGGTCCTTTCGCAGAGAGAATGTGTGAGAAGCCAGACTTCGCCGTAGCATTTAACGCCGAACGGCAACAGCCCTGAAAAAGGGGCGAGTCACTTCTGCCCGATTATTAGGCGTGAGACCGCCTTTGCCTGCTTCCTAAGCAGAATTGAATAGTCGTTATATTACAAATGTTTGTGTACAGCAGACAGGGCTTCCGCGTAATTCTGCGGCTCTGCTTGTTTGAACGTCCAAATGCACAGTTGGCACAGGCCTTGCTGATATCGGCTGTGCAGGGCGTCTAGGGTTCCGGCTGTCGCGGATGTGACGGTGACTGGTCCGAGAGATGCACTCCGGAACATCAGCCGGAGCCACGGCGGGCCAAAATCCCGGGAGATCACTGCAAGAGGTCTGAGGCCGTCTTCAGCAGTCTCCAGTGTTCTCTGCTGTCGACCTCGGAACGGTGAAACGAGATCGGACAGGAGGCTTGGGATGCCGCGACTTATTTCCAGAGCAACGATGGTGGGGCTGCTGTTTGCCGCCTTGGCGACTGTGGTGACGCCGCAGACGGCGCAGGCGGAGAAGAAGGAGAGTTTCCGTATCGCCTGGTCCATCTATGTCGGCTGGATGCCCTGGGCCTACGCCGACGAGATGGGCATCGTGAACAAGTGGGCCGACAAGTACGGTATCGAGATCGAGGTGGTCCAGATCAACGACTACATCGAGTCGATCAACCAGTTCACCGCCGGTGCCTTCGACGGCACCGTGATGACCAACATGGATGCGCTCAGCATCCCGGCCGGCGGCGGACTCGATTCCACGGCCCTGATCATCGGTGACTTTTCCAACGGTAATGATGGCCTGGTGGTCAAAGGTGGCGGGGACATTGCCGCGCTGAAGGACAAGAACGTCAATCTGGTGGAGCTTTCGGTTTCGCACTATCTGCTGGCCCGGGCGCTGGACAGCGTAAAGATGGCGGAGCGGGAGCTGACCGTTGTCAACACCTCCGACGCCGACATGGTTGCGGCCTTCAAGACAGCAGATGTGGAGGCCGTCGTCACCTGGAACCCGTTGTTGAGTGAGATCGCTGCGGAACCCGGCGCAAAGGTGCTCTACACCTCCGCCGATATCCCAGGCGAGATCATCGACCTGATGGTGGTGAACACAGAGGTGCTGAACGACAACCCCGACTTCGGCAAGGCTCTGGTCGGCGCCTGGTACGAGACCATGGCGATCATGTCTGCCGATGACGAGGCCGGCAAAGCGGCGCGGACCTTCATGGGTGAGAAGTCCGGCACCGACTTGGCCGGTTACGAAGCGCAGTTGGCGACCACCAAGATGTTCTACGAGCCGGCGGAAGCCATCGCCTTCGCCAAGAGCGAGGACCTCGTGAAGACCATGGATGTGGTTCGCAATTTCCTCTTCAAGCACGGCATCCTGGGCGAAGGGGCCCCGAGCCCGGACTACGTCGGGATGACCTTCCCCTCAGGCACGACCCTGGGCGATCAGGCCAACGTCAAATTCCGCTTCGATGACAGCTTTATGAGCCTGGCGGCGGAGGGCGCGCTTTAGGCCGGTCGAAGCAAGATCGGGCGGCCCGCGATGGGGAGGGCGATCAACCAGCATCCGGGGGCGGCAGGGAAAGTCCTGCTTGGTGCCTTGCCGTTCCTGCTGCTGATTGCGGTCTACCTCATGGCCTCCGATGCGCGCCTGGCGGCGAACCCGGCGGACAAGCTGCTGCCCTCGCTTGAGAGTTTCGGTGCCGCCATCGATCGTCTCGCCTTTCAGCCGGATCCACGCAGAGGGACCTATCTCCTATGGGCGGACACCGCCGCCAGCCTGCTGCGCCTGGGTATTGCGCTGGCGATCGCGACGGCGGCCGGCCTGCTGGCGGGGATCGCCATCGGTCTGTTGCCGGTGGTACGCGCCGCCTTCGCGCCTCTGGTCGCGGCGCTTTCCATGGTGCCGCCGCTGGCTGTTCTTCCCGTTCTCTTCATCGTCTTCGGTCTTGGCGAGGTCGCCAAGGTCACGCTGATCGTTGTCGGTATCGCGCCGTTTATGGTGCGCTGTATGGCCATGGCGGTTACAGGATTGCCGCGCGAGCAACTCATCAAGGCCCAGACCCTCGGGGCGACGACCTGGCAGATCGTCACCCGCGTCGTCTTGCCTCAAACCATGCCGCGATTGGTCAGCGCCCTGCGCCTCTCCCTGGGGCCGGCCTGGCTTTTCCTGATCTCCAGCGAGGCCATTGCCGCGACGGAGGGGCTTGGCTACCGGATCTTCCTGGTGCGGCGCTACCTCGCCATGGATGTCATCCTTCCCTACGTCCTTTGGATCACGCTGCTGGCTTTCCTACTCGACTACCTCTTGCAGCGTATGGCGCAGCGCGCTTTCGCTTGGTCCCCGGAGGGGCAGGAACCATGAGCCTGATCTCGGTCAGGGGCCTGAGCCAGGTCTATGGGCGCCAAACAGTGTTGGAACGCATCAACCTGGAGATCGAGGCGCAGGCGTTCTGCACCATTGTCGGGGCCAGCGGCTGCGGTAAGTCCACTTTCCTGCGATTGCTCTTGAGCGAGGAAAGACCGACCCGCGGTGTGATCGAGCTGGATGGCGCCCCTCTCGGCAGCGAACCGGATGCCGACCGCGGCGTGGTCTTTCAGCGCTACTCCGTCTTTCCTCATCTGACGGTGATGGAGAACCTCATCCTGCCTTTGGAGCTGCGCGCCTCGAAGTTCTGTGGGCGGCTTTTCGGTGCCCGGCGGCGTGCCGCCGTGGCGCAGGCTGAAGACTTGCTGGAACGGGTGGGCCTTTCCCATGCCCGCGACGCCTATCCCAAGACGCTTTCCGGCGGCATGCAGCAGCGCCTGGCCATCGCCCAGGCTCTGATGCCGCGGCCGAAGGTCCTCTTGCTCGATGAGCCTTTCGGCGCCCTGGATCCGGGCACCCGCGCGCGTATGCACGAAATCATCCTGTCGCTCTGGCAGGCGGAAAAGATGACCATCTTCATGGTAACCCACGATTTGAAGGAAGGCTTCAAGCTGGGCACGCGCCTCCTGGTCTTCGACAAGCTGCGTTGGGACCCCCATGCGCCGGAAGCCTATGGGGCGACCATCACCTACGACCTGCCGCTCGAAGACAGCCACGGGTTGCCGCCCGAGTTGGTCGAGGCGGCTTCGGACGATCAACCATTCCAAAAACCTGACTTCGGGAGCGAAGGACCAAAAGATGTTCTGCACTGATCCCAGCCGGCGGACCACCGCCGTAGCGGGAACCATGACGTCCAAGGCGGAGGGCCGCCGACACCACCACCCCGACTTCGACAAGATGCAGCTTCAGGGTTGGCGCGCTGCGCAGAAGGAGGCCGAACTACCGGAAGACGGCTGGCAGAAGGAACGGCAGTGGGCGGTCAAAGTGGGCCTGGCCGCTGCCGACAGCATCGAGGATCGAGGTATCTCCACCTTCGCGCGGGGGGAACTGCCGCACTACGCGGGGATCAATACCTTCCTGAAAGCACCCTATATCGAGGATGTCGCCAAGGTCGGCGCCTATGATGCCGCCGCCCTGGGTGTTCCCTTCGATGGAGGGACGACCTATCGCCCTGGCACCCGTTTTGGGCCGCAGGGTATCCGGCGGATTTCGGCCCTCTATACGCCCTACAACTACGAAATGGGTGTCGATCTGCGCGAGCAGATGACGCTCTGCGATGTCGGTGACGTTTTCACCATTCCCGCCAACATCGAAAAGACCTTCGATCAGATCTCCCGCGCCGTCGGCCATGTGTTTTCCTCCGGCGCTCTGCCGATCATCATGGGGGGTGACCACTCCATCGGCTTTGCCACGGTGCGCGGGATCGCCCAGTGCACCTCCAAGCGGATCGGCATCATTCACTTCGACCGCCATGCCGACATCCAGGAAAAAGACCTGGATGAGCGCATGCACACCACGCCCTGGTTCCATGCGACCAACCTGGAGAACGTGCCCGCAACCAACCTGGTGCAGATCGGTATCGGCGGCTGGCAGGTACCGCGCGAGGCGGTTGTCGAGGCGCGAAAGCGCGACACCACCATCATCACCATGTCGGATGTGGAGGAACTGGGTCTCGACAAAGTGGCCGAGATTGCCTTGGAGACGGCCTGGAAAGATGCCGACGCGGTCTATCTGAGTTTCGACATCGACTCCGTCGACTGCGGCTTCGTGCCCGGAACCGGCTGGCCGGAGCCGGGCGGCTTTCTGCCGCGCGAAGCCCTCAGCCTAGTGAGCAAGGTGGCCGCAGAAGGGATCTGTGGCATGGAGGTGGTCGAGGTTTCCCCTCCCTACGACACCTCGGACATCACCTCGCTTTTCGCTACCCGAGTGATGGTCGACGTTCTGGGTACGCTGGTGTCACACGGCAAGATGGGCGCGCATCGCGGCATCATCGATAAGCCGGTGGACTTTTCCGGGGAGGCGGCATGATGGCTAGGGCGGCGCAGGCGGAACCCGCAACGGGCCACAATCATCCACCGGATCACGAGCACCTGCATTCCCATCTGCACGACGGGCAGAAGGCAGGGCAGCCGGGTGCGCAACGCGATGACAATGCGCTGCTGGCCGATGCGCTGATGGACGGCTTCGACGGGGCAGAAGACAAGGCGAGCTTCCTGCGCATGGCGCGTATTCCGCAGCACCTGCATGCCGCCGATGGCTCGGCACTTCGCTTGGTGGATGTGGAACTGCGCTATGCCTATCAGGTGGCGACGGCGTCCCCGGCCTTCAGCGCCGAGGAACTGGTCTATCTGCCGTTCCCGGCAAACATGATCCGCGAAAGAGCGACCATGGTTTTCGTCTATGTCTCGCTGCGGGAACGGCGTGACGTGGATCTCTCGGAGATGATCAAGCTGCTGAATGAAAGGGAGCAGGGTGGGGATTGACCGGCGCGCCCACTGACAGCGTCGCCTATAAAATCAGAATTCAATAAACGCAGGGAAATACATCGTCTCTGTGAATAGTTTTTCTTTGCAATATTGTGTAATGAAAATAAATACATTAGATGGCAAATAAAAAAGATGATTTTGTATTGACACTAATTGTCTCAATTCAGCAATATTTTGCGGTGCAACATCAACTTCCAGCGGAGTCAGAACAATGAAATCCGTAATCAGGGGGGCAGTAAGCGCCTTGGCCATGGCCGGCGCGCTCGCCGCCGGGGCGGCCCAGGCGGCCGACGATGTCATCAAGATCGGCGTGCTCCATTCGCTCTCGGGCACCATGGCGATCTCTGAAACCACGCTGAAGGATACGGTCCTGATGATGGTTGACGATCTGAACAAGAACGGCGGCCTGCTCGGCAAACAGGTCGAGGCGGTGGTGGTCGACCCGGCTTCCGACTGGCCGCTTTTCGCCGAGAAGGCGCGGGAGCTGCTTGAGGGCGAGCAGGTGGCGGCGGTCTTCGGCTGCTGGACCTCGGTATCCCGCAAGTCGGTGCTGCCGGTTTTCGAGGAACTGAACGGCCTGCTGTTCTATCCCGTGCAGTACGAGGGAGAGGAAAGCTCCCGCAACGTCTTCTACACCGGGGCGGCGCCGAATCAGCAGGCGATCCCGGCGGTCGAATACCTGATGAGTGAAGACGGCGGCGGGGCCGAGCGCTTCGTCTTGCTGGGTACTGATTATGTCTACCCGCGCACGACCAACAAGATCCTTCGGGCTTTCCTGAACGACAAGGGCATTACGGATGCCGACATCATGGAGAACTACACGCCCTTCGGCCATTCCGACTGGCAGACCATCGTGTCGGAGGTGAAGGAGTTCGCCTCTCAGGGCAAGAAGACGGCGGTGGTCTCCACCATCAACGGTGACGCTAACGTGCCGTTCTACAAAGAGTTGGGGAATCAGGGCATCAATGCCGAGGAGATTCCTGTGGTTGCTTTTTCCGTCGGTGAAGAAGAATTGGCGGGCCTGGATACCGAGCCGCTGGTCGGCCATCTCGCCGCCTGGAATTACTTCATGAGCGTCGAATCGGACGTGAACGACAGTTTCATCGAGCAGTGGCATGCCTTCATCGGCAATGAGGATCGTGTCACCAACGACCCGATGGAAGCCACCTACATCGGCTTTAAGATGTGGGCCCAGGCGGTGAAGCAGGCCGGCAGCACCGACGTGGATGCCGTGCGTCAGGCCATGTACGGCCAGACGGTACCGAACCTGACCGGCGGCACGGCGGTGATGAACGCGAATCATCATCTGTCCAAGCCTGTGCTGATCGGTGAAATCCAGGACGACGGCATGATTGAGACCGTCTGGTCGACGGAGAAGGAAGTGGTCGGCGACGCCTGGAGCGACTTCATCCCGGAAAGCGCCAAGCTGACTGCCGACTGGACCTATCCCTGGGTCTGCGGCAACTGCGAAGCACCGAAGTACGTGACGAACTAGCCTTGCTTCGGCACGGCGGCGGGTCCTTTCGCGGGACCCGCCGCTCATCTTCTTTCTTGGGGAACTCCGATTGATGCCGGCCTTGTCCAAGCTGTTCAGGCTAAGGGCTTTCGCAGTACTGATCGTCTTGCTGATTCCCTCGGCTGCGTCAGCCGAGCTTGCGCAGGACCTCCAGGCGCTGACAGAGAAGTCGAACGCCACCAAGGTGGCGGCGGTGGAAAGCCTGGCTGCCGGCGGGCATGAACGGGCGGTACCGATTCTCCAGGCCTTTTTGGCCGGCCGACTCTTTCAGGTGAAGGAAGACGACCGAATGGTCGTCGCCGAGGATAGTGCCGGCGGTTACCGCATTTTCGATGCGATGACCGGCGAGGCGTTGGGCGAAGTCGGCAAACGCAAGCTGCGCAAGGTGAGAATCAACAATCGGCTGCGGCAGGCGGTCAAAGCGGCGCTCGGCGCCCTGACGCTGGGCAGCTCTGACCCGGCGGCGCGGATCCAGGCAGCCGATGCGGTATTCAGATCGGCACAGTCGGACATGCTTGGGCCATTGGAGGCTGCCTTGGCGCGCGAGAGCGATCTCAAGGTGGCCAGCCGCCTGGCACGCGCCTTGGCGGCGACAGAGTTGGCAACGTCCGACGACAAGGCGACGCGACTTGCCGCCATTGAGGCACTGGCGGCTTTCGTTGATCAGGAGGTGCGGGCCATCGTATCGGGGCTGCTGATCATCGACGGGGAAGGGCGGCCGGCAGAGCCCGACAGCGATCTCCGCGCCGCCGCCGCCGAGACCTTGAAAACCATCGAATCAAAACTCGCCTTCAACGGCTTCATCGAGAACATCTTTCAGGGGATCAGCTTGGGTTCGGTCCTGCTGCTGGCCGCCATTGGCCTGGCCATCACCTTCGGGGTGATGGGGGTCATCAACATGGCCCATGGCGAGATGGTGATGATCGGCGCCTATACCACCTTTGTGGTCCAGGAAGTCTTTCGTGCGTCCTTTCCCGGCGCCTTCGACTACTCGCTGTTGGTTGCCATACCCGCAGCCTTTCTGGTGACCGGCCTGGTGGGTATCGGGATCGAGCGCGGCGTCATCCGCTTTCTCTATGGCCGGCCCCTGGAGACCTTGCTGGCCACCTGGGGCCTCAGCCTCATTCTTCAGCAGGTGGTGCGCAGTATCTTCGGCCCCACCAACCGCGAGGTCGGCAATCCCGCCTGGATGAGCGGCGCCTGGGAGGTGGCGGGCGGCCTCACCCTCACCTACAACCGGCTTTGGATCATTCTTTTTGCCTTGCTTGTCTTCGCGCTGCTCATGGCGCTGATCCGCTTCAGCGGCTACGGCCTGCAAATGCGCGCGGTGACCCAGAACCGCCCCATGGCCTCTTCCATGGGTATCCGCACCGGTTGGGTGGATGCCATGACCTTCGGTTTGGGCTCCGGCATCGCGGGCATGGCCGGCGTCGCCCTCAGCCAGATCGACAACGTCAGCCCCAACCTGGGTCAGGGCTACATCATCGACAGCTTCATGGTTGTCGTCTTCGGCGGCGTGGGCAATCTCTGGGGCACCCTCGTAGGGGCCTTCTCCCTGGGGTTGGTGAACAAGTTCCTGGAGCCCTATGCCGGCGCGGTGCTGGGTAAGATCCTGGTGCTCGTGGTGATAATTCTCTTCATCCAAAAGCGCCCGCGCGGCCTCTTCGCGCTGCGCGGACGCGCGGTGGAGAACTAGCCCGTGCTGCTGTCGAACGACCACGGCCGTCTGTTGTCGCCACTGGGCAGCAAGATCACCCTGGGACTGCTGCTGAGCATTGCCGTTCTGGTGCCGCTGCTGAATCTGGCGGTGCCGCCGGGCTCGGTTTTTCATGTGCCGACCTATCTCGTGAGCCTCCTGGGCAAGTATCTTTGCTTTGCTCTGCTGGCGCTTTCCGTCGATCTTATCTGGGGCTACTGCGGGATCCTGAGCCTGGGCCACGGTGCTTTCTTTGCACTCGGCGGCTATGCCATGGGCATGCATCTGATGCGCCAGATCGGCGATCGCGGGGTCTATGGGAATCCCGATTTGCCGGACTTCATGGTCTTCCTGAACTGGAAGGAACTGCCCTGGTACTGGTACGGCTTCGAGTCCTTTCCCTTTGCGTTGCTGATGGTGATTCTGGTGCCGGGCCTGTTGGCCCTCGTCTTCGGCTGGCTGGCTTTCCGCTCGCGTGTCACCGGGGTCTATCTCTCCATCATCACCCAGGCCATGACCTTCGCCCTGTTGCTGGCCTTCTTCCGCAACGACATGGGCTTCGGCGGCAATAACGGTCTGACCGACTTCAAGGAACTGCTGGGCTTCAACCTGCAGGCCGACGGTACTCGTGCCGGGCTCTTTGCGGCTTCCGCCGTCATGCTGGCCCTGGCTTACCTGCTTTGCCGCTGGATTGTCTGCTCGAAGGTGGGGCGGGTGCTGGTGGCGATCCGTGATGCCGAGAGCCGGGTGCGCTTCCTCGGCTACCGGGTGGAATTCTACAAGCTCTTCGTTTTCGTCCTTTCGGCCATGCTGGCGGGACTCGCCGGGGCCCTCTACGTGCCTCAGGTCGGTATCATCAATCCAAGCGAGTTCTCGCCCGCCAATTCCATCGAGATCGTGATCTGGGTGGCGGTCGGCGGGCGTGGCTATCTGCACGGCGCGATCCTGGGTGCGTTGCTGGTGAACTACGCCAAAACCTATCTGACCGGGGCGGCGCCGGAGATCTGGCTGTTTTTCCTCGGCGGCCTTTTTGTCGCCGTCACGGTCTTTCTGCCGAAGGGCATCATCGGCTCTCTGCCGGGCTTGCAAGGGCGCCTGCAGTCTGTGCTGCTGCGGTTTGGCCTGCCCGGAAGGACTGCGGGATGAGCGAAGCCCTTTCACAGGTGCCGGAGCGTGAAACGGTTGAGCCCTCGCAGCAACCGCCAGCAAAGCCGCTGCGCGCCGCGGCCGACACCATCCTCTATGTCGACGGCGTGTCGGTCAGCTTCGACGGCTTCAAGGCGCTGAACAATCTCAGCCTTTATGTGGTCTCCGGCGAACTGCGCGCGATCATCGGCCCAAACGGCGCCGGCAAGACGACCATGATGGACGTGATTACCGGCAAGACCCGGCCCGACAGCGGGGAGGTCTTTTTCAATGGCTCCATCGATCTGACCAAGTTGGACGAAGCTGCCATCGCCAACCTGGGGATTGGCCGAAAATTCCAGAAACCGACGGTCTTCGAAAGCCAGAGTGTCTTTGACAATCTTGAACTCGCTCTAAAGGGCGACCGTGGCGTTTTCGCCGGTCTCTTCGCCCGTCCGAACAAGGCGCAGCTTGAGCGGATCGAGGCGGTGCTGGAACGCATCGTCCTGAAGGACTTCCGCGACGCCTTGGCCGGCAACCTCTCCCACGGGCAAAAGCAGTGGCTGGAGATCGGCATGTTGCTGATGCAGGACCCCGAGCTGTTGCTCGTGGACGAGCCTGCGGCGGGGATGACCGATGCCGAAACGGAGAAGACGGCGGTCATGCTGCAGGAGATCGCACAGTCGCACTCCGTCGTCGTGGTCGAGCATGACATGGAGTTCATCCGCGCGCTGGATTGTCATGTCACGGTACTGCACGAGGGTTCGGTTTTGGCCGAAGGCTCGCTCGACAGCCTGCAGAGCAACCGTGACGTTATCGAAGTCTATCTTGGGCGCTGAGGAAAAGATGCTTCAGGTTCAGGACATCGATCTCTTCTACGGCGCCAGCCAGGCGCTCAAGAAAGTCAGTCTGACCGCCGACAAGGGGCAGGTGACCTGTGTCCTCGGCCGTAACGGGGTTGGCAAGACCTCGCTGCTGCGGGCCATCGCCGGACAGCAGGCTGTGAAAGCCGGCTCGATACGCTGGGAAGACCAGCCGCTGGAGGGGCTGGCACCGCATCAGCGGGCGCGGCGCGGCATCGCTTTCGTGCCCCAGGGGCGGGAGATTTTTCCCCTCTTGTCGGTCGAGGAAAACCTGCGCAGCGGCTTTGCCGCTCTGCCCCGTGCCGCCCGGCGGATTGAAGCGGAAATTTTCGAGCTGTTCCCGGTGCTGAAAGACATGTTGCGGCGGCGCGGCGGCGACCTCTCCGGCGGCCAGCAGCAGCAGCTTGCCATCGCCCGTGCCTTAGTGCTGCGGCCCCGGCTTTTGGTGCTGGACGAGCCGACAGAGGGCATCCAGCCCTCCATCATCAAGGATATCGAGCGGGTCATCCGCCTGCTGGCCGCCAGGGGTGACATGGCCATCGTTCTGGTCGAGCAGTATTTCGACTTCGCCAGAGACCTGGCGGACAGCTATGCTGTCATGGACCGGGGCGAGATCGTTTTATCCGGTCGGGGAGATGAAATGGTCGAGGCCGATGTCCGTCGCTACATCGCCGTCTGAGGTTATACCGGCAAATCAGGCTTCCGCAGCGGTTGTTCCGCTGCGTCGTGCCGCCGTACGCGGAGAAGCCGCACTGTCGGTGCGGGCCGAAGCGGGTGTGACGCGGCTGGTCGATCTGCATCAGCGCGACCCGCTCTCGCTGCGCCTGCCGCAGCCGGCGCGCGGCGACATTTTCGAAGCCAGCCTCATCACGACCTCCGGCGGCATCGTTGGCGGTGATAGTTTAGAGATCGCTGTTACGGCGGGTGCTGATACCCAACTGCGTGTCTATCCACAGGCGGCGGAGAAGGTCTATCGCTCGACTGGTGCTGATAGCCGGATTGACGTGAGGTTGAGCGCGGCGGCAGGGGCTTGGCTGGAATGGCTGCCCCAGGAAACGATCCTTTTCGACGGTGCCCGCCTGCGGCGCGAAACCACGCTGACGGTCGAGCCCGGCAGCCGGGTGCTGGCCGGCGAGTTTCTGGTCTTTGGCCGCAGTGCCTCCGGCGAAACGCTCAGCCAAGGCTTGATCCGTGATGCATGGCAGCTACGTGCAGGTAAGCGGCTCATCTGGGCCGATGCCCTGCATATGGAGGGCGACTTTCGACGGCCGCTGGCCTCTATTGCCTGCCTCGGCGGTATGACGGCCTTCGCCAGCGCGATTTTCCATGCCGAGGATGCCGCGGCGCAGCTGGAGCCTTTGCGTGCTCTGCTGCCCGAAGACTCTCCTGGGTCTCAACAGGCGCTGACTGCCGTCAACGGCGTGATCGTTGGGCGTTTTCTGGGAGAGGCAAGGGCGGTCCGTCAGGCCTATGGCGCCTTCTGGGCGGCGGCACGTGCTCATTTGGCCGGTTTGCCGCCAGCACTGCCCCGTCTTTGGCATCTCTAGACAAATAAGAAGCAAAGCAAGAAGGAGGAAAGGGTGAACCTGACACCACGGGAAAAAGACAAGCTGCTTGTCTCCGTCGCTGCCATGGTGGCGCGCAACCGGCTGGGGCGCGGCTGCAAGCTGAACTACCCGGAAGCCATCGCCCTGATTTCCGATTATGTGGTGGAGGGCGCGCGCGACGGCCGTACGGTCGCCGAGCTGATGCGCGACGGTGGGACCGTGATCTCCCGCGATCAGGTCATGGACGGCATCGCCGAGATGATCCACGAGATCCAGGTCGAAGCGACCTTTCCAGACGGGACCAAGCTGGTCACCGTCCATCAGCCGATCCGCTAGGGAGAGCCGCAACGATGATCCCCGGAGAAATCATGGTCGCCGACGGCGACATCCTGCTGAACGAGGGCCGTGAGACGATCACCCTTCTGGTTGCCAACAGCGGCGACCGCCCGGTGCAGGTCGGCTCCCACTATCATTTCTATGAAACCAACACGGCTTTGATCTTCGACCGTGACAAAGCGCTGGGCTACAGGCTCGACATTGCCGCCGGCACGGCGGTGCGCTTCGAGCCCGGCCAAAGCCGCGAGGTGACGCTGATCCCCTATGCCGGTGCCCGGGAGATCCACGGCTTCAACGCCCGGATCAACGGCCCTCTCACAGACGACCTGGAGGGCTAGAGCCATGCCGCTGAAGATCGACCGCGCGGCCTATGCGGCCATGTTTGGCCCGACAACGGGGGATCGTGTCCGGCTGGCCGATACCGAACTTGTCATTCAAGTTGAAGAAGATCGGACAACCTACGGGGAAGAAGTAAAGTTCGGCGGTGGAAAGGTGATTCGCGACGGTATGGGCCAAGCCCAGGCGAGCCGCGCCCAGGGGGCGGTCGATACGGTCATCACCAATGCCCTGATCGTCGATCATTGGGGCATCATCAAGGCCGATGTGGGTTTGAAAGACGGGCGCATCGCGGCCATCGGCAAGGCCGGTAATCCCGACGTCCAGCCGGGTGTCGATATCGTCATCGGCCCGGGGACGGAGGCCATCGCCGGTGAGGGCCGTATTCTCACCGCCGGGGGTATCGACGCCCACATCCACTGGATTTGCCCGCAGCAGATGGAAGACGCCCTCTATTCCGGTGTTACCACCATGATGGGCGGCGGCACCGGCCCGGCGGAGGGCACCAATGCCACCACGGCGACGCCCGGCCCCTGGCATATGGAGCGCATGTTGCAGGCGGCTGAGGGTTTTCCCATGAATCTCGGCTTCTTCGGCAAGGGCAATGCCTCCAAGCCCGATGCCTTGATCGAACAGATAGAGGCCGGCGCCTGTGCGCTGAAGCTGCACGAGGATTGGGGCACCACGCCCTCGGCTATCGATACCTGTCTTTCCGTGGCCGACGAAATGGACATCGGTGTCGCGATCCACACCGACACGCTGAACGAGTCCGGCTTTGTCGAGAACACCATTGCCGCGTTCAAGGGGCGCACAATCCATGCCTTTCATACCGAGGGGGCCGGGGGCGGCCATGCGCCCGATATCATCAAGGTCTGCGGTGAGCTGAACGTGCTGCCGTCGTCGACCAACCCGACGCGGCCCTTCACGGTGAATACGGTGGATGAGCACCTCGACATGCTGATGGTCTGTCATCACCTGGACCCGAAGATCCCCGAGGATCTCGCCTTTGCGGAAAGCCGCATCCGGCGGGAGACGATTGCGGCGGAAGACATTCTCCACGACCTCGGCGCGTTTTCGATGATCGCCTCCGACAGCCAGGCCATGGGCCGGGTCGGGGAGGTGATCATCCGCACCTGGCAGACCGCCGACAAGATGAAGAAGCAGCGCGGCGCTCTGCCGGAAGAAAAGGGCGACAACGACAACTTCCGGGTCAAACGCTATATCGCCAAGTACACCATCAATCCCGCCCTGACCCATGGGATTGCCGAGTCAGTCGGCTCCGTCGAAGTCGGCAAGCTGGCGGATCTGGTGCTTTGGAAGCCGATGTTCTTCGGCGTGAAGCCCGACCTGGTTCTGAAGTGCGGCACCATCGCCGCCGCGGCCATGGGCGATCCCAATGCCTCGATCCCGACACCCCAGCCGGTCCACTATCGCCCGATGTTCGGTGGCTTCGGCAAGGCCATGACCGCCAGTGCCGTGACGTTCGTTTCCCAGGCAGCGGCGGCGGCCGATGTCGGCGGGCGGCTCGGTCTCGACCGCAGCGTGCTCCCGGTTTCAGGTATCCGCAAAGTCACCAAGAAGCAGATGGTGCTGAACGACTACACGCCTGAGGTCGCTGTCGATCCGGAGACCTATGAGGTGCGCGCCGACGGCGCGCTTCTGACTTGCGAGCCGGCGGCAGAGCTGCCCATGGCGCAGCGCTACTTCCTGTTTTAGTCTGCGGCGATGTTGCGGGCGACTTCTGTCAAATCGTCGGGAAGCTGGCCTCTGGCTGAGGCCTGCGATTCTGTGGTGCTGGACTTTGATGCCCGGCACCGGCGGCGCATCGCGATGCGCGGTGAGACCGGTGTGGAGTTCCTGCTCGATCTGCCGAAGGCCGTACCGTTGTCCCACGGCGACGGCCTGGTTTTGGAGGAGGGCGGTATCGTCGCGGTGGTGGCGGCGTCCGAACGCCTCATTGAAGTGCGGGCCGGTGCCGATGTCGATCTGGTCCGCATTGCCTGGCATCTCGGCAACCGTCATCTGCCGACCCAGTTGCTGGGCGACTGCCTCAGAATTCGAGAGGATCATGTCATCCTTGAGATGCTGACGAAGCTGGGCGCCCGAACGGAGTTGATTGAGGCGCCTTTTGATCCGGAAGGCGGCGCTTACGGTCACGGCCGTGTTCAGGGGCATGAACACCATGACTGAAAACCTGAACGAGGCCGGGCTTTACCGCCTGATGACCTGGCTCTCGCCGTCCTATCCCGTGGGCGCGTTCAGCTATTCCCATGGCTTGGAGCAGGTGGTGGAGCAGGGCGGGGTTACGGATGCGGCGGGGCTGGAGCTTTGGCTGGCCGATCTGCTGACTCTCGGCTCCGGGCGCAACGACGCCATCCTCTTCCGCCATGCCTTTGAGGCGATCGATGACACAGCGGCGCTGGCGGCAATCGCCGAACTGGCCGCGGCTTTTGTTGCGACCGCCGAGCGGCAGCTTGAAACGACGGCGCAAGGCCGGGCCTTTGCGATGGCGACGGCGGACGCCTGGCCTTGTCAGGCGTTGGATGACCTCGCCTCGGCCTGGGCGGGACCCATGGCCTACCCGGTCGTTGTCGGTGTCGCCGCTGCTGGTCATGGGCTGCCTCTGAGGGCCGCTCTGCATGCCTACCTCCACGGCTTTGCTGCCAACTTGGTCTCTGCCGGCGTGCGGCTAATTCCCCTGGGGCAGAGCGACGGACAGCGCGTCACCGCGGCGCTGGAGCCGGCGATCGCCCAATCGGTTGAGGTCGCGCTGCAAGCATCCCTGGAAGATCTCGGCGGTGCGGCGATGCTCGCCGATCTCGCTGCCATGAAACACGAAACCCAATATACGAGGTTGTTCAGATCATGACCGCTTCTTCGACAGGTCCCCTACGGGTCGGCATCGGCGGGCCCGTTGGTTCCGGCAAGACGGCGCTGATGGATGCGCTCTGCAAGGCCTTGGCGCCGCGCTATGACATCGCCGCTATCACCAACGACATCTACACGCGCGAAGACGCGGAATTCCTCACGCGCTCCGGTGCGCTGCCGCCGGAACGGATCATGGGGGTGGAGACAGGCGGCTGTCCTCACACGGCGATCCGCGAAGATGCCTCGATCAACCTGGCTGCCGTAGCCGACATGCGTCAGCGTTTTCCGGCTCTCGATCTGGTGCTGATCGAATCCGGCGGCGACAACCTTGCGGCCACCTTCAGCCCGGAGCTGGCGGACATCACGATCTACGTGATCGACGTCTCGGCCGGCGACAAAATTCCCCGCAAGGGCGGCCCTGGCATCACCCGCTCCGACCTGCTGGTCATCAACAAGACCGATCTCGCGCCT
>JANQMC010000155.1 GCA_028280305.1 Pelagibius sp. | reverse complement strand
CGCGATGTCGATCTTCAGGTTCGGCTGACGCAGCGGTGTCGTGTAGAAGCTGTTCAGCGTCACCATGATGGTGTGATCGGGATCGGACTTGGCTTTCCCATTCAGGTGAATGAGCGCTTCAGCGCCGGAACCGCCGGGCTTGTTGATCGGCGTGAGGGGCTTGGAGGCCCAACCGTTCTTTTCCACCACGGTCTGCATCAGCCGCGCCATCTTGTCGGCGCCGCCGCCCTGGCCCGCCATGATGACGAACTCGATGGGCTTCTTGGGCTCCCAGGCCTGCGCCGCCGTGCTCAGCATCGAGGTGAGCCCGGCGCTCATGCCTGCGACAACCGCGCAACCCAAGAGCACTCTTCTGGAAACTCTCATAGTCCTAACCTCCCGGATTTCTGGATAGGCGTGAAGGGTATTCCCCATAAGGTTGAAAACCCAGCACAAAGTCAGCTTGACAGCGTATCCCGTTCTTTTTCTTGTCTTTCCATGACAATCGATCATTCGCCATGGCATGTGGTATACAAAATACCGCGATCATGCCCCGAGGTCCACTGTTCTTCGCAAAGAATTGACGGTCCACCATCAATATTGCGGCGCAACATGGTCAGGTAATTCGCCAATCCACGAAATGCCGGGCCAATAATTCTTCTGATTTCAGAGATTTCGCCCATTGATCGGAACTATTCGCCGAAGGCACGCTTCCGGGACCTTCTTGTGCATTTTGCAGACGCAAAACCGCTGGGTCTGGCGTGTTTTCGGCGGCCGGCACCCGCACCCCGGGACATCAGACTCGCGAGACCGGGCACCCAGCCATTGCAACTTTAGCGTCACCCCACGAAAGCGCCCGGTGCATTACGCGGTTCTGCCGGCAATCCCGTTGCGCAGCGAAAGGCGAAGACTCTAGTGCATCAGGAAGACCGGCATGTCGGCGTGGTCGATGACGTATTGCGTGACCCCGCCCATCACCAGTTCCCGATGCCGGCTCTGTCCGTAGGCTCCCATAAGCAGGCTGTCGGCCCCCGCCTCTCTGGCGCCGGCCAGGAGCGCCTGGCCCACGGCGGTGGGTGCCGCCTTGAAGGTGCTGATCCCACAGTCGATCTCGTGCACCGCCAGATAGGCTCTCGCCTCTTCGGCCGAAACCGGAAGATCGGCCCCCTCCCCCGTCAGGATGGTCAGCGAATCGGCCTTTGCCAGAAGCGGCAACGCCGCGGTCATGGCACGCGCCGCCTCGCCGCTGCCATTCCAGGCGAAGGCCAGTTTCGCGCCCAGCGCCTCGACGGGCGCCGGGGGGCACATCAGGACCAGCTTGCCGGTCTCCAGCAGCGCCGCCTCCAGGGTATTGAGCCCGAGGTTCTGCGCGCGGTCGGGTTTGGCTACGGCGATGAGGTCGGCGAGCCGCCCGCGCAGGCCGATGACCTGGGCCTGTTTGCCGGTCTCCTCCCGCCAGGTCGCCGAGACGCGGTCCCGCGGCCAGGGCGGGGTCTCGATCTCCGGGATCTCCCGCTCCTGGCAATAGCGGTCGAAGAGCTCGCGGACCTTGCCCTCTTCCTCGTTTGCGAGACTGCCTGCCGAGGCGACGATCTCCTTACGCAAGCTGGCCGGCACGAAGATGCCGTAGGGGATGAGGTCCTCCGGCCGCGGCCGGCAGTGCAGAACCTCGAGGTGAGAGCAGTGGCGGCGGGCCAGAGCGAGGGCATGGTCCAGCACGCCCTCGCCCTTGCCGTCGCCGCGGACCGGAACCAGGATCGTGCGCAGGGTCATCGCTTGCCTCTCCCCTCGCCCGCTCAGCCTGCCGGGGTCAAAACAGACCCTGGATCAGGCCGGCATCGTCCAGGTGGATTGAGTTGGCCGCCGGCACCCGGGGCAGCCCGGGCATGGTCATGATCTCGCCGCAGATGGCAACGATGAAGCCGGCCCCGGCGGAGAGCCGCACTTCGCGCACCGGCACCGCATGGCCGGAGGGCGCGCCGCGCAGGTTGGGATCGGTGGAGAAGCTGTACTGGGTCTTGGCCATGCAGACCGGCAGGTTGCCGTAGCCGGCATCCTCCCAC
>JANQMC010000134.1 GCA_028280305.1 Pelagibius sp. | reverse complement strand
CGGGGTCGGCAAAAAGGCCTCCGCAGGAAGTTCATTCGTTGGCCCGGCGGAGGCTGTCAGCACATCAAAGGGCAAAGCCAGATGCACCGGTCCGGGACGGCCTGTCTGAGCCAGATGGGCAGCCCGCGCAAAGGCGCCTGAGAGATCCTCGGCAGCGGTCACACGCTCGCTTGCCTTCACAAACGGCCGCGCGGCGTCCACCTGGGGAAACTCCTGGAATGCCCCCTGCCCGTCCAGGGCGACGGGAGAGTCCCCGGAGAGGAAGACCACCGGGCTTTCGGACATCGCCGCGGTGTAGAGCGCGCCCAGGGCGTTGCCGAAACCCGGCGCCGCGGTGACCAGGGCCACCCCGACCTTGCCGGAGACCTGGGCGTAACCGTCGGCCATGAAGACGGCCGCCGCCTCATGACGGGTGTGAACGATGCGGATGCCCGGATCGATGAGCGCATCGTAGAGCGGCATGATCTGATTGCCGGAAAGGGAAAAAACCACGTCGACACCGGCATCCGCCATCGCGCCGGCCAGATGATCCGCACCACGCATTACATTCCGCTCCGAAAGACTGCCGACCGCTGGGTCGGTCTCGAAACAAGTCTAAACTTTAAAATTTCTCAATCAAGGGATATATATGTTTAGTTATTCAGGATTAATGGGCCAGCCTTGCCACCATGGACGTCAAGTCACTCTATACGCTGATCGCCGCGGCGGACTGCGGCAGCTTTGCCGAAGCGGGCGCTCAACTGGGCATCTCACTCTCCGCCGTCAGTCTGCAACTGCGAGGCCTTGAGAAAGAAACCGGCCTCACCCTCTTCGACCGGCGCACACGCCCGCCGCAATTGACCGAAGAGGGCCGCAGCTTCGTCGCCCGCGCCCGCGAGGTCGTGGTGCACTGGGAAGCGCTCAGTGAAAACCTCTCCCGCGATCCCGCACGCGGAACCCTCAGGGTCGGCGCCGTTCATACAGCCGTGGCCGCAACCCTGCCGGCGGCCCTGCACCGCCTGCAGGAAAGCCGCCCGGAACTTTCCGTAAGGCTCGCCACCGGGCTTTCCCACGATCTGGAAGAACAGTTGAGACGGCGGATTATTGACTGCGCGGTGGTAACCGAAGCCGAAACCGAGACCGAGGATCTGACCAGCCACCGTATCACCAGCGAACCTCTGGTTCTGATCGCCCATCGCTCGGTAAAGGGACGTGATATCGCCAAGATCCTGACCGCCGAGCCCTATGTTCGATTCAGCAAACATGCCCGCGTCGCCCGCCTGATCGAGAGGGAACTGCAGCGCCGCAAGATAGCGGTCTCATCCCGTATGGAAATCGACGCCTTGGACGCCGTGGTTTCGCTGGTGAGCAATCGGCTTGGGGTCTCCATCGTGCCCTTGAATGCCGGTGACGCGGCCTTTCCGGAAACCGTCCGCGTGCTGCCGCTCGGATCACCGCCCGTGCTGCGGCACCTCGCCGTCTCCCTGCGCAGCGACTCCGCCAAGGCCCATCTCGTTTCGCTGCTGGTAGAAGAGCTGCGCGGCGCCTATTCCGCGAAGACCGCCGCTTAACCATCGCCTTCCCCAGCTTCTCAGCCCGTAACTCAAAACTCCCGGCCCGCTCATGAACGGTCGGGTTGATAAGACTTACAACTATTGAGAATTAACGTTTTGTGTAGTTTTGCCTTCCATAGTTTGCGCCAAAGTCGGCGAACTATGGGATTTATAGCCTAAAATCAGATTCGCTGGCCAGACCGGTGTGACGGCCGCTGCAGGAGGTGCCACGGCACCTCATCTAGGAATAGTTGTTGGGCAAACGGCTCAGGAGGGCACTGCTCATGAAGGGTATTATCTTCACCGAGTTTCTGGAAATGCTGGACGAGAAGTTCGATCCGGAGCTCACCGAGCGGATTATCGAAAAGGCAAACCTGCCTTCCGGTGGCGCCTATACAACGACCGGAACTTACGATCATACGGAACTGGTTGCCCTGGTCGTAGAGCTCAGCAAGGAAACCGAGATCGGCATCACCGATCTGGTGCGTACCTACGGCTTCTACCTTTTCGGCCGTTTCGTACGCGGCTATCCCCGCTTCTTCTCAGGCATCAAAGACTCCTTCACCTTCATCGAGGGTGTCGAGGAAGTCGTGCATGCGGAGGTGCGCAAGCTCTACGCCGAGGCCAAGCCGCCGACGATATCCGCGTCGCGAAAAGGCGACAATCAGCTTGAGGTGATCTACGAGTCGGAACGCTGTCTGGGCGATGCGGCTCATGGCCTGATCCTCGGCTGTCTCGACTACTTCAAGGAAGAAGTCGAGGTCGAGCGCGAGAATGTCGACGACGATTCAGGCAAGAAGGTGCGGTTTCTCCTGACAAGGGCCGCTTAAAGCCATGGATGCGGAAGTTCTCAAGAAGCGGCTCGCCCGGGAGAAGATGGCTCGGCGGCAGGCTGAAAACCTGCTTGAGTCGAAGAGCCGCGAGCTCTTCCTCGCCAGCGAACAGGCACAGAAGTCGGCCCAACTGGTCAAAGCCCAGTCAAAGCAGCTTCAGGCGGTCTTGGACCATGCCATGACCGCGATCTTTCTTGTCGATGAAAACGAGAAGGTTGTGCGCGCAAACCGGCTGGCGGAACTGACCTTCGAGATGTCGAAGGAGGAGCTGTTGGATATGAGCTTCTTCGAGATCTTCGCTGACGAAGCGCGAGACAAAGCGCATGGTTTCGATGCCGTGGCTGAATTGGACCAGGAAGTCGATACTTCCAGCACCTCGATCGAATCAGTCGGCCGGCGAAAATGCGGCAGCACCTTCCCCATGGAACTCGCGATCACGCAGCTTGACCTGGACGACAAAAAGTTCACGGTCTGGATCTGCCGGGACATCTCCCATCGCAAGGAAGCAGAGAACGAGCGGGCCAAGCTGCAGCTTGAGCTCAGCCAGGCCCAGAAACTGGAGTCCCTCGGCACCCTTGCGAGCGGCATTGCCCACGAGATCAATACGCCTGTTCAGTACGTCAGTGACAACGGCCACTTCCTGAAAGACGCCTTCACCGACCTGATAACTGTCCTGGATGCCCAAAAGGCCTTGCTGGAAGCCGCCGAGGCCGGTGGTGTCTTGGCGGAGCAGGTCGGCGCCGTAAAGAAGAGCGAAGAGGAAGCCGACATCTCTTTCCTGAGAGAAGAGGTTCCAGGCTCAATCGAGCAAACCCTGGATGGCGTCTCGCGGATCAGCAAGATCGTAACGGCGATCAAGGAATTCTCGCACCCGGGCACCGCGGAAAAGTCGCTCATCGATATCAACAAGGCGATCGAGACAACGCTGACCGTCGCGCGTAACGAATGGAAATACATCGCCGAGGTCGAGACCGACTTCGACGAAAACCTTCCGCAGGTGCCCTGTCTGCCGGGTGAGTTCAATCAGGTTGTCCTGAACATGGTGATCAATGCCGCACATGCCATCGAGAGCGTGAAGAAAGACGATCTGGGCAAGATCACCATCAAGACCCTGACAAACGACGGCAAGGCGGAGATCCGCATCACCGATACCGGTTGCGGCATTTCCGAGGAGAACAAGAAACAGATTTTCGACCCCTTCTTCACCACCAAGGGGGTCGGCAAAGGCACAGGCCAGGGGCTTTCCATCGCCTATGCCAGTATCACCCAGAAACACGGCGGTACCATCACGGTGGAATCGACCGTCGGCAGCGGCACCACCTTTATCATCCAACTTCCGCTCTCCGAGGCGGAGAGCATGAAGGAGGCGGTCTAGATGAAACCAGCCATCCTTTTCGTCGATGACGAAGCCAACATTCTGCAAGGACTGCGCCGCATGCTCCGTGGCATGCGCAGCGAATGGGATATGGACTTTGCCGAGGGCGGCGAGATCGCGCTCTCCAAATTGTCCGGCAAAACCTTCGATGTCGTCGTCACCGACATGAAGATGCCGGGAATGAACGGGGCCGAGCTACTGGATCAGGTTTCGGCGCTCTATCCGCGGTCCATACGACTGATCCTCTCCGGCGAAGCCGATACCGAGGCGACCTTTCGCACCATCAAGACCAGTCACCAGTTCCTGCCGAAGCCATCCAACAGCGAGCGGCTGGCGGAGATCATCAAGGCAACCCTGCAGCGCCGCGACAGCCTTGGTGACGAGAAACTGCAGACGCTTGTCACCGCCGTCGGCTGCCTGCCCGTTTCGCAGGCCGCAGGCGAAGCGCTGAACGACCTGATTGAGCAGGAGTCCGCCTCTATCGACCAGGCGGCTGACATCTTCGCCCTCGACCCAGCGCTGACGGCCAAAGTGATACAGCTCGCAAATTCCGCCTACTTCGGCATCGGTGATCCCGTTGTCAGCCCTAAGGCAGCGGTCAACCTCCTCGGCTGGGATGTTCTAAGGGTTCTTCTTCTCAAGCACGCGCTTGGCACCGCCTATCCAGCCGGCGCCAACAAAGCGATCTATGAGAGCACCATGGCTCAGGCCCAGGATGTAAGCGAGCTCGCGGGCTGGATCGCCAGCCAGGAAGGGGCCGATCAGGCCGATGTCAACCGAGCCCAACTCACCGGGCTGCTCCAAGGACTCGGCCGTCTGGTGCTTTGTGCCGCGGGCGCGGAGGACTATGCGAAGGTCCCTGCCCTGGTAACTGCTGGCAAAACCATCGGCGAGGCGGAGTACGAGATTTTCGGTGAGCATCACTGGACGCTCGGTGCCTACCTGGCGCAGCTCTGGGCCCTGCCCCAGCCGGTGGTCGACGCCATCCGCTTTCTTCACCAACCCAGCGCCCTGGAAGAATCGGCACAAGGCTCGGTCGCGCTGCTGGCCGGCCACGCCGCCCTGGGCATAGCAACCGGCATGCGCAGCAGTGACCCAAAGGCCGTTGCGGCGTCCCTGATAGACCCGGACTTCCTGTCCAGTCAGAGCTGTGATTCGAAATTGGACAACTGGCTGGATGGCTGGGCAAACCGGGAAACTGCGGCATGACGGACAAGGTCCTCTTTGTCGACGACGATCCACAGATCCTCAGCGCCTTCAAGCGGGGCCTGCGCAAGCGTTTCGACCTGAAGACGGCCGAAGGCGGCGCTGCCGGGCTTGAAACTCTTAGTGAGGACGGCCCCTTCTCCGTCGTTGTCAGCGACCAGCAGATGCCGGAGATGGACGGGATCTCCTTTCTCCGCAAGGTGAAACAGAAGTCCCCGCTGACGGTCCGCATGATGCTGACGGGCAATGCCGACCAGAAGACGGCTATGGACGCCGTCAACGAAGGGCACATCTTTCGCTTCCTGACCAAACCCTGCGAACCCGACGAGCTTGCGACCGCCGTCGAGGCGGCCCAGCAACACTACCGTTTGGTGTCCGCCGAGCGCGAACTGCTTGAGAAAACCCTGGCGGGCAGCGTCAAGGTTCTGGTCGACGTTCTCTCTCTGAACGATCCTGATTCGTTCAAGGAAACCGCGCGCTTGCGGCGCTGGGGCCTCAAGCTGGCCAAGGCCGTCGGGCTGGAGGGCACCTGGGCCTTGAACATGGCCACGATGCTGCACGGCATCGGCCGCATCACACTGCCTGCGGAAATCTCGCAGAAGCTGCGTGACGGCAGTGAACTGAGCAAAGTCGAAGCCGAGATGCTGGCGCAGACGCCCGAAACCGCCCGCGATCTGATCAAAAACATCCCGCGGCTGGAGGGCGTTGCCGAGGCGGTCTACTATCAGGCTGCCGGTTACGACGGCAGCGGCTTTCCCGGCAGCGGAAAGAAGGGCGATGCCCTTCCCATCGAAGCCCGCATCCTGCGTATCCTCATCGATCTGGCCAAGGCTTCTTCGCGCGACGAACCGGGACCGGAGATTTTCGATCGCCTGGCCAAGAATGGCGGGGCCTACGATCCCGAAATCCTGAAGGCTGCCAAAACCGTCCTGACCCCCAAGGCCGATGAAGCCGCAAAGACACGCCCCGAACCGGAGGTGCTGAAGCTACAGCTCCACCAAATCACAACCGACCACAAGCTGGTCGAAGATGTCGTCACTGAATCCGATGTTCTGGTTCTGGCCAGCGGTCACCGCATGTCACGCGCCATGATCCAAAAAATCCGGCAATATCATAAGCTTCGGCCAATCAAACAACCCCTCTCCGTCGTCGAAGTCATCGACGAGGAAGAGACAGAGAACGAAAAAGAAGCGCCCGCCGAATAGATTCTCTGCAAAGGCAGTTGTCGCCTCCGGCGCCCGGTGGCATGAACGATGGATCATGTTCAGGTCCCTGCGCCGAGTCGCCCAGTCTTCCCCTCCCCCTAGCCGGTTTTTCGGACTTTCTGCTCATAGCATTGCGATGGTATGCGGCAGAGCATGAGCGACCCCAAGAGCAAGATTCTGAAGGAAGTCTTCGGCTTCGACAGTTTTAGGCCGGGCCAGGCCGAAATCATGGACAGCCTGCTGGCCGGACGTTCGGCCCTGGCCGTCATGCCCACTGGCGCCGGCAAGTCGCTCTGCTTTCAGGTTCCGGCGCTGGTGCGCGGCGGCCTTACCATCGTGGTCTCCCCTTTGGTCGCGCTGATGCAGGACCAGGTCGCGGCCCTGCGGCTGGCGGGCGTCGCAGCGGAGACGATCAATTCGGCCCGCTCACGCGACGACAACGTGGCTGCCTGGCGACGTGTCGCCGCCGGCGAAACCCGCCTGCTGTATCTCGCCCCCGAACGCCTGATGACAGAGCGCATGCTGGCGGCTCTCAGCCGTCTGAATGTCCGGCTGATTGCGGTGGATGAGGCGCACTGTATCTCGCAGTGGGGCCCCGCCTTCAGGCCGGAATATGAAGATCTGGCCCGCCTGCGGGAGATTTTTCCGGGCGTTCCCATCGCGGCCTTGACCGCCACCGCCGACGGGACCACGCGCCAGGACATCCTCGACAAGCTGTTCGGCGGGCGGGCGGAGGACTTCGTCCTCGGCTTCGACCGACCCAACCTGCAGCTCGGCGTCGAGGTGAAGCGAAGCTGGAAAAGCCAGTTGCTCAGCTTCCTGCAGCGCCATGAGGGTGCCAGCGGGATCGTCTATTGCCTGTCGCGCCGCAAGACCGAGGAAGCGGCCGCCTTCCTGGTGGAGAACGGAGTCACGGCCCTCGCCTATCACGCCGGCATGGAGAAGCAGCTGCGCGATGCCAACCAGAACCGCTTTATGACCGATGACGGTATCGTCATGGTGGCCACCATCGCCTTCGGCATGGGTATCGATAAACCGGATGTGCGTTTCGTCTTTCACTGCGATCTGCCCGCATCGGTTGAAGCCTATTATCAGGAAATCGGACGCGCCGGGCGCGACGGCCTGCCGGCCGAAGTGCAGATGCTCTACGGCCTCGACGATATCCGGATGCGCCGCGTTTTCATCGAGCAGGAGGAAAGCGGCGACGACCGCCGGCGCCGCGAACACCAGCGCCTCGACGCCCTGATCGGCTACTGCGAATCGCCGAGCTGTCGGCGGCGCTTGCTGCTCGAATACTTCGGCGAAACCATGGAGGACTGCGGCAACTGCGACATCTGCCGCAACCCCGTCGAACTCAGCAACGGCACCGCGGAGGGCCAGAAGATCCTGGCCGTCATCCACCAGACCGGCCAGCGCTTTGGCGTCGGCCACATCGTCGATATCCTGCGCGGCACCACCACCGAAAAAGTGACCAAGGCCGGGCACGACCGACTGCCGGGCTTCGGCGCCGGCGCCGAAGGCAAGAAGGAGGCCTGGCGCTCCTTCATCCGCCAGCTCGTCGCGGCAGGCTTTCTGCGTCTTGATATCGCAGGCTACGGCGGCCTGGGAATCACCGCGAAAGGCCAGGCCCTGCTGCGTGGTGAACAGCCATTCCATTACCGGCCCGACCGCATGCCGGCCCGTGCCGGCCGCAAAACCCGCAGCCGCGCCTTGCCTTCCGACGCCGAGATGACGGCAGACCAATCTGCGCTTCTCCACCGCCTGAAGGAATTGCGGTTGCGTCTCGCCAAGGAGCGCGGCGTGCCGGCCTATGTCATCTTCCCCGACCGGGCGCTGATCGACATGGCGCAGCGCCAGCCGCAGAGCCATGATGAGTTTGCGGCGGTCAACGGTGTCGGCGCCGCAAAGCTGCGCGACTTCGCCGACGTCTTCCTGGGCGAAATTGCCAATGCGGGTTAAGCGACCGAGCTCTCGGCTTCCGCGTCCAGACCACCGAGTTTCTCTATAAAGGCGGCGATCTCGTCCACGCCCTGCCCCGCTTTCACCTGGGCGAATACGAAGGGGCGCTCGCCGCGCATCTTCTTTGCATCACGGTCCATCACCTCCAGACTGGCGCCAACCAGAGGCGCGAGATCGGTCTTGTTGATGACCAGCAGGTCGGAGCG
>JANQMC010000127.1 GCA_028280305.1 Pelagibius sp. | reverse complement strand
ACACCCGCAAGCTGATCGCTCCCGACGGCGGCACTTTCTTCCCGGCGCTGAAGGCGGTCGAGGGGCCGCTGGAGAAGACCTCCATGGGCTGGGAAGTCTATCCCGAAGGTCTCTATCACTTCATCACCTGGATGCATGAAACCTATGCCAGGGGGCTGCCGATCCACGTTACCGAGAACGGGATGTCGTCCGACGATACGCTCGACGCCGAGGGGGTGGCCGATACGCAGCGCATCGACTATCTGAACCGTCATCTCGCCGAGGTGCGCCGGGCGATCGATGCAGGGGTGCCGGTGAAGAGCTACTTCATCTGGTCGCTGCTGGACAACTACGAGTGGGCGCTGGGCTACGACAAGCGCTTCGGCCTTGTGCATGTCGACTTCGAGACGCTGGAGCGGCAGCCGAAGAATTCGTGGTACGCGCTGCAGAAAGCGCTGGGCGCTTAGCCGCGCGCCTCTTCACGCGGCTGCCCCAAGATTTCGTCATCTTTGCCGCTGTCCCCTGATAGTCTGCGCGCAACGAGACAGCCTGAGGGAGATGAAGATGGCACCGGACGACTCTGCGCCGCAGCCGGCGCGCGACCACAAAGCCTTTATGGATGCGCTCTACTGGTGGGGCATCCCGACGCTGTTCAGGGCGCCCCACGATCCCGATCCGGCGGCCTGCGATATCGGTTTGGTGGGCGTACCCCATTCGACCGGCAACGGCACCACCGAACGTGATCAGCATCTGGGGCCGCGGGCGGTGCGCGACGTCTCGGCCAACGGCCGGCGGGTTCATATGCATTTCGGGCTCGACCCCTGGAACACCTGCCGGATCAACGATCTGGGCGATGTACCTCTGCCGGAGGCCAACAACAACGAACGCTGCATCGAGCGCATCACCGAATTCTACCGGGCCGTCGATGCCGCCGGGACGCGTCCGGTTTCGGTCGGCGGCGATCACTCCATCACCGGCGGTATCCTGCAAGCCCTGGGCGGGCCCGACTCGCGGCTCACCGGCGGCAAGAAGGCGGCAATTCTGCACTTCGATGCCCATACCGATGCTTTTTCGAACATGAAGCACTTTCTCGGTGCCGAGAAATCGGCGGCGCACTGGGCCGCCTACCTCGTGCGCGACGGCCATGTCGATGCCCACCGCAGCGTCCAGGTCGGCATCCGCGGCAACGCCCGCACCCTCGACTGGCTGAAACCGAGCTATGATCTCGGTTACGAGGTCATCACCATGGACCGCTACAAGGAGATCGGTGCTGCGGCTGCCATCGACATTATCCAGCAGCGCATCGGCGACCATCCGGTCTACATCACCTTCGACCTCGACTGCCTCGACCCGACCGTGGCGCCGGGCTGTGCGAACATCGAGGCCGGCTGCAACGGCTTCATGATCGACGAGGCGATGGCGCTGCTGCGGGCGGTGCGCGGTTTCAACATCATCGGCGGCGACGTCGCCTGTCTGATGCCGACCAAGGACAGCCCCAACAAGATCACCTCCATGGTGACCATGTCGGTGATGTTCGAGATGTTGAGCCTGATCGCCGACAGCCACTTCCGGGACTGATCCGGATGGATTCACAGGCTGGCTCCGTGGCGCCGTCGCCGAACGACCTGCGCGGGCAGATCGCGCTTCGATTCGGCACCCTGCCGCTGCTCGGCCGTTTTTTTGCGGCGGCGGAAAGGGTGGCGGACGAACTCGGTATCCGGCTCACCATCGAGCAGGATTTCGAGGCTCTGCTGGCCTTCAATGCCACGCAGCAGGAAAGCTGGTATCCCCTGACACCGATGTACGATCCGCGGCTGAATCGACTGACGGCGGAGAATGCCTTCTGGATTTCCGGCCGCGACAGCCGGGGCGATATCGTGGCGACCCAGTGCGCGCGTTTCTACGACTGGACCGGCACCCACTTCAAGGCCGAGTTCGAATCCCTGCGGCTTGCCTATGCCGCGCCGGAGGCCGCGCGCCTGCCGGCGGAGCGGGCGGTCTGCGAAGCGCCTTCGTCGGTCGGGATCACCGGGCCGGTAGTTTTCAGCGGCGCCGGCTGGTACCGCCCGGACTATCGCGGCAAGGGGCTCTCCGGCCTGCTGCCGCGCATCTCCCGCGCCCTGGCGCTGACCCGCTGGAACACCGATTTCACCTACAGCTTCGTCGAACCCAAGCTGGTGGAAAAGGGTGTCGCCACGCGCTACGGCTACACCAGGGTCGAAGCGGGGGTGGAGTGGCTGAATTCCTTCCGTGGCAGTTGCTCTTTCTGTCTGGTCTGGATGCCCCGCGATCAGTTGCTGGCGGATCTGCAGGACTGGTTGGCGTTGGTGGAGAAAAAGGCGGCCGATACGGCTTGAAGCCGCGGGCTTGCCTCGCTATCTAACCTCTGGCGACGACAGTTATCGGAACCGTCGCCCATACTCGGAGCTTTTATGTTGGAGATTGCGGTAGCCCGCTGATGTCTCCCTTTCGGGAGACATGAGAGAGCGGCGTTGGGGACCTTCCTGACAAGGACGGGCCGGCAACGCTGTCTGGTGCCATCTCAAGTCCGAGTAAATCCATTGAATATTTCCAAAGCTGAACAGCGCGTGCTGCACGTGCTCGCGCAGGGCGGGCAGATCCGCCATACCCGCGGCCCGAAGGAAAACGGCCCGGGGCGCAAAATCGTCAAAGTCCTCTGCGTAACCCGAGAGGGCCATATCCTCAGCGACTGCACCCTGGCGGTCTTCGACCGCCTGCGCAAACGGCGGCTGATCGCCTCCTCGAACGGCGGCCCCTACCGCGCTACGCGCCTGGGCCGTGTCTCGGTGCGCGCGCAGCTCGACAACCGCTAACGACAGGAAACAAGACCTATGAAAGACACGAACGGCATCCGGCCCGCCCGGCCCGCTGACAGGGCCGCGCTGATGACCCTGGCCGAAGCCACCGGCCTTTTCCAGGCGCCTGAGCTCGAGGAATTCGAGACCATGGTCGCGGCCGCTTTCGCCGGCGACCTCGGAGAGGACCATCTCTGGATCGTCGATGAGGATCAGGACAAGAGTGGGGGAGGCGGCGGCCTGCGGGCCGCCGCCTACTACGCACCGGAGATGATGGCTGATGCCGTCTGGAACCTCTATTTCATCGGCGTGCACCCGGACTGCCAGGGGCAGGGCCGGGGGACCGCCCTGCTGCGGTACGTCGAAGACGAGCTGCGGGCCAAGGGTCAGCGCCTGCTCCTCATCGAAACCTCCGGCCTCGACAGCTTCGCGCAGACGCGGGCCTTCTACCGCAAAAACGGCTACGACGAAGAAGCCCGCCTCCGCGACTTCTACCGCGCGGGCGAGGACAAGGTGATCTTCCGGAAGGCTTTGTAAAGCGCTTAAGCTTCCTTCAACAAATCCAATAGCGTCAGCGCCACCACTTCCGTCGCCTTGGCGAGGTCGTCCAGCGGCAGGCGTTCGTCGGCGCGGTGGGCGTTGGCTTCTTCGATGCTGTGGGGTCCGGCGCCGTAGAGCACCGTGGGCACGCCGGAGGCGGTGTAGTGGCGGGCGTCGGTGTAGAGCGGCACGCCCTTGGCTGCCACCGTTTCACCCGTTACTTCAGAGGCCCGTCCGGCCAGGACCTCGGTCAGGTCTTCGCCGCCGGGCAGCGGCATCAGCGGGGCGGCCAGCAGCACGCGCTTGATGGTCACGGTGATGCCGGGGAAAGGTTTCGCCGCGTCTTCGATGAGGGCGCGCAGTTCGGCCTCCACCGCCGCCGGGCTTTCCTCCGGGATCATCCGGCGGTCGAGGCGGAAGGTCACCTTGTCCGGCACCACGTTGGTGTTGATGCCGCCCTCGATCAGACCGACGGTGCACTGCGGGCTGCCGATACCCTCGATCTTTGAGACCTGGGCCGAGAGGCCTTTACGCCAGTCGTAGAGGGCTGTCAGCGCGGCGTTGGCGGCTTCCAGCGCGTCATGGCCGGTGAACGGCATGGCGGCATGGGCGGACTTGCCTTCCAGCGTGACTGCCAGGTGCAGGCAGCCGTTGTGGGCCGTCACCACGTTGTAGGAGAAGCCCGCGCCGATGGAGAGGCCGGGCTTGGAGATGCCCTGGTCGATCAGCCAGCGCGGTCCGATCTCGCCGCCGACTTCCTCGTCATAGGTGAAATGCAGTTCGACGGTGCCGCCCAGCTTCGCGCCGGCTTCCGCCGCCTTGTCGAGGGCGATCAGTGCATAGGTGTAGGTGGCAAAGTCGGATTTGGAGACGGCGACGCCGCGCCCGTACATCCAGCCGTCGACGACTTCGGCGCCGTAGGGGTCCTTGGTCCAGCCTTCGCCCGGCGGCACCACGTCGCCGTGGGCGTTGAGGGCGATCACCGG
>JANQMC010000123.1 GCA_028280305.1 Pelagibius sp. | reverse complement strand
GCAGTATCTGTTGTGCAGCACTTTTCACGTGCAGGCGGGCCAGACTGTGCTGTTTCATGCCGCCGCCGGCGGCGTTGGCTTGATCGCCTGCCAGTGGCTGAAGCATCTCGGCGCCACGGTCATCGGCACCGTCGGCTCGGAAGAAAAAGCCACCCTCGCCAAGGAGAACGGCTGCCACCACACCATCAACTACCGCGAAGAAAACTTCACCGACCGGGTCCGCGAACTGACCGACGGCGCCGGCGTGCCGGTGGTCTATGACTCCATCGGCAAGGACACCTTCGAAGGTTCTCTCGACTGTCTCAGACCGCGCGGCCTGATGGTCACCTTCGGCAACGCTTCGGGCCCCGTCGACCCATTCAATCCGGGCATCCTCGGCCAGAAGGGATCGCTCTATCTCACCCGCCCCAGCCTGATGGCCTACAACGCCAAGCGCGAGGAGCTGGAGGCCTCCGCCGCCGCGCTCTTCGACGTAGTGACTTCGGGCAAGGTGAAGATCGCGGTGAACCAGACCTATCCCCTGAGCGAAACCGCCCAGGCTCATAGCGACCTGGAGGCGCGCAAGACGACCGGCTCCACGGTGCTGCTGCCGTGATACATCGACACAACTGCTAACGCTTAGCCGTTGCTTTAGATCTCGCGGTCAGATCAGCGAAGTTGCTTTACCTGGTCGAAGACTTTCGTTTGAGAGGTTGTCACCCCCACCCTGACCCTCCCCCATCTAAGGGGGAGGGAACACGTTGTTGATGCTGCCCAACAAACCCCTCCCCCCTTGATGGGGGGAGGTCGGGAGGGGGGTGAGGCCCACGCTCACTAACCGGCAGGTGGAGTCACGTAAGAAACGAGACGACCTGTTCCAAAACATGATCCGGCGTTTCCAGTTGCGGCAGATGACCGACACCGGCGAGTGTTTCGAAAGCCGCCTGCGGCACCAGGGCGTGCAGCGCCTTGCCGCGGTCCAGTGGAATCCAGGGGTCGTCTTTGCCCCAGATGATTTTCACCGGGCAGCGGATGGCGCCGAACATCGGTTCCACCTCGGCGGTGAAGCGCTCGTCGGCCTGGGCGAACTGGCGATAGAAGCTGCCGCGGCCGTCTTCGCTCAACCAGGGACCGACCAGCTCTGCAAAGTCCCCACCGTCGATGTCGTTGACGAGCGCGCCCTTGATATAGGCCTCGACAACCGCCTTGTGGATGTGCGGCGGCAGACCAAGGAAGGCGTCGACGTGCTGCCCGACATGGTCGAAGAACGCCGACCCCCAGGGGCGCATGGCGACCACGTTCATCAGAACATAACGCTCGAAGTCGCAGCCGTGCAGCAGATGCGCGCGCAGGGTGGTGGCACCGCCGAAATCGTGGGCGACCACCCGGGGTCTTTCCAGGTTCCAATGCCCGAGCATCTCGGCAAAGACTTCGCCCTGTACATCCAGCCCGGTGCGTTGCTCCGGCAGCATGGCGGAGCGGCCGTAGCCCGGCATGTCGTACCAGTGGACGCGAAACTTTTGCGCAAGCGTCGGGACAACACGGTGCCAGGAGAAGGAGGACCAGGGCCAGCCGTGGGCCAGCACCAGGTCCGGTCCTTCGCCGGCCCGGCCCGCCGCAACGCAGCCGGCGCTGGTTTCATAGCGCTCATCAAGCTGCCAGGTCATGAACGCTTCTCCTCCCGCCTTCGCTTCAGCCTTTATGCAGACTCTTTATCACATCGTAAATGCGATCGATCGTCAGCCGTACTTCCGGCACGAAGCGGTCGTCTTGATGCGTGACCAGCCATTGATCATGGGCGAGTTCTCCAACCGGTGCGGTGACACGTTTCAATCCCCTCTGTCTGTCGCCGATAAAAGTCGGCAGCAAGGCGCGGGCCGTTCCGGTAAGCGCGAGGTCGAGGGCGTTGCGCGGCGCCGTCACTTCGAGTGACTCTGCTCTCTCCGTAGCAGCGGCTAGCCAGCGCGCCGAGGGTGTGGTGCCGACGACCCGCGCCCAGGGCTTCACCTTCTTGTTCTTGGCATATACGGCAAACTGCACCCGGCCGACCTTGCGGCCCGCCAGACCGAGTTGCGCGGGCCGCTGGTTGCGGATGCCGATCACCGCTTCGCGGCGCGCGATGTCGAGCACATGTTCGGCGGAGACGAAACGCAGTCGCGTTTCGGGATTACCTTTCAGGATCTGCCCGGCCTTCTCACAGAGCGCCTGGGTCATCCAGCTTCCAGCGGAGACCTTCACCAGCACCTTGCGGTTCTTCGCAGCTGCAGTGCCGAGCGGCTTGATCTTCGCTTCCAGGTCGACGACCCGGTTCAAAAAGACCGCGCCCTCCTCCGTCAACTCGTAGCCGCGCGGCAGCCGGCGGAACAACTCGGCGCCGAGCACGGCCTCCAGCGCCAGCATGCGGCGGCCCAGGGTGGGCGCGGACTTGCCGGTGGCCTGCGCCGCCGCGGAAAGGCCGCCATGGCGCGCCACGGCGAGGAAAAGCCGCAAGTCGTTCCAGTCGAAGTCCGTTTCATCCATGAAAAGAACATTACAATACGTTTCATGGTGATCATAGGTCCGAACGACCACAATCAGTGTTCCTGAAGCAACAACACGAAAGGAACCTGCCATGAAGCTCCTGGGAAACGAGATCGCGCCGCTGGGCATGGGCTGCTGGCCCATCGGCGGCCCCTTCTACGCCGGCGACCAGCCCTTGGGATACGCCAACGCCGAAGACGGCGAATCCCTGCGCACCATCCACGCCGCCCTGGACGCAGGCATCACGCTTTTCGACACCGCCGCCGTCTATGGCGCGGGCCATGCCGAACGCCTGCTCGGCCGGGCGTTGAAAGGCCGCCCCGATGCCCTGGTCATCAGCAAGATCGGTATGGGTTTCGATGAAGAGACAAAACGTGTGCTGGACAACGAGACGGCGCCGGAAACGGTGCAGCCGGCCATCGAGCGTTGCCTGAAACGGCTGCAGCGCGACCACGTCGATGTAATGCTTCTGCATCTGAACGCCCTGCCGGTGGAGACGGCGCAACCGATCTTCGAGGAAATGGACAAGGCGCGCCGGGCCGGTAAGATCCGCGCCTTCGGCTGGAGCACCGACTATCCGGCCAACACCGAAGCCATGGCCAGCAGGGAAGGTTTCATCGGCATCGAGCATGCCATGAATGTCTTCGCCGACGTGCCGACGATCCAGGCGACGGTAGCGCGCAACGATCTTATCGCCTTCATCCGCTCACCGTTGGCCATGGGCATCCTGACCGGCAAGTTCGGCCACGACACAAAGATGGCTGATGATGATATCCGCTCCACCGACGCCACTTGGCGCGACGGTTTCAAGGACGGCAAGGTGGCGCCCAAATACCTCGACCAACTCGCCGCGGTGAGAGAGCTGCTGACCACCGGCGGGCGCAGTCCGGCCCAGGGCGCGCTCTGCTGGCTGCTGGCCAAGTCGGACCGCAACATCCCCCTGCCCGGTGCGCGCACCGTCGCCCAGATGCGCGACAACGCCGCGGCCCTCGATCACGGCAAGCTGCCGGCGGCGGTCATGGATGAAATAGAAAACCTGCTGCAGCGCGAACCGGAAGGCGCACCGCGGGAGCGCTAGCACCCCGCGCCCTCACTCGTGCCAGTGTTCGGGTGTGGATCTAACCCGTAGAGCGTTCAAGGATAAACCGGTCCCCCGGCCCTTCACCTTCGAAGTATCCCAATCGACCGGGGATGCAGGAAACCAGAGTGCCTTCGCTGAAACCAACGATCTGCGCAAGCGCGTCCGGAAGGGCGAGATCGAGGCCATCCAGCTTTCGGTCGGTTGAGATGACGTGGCATCGTGCCGGAGCGCCGCGCGCAGTCAAAAGTTCAAGTATTGTATCCGGTCGCTGATCTGCTGGGGCGATGTCAACGCGATAGCGGGGATCAAGATCCCGGAAATGGTGGAGAGTTGCGAGAAACTTCCCTCGCCCCTTTGCACTGGCCAACAAATCCAGCGAACGTTCGCGCTTCGCCGACAAGACGAACGCCCTGATCAGCGCGGATTCATGATCCATCGCACCACATGGCCATCCGTGTCAGAACGCCGTTACTGATTCATCGAGTCGAAGAAGTCCTGGTTGGTCTTCTGCTGTTTCAGCTTGTCGACCAGGAACTCGATGGAATCGGTGACGCCCATGGGCATCAGGATGCGGCGCAGGACCCACATCTTGCTGAGCGTGCCCTTGTCGACCAGGAGCTCTTCTTTGCGGGTGCCGGACTTGCCGATGTCGAGCGCCGGCCAGGTGCGCTTGTCGGCCAGCTTGCGGTCGAGCACGATTTCCGAGTTACCGGTGCCCTTGAACTCTTCGAAGATGACCTCGTCCATGCGGCTGCCGGTATCGATCAGCGCGGTGGCGATGATGGTCAGCGAGCCGCC
>JANQMC010000105.1 GCA_028280305.1 Pelagibius sp. | reverse complement strand
GGCTCCGGCGGCGGCATGAAGCTGTTCTGCTCCGGCGTCGGCACCGAGCACCCGGACATCACCAACGCCTCGCGGCGCATCAAGCAGTCCGAGTTCTCCCAGTGCGCGGAAAACGGCATCACGATCACCGAAGTGAAGATCGGCTTCGACGGCATCGTGCTCGCCAACTCCAAGGCGCATGCGCCCTTCGCGCTGACCAAGAAGCAGATCTTCCTGGCGCTGGCCAAGGAGATCCCGGTCGATGGCAAGCTGGTCGCCAATCCGAACAAGCTGTGGAGCGATATCGATCTCTCCCTGCCGGCTGAAAGGATCGAGGTTCTGGGTCCGCCGCCGACCAGCGGCACCCGCGATGCCTTCGTCGAGCTGGTGATGGAAGAAGCCGCCGAGGAATTCCCGGAAATCAAGGCGCTGGACAAGGCCGCTTTCAAGGCCGCCGCACACTCCGTGCGTGAGGACGGCGCTTTCGTCGAAGCCGGCGAGAACGACAACCTGATCGTCCAGAAGCTCGAAGCCAACCCGAATGCCCTGGGCATCTTCGGCTTTAGCTTCCTCGACCAGAACGCCGACAAGCTGCAGGGCGCGACCGTCGGCGGCGTGGCGCCGGAGTTCGAGAACATCGCCTCCGGCGACTACGGGATTTCCCGCTCCCTGTACTTCTACGTGAAGCAGGAGCATGTCGGCACGATCCCCGGCATCAAGGAGTTCGTGGCCGAGTTCACCTCGGACAAGGCCTGGGGCGATGAGGGTTACCTGACGGAGAAGGGTCTGATCCCGCTGCCGTCCGATGACCGCAACGCCATGATGAAGTCCGCCAACGGCATGTCGCCGCTGAGCATGTAAGTCGGGTGTTGCCGGCGGAAGGCCCAGCTTCCAGGGGCCTTCCGCCGGTTCCCCTTTTGAAGATCCGAGCAAAAAAACAAAAACCAGCCGGAGCGTTACTAGAGAGCGGGTGCAATTAAGCCGACACCCGCGGCGTCTGCCCGTTAGGCAGCAGGCGTCGGCAAGCTCCGGCCTTCGATCCGATGGGCCAAAATGAACAGCTTCATTCTGATTGCGATCCTGCTGGTCCTGTCGTCTATCGGCTACAGCTTCGGTCAGAGGCGTGCCCGCAGCCTCAGCGGCAATCAGCCCTCGGCCCTTCACTCGCGCCCACAATACTATGGCCTCTACGTCGCGCTCTGGTGCGGCATCCCGAGTCTGGCCCTGATGGCGCTCTGGCTGATCCTGGAACCGCAGGTCGCCGAATGGATGCTGATCTCCAGCCTGCCCGCCGATATCCAGGCGCTGCCGGCGGACCGGCTTTCACTGCTTCTGAATGACGTAAAGAACCTCGCCTCGGGCAACATTGTCAGCCGCGAAGTCGACGCTGCGCTGCAGTCCGCCGCCGACGGCTACGCCAGCGTCCGGCAGATCGGCAACGCGGCCATGGTGGTCGTCGCCCTGGCCATCGGCGTTCTGGGGCTGAGCTTCGCGCGCAAGCGGATCACGCCGGGCCTGCGGGCGCGCAACCTCGTTGAGCGCACGGTCAGCATTGTCATGATCGTGGCTTCCACCATCGCGGTCCTGACCACCGTGGGGATCGTGCTTTCGCTGTTGTTCGAGGCACTGCGCTTTTTCTCCAAGGTTCCCTGGTACGAGTTTCTCTTCGGCCTGACCTGGAGCCCGCAGACCGCGCTGCGCGCCGACCAGGTCGCCGGCTCCGGCGCTTTCGGCGCCGTCCCGCTGTTCGCCGGCACCCTGATGATCACCTTCATCGCCATGTGCGTGGCGGTACCCATCGGCCTGTTCTCGGCGATCTACATGTCGGAATACGCGCCGCCGAAGATGCGCGCCATCGTGAAGCCGATGCTGGAGGTTCTGGCCGGCGTGCCGACGGTGGTCTACGGCTTTTTCGCCGCCCTGACCGTTGCCCCTTTCATCCGCCGCACCGGCGAATCGATGGGTCTGGACGTGTCTTCCGAGTCGGCACTGGCCGCCGGCGTGGTCATGGGAATCATGATCATTCCCTTCGTTTCCTCGCTCAGCGACGACGTGATGAACGCGGTGCCGCGCTCGCTGCGCGACGGGGCCTATGCCCTGGGCGCGACCAAGTCGGAGACCATCAAGCAGGTTATTTTCCCGGCGGCGCTGCCCGGCATCGTCGGCAGCCTGCTGCTGGCCATGAGCCGCGCCATCGGTGAAACCATGATCGTGGTGATGGCCGCGGGACTGGCCGCCAACCTGACCGCCGATCCGCTGGAAGCCGTCACCACCGTCACCGTGCAGATCGTCACCCTGCTGGTCGGCGACCAGGAATTCGACAGCGCCAAGACCCTGGCGGCCTTCGCTCTGGGCCTGGTGCTCTTTGCCATTACGCTGACCCTGAACGTGATCGCCCTGAACGTGGTTCGAAGGTACCGGGAAAAGTATGACTGACAGTACGGCACCCGCCGCGGCCCTGCGCCGCGCCGACCTCTCGGAAGAACGCCTTAAGCGCCGCTACGCGGCGGAGAAGCGCTTCCGTGCCTATGGCCTGGCCGCCATCTTCGCGGCGCTGGCGATCCTGGGCATCCTGATCGGCACCATTGTCTGGAACGGCCACACCGCCTTTGTACAGACCCATATCGCCATGCCTGTCTATCTCGATCCGGAGATCATCGACCCCCAAGGCAGCAACGACGCCACCGTGATCCAGCGCGCCGATTATCAGGGGCTTTTGAAAACCAGCCTGCGCGAACGCTTCCCCGAAGTCACCGGGCGCCGCGATCGCATAAAGCTCTACGGCATCCTGTCCAACGGCGCCGGCTTCGACGTGCGCGACAGGGTTCTCGCCGACCCTTCGATCATCGGCACCACGCAAACCATCTGGGTTAAGTCGTCCGACGACATCGACAGCCTGGTGAAGGGCTACATCGACCGCGACCTGCCGGAGGGCGACCGCCGGGTGAAGGACAACGAGATCGTCTGGATCGATTCCTTCGCAGCCGACGGCGGCGTGGATACGAAGTTCAACACGACCTTCTTCACCGCCGGCGATTCCCGCGAACCGGAGCAGGCAGGCATCTGGGGCGCGGTGGTCGGATCCTTCTTTACACTGCTCATCACCCTGGTGCTGACTTTCCCGGTCGGGGTTCTCTCCGCAGTCTACCTGGAAGAGTTCGCGCCGAAGAACCGATGGACCGACCTGATCGAGGTGAACATCAACAACCTCGCGGCCGTTCCTTCGATCATCTTCGGCCTTCTCGGTCTTGCCGTCTTTCTCGGTGTTTTCGGTTTCCCGCGCTCGGCGCCGCTGGTCGGCGGCATGGTCCTGGCGCTGATGACCCTGCCGACCATCATCATCGCCAGCCGCGCGGCCCTGAAGGCCGTGCCGCCGTCGATCCGCGAAGCCGCCCTGGGCGTCGGCGCCTCGCGCCTGCAGGTCGTCACCCATCATGTTCTGCCCCTGGCCATGCCGGGGGTCCTGACCGGCACCATCATCGGCATGGCCCAGGCCCTGGGCGAGACCGCCCCGCTGCTGATGATCGGCATGGTCGCCTTCATCGTCGACATTCCAGGCGGCGTGACCGATCCGGCCACGGTGCTGCCGGTGCAGATTTTCCTCTGGGCCGATGCGCCGGAGCGCGCCTTCGTCGAGAAAACCAATGGCGCCATCATGGTGCTGCTCGGCTTCCTCATTCTCATGAACGCGCTGGCGGTTCTGCTGCGCAAGCGCTTCGAACGTCAATGGTAGTTACAGGAAAGATCGCTATGGACGCAGTTGCAGAAGCTGAAGCGCCGCAGAGGGCGCTGCGGAACTCGCCCAAGATGACCGCCCGCCAAGTTGACGTCTACTACGGCGAAACCAAGGCGCTGAAGAACATCGACCTGGATATCGAAGAAAACCAGGTGACCTCGCTGATCGGCCCTTCGGGTTGCGGCAAGTCGACCTTTCTGCGGTGCCTCAACCGGATGAACGACGTGATCGACGGCTGCCGGGTGGAAGGCGACATCACCCTGGACGATGTCGATATCTACCGCAGCGGCCTGGACGTGGTGCAGCTTCGCGCAAGGGTCGGCATGGTGTTTCAGAAGCCGAACCCCTTTCCGAAATCGATCTACGACAACATCGCCTACGGTCCGCGCCTGCACGGCATCGCCGAAGCGAAGTCGGACCTCGACGACATCGTTGAGATCAGCCTCACCAAAGCCGGCCTTTGGAAAGAGGTGAAGGACCGCCTGCAGGCGCCGGGCACCGGCCTTTCCGGCGGCCAGCAGCAGCGTCTCTGCATCGCCCGCGCGATCGCGGTCAATCCCGAGGTGATCCTGATGGACGAACCCTGCTCGGCGCTCGACCCCATCGCCACCGCCCGCATTGAGGAGCTGATCGACGAGCTGCGCCAGAACTTCACCATCGTGATCGTTACCCACTCCATGCAGCAGGCCGCCCGCGTGTCGCAGAAGACCGCGTTTTTCCACCTCGGCGATCTGGTCGAAGTCAGCGAGACCGAACAGCTTTTCACCAACCCGCGCGATCAGCGCACCCAGGGTTACATCACCGGCCGCTTCGGTTGATCCGAAGCGGCGAGCCCAAGGCGATCGCGGCGCAGAGCCGAAGGACCAAAGCTTATGAACAGCGAACACATCGTTAAATCCTTCGATGAAGAACTGCAGCAGTTGAACGCTGTGGTTCTGCGCATGGGCGGCGTGGCGGAAGCACAACTCGCCGGCGCCATCGACGCGCTGGTAAAGCGCGATTCGGAGCTTGCCGAGCGCGTGGTAAAGGGCGACGAAGCCATCGACGAGATGGACCTGGAACTGGACGAAAACGCAATCCGTACCCTGGCCCTGCGTCAGCCCATGGCCAACGATCTGCGCGAAGTCATCTCCGCCTTGAAGATCTCCAGCGACCTGGAGCGCATCGGCGATTACGCGAAGAACATCGCCAAGCGCTCCATCGCCCTCAACCAACTGGCCCATCACGAAGCGGCACGTTCCATCCCCCGCATGGCCAAGCTGGTTCAGGCCATCATCAAGGACGTGCTCGACGCCTACGCCAACCACGACGCAAATCGGTCGATGGACGTCTGGCACCGCGATGAGGAAGTCGACGAGATGTATACGGCGCTGTTTCGCGAGCTGCTGACCTACATGATGGAAGACCCTCGCAATATCACGCCCTGTACCCATCTGCTCTTTGTGGCCAAGAACATAGAGCGCATCGGCGATCACGCCACCAACATCGCCGAGACGACCTATTATCTCTCGACCGGCGAGCGGATCGAGGGCGGCCGCCCGAAGAGCGATATGTCCAGCTTCCAGGTGGTTGAGCCCGAGGACGGCGAAACGACGGAGAAGGAGGGCGCGTGAGACCCCTTGTTTTGATCATCGAAGACCAGGAGGCCCTGGTCACCATGCTGCGTTACAACCTCGAGGGCGCCGGCTTTCGCGTGAATACGGCGGGCGACGGCGAGGAGGCCCTGGTGGCCGCAGCCGAGGAAGTGCCCGACCTGATTCTGCTCGACTGGATGCTGCCGCTGATGTCCGGCATCGAGGTCTGCCGTCAGCTGCGCAGCAAACCGGAAACCAAGCGGGTACCGATCATCATGCTGACGGCGCGCGGCGAGGAAACCGACAAGCTGCGCGGCCTCGACAGCGGCTGCGACGACTACATGACCAAGCCCTTCTCACCGGCCGAGCTGATCGCGCGCATCAATGCGGTGTTGCGCCGGAGCAAGCCGGAGTTGAGCAGCGAGATGCTGGCCTTCGAGGATCTGGCCATGGACCTGGCAGCCCACCGCGTGCGGCGGAGCGGGCATGATGTCCACCTGGGGCCGACCGAGTTCCGCCTGCTGCGCCATCTGATGCAAAATCCCGGCCGCGTCTTCACCCGGGAACAGTTGCTGGATTCGGTTTGGGGCCGCGATGTCTATGTCGAGCCGCGCACCGTCGACGTGCACATCCGCCGCCTGCGCAAGGCACTGAACCAGAACGGCAACGACGACCTCATTCGCACCGTCCGCTCCGCCGGCTACTCGCTCGACCGTCCGGCACCCTAACCGCCGCCCTGATTGCCGCGCCCCTGCGTGGTTTGACGGCTGACATAAACCAACCCGTCTTCTTCGCGGATCAGGGAAAAGCCGAGCTTGCGGCAGAGCGACAGCATGGCGGTGTTGGCCGCCAGCACCGAGCCCCAGACCTCGCCGATACCGCGGTCAGCGGCGTAATCCAGAATTGCCCGCATCATGGCCGAGCCCAGGCCGCGCCGCTTGTTGTCCGAACGCACGAGAATGGCGAACTCCGCGCGCCGGTTGTCCGGATCGGCGGCGAGGCGCACAACCCCCAGTCCCTCGTGACCGTCGCCGGCTTTGCCCGGGGCCTTGGTTGGGGGCTGGGCGAAAGCGGCCAGCGCCATTTCACGGGCATAGTCCAGTTGGGTCAGCCGCGCCAGCATGGCGTCCGGCATGCTGCCTATCGGGGTGTGAAAGCGCATCCGTACGTCTTCCGGATCGAGATCGCGAAAGCCGGCGCGCAGCGCCGCGGCGTCGCTTGGCCGCAAGGGCCGCATGAAGACGGTGCTTCCGTCCGGTAGGACGATGTTGCGTTCCAGCTCGCGCGGATAGGGGCGGATCGCCAGGCGGGCCGCCGGTGGTGCCAAGGGGTCGGCAAGCGGCAGGACACGGACGCGCGCATCCAGGGCGATGACCCCCTCGGCATCGGCCAGCAAGGGATTGATATCGACCTCCGCCACCTCCGGCATGTCGGCCACCAGTTGGGAGAGCCGGACCAGGCAGGCAGCGATCTCGTCGAGGGCCGCCGCGGCCTCTCCTCTATAGCCCTGCAACAGACGGTAGACTTTCGTTTCCGCCATCATCGCCTGGGCCAGAATCGGATCCAGCGGCGGCAGGGCCAGCGCCTTGTCGGCGATCACCTCCACCGCGGTGCCGCCCTGGCCGAACAGCATCACCGGCCCGAACTGGGGATCGTCGACGACGCCGAGGATCAGTTCCCGCGCCTTGGGTCTGCGACACATCGCCTGCACGGTGAAGCCTTCCAGCCGCGCCTGCGGCTGGGCCTCGGCGATCCGCCGGTTCATTGTCTCCGCCGCTTCGCGAACCGCCTCTTCGCCTTGCAGGTCCAAAGCCACACCGCCCAGGTCGCTCTTGTGGGTGATGTCGCGCGACAGGATTTTCAGCGCCACCGGTCCGCCGATTGCCGCCGCCGCTTCGGCGGCCGCTTCCGGCGTCGCAACGACCTCGGTCGCCACCACGGGGATGCTATAGGCCTGCAGCACCGCCTTGGCCTCTGCCTCGTTCAGCCATTCGCGTTCCTCGGCCAGGGCCTTCTCAAGCAGCCGGCGCACGCTGGAGCGGTCGGGCTGCTCGGCCGCCGGCACCGGATGGGGCACCCGGCGCAGCAGCGCCTGATTGCGGCGATAGTGTTCCAGATGCATGAAGGCGCGCACCGCCTGTTCCGGCGTGTCGTATCCGGCGATGCCTTCGCGGGCGAAAAGCCGCCGCGCCTCGGCCACCGCCTGTTCGCCGACCCAGGCGGTGAAAACCGGCTTGGACGCTTTGCCCGCCTTGGCCAGGGTTTCCACCACCGCCTCCGCCGCATCGCGCGCCGAGGCAATCGCCGTCGGGCAGTGCATCACCAGCACCGCATCCGCCGCCGGCTCCTTCAGCAGCGCCTCCAGCGCGTCGCGATAGCGCGCACCGGGCGCATCGCCGATGATGTCGACCGGGTTGGCGCCGCTCCAGGTCGCTGGCAGGCAGGCATCCAGCGCCTGCTTCGTTTCCTGCGACAGCAGCGCAAGCCGTCCGCCTTCGTCGATCAGGGCATCGGTGGCCAAAACCCCCAGGCCGCCCCCGTTGGTGAGGATCGCCAGCCGCGCGCTGCCATCGGGCCGGCGCCGCTGGTGTGAAAGGTTGGCCAGGGTCTCCGCCGCGTCGAAGAGTTCGTTCAGGCTGTAGACCCTGAGCAGGCCGGCGCGGGCGAAGACCGCATCGTAAACCGCATCGGCCCCGGCCAGCGCCCCGGTGTGAGAAGCCGCAGCGGCGGCGCCCTCGGCATGGCGTCCGCCCTTCACCACGATCACGGGCTTGTTGCGCGCGGCAATGCGCGCGGCGGAGAGAAACTTCCGCGCATGGACGACGGATTCGATGTAGAGCAAGATGGCGCGGGTCTTGACGTCCATCGCCAGGTAATCCAGCAGGTCGCCGAAGTCGACGTCGGCCTTGTCGCCGAGGGAGACGATCTTGGAAAAGCCGATACCGCGCGGCGTCGCCCAGTCCAGCATCGCGGTGACCATGGCGCCGGACTGGGTGACGAAGGCGAGGTCGCCGGGCAGCGGTGCGAGATGGGAGAAGCTGGCATTGAGGCCGATGCCCGGCACCATCATGCCCAGACAGTTCGGGCCGACGAGGCGCAGGAGGTTGGGCTTCGAGGCATCCAGGATCGCCTGACGCCGGGTCTCCCCCGCAGCTCCACCCTCTACGAAGTCGCCTTCACCGAAACCGGCGGTGATGATGACGGCGGCGCGGGTGCCGCGGTCGCCGAAAGCCTTCACCAGCCCGGCCACGGTTTCCGGCGGCGTGGCGATCACCGCGAGATCCGGCGCCTGGGGCAGGGCCTCGACGGAGGGGTAGGCGAGGACGCCTTCTATCGCCTCGTGGCGCGGATGAACCGGCATGATCGGGCCCTGAAAGCCGCCGGTAAAGAGGTTGCGCGCCAGCACCGCGCCCAGCGAACCGGGCCGCCGGCTGGCGCCCACCAGGGCAACCGATTTGGGCTCAAAAAGGGCGTCGAGATTGCGGACGGTCACGAAACAGCAGCCTGCCTTTGTCGTTTGAAAACAACGCGCTCTATCAGGCTTCAGTCTAGCACCCCTTCATGACGGGGCGATGATCTGGATCAGGCGGCGCCACCCGCAGTAACGCGCGCCAGCACCTTTTGATAGGTGATTTCCGCCTCGGCACCAAAGGTGCAGAACACCACTTTTTCAACCGCTTCTTCCGCGCTCAGAAAGTCGCGCACCGTGGCGACGGCGATCTCCGCCGCTAGGCCGAAGGGAAAGCCATAGACACCGGTGGAGATGGCGGGGAAGGCGAGGGAACGCGCCCCGATCTGTTTGGCGATCTTCAAGGAGGTGCGGTAGCAGGACGCCAGCAGCGCTTCCTCGTTCTGTTTGCCGCCGCGCCAGACCGGCCCGACGGTGTGAATGACATAGCGGGCTTTCAGATCGAAGCCGTCGGTGTGCACGGCATCGCCGGTCTTGCAGCCCCCGATGGCGGCGCAGGCTTCGCGCAGGTTGCGGCCCGCCGCACGGTGAATCGCACCGCAAACCCCACCGCCCGGCTGCAGCCGCGCATTGGCCGCGTTCACAATGGCATCGACGTCCAACTGCGTGATGTCGCCTGGATGAACTTCTATACGGGAATCAGGCCCGGACTTAGGATTGTTGCTCATGTACCGGCTCGGATGTCGGAGAAGCCGAGGCTTCCTTCTGCCGGTAATGATACATGAGATAGAGCACCAGCAGAATTGCCGGAATGCCTAACGCGGATGCGTAGAAGAAAAAATTCACGTAGCCGACAGACTCGACCACGAAACCGGAGCCGCCGGCGACGATCTTGCCGGGCAGCGTAAACAGCGAAGAGAAGAGGGCGTATTGCGTCGCCGTATAGGCCGTGTTCGTGAGGCTGGAGAGATAGGCGATGAAAACGGAGCCGGCGAGGCCAGCGGAAACATTGTCTGCGCTTATCGCCAGAGTCAGCATGATGGTGTCGTTGCCGACGACGGCAAGCAGGGCGAAGACAAGGTTGGTCGCCGCCACCAGAATGGCGCCCACCAGCAGCGACCGCAGCAGACCGATGCGCACCACCAGGATACCGCCCAGGAGCGCACCGACCAGGGTTGCGATCACCCCGTAAAGCTTCGCGATATTGGCGATCTCTTCCTTGGTGAATCCGATATCGATGTAGAAGGGATTGGCCATCACCCCGAGCGTGATGTCCGAAAGCCGGTAGAGTCCGACAAAAGCCAGGATCACCAAGGCAAAAGATCCATTGCGGGCGAAGAAGTCCACGAGCGGGCTGACCACGGCGCCGGAGATCCAGGCCAGCAGGCGGTGGAGAACGCCGTCCTTCCGATTGTCTCCCTCAATCTTCCGCAAAAGCGCAGCCTCGCGCAGCAGGGTCGCCTGATCGCGGGTCACTTCAGGCTCGCGGATGATCAGGACGGTTGCCATACCCACCCCCACAAGCGCCGCCATAACGGTGTAAGCCAATGGCCAGGAGGTAAAGCTGGCGATGTAAAGCGCGCCGGCGCCGGCGGCGATCAAACCGAAGCGGTAGCCGACCTGATAGGTGCCGGCCATGGCGCCTTGCAGGGATTTTTCCACCGCTTCGATGCGGTAGGCGTCGATGGCGATGTCCTGGGTCGCCGAAGCGAAAGCGACCAGGAGGGCAAAGTAGACGATGGTCTCGAGGTCCTGCGACGGATCGGTGTAGGCGATACCCAGTAAACCGGCGGCGATGCCGATCTGCGCGATCAGCATCCAACCCCGGCGCTTGCCCAGCACAGTGGTGAAGGGCGGGATCGCCAGACGGTCGACCACCGGCGCCCAAAAGACCTTGATGGAAAAGGTGATGCCGACCCAGGAAAACAGACCGATGGTCGAGAGACTTACGCCAACCTCACGCAGCCAGAACGACAGCGTCGAGAAAAGCAGCAGGAAAGGCAGACCGGCGGAGAAGCCGAGGAACAGCATGCCGATGACGCGGGGGTGCAGATAGACCTCGAAGGCCTCGCCCCAGGAGCGCCGGGCGGCTGGCGGTTTTTGGTCTAAACCCTCAGCCGGCATCCTTGATTCGGCTCTCTTTCTTGCGCGCATGCGGATCGAGCAGGCGTTTGCGCAGGCGGATCGACTGGGGCGTTACCTCCACCAGTTCGTCGTCGGCGATATAGGCCAGGGCCTGCTCCAGGCTCATCACCCGCGGCGGGGTGAGGCGCACCGCCTCGTCCTTGCCGGAGGCGCGCATGTTGGTGAGCTGCTTGGCCTTCATCGGGTTCACTTCAAGGTCGTTGCCGCGGCTGTGCTCGCCGATCACCATGCCTTCGTAAACCGGCTTACCGGGATCGATGAAGATTTCGCCGCGCTCCTCCAGGTTCCAGAGCGCATAGGGTACAGCCTTTCCGGTGCCGTTGGAAATCAGCACGCCGTTGCGCCGTCCCTGGATGGCGCCCTTGTAGGGCGCATAGCTGTGGAACACCCGGTTCATGATACCGGTGCCGCGGGTGTCGGTCAGGAATTCGCCGTGATAGCCGATCAGCCCGCGCGCCGGGGCCAGGAAGGTCAGGCGGGTCTTGCCGCCGCCCGACGGCCGCATGTCGGTCAGCTCGGCCTTGCGCAGACCCATCTTTTCGACCACCACGCCGGAGTAGTCCTCGTCGACGTCGACCTGGACCTCTTCGATCGGCTCCATGCGCTGACCGCTGTCCGGGTCGTTGCGGAACAAAACACGGGGGCGGGAAATCGAAAGCTCGAAGCCCTCGCGGCGCATGGTTTCGATCAGCACGCCGAGTTGCAGTTCGCCGCGCCCGGCCACCTCGAAGGCATCCTTGTCCTCGGTCTCGGTGATGCGGATGGCGACGTTGCCCTCGGCTTCGCGCGCCAGGCGGTCGCGGATCATGCGGGAGGTGACCTTGTCCCCCTCCTGCCCGGCCAGCGGGGAATCGTTCACCGAAAAGGTCATCGCCAGGGTCGGCGGGTCGATCGGCTGGGACGCCAGCGCCGCCTCGAACTCCGGCGCGCAGATGGTGTCGGCGACCGTCGCGTCGCTCAACCCCGCGATGGCGACGATGTCGCCGGCGGCGGCTTCTTCCACCGGTTCGCGCTTCAGGCCGTTGAAGGACAGCAGCTTGGTCAACCGCCCGCCGGTAACGGAGGTGCCGTCGCGGCGCATCACCTTCACCGGCATGTTCAGTTTCGCCGTGCCGCTGTGCACACGGCCGGTCAGGATGCGGCCCAGGAAGTTGTCGGCCTCCAGGGTCGTGGCCAGCATGGCGAAAGGCCCCGTCGCTTCGGCCACCGGCGCCTTTACATGGTCGACGATGAGATCGAAGAGGCTGTGCAGGTCCTTGCGTTCGTCGTCGAGATCGGCGACCGACCAGCCTTCTTTGGCGGAGGCGAAGAGCATCGGGAAGTCGAGCTGCTCGTCGGAAGCCTCCAGCGCCACGAAAAGATCGAAGACCTGGTCGTGGACCCAATGCGGCCGGGCGTCGGGTTTGTCGGCCTTGTTCACCACCACGATGGGCTTCAAGCCGCGGGCCAGGGCCTTGGCGGTGACGAACTTGGTCTGCGGCATCGGCCCTTCGGCGGCATCGACCAGCAAGAGGACCCCGTCGACCATGGAGAGAATGCGCTCCACCTCGCCGCCGAAGTCGGCGTGGCCCGGGGTGTCGACGATGTTGATCTTGATCCCGTCCCAGGTCACCGCCGTGCACTTGGCGAGAATGGTGATGCCGCGCTCACGCTCCAGGTCGTTGGAGTCCATGGCACGCTCAGTCACCTGCTGGTTGCTGCGATAGGTGCCGGACTGCTTCAGCAGTTCGTCGACCAGCGTCGTCTTGCCGTGGTCGACGTGGGCGATGATCGCAATGTTGCGAATGTTTTCGGCTTGAACCGTCATGGTTTTGCCTCTGCCTTCCAAAGAGGGGCCTTCTAGGCCCGCTGTGCCTGCGCCGGGCCGAGCTGGCCGGCGATCAATTCCGCGAGATTTTGTTCCGGCCGCGCGCCGACGTGAGAAATCACCTCTGCCGCGGCGATGGCGCCGATGCGCCCGCTGTCGTAGAGGCCGTAGCCGTTGGTGATGCCGAAGAGGAAACCGGCGGCGAAGAGGTCGCCGGCGCCGGTGGTGTCGACCACCTCGGGCACCGGGGCCGCATCCACCACATGCACCTCCTGGCCGCTGACGATGACCGCGCCCTTTTCGCTGCGGGTCAGGGCGGCCACGTCGCAAAGGTGGCGCATCTCCTGCAGGGCCGCGTCGAAGTCCGGCGCATCGAAAAGCCCGCAGACTTCTTCCTCATTGGCGAAAACGATATCGACATGCCGGGTGACGAATTCCTTCAGCTCCTCCTTGTAGCGATCCACCAGAAAGGGATCGGAAAGCGTGAGGGAGACCTTGCGCCCGGCGCCGTGGGCGAGACCGGCGGCCTTCAGGAACGCCGCCTTGGCCGAAGGCGAGTCCCAGAGATAACCCTCCATGTAAGTCACCTGCGCCGCCTCAACCTGGGCCTCGTTCACGTCATCGGGGCCGAATTCGACGGCGGCGCCGAGATAGGTGTTCATGGAACGCGCCGCATCCGGGGTCACCAGGATCATGGAACGGCCGGTGGCCGGGCCCATGGTCGCATGGGGGGTGTCGAAGCCGACGCCGGTGGCGCGGATATCATGGGTGAAGATGGTGCCGAGCTGGTCGTCGCGCACCTTGCCCAGAAACACGGCCTTGCCGCCCAGGGAAGCAACCCCCGCGGCGGTGTTGCCCGCCGAACCGCCGGAAACCTCGACCGCCGGGCCCATGGCGTCATAAAGCTCCACCGCCCGCAGCTCGTCGATCAGGGTCATGCTGCCCTTGTTGATCCGATGAGCCTCCAGAAAGGCATCGTCGGTCTTGCTGAGGACATCGACGAGGGCATTGCCGATGCCGACGACATCGATTTTCGGCGCAGTCATGGGATCTCTTGCTTCAGTTCTTGGTCAAACCTTGCGGGGTCCCGACGCTTCATCGCGCCCGGACCAAATACGTCAGCCAAATCTGTCAGGTCGTATGCCTGCGCCCCAAAATGCTCGTTTAGGGGAGAAAAACCGCAATCGCGGCTCCTTTTAGAGCCCCTTGAGCGTGGCGGCAAGCCCTGCCGTGTCCCGCCCCGGCGTTCACGGGAATCCGCCGCGGCCCGCCGGAAAGGCGCGGGCCCGGGCCCCGGCTCTACCAAAGGTTTGGCTCCCTTGTCGCAGGGGCTGTTGCAGGCTACATATCCGGCCATGTTTCAAGCTCTCTCCCGCGCCTTTCGCCAATCCTTCGATCCGGCCTTCCGCCGCGTTTTCAACCGATCGCTGCTGTTTTCGCTGGTGACCTTCATCCTGCTCTGGCTGGGCTCCTGGTTTGCCCTGGATTGGGCCGGAGACTGGCTGCTGGCCTGGGTTCGCGGCTGGTCCGGCGAGGGCTTCTGGCTCAGCCTGTTGAGCTGGTTCGTGGATGCCGCGGCCGTCGGGGCCATCGTGCTCGTTTCGTTCTTCCTCTTTCCGATGGTGATGGTCACCATCATGTCGCTGCTGC
>JANQMC010000093.1 GCA_028280305.1 Pelagibius sp. | reverse complement strand
GGCCCGGCCGTCCCTACTTGATCTTGCTCCGGGTGGGGTTTGCCCTGCCGCCCCCGTTGCCGGGGGCGCGGTGCGCTCTTACCGCACCCTTTCACCCTTACCTGTCCAAAGACCGGCGGTTTGCTTTCTGTGGCACTTTCCCTGGGGTCGCCCCCGCCGGGCGTTACCCGGCACCCTGTCTCCGTGGAGCCCGGACTTTCCTCCCCCGCCACTGCGAAACAGCGGCAAAGGCGGCCATCCGACCGTCTGGCCCCCCACAGCTAGGCTTTGCCGCCGGTCAGGTCAATCAGTAGTTCGGCTGAGAGTCGAGTGCGCTGCTCACCCCCCTCCCGGCCTCCCCCCGTCAAAGGGGGGAGGAGATTTCATCCGCCCTCCAAAATAGTCGCCCTCCCCCTTCGACGGGGGAGGGATGGGGAGGGGGTGAAAGCCTCTCCGCATGAAGCCGTATGTCGCGCAACGTCACGCATTGTGGCCGGACATATTTAAGTCACAGCCTTCATCGCCGCTGGTTAAGTCGCGGGTAATCCTCAGCGGTAAAAATCGAAGAAACGGCAATCCCTGATTGCGGCGCGTTGTTTCACTTGAAACGCCGCCGCAGCCGCCTAACCGGCGCCAGGAACGGCGTCCGCTTCAAGCGGGACAGTGCAGGGAGGCTTCGTTGCGACACGAGACACGCAGGATAGCGAGATTCGATGAGCACCATCTTCAATGCCAGGGGCATTCCCCTTTCCTATAGCGCCAGTTCCATCAACCACCGCACGGCAAGCGCCGGGACACCCGAACTTCACGGTACGGCAACCCACGATAGCCTCTGGGGCCAGTCCGCGGTGACGGTCGCCATGTACGGCGGCGCCGGCGACGACATCTATCATCTCTACTCCGGCCGGAACCGGGCCTTCGAGTCCGAAGACGAAGGCATCGACACCGTCGATACCTGGATGAGCTACCGGCTGTCCGAAGAGATCGAGAATCTCGTCGTCACCGGCAACAACCGTTTTGCCTTCGGTAACGCGACGGACAACATCATCACCGGCGGCTCGGGCCGTCAGACTTTGGACGGCCGCGGCGGCGACGATGTGCTGATAGGGGGTGGCGGCTCTGACATTTTCGCCGTCACCCTGGGCAACGGCAGCGACCTGATCCTCGATTTCAGCGCCGATGATGTCCTGCGTCTCACCGGTTACGAGATCAATTCTTTTGATGCTTTGCTGGAAAGGACCAGCCAGTCCGATGGCGACGTTTGGATCGAACTCGGCGGCGGCGAGTTCCTCGTGCTCGCCGACACAAGCGTCGACCGGCTCAGCGCCGAACAGTTTCAGCTCGGTCTCGATCTCTCGGACTTTGCGCTGACCTTTGCCGATGAATTCGACAGCCTCGATCTTTGGGACGGGCAGAACGGCACCTGGGATACGAACTACTGGTGGGGTGCGCCCAACGGCAGCACGCTGCCGAACAACAACGAACTGCAGTGGTACATCGACCATGACTATGGACCGACCGCTGCCGTGAATCCCTTCAGCATTGCCGACGGCGTCCTGACCATTACCGCGGAGCAGGCACCGCAGGCGATCAGGCCGGAGATCAACGGCTTTCACTACAGCTCCGGCATGCTGACCAGCTACGAGAGTTTCGCCCAGACCTACGGCTACTTCGAGATCCGCGCCGACATGCCGGAGGGGCAGGGGCTCTGGCCGTCATTCTGGCTGATCCCGGCCGACGGTTCCTGGCCGCCTGAACTCGATGTCATCGAACTGCGCGGGCAGAACCCCAACGATCTGATCCTCACGGCCCACAGCGAAGCCAGCGGCGATCACACCATCGACGACCGTATCGCCCATGTCGCCGACGTCGGCGGCTTTCATACCTACGGCGTGCTCTGGGGGCCGGAGGAAATCGTCTGGTACTACGACGGTACCGAGGTCGGCCGCACGGCAACGCCTGCTGACATGCACGAACCGATGTACATGATCGCCAACCTTGCGGTCGGCGGCATCGCCGGTGCGCCAGCCGACAACCTGGCGACGCCTGGCGAAATGAAGATCGATTACATCCGGGCCTATGCCCTCGACGACGCCCCGCCGCCGGGTGACCGAACCGTGCTCGGCGGCAAGGGTGACGACAACCTGACCGGCGGTGCCGGCGACGATCATCTGCGCGGCAAGGGTGGCGACGATTTACTGAGAGGCCTTGGCGGCGACGACCGGCTCGTCGGTGGCGCCGGCCTTGATACGCTGGACGGCGGCGCCGGCAACGACACGGTGGACTACGCCAACGCGCCGGTTGCTTGGCATATCGATCTTGCCGCCGGGACCGCCGTCTACGGCGCGCGGGTCGAGACCCTCATTTCCATCGAGAACGCGGTCAGCGGTCACGGCAACGACACCCTGGCCGGCGACGCAGGCAGCAACGCCCTTTCCGGCGGCAAGGGACGCGACCGGCTGGTGGGTCGCGGTGGTGACGACAGCCTGACCGGCGGCAGCGGCGCCGACACCTTCGTCTTCGGTGGGCTCGATCAAGCCGGCGGCGCAGGCCACGACCGCATTCTCGACTTCCAGAAAGGGTCGGACATCCTCTCGTTCCACGACCTGATCGACGCCGACGGCGACGGCGATATCGATCTGGATGACCTCGGCGCCGCGATCACCGATGTCACCGAGGGCGGCGGCAAGGTCTTCGTCTCCTTCGACAACGGGTCCTCGCTGACTTTCCTCGGTGCGGGCACGGGCGCAATCGCCTCGATTAGCGATCTCGTCGAGGATGCGGCCAGCCAGATCCTCGTCTCCTGATGTCTCTGTGACACCAATGGGGCGGCGTTAAGGAAGCGGTAACCTTTAGGAGAAATTTGAGACAAGCGGCGCCCTTGGGTTGCTGTGTCAGGGCGTTCCAGGCAGAACGGGCGGCACAACAACGCCGCTGCTTGTTTTGGGAGAATCAGGCAGCAAGAAAGGCAGACAGGAGCAGTCGGAAATCTCGGCCCGAACAGCGGGCGGAAGAACTAAGGGAAGACATGTTGCAACAGACGATACGCAGGATAGCGAAACGCGATGAGCACAGTCTTGAATGCCAGAGGCATCCCTCTTTCCTACAGCGCGGCAGCGACCGAGAACTTCACGGCGACGAGCGGCCAGCCTGAACTGCGCGGCACCACCGGCAACGACAACATGTGGGGCGAGGCGGATGTAAACGTCTCCCTCTACGGCGGCGCCGGTGACGACGTCTATTATCTCTACTCCGGGATCAACCGCGCTTTCGAGAGCGACAACCAGGGAATCGATTCTGTCGAAACCTGGATGAGTTACACCCTGCCGAAGAACATCGAGAATCTGGAAGTGACCGGTGCGGACCGCGCGGCTTTCGGCAACGCCCTCGACAACATCATCATCGGTGGTGACGGACAGCAGACTCTGGACGGCCGCGGCGGCGACGATGTGCTGCGCGGCGGGGACGGCGGCGACATCTTCGTCGTCGATCAGGGCAACGGCAGCGACCTTATCCTCGATTTCAGTGTCGACGACACCCTCCGCCTGACCGGCTATGATTTCAGTTCCTTCAGCGAACTGCGCGGCAGGATGGTGCAGCGCGATGACGATCTTCAGATCAATCTCGGCGGCGGCGAGATCCTGGTGCTCGCCGACACCACCGCAGCCGATCTCAGCAGCGGCCAGTTTCAACTCGGCCTCAACTTTTCGGATCTCTCGCTGACCTTCAAGGACGACTTCGATAGCCTCGACCTCTGGGACGGCAGCAGCGGCACCTGGGATACGAACTATTGGTGGGGGGCTGAGAACGGCTCCACCCTGGAAGGCAACAACGAGCTGCAGTGGTACATCGACCGCGACTACGGGCCGACCCGCAGCGTCAATCCCTTCAGCATCGACGACGGTGTGCTGACCATCACGGCGCGCCCGGCGCCGGCGGCCATCCGTCCGGAGATCGAGGGCTATCAATACACCTCCGGCATGCTCACCAGCTATGAGAGCTTTGCGCAGACCTACGGCTACTTCGAGATCCGGGCCGACATGCCCGAGGGGCAGGGGCTCTGGCCGACCTTCTGGTTGCTGCCGGCGGACGGTGCTTGGCCGCCGGAATTGGATGTTATCGAAACGCGTGGGCAGAATCCCAACGACCTCATCCTGACCGCGCACAGCAACGCCACCGGCAGCCATGTCATCGACGACCGGGTGGCCAGGGTTGATGATACCAGCGGTTTTCATGACTACGGCGTACTCTGGGGTCCGGACGCGATCGTCTGGTACTTCGACGGCGTCGAGGTTGCCCGCACTCAGACGCCGGACGACATGCATCAGCCGATGTATATGCTGTTCAATCTGGCGGTCGGCGGCATCGCCGGGGCACCGGTGAACGGCCTGTCGACACCGGGCGAGATGAAGGTCGACCATGTCCGGGCCTATGCGCTGGACGACGTGGTGGCACCGCCGGTGCGCGATCTCTCCGGCAACAACACTTTGGTCGGTGGGCTGGAGGCGGACACCCTGGCCGGCGGCGCCGGTGACGACGCGCTGCACGGCCTGGCCGGGAACGACCGCCTGCTGGGCCAGGCCGGTGACGACCTGCTTTGCGGCGGCGCCGGGCGCGACACCCTGAACGGCGGCGGCGGCAACGACACGGCGGACTACAGCAACGCACCGGTCGATTGGCGGATCGACCTGACCGACGGCAAGGCGCATCAGGGTACCCAGAGCGAGGATCTGGTTTCCATCGAGAACGCGGTGGCCGGCAACGGCAATGACACGCTGGTCGGCGACGCCGGCGGCAACGTGCTCGTCGGAGGGCGCGGCAATGACCGCCTCGCCGGGCGGGACGGCGACGACAGCCTGACCGGCGGCAGCGGCCGCGACACCTTCGTGTTCCGGAAAATGGACCAGTCCGGCGGCGACGGCGACGACCGGATCACCGACTTTCAGAAGTGGGGGGACGTGCTGTCCTTCACCGATCTGATCGATTCTGATTCAGACTCGGATATCGATCTGAAGGATCTGAACGCGGCGATCAGCGATGTCACCGACAGCGGCAGCGGCGGCGATGTCGTCGTTGCTTTCGACAACGGCGCTTCGCTGACTCTCGTCGGCAGCGGTACGGGCAGAGTCGACTCGATTACCGATCTGGTGGACGACGCCGCCAGCCAGATCCAGGTTTCATGAGTCAGCCGGAGGCATTTTCTTTCAGCAGCGCCAAGAGTGCCGACAGCCGTTGCCGGGTTTCCGTGTCGGCCTCGCCGGTAACCGCCGCCGGGCGATAGCGGCGCTGGAAAGCACGGATCACCGCCGCCGGATCCTTATCGATAAAACCGTAACCGACTTCGGTGAGGGCGGCGGGGACCGCATCGGCTGGCAAGATGTCATCGGCGGGCGCGTCCGGCGCCGGCCAGAGTCCGATTCCCTCTGCCGCCAGCCCCGGCCAGTCGAAGAGTTCGCCGGGATCTTCCTTGCGCAGGGGGGCGACGTCGGAATGCCCAAGGACCCGCGCCGCCGGGATCGCATGGCGGGCAAGAATGCCCTGGGCCAGGGCGGTGACCGAGGCCATCTGTGCGGCGGGGAAGGGGCGGTAGCCGAACTCGTGGCCGGGATTGACGATCTCGATGCCGACAGAGCGGGCGTTGATATCCTCAGCCCCCTGCCAACGCGCCAGTCCGGCGTGCCAGGCACGGCGGTCCTCGCCGACAAGCTGGAACACCCGGCCGTCTTCCTCGACGCAGTAATGGGCGCTGACCTTGGCCTCGGGGTTGCACATCCGCGCCAGCGCCGCCGCGCCGCTTTCCATGCCGGTGTAGTGCAGCAGCAGGATGTCCACCGCCTGCCCGGCGGGGCGGGCGTCATGGTTGGGCGAGGGGCGCTCGGTAATCGGCAAGCCTGTCATCTGCGGTCCAGCAAAGAGGTCTCCGTCGGGATTGCGGAGACTCTAGCCCAGGATTGCCCTTCAGCCCAGGGCGGCGCTTGCGTGGTTACTCGTGCTGTGGTGGAGGCGCACTGATCGATGGAATCGCCTACCGAAAGCGTCGAAGTGTAGCCATTCCACGAAACTCGGACGAAATCGTCACACTTTTTCTGGTTGCAGTGTGATATGAGCGAATCGACCTAAGGGGGTGGCTGCTGTCGCTCCTGAGCCAACCACAGAGTGTGAGACGGAAAATGATCACTCAACGTGCCGCACAACAGCTTTTCGCCGAGCTCGGGCCGCAATCACAGGAAATCCTCACTATCGTCCACGATGGCGAATGCAGTTGGGGCATTCACTGCGAGCATGACGTAATGCTTCACGCCGAATTGGACGAGGAACGCGATCTGTTTGTTTTTCGCTCATTCATCGGCGAGGTGCCAAGCGATGCGCCTGCCGAATTCTACCGTGCCGCCCTGTCATTGAATTTCGTCAATCACCAACAGGGGGGATCGCTCCTGGCACAGGACGCGAGCGATGGCGAGCTTGTGACGTTCTACGAGATACGAACATCGATGTGTGATCCAAGCACATTGGTGACGATCATCGAGAATCTGACAGGCATAACCAAGAGTTGGGAGCAAGTGATCGATCGCCTCTCGGAACACAGAGGATCAGACAGCGACATCACCGCTGCGCCGCAAGCTGGAGATCGTGGCGTCTGGGCATAGAACTGGCGAGGTTCTTGAGCCAAACGGACAGGCCAACTTGACCATTGGAGTGAGCAATGCCCTCAGATCCAGGAAACGTAGGAAGAGGCGTACACCTGTTCTCGAGCACTGGTGCGATCGAACCCGACAAGGTGTTGCAGGAGGCCGAGGATAAGGGTGCCAAGAAATTTAAGGAAGTCTATGGCGCCAAAGGCAAGCTAAGTGTGTCCACGAAATGGACGTTGAAAACGGGCCGATACCAAGACCCGAAGATACTCAAATCGAACAAAGATCAACTGAATGCGTGGCTGTCGAAGATCGACATCTCCAGTACCGCTAGAGATACCTTGACGAAGGAAGTCGCTTCGCGTGGCGTGCGCCAAGGCATCACGGGAAGCTATGTGAAGGACGTTGTGCAACGCGCCGCAGCCGCTGCGAAGACGCAACAGCTTGAGAACAATAAATCCAAAATGAAGGCAGTCTATTGCCGTCAGACGCTGGGCGGCGGATCCGGAACAACGTCTCAAGAGTCTCAGTCCGGCGAAGAGCGAAAGAAACGATACGGCACCTGCGGCGCGGCCTGCATCACAATGATGTACAACTTCATTCCCGAGAAGAAACGTAACCAACAGGAAAACCTACCCGCAAAGGACATTCGAGAAAAACACGTTCTTGAGGCGGCCGAACTGATCGACATCGATGCAAAGTACGGGATTTCTACATTGAACACGGTCAGGATGTTGCACCTTGTGGGAATCCCCTTTGAAATAAAGAGCGTTAGGTCAACGGTTCGCTGGAAAGATGTAAGCCAAAACATCTACGAGAAGCGAGACAAAAGGGCCGAGAAGAAAAAGGCCAGAAATGACAAGGATGAAGCCCTTGCCCTCAAGAGGAATCCCTATTCAGAGATGAAGAACGCCAAGGTCGCGAAGATCATCACCGCGCGCCTCGAAAGAGGATATCCGGTCCTCTTGAACGTGAACTCCGAGAGACTGTGGGGACAGTCTCCGGCAAAGGAGTCAGAGGACCCCGGCAAGACGATTCCAACTCCCAGGGCCCCGGATCATTTTGTGGTGGCGTTTTCCGCGGAACGGGACGAAACAGGAAAGGTGAGCGGCATCTGGATTGCCGATCCTGGGGCCGGGAATGCAGACCAGGAGCGTCGGCTCTTGTCTTTGGAGAAACTCGAGGCCGTCCACACTTCTGTAGATGGGACGGCACTGTTCATGGCTACGTCGCCGGAAAATGGCCTGAATCTGAAAGACTATGGCCTAGAAGATAAAACCTATGATGATTTCAACGTGAACCTGGAAATCAGCATCTCTTCGACCGACAACGGACATAGCCGGGCATATTTCGAAGACCCGTCCTTGCAGTTAGGAGTCGCACAACCCGTTTTGAGTTCTCACTCGAGCGAAGAAGAAGTCGGAGATTTGACAGATTTTGCTGAGTTGGGCAAAGAATCGTTGGTGTCCCTGAACCCACTGCTTGATAAAATTTGAGCCGTTCGAACCGGATGGCCCGAAGGGCCAGTCCGATGGCGCGAGCGTCAAAGGCAAGCATCGCTTCTAGCCGCAGCTTTTGAATGCGGCATTACCGAGGTCGGCCGAGGCGACAGCAAATCGATTGCCTTCACCTCGCGGCCTGCACTTGGGATTGCAGCGTTGCGCCAGGCGGCCATTGGTTTGTTGCGCTGTCTCATGGGCTTGAATCCAAGAGCGCCGGTGGTCTGTTACCGCTCCGCTTCCGCCGCCCTCGTCTTGGGGTGGCGCAGGAAGATGCTGGCGACCCCGATGCCGGCCCGCTGGAACACCCGCCCGTCCTCTTCAACGCAGTAGTGGGCGCTGACCTTGGCCTCGGGGTCGCACATCCGCGCCAGTGCCGCCTCGCCGCTCTCCATGCCCGTATAATGCAGCAGCAGGATATCCACGGCCTGCCCCGCCGGACGGGCATCATGATTGGGCGAGGGGCGTTCGTGAATTTGCAGGCCGGTCATGAGCGACTCTGATACAGGAAAGACCGGAGTCTAGCCCAGGACTCTGTCTCAATCGAGGGCGGCGATCACCGCAGCACTGTTCACCACCCGGCCGAACTCGGTGTTGAGGGTGGTGAGGTGGGCCAGATGTATGTCCTCGGCGCTGACGGCCTCACCCTCGGGGCTTTTTTGGTCGAAGGCCACACAGGCATCGCCGACCACCAGGACGTCGAAACCCAGGTTGGCGCCGACCCTGGCGGTGGTGGAGACGCATTGATCGCTGGTGATGCCGAAGAGAACGATCTGTTCAATGCCCTGGCCGCGGAGATCGGCTTCCAGGGTCGTGCCGATGAAGGCGGCATTCACGGTCTTCTCGATCAGGGCTTCCCCGTCCTGTGGTTCGAAGCCCGGCTTGAAGGCATTGCCCGGCCGATCCGGGCGCAGCGTGGAGTCGGGTTCGACGGAGTTGTGCTTCACGTTGATCACCGGGCGGGCTGCTGCGCGCCAGGCGGCCAGGAGGGCGAGGCCGCGCTGTTCCATCTCCCGGTTGTTGCGCCGGCCCCAGACCGGATCGTCGAAGGCTTGTTGGACGTCGATGGGTATCAGGACGGACTTGCTTGAAAGCATAGACATCTTAGCTTTCTTCTCTGGTTGTCGTAATTCGAATTCAGACCCGTCCGGCTTCCGGCGCCGTTGCTTTTGGGCGGCGCAGGATGATGATGGCGACCCCGCCGACCGTCAGCAGACCGCCCAGGATCAGGTTCAGGGTCAGGCTCTCGCCCAGGAAGACGATACCCGACAGCACCCCGAAGACCGGGATCAAGAGCATGGACGGCATGATCTGATTCATCTGGTAGCGGCGCAGCAGCCAGTACCAGGCGCCGTAACCGATCACCACCACCGCCACCGCCTGATAGACGATGGCGAAGTAGGCCCAGAAGCTTGCAGCCTGGAGCGTTGCCCATTGGCCGTCCTCCAGCAACAGCGAGGCCAGAGCAAGCTGCGGCGTGGCAAAAACGCCGATCCAGGCGTTGAGGGTGAAGCCGTCGATCGGGCCGAGCCGCTTGATCTGCACATTGGCGACCGACCACATGCAGGCGGCGAAGATGACGAAGGCCAGGGCCAGGTACTGGCCGTTCAGCCGCGGCTCTCCGGCGATAATGGCGACCCCGGCGAAGGCCAGCAGCATGGCGAGGCCGCGCCGCCAGCCGAGCTTGTCGTTGAAGAAGAAAGCGGCGAGCAGCGCCGCAAAGGGCACTTGCAACTGGATGGCGATGGCGGCTGTTGCGGCATCCAGCGTTATCAGTCCGGTGAACATGAAGGAAAAGTGCAGGATGCCGAGGGTGAAGGAGATGCCGAGCAGTGGCAGCCATTGCCCCTTTGGCAGCTTGGCGAAAGGCAGCAGCAGCACCGCCACCAGCAGGAAACGCAGCGCCATGAAAAGCATGGGCGGCAGTTCTTCGAGCCCGGTCTTGGCGACCGCAAAGTTGAGGCCCCAGATCGCCATGACGCCGATGATGACGCAAAGATCGAGCGGCTTCAGCGCGGACTCGGCGGTGGGGGCGTCGCTGCTCATTCGGCGAGCGCTTCGCGCGCCGACTCGAGGTCCAGCCAGCGCTCTTCCGCCGCTGACAAGGCCTCGCGGGCCGTTGTGAGTTTCCCGGTCACCTTGGCAAAGCCTTCCGGGTCGCGGGTGAAGAGTGTCGGGTCGGCCAGCGCCGCTTCCAAGTCAGCAATCTCGGTCGTCAGTGCGTCAATCTTGTCGGGCAGCGCATCGAGTTCGCGCTGATCCTTATAGCTGAGCTTGCTGCGGCTGCGCGGTTTCTGTTCCTTCGCGGTTTTGCCGCCGCTGCTTTGCGGCGCGCGTGTGGCTTCGCGCTGCTGCTTCAGGGCGGCCTGATGATACTGGAGGTAGTCGCTGTAGCCGCCCGGCACCTCCAGAACCTTGCCGCCGCCTTCCATGGCGATGACGGCGGTCACCAGACGGTCCAGGAAGTCGCGGTCGTGGCTCACCAGGATCAGGGTGCCTTCGTAGTCGTCCAGCACCTCCTGAAGCAGATCCAGAGTTTCCATGTCGAGGTCGTTGGTCGGTTCGTCCAGCACCAGCAGATTGCTCGGCTTGGCAAAGAGGCGTGCCAGCAGCAGCCGCGCCTTCTCGCCGCCGGACAGCGCCTTCACCGGCTGGCGGGTCTGATTTTCCTCGAAGAGGAAGTCTTTCAGGTAGGACACCACATGGCGCTGGCGTCCGCGCACCAGCAAGGTGTCGCCGCCGTCGGGAATGAGGCTGCGCCACAAGGTGGTTTCCGGGTCCAGACTCTCGCGGCGCTGATCGAAATAGACCGGTGTCACCTGGCTGCCGAGGCGCAGCTTGCCGCTGTCTGGCGCCATCTCGCCCATCAGGATTTTCACCAGGGTCGACTTGCCGGCACCGTTGGAGCCGATGATACCCAGGCGATCGCCGCGGCGGATGCGGGTCGAGAAGCCGGTGAGGATGGGCAGGCTGCCTTCGCTAGTCTCGAAGAACTTCGTGAGCTCTTCGGCTTCGACCACCATGTTGCCGCTGCGCCCGCTGCTGGCGCTGTCCAGCTTGGCGGTGCCCACCTGACGCAGCCATTCGGCCCGCTCGGCCCGCAAACCCTGCAGCCGGGTGAGGCGGCCCTGGTTGCGCTTGCGCCGGGCGGTAACGCCGCGTTGCAGCCAGCGTTCCTCGCGGACGATCTGGCGGTCCAGCTTGTGCTGCGCTTCGGCCTCCTGCTGGCGCAGGGTCTCGGCCCAGGCGTCGTAGGCGGCGAAAGACTTGTCCAGCCGCTGCATGCGGCCGCGGTCGAGCCAGAGGGTCGTGTTGGTCAGGTTGGCGAGAAAGGTGCGGTCATGGCTGATGACCAGCAGGGCGCCGCGAAAGCGCTGCAACTTCCCTTCCAGCCAGGCGATGGTCGGCAGGTCGAGGTGGTTGGTGGGCTCGTCCAGCAACAGGATGGCGGGCTCCGACACCAAGCAGCGGGCAAGCGCGACGCGGCGGCCCTCGCCGCCGGAAAGCCCGCCCAGGTCGCGGGCGCCGTCGAGACTGAGCCGCCGCAGAGCCGCGTCCACAGCATGGCGTGGCGCATCGGGGCCGCCGGCGGGGTCCCGGGCGACGTAGTCGGCGATACTGCCGCCGACGGAAAAGTCCGGGTCCTGCGGCAGATAGGAAACGCTGGTGCCGGGCTGCAGGAACCGCTGGCCGGAATCCAGATCCTGAAAACCGGCGATGACCTTCAGCAGGCTCGACTTGCCGCTGCCGTTGCGGCCCACAAGACAGGCCCGCTCCCCTTTTGACAGGGTGAGAGAGAGGCCCTCGAAGAGCGGGCGATCGCCGAACCGCAGGCGTGCGTCGTTCAGGGCGATCAGGGGCGGACCGGCCGCCACGCTCAGGTGATCCCGCGCAGTTTGCGGATCTCGTCATAGGCGGCGTTTATGGTGGCGACTTTCTCATTGGCCACCTCGACGAACTCCGGCGGCATGCCTTGGGCAACCAGACGGTCGGGATGGTTCTCCACCACCAGTTTGCGATGAACGGCTTTGATGGCCGCGTCGTCGGCATCGCGATCGACACCCAGGATCCGGAAGGGATCGCTGTCCTCCAGGCGCACGTTGGCGGCGCGGATACGGTCCCAGCACTGGGCATCAAAACCGAAGAGAACCGCCAGGTTCTCCAGATAGGCCAGTTCGTCGTCGCTGACTGTGCCGTCGGCCCGGGCGATGTGAAACAGCCCGCCGAGCAGTTCCTCCAGCACCGCCGGATTGTCGGCGAACATCCGGGCGAGCTGCTTGGCATAGGGCTCGAACCCGCCGGCGTTCTTGCGCGCCTGGTCGAAGACCCGGCCGACATTCTTCATCTCTTCCGGCGGGATCCGGAAGACCTGCTTGAAGGCGTCGACCTCGTCGCGGGTCACCGTGCCGTCCGCCTTGGCCAGCTTGGCGCCCAGTACGATGACCCCGATGGTGAAAGCGATCTGCTTGGTGGCGTCCGCTGCTTCGGCGGCGGCCGGTGCGCCGCTCATCTTGTCGACGGCATGGCCGGCCACCGCGCCGATCAACGCGCCCAGCGGGCCGCCCAGGGCAAAGCCTGCGGCGCCTCCGAGAATTTTGCCCCAAACGCTCATTGTCTTACTGCGATGTGAAGAAGCTTACTTGTTGAAGAAGCTTGTGCCGGTTCGAAGCCTCAGCATGACGGGCCGAACCGTGTTGCGTCAAGCAAACAGGGCAAATCCGCCTAACTCCCCGTGGTGGCTGCGATACGCCCGAGGCCGGGCAGTTTGATCGCCAGGTCGAGCGGGTCGATCCCGAAGGTGAGGCCCAGGATGTTGACTTCCAGCCCCTCCTCGACGGCCAGCCCGGCCCCCAAAAGGCCGAACAATGAAAGCTGATATCCGGTGCCGCTGGGCGTGGCCGCCAGGAACCGGGTCTCGCCCAGGTAATCCTTGCCCACGGCGGTCGGCGGCAGGTCCAGGTTCAGGGCCGGCACCTGCCGGGCGATGCTGGCGGTGAAGGTATTGGAATTCGGCCCCGGCCAGGTCTTGTATTCACCGGCGAAGGGATAGTTGGCGATGGCGGCCTCGATCTGGGGAATGGCCGCCGCCGCTTCTTCGCCGCGTAGCTCGGCATAGAGTTCCGGGGCGGCGCCGAACCAGTAGCGGTCCGCCGTGCCCTGGCGTTGCCGCACCGCGTTGCCGCTTTGCCAGAAGCGCCAGCCGATGACCTCATGGATGGTGAAGCTCTGGGCGCCCTCGGGCTTCACCGCAATCCAGGTGTGCACGGCAAAGGCCCCGCGCCAGCGCACAGTGCGGGCGCCGTAGACCTGCACCACGGCTTCCGGCGTCACTGCCGGGTCCGGCGCCAGGCCGGCGCTGTCCGACGAGGCGCTGCGCCAGGAGCGGTCAAGGGAAACATCGTCGGTCATGGTCGCCAGGGCCGGGCCCGCCAGCAGGAAGCCGAGGACCAGCAGCAGGCGCCGGAGGGTGAGAGCGAAGGTCTTCATGGTCGGCCGGTTTCTTGGTTCGCTTAGATCTGGGGAAGGGGACGGCTTTGTTACAATAGCTGTTCTTTCATCATCTTCCCTGGCCTTTGTGGCGATCTCATGACGCTCTCGACCAGCGGTTTCTTAAGGTCTAAAGAATTTTTAACCCTGTCCCCCGAAT
>JANQMC010000089.1 GCA_028280305.1 Pelagibius sp. | reverse complement strand
GGTCACCAGGATGCCCGGCACGACGCCGGCCAGGAAGAGGCGCGGGATCGAGGTCTCCGAGACCAGGCCGTAGATGATCATCAGGTTGCTGGGCGGGATCACGCTGCCCAGGGCTCCGGCGGAGGCGGCGATGGCGGCGGCGAAGGGCGTCGAATAGCCGTCGCGGCGCATCGCCGGAATGGTGACCGAGCCGATGGCCGCCGTGGTGGCGGGGCCGGAGCCGGAGAGCGCGGCGAAGAGCATGCAGGCAAAAACCGTGACCAGACCCAGGCTGCCGCGGTAGGCGCCGACCAGATTGGTGGCGATGGAAATCAGCCGCGTTGCCATGCCGCCGACCTCCATCAGGCGCCCGGCCAGAACGAAGAGCGGAATCGTCAGCAGCGGAAAGGGCGTCAGGCTGGTGTAGCCGGTCTGCGCCATCAGGGTATAGGGAATGTCGATGAGGAACAGCGCCAGGATGGTGCTGACGCCGACGGCGGCGAAGAGCGGCACCCCGATCAAGGTGAGGACGGTGAAGACCAGGGCGATGAGGACCAGCTCGTTCATCGGCCCGGCTCCCCGGCCTTTGCTTCATCCGGCAGTCCGACATCGTGTTCCGGGCGCATCCCCGGGATGCCGCGGCGCCCGCCGCGCCACCAGCCGGCGTAGAGCTGCAGCAGGCGGACGATCATCAGTGCGTAGCCGATGAAGACGATGGACTGCGGATAGAACTCGTCGATCCCCAGGCGTGGGGTGGTCGAGGTGAAGGTCCAGAGCACGCCGAGGTATTCGATGCTGATGACGACCATGAAAAGCGAGAAGGCGAGCCAGATAACGTCCGCCAGGATCACCACCATGGTGGCGGCCTTGACCGGCAGCAGCAGCACACCGGCCATGATGCGGATGTGAAAGCGTTCGCGCACACAGAGCACGGCCCCCATATAGACCGCCCAGACCATGGCGATGGCCGCGACCTCCTCCGACCACTGCAGGGCGGAATTGAAGCCGTAGCGCATGATGACCTGCAGGAAGACGCAGCAGGCCACGACGGCGAGTCCAAAGCAGGACAGCGCCTCTTCGAAGTGCCGTTCCAAAAGTTGCAGGCCGCGTTTAATCACCCCGGAGCCTCCGCTCAATCGCTGTCACTCGGGCAGAGCGTCCCTGCCGGAAAAAGAAGGGCGGGAAAGCTTCGTGGCGATCCCGCCCCGGCAAGTCGACAGGGGGTATTGGCTGAGTCTATTGAGCCGCGGCCTGGATCTCGTCGACCAGGGCCTTGAATTCGTCGCCGCGGTCGGCGGCGAACTGCTGCTGGACCTTCTGGGCCGCGGCGATGAAGGGCGCGCGCTCCGGCCGGGTGACGGTCATGCCGCCTTCGGTCGAAAGCCAGGTGCGGATCTCTTCGATCTCCGCCAGCTTTACCTTGGTATGGTACTCGCCGGCCTCCTTGGCGGCGCGCAGGACGGCTTCGCGCTGTCCGTCGTCCAGGTTGCTCATGAAACGGTTGGAAGCGAAGACCGGGGCGAAGCCGGCGAAGTGATCGAGAATGATCAGATGCTTGGCGAACTCGAAGAACTTCATCTCGCGGATCACCGAGGTGCCGTTGTCGCCGCCGTCGATGGTGCCGGTCTGCAGGGCGGTCGGGGTTTCCGACCAGGCCAACGGCACCGGCTCGGCGCCGAAGGCCTCGAAGGTCGCCAGCATGACCTGGTTCTTCGGCACGCGCAGCTTCAGGCCGGCCAGATCCTCAATGGTGTTCACCGGGCGGCGGGAGTTGAACATGTCGCGATAGCCGGGCCCGCCGAAGGTCAGCAGATGCACGCTGGTATCGGCCTGCAGCTTGTCGCGGATCTTCTGTCCGACCGGGCCGCCGGCGACGGTCAGCAGATGGTCGGTGTTCTGGAAGATGTAGGGCAGAACGAAGACGTCCATCAGCGGCCAGTGCGGTGAGACGTTGTTCTGGGAGATGAAATAGGCGTCGACGGTGCCGAGTTGGAGCGCCTTGAAGGCGTCGTCCTCGGTACCGATCTGGGCGCAGCAGCGCAACTTTACGTCGATACTGCCATCGGAATACTTCTCCGCCAGTTCCTCGAACTTGCTGGCCAGGATGCCGTAGTCGGACTCCAGCGGCGTCGCCCAGCCGAGATTCAGGACGACGTCTTCGCGGGCCGAGGCCTCGTCGGCGGGTGTCAGAGCCAATGCCGCAACGGCCAGGGCGCCGAAGGTGGCGGCGCGCGTTAATCCCCTGATCATGATGATGCTCCCCGTTTATTTGGTTTATGTCGAAAACCATAGCCACCCCATCTTGCGGCGTATAATAATAATGGCGCAGTCATTGATACCGGTTTTGCATCATGCACATCGGCATGCGCCATATCCGCTATTTCGTCGCGGTGGCGGAGGAGCTTCATTTCCGCCGCGCGGCGGAGCGTTTGAACATCAGTCAACCGGCCCTCAGCCGGGCGATCCGCCATATCGAGGCGGAGGTCGGCGTCCGGCTCTTCGAACGCAGCAACCGCCATGTCGCGCTCACCCATGCCGGCGCCAACTTCCTGCGCGGCTGTTCCACCGCCCTCACCTACATGGACGGCGCCATCGACCAGGCGCAGAAGGCAACGACGGGGGAGAAGGGCCATCTGGTGATCGGCTACACCGACATCGCCATTGCCGGGCGGCTGCCGCAGATCCTGAAATCATTCCGCCAGCGCTACCCGGAGGTGACGTTGGAGCCGCGTCACGACTACACCGAGGCCCAGTTGAAGGACCTCGAAGCCGGGGCCCTTGATTTCGGCTTCGTCACCGGGCCGATGCTGCAGCCGGGGCTCGACAGCCTGGCGGTGCAGCACGATGGCTTCATCGTGATTCTCTACGCGAGCCACCCCCTGGTGAAGGAGCGGGAGATCGCCCTGGAAGCCCTGGCCGGCGAACCCTTCGTCCTCGGTACCATCTCCAACTGGGCCTACTATCACGATCACCTTTACCGCCTCTGCCGGGATGCGGGCTTTGAGCCGGATGTGGTGCAGACGGCATCCAACGGTGAAGGCATCTTCGGCCTCATCGCCTGCGAGATGGGTATCTCGATCCAGGCCAGCGCGGTCGAGGCCTGCCTGCGCAAGGGCTTGGAAACCCGGCCCCTGAAAGACTGCGCGCTGACCGTGCCGACCCTGGCGGCCTGGAACCCGGAGACGCTCTCCCCGGTAAAGCAGCGTTTCATCGACCATCTTGCCGAACAGGCGGAAGGCTTGCTGGCCTAGCGATTGTCGGCGAGTACCTGTCCGGCAAGGTAGAGAGAACCGCAGATGAGGATGCGGGCGGGTTTTTGCGCCTGGCCGACGATGGCGTCGAGCGCCGCGGCGACACTCTCCGCGGGGGCCGCGTCGAAGCCCGCCTCTGCCGCGTGTTCCGCCGCCGCCTCGGCACTCAGGCTGGCGGCCTCGCCGGGGATCGTCACCGCCTTCAGGTCTTTGGCCAGCTGCGCCAGCGGCGCCAGGAACCCGTCGGCGCCCTTGGTGTTCAGCATGCCGTAGACCAGATGCAGGGGTCGGTCGCACCAGTCCGCGAGGGCTTCGGCCAGGGCCGCGCCGGCGGCGGGATTGTGGCCGCCGTCGAGCCAAAGCTCCCAGCCCGGCGGCAGCAGCGCCGCCAGCGGCCCTTCGCTCAGGCGTTGCAGACGCCCGGGCCAGGAAGCAGCGGCGACGCCCCCGGCGATGGCTTTGTCGTCCATGCCGAAGCCTGAGAGCTTGCCGGCGCAGGCCACGGCGAGGGCGGCGTTGGCCATCTGGTGCGGTCCGCGCAGAGCGGGCATCGGCAACCGGCGAACGCCATCAGCGTTCTCAAAACGAAACCCGTCACTGTCAGGCGTGAAGCGCCAATCGCGGCCGTGAACATGCAGCGCCGCCCCGACCCGGGCGGCCCGTTCCTCGATCACCGCAAGGGCTTCGGCCTCCTGAGGGCCGACGACGCAGGTCACACCGGGCTTCAGGATGCCTGCTTTCTCTCCGGCGATGGCGGCCAGGGTATCGCCGAGAAACTGCTGGTGATCGAGGCCGATGGGCGTGATCGCGGTGAGGGCCGGGCGCGCGATGACGTTGGTTGCGTCCAGCCGCCCGCCGAGGCCGGTCTCCAGCAGCAGGATGTCAGCCCCCCGTTCACCCAATGCGTCTTCGGCGAAGGCGAGGAAGGCGGCGGCGGTGGTGACCTCGAAGAAGGTAATGGGCTCGGGCCCGTTGGCCTCCTCGCAGCGTTCCAGCAGGGCGATCAGCGCGGCTTCGTCGATCAGGCCGTCTGCCAGACGAATGCGCTCGTGAAAACGCACCAGATGGGGCGAGGTATAGGCCTGTACCCGCCGGCCGGCGGCCTCCAGCATGGCGCGCAGGAAGGCGAGCAGCGATCCCTTGCCGTTGGTGCCGGCGACGTGGACGACGGGGGCCAGACGTTGCTCGGGATGATCCAGGCGCGTCAGCAGGCGTTCGACCCGGCCGAGGGACAGGTCGATGACCTTGGGGTGGAGGCGCGTCAGGCGCTCCAGCACCGCATCGCTGGTTTTGGATGGACTCACGGTGGTATAGGCGCCGCCGTTAGCTCCTTGCGTCACTGCCCTCTTCCGCCGGCAGCGGCGGGATCGCCGGGGCGTCTTCGTCTTCCGGCTCCGCTTGCGCGTCGCCGCCGCGCGGCAGGGTCACGACTTCGGCTGTTGGCGTCTTCTCGCGCAGCAGGCGCAGGATCGTCGTCAGGGTATCGCGCATCTCGGCGCGCGGGACCACCATGTCGACCATGCCGTGGTCGAGCAGGTATTCGGCGCGCTGGAAACCTTCGGGCAGGGATTCGCGGATCGTCTCTTCGATCACCCGCTGGCCGGCAAAGCCGATGATCGCCCCGGGCTCGGCCATGGCGACGTCGCCCAGCATGGCGAAGGATGCGGAGACACCGCCGGTGGTCGGGTCTGTCAGAATCACCAGATATGGCAGGCCCGCTTCCTTGACGATTTCCACCGCCGCGACCGAGCGCGGCATCTGCATCAGGGAGAGAATGCCCTCCTGCATGCGCGCGCCGCCGGAGGCGGGAATGACGATGAGGGAGGCCTCCTGCAGCACCGCCAGACGCGCGGCGGCCAGCAGGCCTTCGCCCACGGCGATGCCCATGGAGCCGCCCATGAAGGCGAAGTTGAAGACGGCGATCACCGTCGGCAGGCCGCCGATATCGCCATGGGCGACGATGATGGCCTCATCGCCGCCGTTCTTCGCCTGGGCTTCGCGCAGGCGGTCGGTGTAGCGCTTGCGGTCGCGAAAACGCAGGGGATCGAGCGGCACGTCGGGCAATTCGATGGTCTTGAAGGCGCCCTCGTCGAACAGCATCTCCAGACGCCGGCGCGCCGGAATGCGCATATGGTGATTGCAGTGCGGGCAGACCCTGAGATTCGATTCCAGCTCGCGATGAAAGATCATCTGGCCGCAGCTGCTGCACTTTTCCCAGAGGTTGTCCGGCACGTCCGGTTTGGTGACCAGGGCGCGGATCTTCGGCCTGACGTAGTTGGTGATCCAGTTCACGCGGGAACCCTCCAGACGTTGACGGCGTTAGACTGCGGCGGCGTCAGGCCGCCCGGTTGCTGCGTACGCCGTTGGACAGTGTTTCGACGAAGGCCAGCACCTTGGCGACCAGCCCCGGCTTGGCTTTGCCGTCTTCGTCCAGCTCCGCCTTGATGGCATCGACGATGGCCGAGCCTACCACAGCCGCGCTGGCTGTGTCCGCGACCGCCGCCGCGTCTTCGGGCGTGCGGATGCCGAAGCCGACGGCGATCGGCAGCTCGGTGTGGCGGCGCAGGCGCGTCACCGCCTCACGGACATGATCGATCGGCACCGCCTTGGTGCCGGTGATGCCCATGATGGAGACATAGTAGACAAAGCCGCTGGTGTTGTTCAGCACCGTGGGCAGGCGCTTGTCGTCGGTGGTGGGCGTCGCCAGGCGAATCCAGTGGATACCGGCCTTCAATGCGGGCAGGCAGAGCTCTTCGTCTTCCTCCGGCGGCAGGTCGACCATGATCAGGCCGTCGACTCCGGCTGCCTTGGCGTCATTGACGAAACGCTCCACCCCGTAGATGTAGATGGGGTTATAGTAGCCCATCAGGATGATCGGCGTGTCGTCATCGGCCTGGCGGAAGGCGCGCACCGCCGCCAGGGTCTTGGCGAGCGTCATGCCGGCATTCAGGGCACGCAGGCTGGAGGCCTGGATCGTCGGCCCCTCGGCCATGGGATCGGAGAAGGGCATGCCCAGTTCGATCAGGTCGGCCCCGGCGCCGGGCAGGCCCTTCACCAGTTCCAGCGCCGTTTCGGGATCGGGATCGCCGGCGGTGACGAAGGTGACCAGGGCGCCGCGGCCCTCGGCCTTCAGGGCGGCGAAGCGCCGCTCGATGCGACTCTGTTCGGTCATATCTTCACACCAAGCGCTTCGGCGACGGTGAAGACGTCCTTGTCGCCGCGGCCGCACATGTTCATGACCAGCAGGGCGTCGCGCTCCATCTGCGGCGCCAGCTTGCCGACATGGGCCAGGGCATGAGCGGGCTCCAGCGCCGGAATGATGCCCTCGACCCGCGAGCAAAGCTGGAAGGCTTCCAGGGCCTCGGCATCGGTGGCGGAGACGTACTCGGCGCGGCCGCTGTCGTGCAGCCAGGAGTGCTCCGGCCCGATGCCGGGATAGTCCAACCCGGCGGAAATCGAATGGGCGTCCTGGATCTGGCCGTCCTCGTTCTGCAGCAGATAGGTGCGGTTGCCGTGCAGCACGCCGGGCCGCCCGCCGGTCAGCGAGGCGGCGTGTTCGCCGGTCGGGATGCCGTGGCCCGCGGCCTCGACGCCGATGATGCGCACTTCCTTATCGTCCAGGAAGGGATGGAACAGCCCGATGGCGTTGGAGCCGCCGCCGATGCAGGCGACCAGCGCGTCGGGCAGGCGCCCTTCCGCTTCCATGATCTGTTCGCGGACTTCGCGGCCGATGATCGACTGGAAGTCGCGCACCATGGCCGGATAGGGGTGCGGACCCGCCGCCGTACCGATGATGTAGAAGGTGTTCTCGACGTTGGCGACCCAGTCGCGCAGGCCGTCGTTCATGGCGTCCTTCAGGGTGCCGGTGCCGCTGGTGACGGGCTTTACTTCGGCGCCCAGCAGCTTCATGCGGAACACGTTGGGGGCCTGCCGTTCGATGTCGGTAGCGCCCATGTAGATCACGCAGGGCAGGTTGAAGAGCGCGCAGAAGGTGGCGGTGGCGACGCCGTGCTGTCCCGCCCCGGTCTCGGCAATGATCCGGGTCTTGCCCATGCGCCGCGCCAGCAGGATCTGCCCCAGCACGTTGTTGGCTTTGTGGGAGCCGGTGTGGTTCAGCTCGTCGCGCTTGAAGTAGATCTTGGCGCCCCTGTCCGCCGGGGCGTCCTTGCGCAGTTCCTCGGTCAGGCGTTCGGCGAAGTAGAGCGGGCTCGGCCGGCCGACGTAGTGCTTGGCGTAGTAGTCGTATTCCGACTGATAGCTGGGGTCCTGGCAGGCGGCGTTATAGGCGCGCTCGACGTCCAGAATCAGCGGCATCAGGGTCTCGGCGACGAAACGGCCGCCGAAAAGGCCGAAATGGCCGGTCTCATCCGGACCGGCGCGGAAGGTGTTCAGCGTTCCCATGGGGGACGTCCTGTCCTTGTTCGCGGTTTTTATCGTTGGTGAAAGCCGGACTTTGCCTCATTCGTGCCGCTGCTGCAATGCCGGGCAGGCACCTAAAGAGGCCCTTGGGCCGGCCTTTCCAAAGCTTGGGCGGCGGCCAGGAAGGCCCTGATTTTCTCAGGGTTTTTGCGGCCCGGGGCATCCTCGACCCCGGAAGAGATGTCGAGCGCCGGGGCCCCGGTCACCCGCACCGCCTCGGCCAGATTGTCGGCGGTCAGGCCGCCGGCCAGGAACCACGGCAGCGGAAAGGCCTTGCCGGCCAGGATCGACCAGTCGAAGGCGAGCGCATTGCCGCCGGGCAGGGCGTTTTTCATCTCCGCCGGGGGCTTGGCGTCGAACAGCAGGCAGTCGACCACACCAAAAAAGGGTTCGGCCGCCGCCAGATCGCTTTCCTGGCGCAGTTTCAGCACTTTCATCACCCTGATGCCGAAGCGCGCCTTGATGTCAGCCGCCCGTTCCGGCGTCTCGCTGCCGTGCAGTTGCAGCAGATCCAGCGGCACCGCTTTCAGGATCGCTTCGATGGTGGCGTCGTCGGCATCGACCAGCAGGCCGGTCTTTACAACCTCTTCCGGCACCAGGGCAGCCAGGGGCGCGGCCTCTTCCGGCGTCACCGCGCGGGGGCTGGGCGGATAGAACACCAGCCCGACGAAGGCGGCCCCGCCCTCCACCGCCGCGGTCATCGCCTCGGGTGTCGAAATCCCGCAGATCTTTACGTCAACGCTCATTTTCCGTCCGGTCGCTGCGCTTCTCAGCGCCGGATTAGGGGGCCGAGAGGCCGTTAAGTCAATGGGGGCTAATCGAAGCGCTCCAGGATTTCCCGCTGGTCGCCGGTCCAGCCGCCCAGGCTGCGCAGAGCCTGGACGAAAGCGGCGCAACCCACACCATAGAGGAGATAGGTCAGGGCCTGCCCGCTCGTCAGGCTGACCCAATGAAGTCCGCTGTCGGCGTCAGTGGTTCCGAGCCGGGTCATAATCATGGTGTCGGGAAACACGAACTCGAGCAGGAAAATCCCGACGAGAAGCACGCCCAGGATCAGCATGGCGATCAGGGCCAGGGCAGCAAGGAGTCGCAGGCCGTTGCCCTTGGTGCGACGCCAGGAATCGCCGAGCCGACCGCTTTCGTCCACGGCAATCCAGATGAAGGCAAAGGTGAAGCGGATGTTCAGATAGAGCGCGGCGCCAACCAGCACAATGACAATGGCGATCTGAAGGGCCGAGCCCGGCCCTTCGGCAAAGGGCTCCATGGCGATAAGCGCCGGGAAGGAGGCGGCACCGAGAAGCCAGGCATAGCCGAGATAGGGGACCAGCCGCCGGCCCGGCCGGGGCAGCAGGCGCGGCCGGGTTTCGGGCGACTTGAGCAGCAAGTGCCGGTACCAGGCCACCTCGAAGACGGCAATGATCATGATTTCGAGAAGGCTGCGAAGCAGCGTCAGGCTGCGCCGCTCCGGCGCTTCGGCCATGATCGCGGCGAGAGTCACGGACAAGGCAAAGGGTACCGCCGCCGCCGTCAGGAAGGCGCCGAAGTTGCGCGTGGTCTCGCCATAGCCGGCCTTCACGGTCTGCCAGACCGGCAGTTTGGCAGGCGGTACTAGGTCGCTGTCCACCGTGCTCATTCGAAGCGTTCCAGGATCTCCCGCTGGCTGGTGTTCCATCCGGTCAGGATGGTGAAAGCTTGGACCATGACCGTGCAGGCGAGAGCGTAATAGAGATAAAACGCAGCATTTCCGAATACCACCATGATCCAGAAAAGCCAGGTTTCATAAACGCCTGTTTCGAGCTGCAAAGCGATATCTGTGGAAACCATCGATGCAAGAACTCCGCCCGCGAAGAACAGAGCAAAAAGCGGGACTGCAACGGCGCCGAATGCGATGACGATCCGCAGCCCGTTCTTTCGCGTGGCGCGCCAGGAGGCCCTGAGGCGTTGTGGCGCATTAATGGCAATCCATAGAAAGGCAAAGCCGAAACGTACGCCGATATAGAGCGCAAAGATGTACAAGACGATGATCAGCGCAATCGTGATTACGGGCGTTGGTCCGTCGTAGTTCGTTGCGGCGTACTGGAAAAACAGTGCGGGTATGTAGGGAATCAACAGCAGCAGGGAATAGCCGAGAAAGGGCAGGAACCCACTTCCCGGGAGATTCAAGAATCCGGGTCTGGTTTCGGGTGAACGCAAAAGCAGGAAGCGCAGCCAAACGATCTGGAAAAGTGCGGCGAGGACGAATGAAAGGACGATGCGAAGCATGCCCAGAGCGCTTCCGGAATCTTCGGGAATCAAGCCTTCCAGGAGAATGGAGATTACGAGAGGCAGGGCGGCCGCCCGCCCCAAAGCGCCAAGATTTTTCCACGACGTGCCATAGCCGGCTTTCACGCTCTGCCAGACCGGCAGCCTGGGTCTCGCCCATTCTTCTCGTTGCGCCGACGCCGTCATTCGAAGCGCTTGAGCAGTTTTGCGTCAGGCGGCGGCACCCAGCCGGTGCAGGTGCGAAAGGCGATGGCGAGGATGGTCAGATAGGCGGCCTGCAGCAGCCAGAGGCCGGCATGCCAGAAGACCCAGGCGAAGATCGCGACGTCGTCGCTTTCGGCCACCCCCTCCAGCAGGAAGACGAAAGCCCGCCAGGGCAGCAGCACCGCCAGGCAGATCACCAGAAACAGCCGCAGGGCGGGGCCGCGGCTGTGGCGCCAGGCGAGGCCGAGGCTGTAGTTCTCGTCCACGGCGGTGGTCACGTAGACGAAGGCAAAACGCATCTCCAAATAGACCGTCAGGAGATAGAGCCCCCAGAAGGCCGCCTGGAGGATCGGCTCCTCCGCCGCCGCGCCGTCGACCGGGTAGAACAGCAAAGGCAGGTCGATGCAGGACAGCAGCAGCGAATAGAGCAGGAATTGCAGATGGCGCCGCTGCAGCACCGGGAAAAAGCGCAGCTTGCTGGCTTCGTCCACCTGCAGGACCTGGCGCAGCCAGGCGACCCCCAGCAGCACCCAGGGCAGTTCCAGCAAGAAGGCCCTCACCACCCGGGCAAAGGGTCCCTCCATGGGCCCGGTCATGATGTCGATCCACATCGACAGGGCCATGGGAATGGCGGCGAGTTTCAGTAGCGTTGGAATGTTGCCGAACAGCCTTGCATAGGCTTCGGTGATGGTCGGCCAGACCTGCAGGGGCGCGATGGCCTCGCGCGGGGGTTCGTTATCGATCATTCAAAGCGTTGTAGCACTTCTTCGCGCGGACCGCCCCAACCGCTGAGTTGGGCGTAGGCCGAAGTAATCGCTGCGATGATCAAAGCGAGGCCGAGATATTCTGAGAGCAGGCCGATCACGGCGCTTGGTGCAGAAGTCAATACGATGGTGACCCAGGTCACTTCGGCGGGATTGCTTGGGAGAGCGGAAAATCCCCCGAAGAAGACCGCTGTAAGGCTGTTCATAATCAGGGTAATGATGATCACGGTGACGAGGCTCAGGACCGTGATGACGACCAGAACCAGATAAAGTTTCAGGCCACTGCCGCGCGTTATCCGCCAGGCGCCGCCAAGCCCGAGCTTCTGATCGGTGGCGACGGCGGGGAACACGAGGCTGAAGCGGGTGACGAAGTACATGTAAATCAAATAGAAGAAAAAAAGCAGCGGCACCAAGATTCCGAAATGGGAGAGCATCGTTGCTGCTCGGGTTTCGAAACCCGTGCTCATCGAAAGGGCGCTGCCGCCCAGGATCACGATGGCAATGGTGAAGCCGGGCAGCGCGAGGGCCACAGCGAAGAGCAAGATGTAGCCGAAGTAGATCAAAGTCCGTCTGCCCAGCAGAGGGCGCGGTACGGCGCCAGCCTGCCGTCCTATCAACATCAGCCGGTTGCAGGCGATGCCGAAGATCGCGAGAGGGAGGAAACCGAGAATCTCAACGCCAATGCTGACGTCCGGAAGAACGGCTAGCACATAATACGTCAAGGCGGACAGAACGAAGCTCATCAGGAGGGGCAGCATTGCGGCCTTGGCGACCATCCAGAACTGCGTGAAGACCAATGAGAAGGCGGCACTGAAAGTGGTGCCGAATGTCAGCGGTACCGACGGCGCCGGCATGGTCTCGGCGCCCGTGTTCTCGATGGTCATCTCCGTCCCCCCCCTTTGTTTGCCCGGCCCAAGGCAGTGTTGCGGCGGAAGCACATCACCCGCCGCCGAATCCAACCATGACGATATCAGGGGAGCGACTATTCGACCAAGAGAAAGGGCCCGAGGAAGTGTCTACTGTCCGTTGTTTTCGTCTTCCAACGGTCCGGCCGGCAGGTTGCCGCCGCTGGCCGGCACCCAGCCGGTGCAGGTGCGAAAAGCAAGGCAGAGCAGGGAGAAGAGAACCGCAAAGGAGAGGAAGTTGGCCACCGTCGAGATGACGTTGAAGAAGACGACGCTGAGGATCGACGGCGCTTCACGCGGGCTGACCGCGCTGCCCGGTGTGGCGGCGCCCGGCGCGACTTCGCCAGGCAGGCCCTGACCCGGCGCCGGCATCAGCTCGCCGATGCTGACGCCCAGCAACATCTGGAAGAGGAAAGCGGCGAGCAGGAGCTGGCCGACAACGATGGGCAGGCCGGCCGCGAAGAGGGCCGCCGTCAGCCGCAAACCCTGGCCGGCGGAATGCTGCCAGGAGAGGCCCAGGCCGTATTCCTCGCCCACCGCGACGGCTGGAAAGACAAATCCAAGCCGGGCCAGCACGTAGAGCGCGCCCAGGAACATCAACAGGCCGACGACGAAAAAGCCGGGCCCGAGGTCGGTGGGTGAGGACATCAGCCCGAGAATGCTGGCGAGCACGGAGCCGACCGCCGAGAGCGGGATTGTCATCAGCATCATGATGAGGAACAGCAGCATGCCATAGCCGAGAAAGCGCCACTGGATCGGTCCCCAGCTGAGGCTGCGGGCCGGAAGTCCTGCGGGGCCCAGCAACATGACCCGGCACCAGTTGACGCCGAAGTGGCTGCTGGCGGCGAGGCTGATCAGAAACAGAAAGAAGCCGGCACCGCCGCCGGTCGGCAGGATGAAGGAGATGGCCCAGGCGCCCATCAGCATGAAGAAGGCGCCCTTGGCGGCCTGCGCGACGAGGCCCAACTGGCCGAAGACGGAGGCGAAGCTGGCGACCGCCGTCGCGGCGACCGGCAGGTCGGCGACGGCGCTGCTGGGGGGACCGCCGGGCGGGCCGGAGGGCGTGGGGTTCTGCGGTGCCATGGTCCTAGTTCACCAGTGTGCCGCTGAGGTCTTCGGTGATGCGCCGGGCCGCGGCCAAGGGGTCGTCGGCGGCGGCAATGGGCCGGCCGATGACCAGATGGTCGGCGCCCTCGGCAATGGCCTCTTCGGGGGTCATCACCCGCTTCTGATCGTCGCTGCTCGACCAGGAGGGGCGGATGCCCGGCACCACCAGCAGGAAGTCCGGCCCGCAGGCCTTGCGGATGGCGGCGATCTCCCGCGGCGAGCAGACGACGCCGTCCAGGCCGCTGTCCTGGGTCAGGCGGGCAAGGCGGAGGACCTGATCTTCTGCGGGCCCGCGCTGGCCGACCTCTTCCAAATCCTGGGCGTCGAGGCTGGTCAGCACCGTCACGCCGATTACCTTGGGGCGTTCGACCCCCAGGTCCTCGGCGGTCTCCCGCGCCGCCTGTCCGGCCGCCTGCATCATTGCCCGCCCGCCGGAGGCGTGGACGTTGAGAATGGCCGGGCGCAGGTGCACGGCGGCGCGCACGGCGCCGGCGACCGTGTTGGGGATGTCATGGAACTTCAGGTCCAGGAACAGCGGCGCGCCACCGGCCACCAGACGCACGCCGTCCGGCCCCTGGGCGGTGAAGAGTTCCTTGCCGATCTTGATGCCGCCGACGGCACCAACGAGGCTTTTGGCGATCGACACGGCGCGTTCGATGTCCGGCGTGTCCAGGCCGACGAAGATTCGGTCTTTCGGTGCAAGGGTTTTGGTCATGGGCACTACCTAGCAGAGCCGGGGCGACGCTGCCAGTGGCAGTCGGCGGTGAATTCGCCCAATCTTTTGGGTGCAGAGCGGATTCACATGTTTAGACGCAAACATCACAGTGTTTCCGTCTAAACATGACCCGCTCTAGTCTTCGGTAAGGCTTTCCCGGCGCCCCTCGGCCCAGCTGCGGAAATCGGCGTAGGCGCGTTCGCCGGTGGCGGTTTTGGCCAGTTCTTCCCCCATCAGGGCGCCGAACTTGAACATATGGCCGCTGCAGCCGCCGATCACGGTGACACCGCCGTTGCGCTCGGTTACGAAACGGTCGTCCGGCGAAATCGCATAAGGGCAAACCTGGCCGCGCAGGATCTTGTAGTCGTCGAAGTCCCTCAGCAGGGGGCGGAAGGCGGCGGCGACTTCCGCGGCCTCGTTCTCGCCCAGCGGGTCAAGCTTGTCGGGGTCGCCGGGGCGGCGGTGTTCGCCCGCGCCGAACTTCAGCTCGGTTCCGTCGACCGGCGGCGCGGCATAGATATCGACGTCGTTCAGCAGGTGCACCATGGCCGGGGCTCTCGCCCAGGCCTCGGCCTGGCTTTCCGGCGGCTCCAAGTAGGCGATGACCTGGCGATGGGGCACAGCCTTGCGCGCCAGTTCGGGAAACAGTTTTGCGGTCCAGGCGCCGGCGGTCACCACGATCGCCTCGGCAGTCTCGCGGCTGCCGTCCTCCAAGGTCAGGCAGCCGGCGCCGGGGTCGACGCTGACGATACGGCTTTCGCTGCGCAGACTGACCCCGCGATGCTGAAGGTAGCGCACCAGCGCCTCGACGATGCGCGCGGCGAACAGCAGGCCGCCGCGCTGGTTGACCAGGCCCCAGGCGTCCTGCGGCACGGTCATGAAGGGGCAGCGCTCTTCGATCTGTCTGGCGTCCAGGGTTTCATAGCCGAGACCCAAGCGATCCAGGGTCAGGCGCGACAGATCCGCCCAGTCGCCCTCCGCCGTGGAAAGGGCGAGGCTGCCGATCTCCGCGTAGTGGCGCTCGCCCAGATCGTCCCACAAGCGGTCCCAGGCCTTTAGAGCGTCGACCACCATGGCGCAATACCCGGTCTGGTCGGCATAGGGCAGGCGGATCAGGCGGTGCTGGTCGTAGGAAGCACCGCCGGTCTGCGGCAGGGGTCCCTGTTCAAAGACCACGGGATCATGACCCTGGCGCACCAGCGCCCAGGCGGTCGAAAGGCCGATGACCCCGCCGCCGACCACCAGAACCTTCATCGGCCGAAACCCTTCATGAAACAAGAACCCTCTTGGTCGATGCCGCACAACTTGCGGATTTGAATAGCCCCGTCTCCGCGTGAAAGCCAGCGCCGCCTGAAGACTCTATCTAGAGTCTTTCACGTTTTGACGGCACCGGCCCGCTCCCCCTCCCGGCCACCCCCCGAGTTTTCTGGGCCAGTATCCTATGGGTGGCCGGGAGGGGGAGCGGGCTGGAACCGCTTCGACGTAAGTCGAAAACGCTCTAGACAAGGCGTCCGAAAAATCAGCTGCGTTCGAAGGCCAGTTGCGCCGCGGCCAGGTCTTCGATGGCGGTGCCGACCGACTTGAAAAGCGTGATCTGGTCGTAGAAACGCCGTCCGCTGCGCTCCCCGCGGGTCAATTCGAAGAGGTCGCCGGCGATGTCTTCGGCCGTCAGCACGCCGGCGTCGATGGCTTGCAGGACGTCGCCTGCTTCGCTGAGGGCGCCGTCGCGGGTATCGACGAAGACCCGCGCCCGCTCGATTGCCTTGTCGTCGCTTTCGCGCATCTCCGGGCGGAACGCGCCGACCAGATCGATATGCTGGCCGGGTTGCAGCCAGTCACCCCAGATCAGAGGCTGATCGCTCAGCGTCGCGCAGGAGATGACATGGGCGCCCTCCGCAGCGGCCGCCAGGTCGTCCGTCGCCTCGACGCGAAAGTCTTTCCGGTTCAGGCGCTTGGCAAGCCTGTCCGCCTTGTCGAAGTCGCGGCCCCAGATCAGAACGTTGCAGATCGGCCGGGCGGCGGCATGGGCCATGATCAGTTGCGGCGCCATGGCCCCGGTGCCGACCATCAGCAGCCGTTCCGCGTCGGGTCTGGAGAGATAGCTGGAGGCAAGGGCGGAGGCGGCGGCGGTGCGCCGGACCGTCAGCGTGGGGCCGTCGATCAGGGCCAGCGGCGAGCCGGTCTTGCCGTCCAGCAGGACATAGATTCCCATGACGGCGGGCAGGCTTTTTTCACCGTTGTCGGGAAAGATGGTCACCATCTTCACGCCGATATGACGGTCGGCCTGCCAGGCCGGCATCAGCAGCAGGGTCGCGGTCTTGCCGCCGGTGACCTCGACGTCGTGGTGATGGCGCACCGGCACCTGAAAGTCGCGGCGAAAGGCCTGGCGCAGTCTTTCGATCAGGCTGGGGTAGTCCAGGGCCGTTTCCACCTCTGCGGCGGAGACGATGCGCATCACCGATCGCCGGAAGCGGCAGGCAGTCGGGGGGCTTGATCGGCAGCGGCAGGCTGACCGGGGGGCTGGCCCGGGTTTTGACCGGAAGACTGAAGGGTCAGCGCCGCCCCGGCGGCCCGCGCCGCGGCGGTTCCCTCGGCGGCACGGCTGCGCTTCAGGTTCTGCAGTTCCTTTTCCAGGACCGCGGCGCGCTGTTCGGCATGGCGGGCCCTTGCCCGTGCGACGCCGAAGCGCAGCCACATCAGGAAGGCGCCGACGATGAAACCGAACAAAAGGCTGAGCAGCACAACCAGGGAAAACGGCAGCGACTGGGTGAGTTCAAAAGGCCAGAAGTCGATCACCACGGGCGCGCGGTTGGCGACGGTAAAGATAATGAAGACCGCCACCAGCGGCAGTGTCAGGATCCAGAAAAAGTACCGCACGTCAGTGCCACTCTGCAGGTTGGAACCGAATTCAAGGCAAGCTGTTCCGGGCAGTCTAGACGAAGCGCGCGTCCTCTGCGAGGCCTCTTGCCGCTTCGCTTTGGATGTATGCGTTTCGATGGATCACAGGCCCAGAATCCGAATCAGAGGGCGGCCGGGTGAGGGACCTGCCGATCTCCTGGGGCCCGCTTCCTGGGGCCCGCTATCCCTGGCGCCCGTTCAGGCGTTCGCGCAGTTGCTTGCCGGTCTTGAAGAAGGGAACATGTTTTTCCGACACGTTGACGGCGGTGCCGGTCCGCGGATTGCGGCCGACGCGCGCCTCGCGCTTTTTCACGGAAAAGGCGCCGAAACCGCGCAGTTCCACCCGGTCGCCGCGAGACAGGGCTTCGGAGATCTCATCGAAGATCGTTGTGACAATGCGTTCCACATCACGGTGATAGAGATGCGGATTCAGATCAGCAATATGTTGGATCAGCTCTGATTTCGTCATAGCGAATTCATTCCCCTCCCGACCCTTGCATCGATCGGGTGTCCCCTGCCGGTTTGCCTCCCGCAACTCACAGACCTTGCCGCTTATGTTCCCCCGCTGGACATTGCTTTGCTCTGCCCCGGTGCGGCGATTGGCCTGCGCTGCCCTTGGTTGGCTGGATCTGGAGACGATTCAGCCCCAAGTGCCGGAAACGTTGCCAGAGGATCTCTCGGGCGTCAAGTGTAAGCCTTTCAGAACAAACGTTTTTTCGCTTTTTCTGATCAACTTGGCTTCAAGCCTGCCGAAACACTGCCGGTCAGGCACGAAAAAGCGGCCCGCCGGGACTTGGCGGGCCGCTTCTAAACCCTTGGGGGAACCCCCCAAATGAACCTCTCGAAAGTAGCCCGGACGTTGTTGGGCTTATCTTCCGTTCGGACGACTCGGGTCTACTTGTTTTCGTCCGGGTTTTCCCCGGTCTCTTCGGTTTGGCCTTCTTCGGAGGCCTCGTCGGAGCCGCTAGCTTCCTCGGCCGCGGGACTGGCCGCCGCAGAGTCGGCGTCGCGTTGGCGGGCCGCCTTGGAAATGGCCGCACCCAGGATGTCGCCCAGGCTGGCGCCGGACTCGGTGGAACCGTACTCGGCCACGGCTTCCTTCTCTTCGGCGATTTCGCGCTGCTTGATCGACAGGGCGATCTTGCGGGTCTTGGGATCGATCGCGGTGATGCGGGCGTCGATCTTCTCACCCACGGCAAAGCGGCTCGGCTGCTGTTCGCTGCGGTCGCGGGACAGTTCGGCCTTGCGGATGAAGCCGATGGCCCCGTCGCCGATCTGAACCTCCAGGCCGTTGTCCACCACCTGATGGACGGTGCAGGTGACCACGTCGCCGCGCTTCAGGTTCTCGGTGGAACCGGCGAAGGGATCCTCGCCGAGCTGCTTGATGCCGAGGCTGACGCGCTCTTTCTCCACGTCGACGTCCAGCACCTTCACCTTCACGCTGTCGCCCTTGTTGTACTGCTTGACCGCTTCCTCGCCGGACAGGTTCCAGTCCAGATCGGACAGGTGGACCATGCCGTCGATTTCGCCGGGCAGGCCGACGAAAAGGCCGAACTCGGTGATGTTCTTGATCTCGCCTTCCAGCTCGCTGCCGACGCTGTGGTTCTCCAGGAAACCTTCCCAGGGGTTGGAGCCGCACTGCTTCAGCCCCAGGCTGATGCGGCGCTTCTGCTCGTCGACGTCGAGGATCATGACCTCGACCTCCTGGGAGGTGGAGACGATCTTGCCCGGATGGACGTTCTTCTTGGTCCAGCTCATCTCGGAGACGTGGATCAGGCCCTCGACACCCGGCTCCAGCTCCACGAAGGCGCCGTAGTCGGTGATGTTGGTGACGCGGCCCTTGAAGCGGGCATCGACCGGATATTTCGCGTCGACGCCTTCCCACGGATCGGCTTCCAGCTGCTTCATGCCGAGGCTGATGCGCTGGGTCTCGTGGTTGATCTTGATGATCCGCACCTTGACCGTCTGGCCGACGGTCAGCACCTCGGTGGGATGGTTGATGCGGCGCCAGGCGATGTCGGTGACATGCAACAGGCCGTCGATGCCGCCGAGATCGACGAAGGCGCCGTAATCGGTGATGTTCTTGACGACACCCTCGATGACCTGGCCTTCCTCGAGGCTCTGGACCAGTTCCGAGCGCTGCTCGGCGCGGGTCTCTTCCAGGACCGTGCGGCGCGAGACGACGATATTGCCGCGGCGGCGATCCATCTTCAGGATCTGGAAGGGCTGCGGCGTGTTCATCAGCGGGCCGACGTCGCGGACCGGCCGGATATCGACCTGGCTGCGCGGCAGGAAGGCGACGGCGCCATCAAGGTCGACGGTGAAGCCGCCCTTGACCGAGTTGAAGATCATGCCTTCAACCTTTTCGTTGGCGGCGAAAGCCTTCTCCAGCTTCTCCCAGCTCTCCTCGCGGCGCGCCTTGTCGCGGCTGATGACCGCTTCGCCGAGCGCGTTCTCGACGCGTTCGAGATAGACCTCGACCTCGTCGCCGATCGCCGGGCCGCCGTCGCGGCCATGCCCGCCGAATTCGCGCATCGCGACGCGGCCTTCGGTCTTCAGGCCGACATCGATGACCGCCATGTCCTTCTCGATCGCAACGACGGTGCCTTTGACGACGGAGCCTTCGGCAAGTGTATTCGTCTCGAAGCTCTCCTCCAGGAGAGCCGCAAAATCCTCAACGGTGGGGGTGTGTTCCATATTGGCTGTAGCCACGGTGTTTTCCTGCTCCTGTTCGAGACCGGCCGACCGTACCGGCCGGTATCGACATACGAATGAGTGCCCGACGGGCCGCCCCGCACAACCGTGCGTCATCTTGAGAGGCGGACCGGACGTCAAGCGATGATAGTGCTGCCCGGGGGTGCGGGCGAACCGGCTACCGGCTGCGACGACGCAGCGGAAACACGGATAAGGGCGTACCTAACGGCACCCCCTCATATCGCCGCTCGCAAGCCGCTGATCAAGTCCACAGCCGCCCGGAACGCGGCTTCTATATCCAACTCGGTGGTATCGAGCAAGAGCGCATCGTCCGCAGCCTTGAGCGGCGCGATCGCCCGGGAGGTGTCGCGCGTGTCGCGCCGGCGGATATCATCGAGCACGGATTGGTAGGTCAGGCCGGCGCCAAGAGGCGCCATTTCCCGGAAGCGGCGCTCCGCCCGCGCCTCCGCCGTCGCGGTGACGAACAGCTTCACGTCTGCGTCCGGACAGACCACCGTGCCGATATCGCGGCCGTCCAGGATGGCGCCCTGCGGATCGGCGGCAAAGCCGCGCTGGAAGGCGAGCACATGCTGGCGCACCGCCGGATCGGCGGCGACGATCGAGGCCGCCTCGCCGATCCCCGGCATCCGCAGATCGGCTTCGTTGTCGAGCTGGGCGCCGTCGAGGTCGCGGGCAGCCAGCCGCCGGGCGTCGGGATCCTCGACATCGCCGTCGGCATCGAGCACGGCGCGGGCAACCGCGCGATAGAGCAATCCGGTATCGAGCCGTTTCAGGTCGTAGTGGGCCGCCAGCCGCCGGGCGAGCGTGCCCTTTCCCGAAGCCGCCGGCCCGTCGATGGCGATGATCACCGCTCCGGCCCCACCTGAATGTCCGCACCCAAATCGCGCATCATCGGCAGGAAGTCGGGAAAGCTGGTGGCGATCATCGCCGCGTCGTCGATCGTCACGGGCGCCTTCGCGGCAAGGCCGAGCACCAGGAAGGCCATGGCGATGCGGTGATCGAGATGGGTCGCGACCGTGCCGCCGCCCGGAACGAGGCCATCAGGCGCCGACCCGTCACCGCCGGCCCCATCACCACCGGCCCTAACACCACCGGCGACGATCAGATCATTGCCCTCGACCGTGACGTCGACGCCATTGACGGCGAGCCCGTCGGCGACCGCCGACAGCCGGTCGGATTCCTTGACCCTGAGCTCCGACAGGCCGCGCATCACCGTCCTGCCCCGGGCAAAGGCGGCCGCGACCGCCAGCACGGGATATTCGTCGACCATGCTCGGCGCCCGCTCCGCCGGCACCTCGATGCCGGTCAGGTCGCTATGGGCGACGACAAGGTCGGCGACCGGCTCGCCGCCGGCCTCGCGCTCGTTTTGAAGCGTGATGTCGGCGCCCATCTCGATCAGCGTGGTGATCAGGCCGGAGCGGGTCGGATTGACCATGACGTTCTCGATCCGCACCGACGATCCCGGCACGATCAGGGCGGCGACCAGCGGGAAGGCGGCCGAGGACGGGTCGCCGGGCACGGTAATCGGGCGGGCGACGAGATCCGGCCGACCGGTGAGCGCGATGCGCCGCGATCCGTCGGCAAGATCCTCGATCGCCAGGTCGGCGCCGAAATAGGAGAGCATCCGCTCGGTATGGTCGCGGGTGCGTTCGGGCTCGATGACCGTGGTCACGCCCGGCGCGTTGAGCCCGGCCAGCAGCACCGCCGACTTGACCTGGGCGGAGGGGACCGGCAGGCGGTAGGTGATCGGGATCGGACTTGCCGTGCCCTTGAGCGTCAGCGGCAGGCGGTCGCCGTCGGCCTGGAGAACACGCGCGCCCATCTCCTGCACGGGCTTGAGGACCCGGCCCATCGGCCGCTTGCGCAGCGAGGCGTCGCCATCGAAGGTCGCGGTGATGCCGTGGCCTGCGACGAGCCCGAGAATCAGCCGGCAACCGGTGCCGGCATTGCCGAAATCGAGCGTCCGGTCCGGTTCCAGCAATGCGCCGACCCCGACGCCGTCGACATGCCAGACGCCGTCTTCATCCCGCTCGATGCGCGCGCCGAAGGCCCGCATCGCGTCGGCCGTTGCCAACACATCGTGGCCTTCCAGCAATCCGGTGATGTCGGTACGGCCGCGCGCCAGCGTGCCGAACAGCAATGCGCGATGGGAGATCGACTTGTCGCCGGGGATCCGGATCGTGCCGGCCAGCCGGCCTGCGCGGACCGCCGCGGCCGGACCGGTAAGGTGTTGGGATTGCGGCGCGACGCCGGATTCGGTCTCAACGGACGCGGTGCTCATGGCTATTGGCTTTCGGATACTGTGGGGCCCCTGGTCCGGACGCCCTTACGCGGACCTGAACGGCCGCGTCGTAGCACACCGCCGCATGGTCGTCATCTTCAGGTGTGGATTAGGCTTTGACACGGTTCCGGCTTTCCGTCTATGGGAAGCGCCGATTTACAGGCGGACGCAAGAACCCGCCGTATATGGCTCGTAAGTAAGAATTCAGGACAGGTTTGGAGCGATGGCAAGACCCGAGCTCGGCACCAAACGGACATGCGGCGAATGTGGCGCTCGGTTTTACGATCTGATGCGGGATCCGATCGTCTGCCCGAAATGCGGCGCGCAATTCGTCTTGGCCGTCGCCGCGGCGCCGAAAGTGAAGCCGGAGACGGCGAACGAGGCAAAGAAGTCGGATGAAACCGAAGAGACCGAGGACGAGCAGGACGAATCGCTTGTCGCTCTCGAGGACGCCGACGCCGAAGAGGAAGACACCGGCCGCGCCGAGACCGACGGCGATGACGTCGATGTCGAGGATGTGCCCGATGTCGCGGACGACTCGATCGACAGCGATGACGACGAGTTCCTCGATGACGACGATGAGGACGGCGACGACGTGTCCGGCCTGATCGAGGGCGGCATCGACGGCGAAGAAGAGACCTGATCGCCGGCAGCGAGATGGTTTTCGGTGCATAACCGCCCGTCGGCGGGATTGCGCTGAAGTTGATTGGCGCAGACGGATTGACATTGTCGCGCTGCGCCAATACATCCCTTTGCCGCAAGCCCAGGTGGCGGAATTGGTAGACGCGCTAGCTTCAGGTGCTAGTGCCCGTAAGGGCGTGGAAGTTCGAGTCTTCTCCTGGGCACCATTCCGCATATTAAGTTATTGATTTATAACAGTTTTTCGAATCGCTATGAATTCGAGCCACCCTCCAGCCCACCTTTGAGATTGCGCAGCAATGCGCTGTTTTGTGGCTGTATGAGCAGGTCCTGCGGTGTCATTTGCCGTTTCCTGTCCCGATGTGCCCTCACGAGAATGTTATCAGCTGAACGCGGTTGAACATGGTGTCTCTTATCCGCGCATAGCGGGAAATAGTGAACGAAGACAAGGTGTTAAGTGAGCCGTATGTCGTTCGTTGTCCAAGCAACAGGAGACAACGCAATGACGATACACGATCCAATTGCCATCAGTTCGCCGAATGCCGCCAGCCACGTAGATGTGTCACCGGTCAAACCCGCCGCAGCGTGTTTCGGTGGCAAGAACCGGCTCGCCAAGGTCATTGTCGAACGGATCAACCGGATACCGCACAAAAGCTACGCGGAGCCGTTTGTCGGTATGGGCGGCGTCTTCCTTCGCCGGACCAAGAAGCCGAAGGCAGAGTTCATCAATGACCTCAGCGGCGACGTGGCGACCTTCTTCCGCATCCTGCAACGCCACTACGTCCCATTCACCGAAATGATCCGCTTCCAGCTCACCGGACGGCGTGAGTTCGAGCGCCTGGGGGCGACCGATCCCGATACGCTGACCGATCTGGAACGGGCCGCTCGGTTCCTCTACCTCCAGAAGGTTGGTTTCTCCGGCATGATCGTCGGGCGGAGTTTTTCGGTACGTCCGGGCCGACCGGCGTATTTTGATACCGCCAAGCTCGGACCGCTTCTGTCCGATATTCACGAGCGCCTTTCAGGCGTGGTCATCGAATGTCTGCCGTATGAGGAGTTCATCAGCCGCTACGACCGGGAAGCCATGCTGTTCTATCTCGACCCGCCGTACTTCGGTAATGAGGCACAGTACGAGAAGGGATTGTTCAAGCGCGGGGACTTTGAGCGGTTGGCTGAAATCCTCGTGAACCTCAAGGGCCGTTTCATCCTGTCGCTCAACGACACGCCCGAAGTGCGGCGGCTCTTCTCGACCTTCCGCATCGAGGAGGTTCCGGTAACATACACAACACGGAATGACCGCGTGAAGCGGACCCACGAGCTGCTGATCAGCAACTGATCGATTTCAACGTCATACAAAAGGCACCCTGTCCGGGTGCCTTTCTGCTACCTGGTCTCGCGAAGCCGCAGGGCGAGCGAAAGCGCTTCAAAGAGGATCATCCGCTTCGGCTCATTCAGCCAGCACTTCGGCTTCTCCGGCACATGCGGCAGAAGTTCCGGGAATTCCTCGGCCAGGGCCGCCGCCTCCCGGTACTTGTCCTTGTATCGTCGCACCTTGGGGGTGGTGACGCTGATGGCGTCGCTTTCCCGGACGGTCTCGTAGACCGCCTTCATCACACACAGCGTCCTGCCGCGCTTGCGGGGATTGCTGCCTATCTCCTCGGTGACGATGGCGCCGGGTTGAACGAGGGCGATCCAAGCTTTCACCTTGGCCGCAGCGTCTTCCGGCGAGCGGGTTGCGGTTTGTGATGCGCCTTCGTCCAGCAACTTATCGTCCTGCGAGAGCACCGCGTAGCCAATTCGTCCCGAGGCAACGGCGATCCCCATCGTCCGGAACTCAGGCATGGAACGCGCGGCCGTCCTCCAAACGCTGGGCCAGGGCATTGAGGCTGTGGCGCCGGTTAAGGCGGCCCAGCCATCCGCTTTGCCTTCTGGGTAACGTCTCAAGGCGGACCGCAAGGTCGCCCTGTACGTCAAGGAACACCGACCGGAACAGGCTCTCGAAGCTGCGTCCGAAGACGAGCGACAGCGCGCAGATCTCCGGCACCGAGGGCAGCACCTTGCCGGTCTCGAATGCCGATATCCGGCGCTTGGGGATGCCGAGCAGGTGGCCGCAGTCGGCCTGCGATAGCCCTGAGCGGCGCCTGGCCGTCTTCAGGTCGTGAGCAAAAGAACTGAACATTATCGTTGATTGGTCCCCGGTACGCGGCCCGACGGGCAGCCGCAACGCGGGGGTTATTGCTAATATGCTAAAGACCTGATTGCGCGCGTATCGGTCCGGTGTGCGGCATCGATGGAGGGGTGGAACCCCTCCATGGCAGCGACCGTCCCGATCCGTTCGTCATCGATGCGGCACTCGGTTCCCGGCGCGCGATACCCAGTATCCTCCAGTCTTTCCCATCGCAGGGACAGGGTACCGTTTCCGCACCCCAAAACAACGTCCTCACTTGTGCAGAATTCTGCACTTTTCGGTGCCTTTCGCCGAGAGAGCCTGGGCACAACCATGCAAAGGGCACGCACTTTGGGTGCCTTTCAATTAACACCCTGGGAAGAGACCATTACCCGTACCACCAAGTCGGAGACGCGGTCGAACATGCGGCGGGCGCCGGCCGTGACGCAATCTTCATCCGCGTCAGATAAGGGCACTGCGTCAAGCGCGGCGGTGAAAGCGCGCCAGCGCAGGCCGCGTCCATCCGGCGCGCCGGCCAGATGCCGGGCCCCGAATTCCGTCGACAGATCGAGCTTCGCCGCTGCATGTTTCAGGAGAAACGCGGCACCGAGATTGGACCCTTCCGCAACATACAATGCCCCGAGCGCGGCTGGCAGATCCGCCGGTGCACTGTGTTCGAAGATCGGCGCGCGGTCATATTCGGGCCTTTCGATTTGCAGGTCGCGCAGATCCTGTTCGATCAGGGCCAGCCGCCTTCCGCGATTAAGATCGGGAAGCAGGCCGGCAAGTGTCGGATCGGCGTAAAGTGCATCGATGTCGCGATGAAAACCGTGCTGAACGGTAACGAACAGTCCGTATCGTTCACGGCTCGCGAAGGGGTCGCAGGCCATTATCGCGGCATCGAGACGCTCGTGAACGGCCCCGGTTTTCTCTTTCAAGCGCTTCGAGCGCATGCCCGTCTCGGACCGTGGCCCGACCTTGGCGCTACACATTCCCCACCTCTTTGCTGAACTCTCTTTCGACTGGCTTCACCAAGAAGCCTGCCGGCAGGTGCCGAGCGGACCTCCCGAGCCGCTTACCCCTCGTCGAATGCCACCCATCCAAGAAAGCCCACGACCGCCAGAAAAATCGTCGCGATAACTGCAAGTTCCCAAGACTCCATACCAACCTCCATTCCGGCCGGGCGATCACCCTGATTTCGCGATCAGGTCCCTGCCTGGCCAATCACTGCTTTGCTTCGTTGATCGAAAAGACGGCGGATCGACATCGCGTGCCGGCTCCGCCTTACCCTGGTAAAGGACTTACGCTCCTCTAGAACTCCGCTGTCAGGGAAACACGAACCGTCCGGCCGGGGGACGGGATACGCAGCACCGTGAGTGGATCGAGATAGTACCGGTCGGTCAGGTTCTCGATGCTGAAGCCGACGGTGAAGGTGTCGCTGACCTCGTAGCTGGCAAACTGGTCATAGACCTCGAAGGCTGCCCAGTCGCTTTCGCTCGGCACGCCGGGGGTGCGGCCCAGCACGCGCTCGCCTGCGAAGGTAACGCGCCCGCCCACCGTCAGCCTTTCGTCGAAAAACCGCAGGCCCATGGTCACGACGCCGAAATATTCCGGCGGAATGTGAAGCTGGGAGTAGTCCCCACCGGTGGTGTAGTCGGCGCACAGGATCGTCAGCAGGTTCTCTATGCAATATTCCACGTCGGTATACTGGTTGTACGAGGCCTCGACGAAGAAGGATCCCGTGTCGTAGTTGGCCATGACTTCGAAGCCCCGGAAGCTGACGGGGCCGGTGTTGAAGAACCCGCGTATCTCCCTGTCGCCGACGCGTCCCGTCGAGCGCATGATGTAGTCCTTGTAGTCGTTGTCGAACCACGCGGCCTTGAATCGAAGCCGATCGTCGTCGAGGACGACGCCGTCGCGGACATAGTTCGCGCCGACCTCCCAGTTGCTCGAGGCTTCGGGGTCGAGATCCGGATTGGGCTCGATGAAACCCGTCTGCACGACGAAGCTCTCGCGAATGCTGGGCGGGCGCCAGCCCTGAGCGTAGCTGGCGAAGAGCTGCAGGCCGTCGAGCGGCGTCACGATGACACCGACGCTCGGCAACAGCGCCGTCCCGTCCTTTCCGGGAATGTCGGTTATGCCGTCATTCTCGGTGGCAAACTGTTCGGCCCGGATGCCGCCGTTCAATTGCAGCCAGTCGAGCGGCTCGTAGGCGGCGCGCAGGAAGACACCGCCGAGCGTCCTCTTGCCGCCGGTGTTGCGGCCGTCCAGTTCGCCGCTCAACGTCAGGTAGGAGGCTTCCTCGGAGACGTATTCGGCCCCATAGGTCAGCCACAGCGGACCGGTGGGAAAATCAAAGCGCGAGGTATTGTTGATGCCGCCGCCCCACATCAGGACGTCCGAGGTCAAGCCGTCCGGCGTGAAGCTCGGCCAGGCATTGTCGACATCGGTGGCCCACGCATTGGCGCGCAGGTCGATGGCGGGATTGTCGAAGTCCTCCCAGCGGTACTGCGCGGTAAAGGTCCTGGCGAGTACCTCCGATGCGGGCGTATCGAGCTTGAACGCCAGATTGCCCAGAAGCAGAAAGCTCTCATACAGCTCGCCATAGGCGCTTTCGAGCTGATTAAAGCCGAGTTGCAGATGGTGCTCGTCTGACGGGCGCCAGCCGAGTTTGAACAGGCCGGACTGCGTGTTCTGGAAGGTGTTGTTGACGACTTCGCCATATTCGTATGCGGAATAGCGAAAGGCGTCTTCGGATGGCCGCAGCGGACCCTGCGTTCCAGCGAAATAGTTGCCGTTCGCCCGGTTTGCGATCCCGGCGAGCACTTCGAAGTCGCCGGCATAGCCGGCCGCGATGGCGCTGCCGAAATTCTTGTCCGTGTCGAAGAAGCCGCCACCGCCGAGGGTGCCGACCGGTCCGTCCGGACAGATGGTCGGAAAATTACATGCAACGCTGGTAAACGGCGCGTCGTTGTTGTTGGCCAGGCCGCCGCGCAGGCGGATGCCGTAGGTCTTGCCCTCTTCGATGATGTCGCCGGGGCCCAGGGTGCGCATGTTGACGGTGCCGCCCATGGCGCCGACCGTCGCCCCTGGCCCCTTGGTGACATCGATGCCGGCTATGAATTCCGGATCGACGAAGACGCGGCTGTCATGTCCGGCATAGCCGCGATAAGACGAGCTTTGCTGCATCGCCCCGTCGATCTGCGTCGCCACCCGGTTCATGCCCTGCATGCCCCTGATATTGACGTCCATCGAGACACCGTTGCGCTGTCCGGCCGCCAGCACGCCGGGCGTGCTCTTCAGGATATCGCCGGTGCTCGAGGGCATGATGCGCTTGATCTGCTCCTCCGAGACATATCCCACCGACCCCGGCGTCTCGTAGATCGCCTCGCCGGGGTGTCCCGCTCCCTCCTGCCCGCTGGTGACAACGATCGTGTCGAGGTCGAAGGCGTCCTCGGTCATGCCCATCATCGCGTTCGGATCGATGATCGTGATGGCGTTCGTATCGGTGTGGAGATAGGCAAGGCCCGATCCGGCCAGCAGACGGCTGAGCGCCTGTTCCACCGTGAATTTGCCGGACAGGCCCGGACTTGTGCGTCCCGACACGAGGCTGGAGGGAAACATCAGCCGCTTTCCGGCTTGATCGGCAAACAGCGTCAGCGCCCGGCCGAGATCCTGCGCGGCGATGTCATAGGATATCGTGGTGCCCGAAGAGTGCGTCACCGACATCGCCTGCGAAAACGCCGGCTGCGCCGGGAAACCGGAGAGAAGTGTGGTCAGGACGATTGCGGTAGACCCAAGTTGTCGCCATTGGACCCACCCGGTATTGCCAGAAAAACTGCAAGCGTCACCCGCCTCGTCGCTCATCATGTGCGATCCCCATGTCACACGCATAGTGGCCGCACGCGCCGTCCGGTGCGGGGTTTCCGGACGGCATCGGCCAAGCCACTCAACTTCCTCCTTTCAATGAGACGAAATGGCGCCGTAAAATTTACACCACAGAATTAAGAAAATTTTTACCCTTTAACGTAAATCACTGATTTTATTTGTATAAATATCTTGATCGGCGAGACGGTTTAGGTGTGTGAGACGCCTGCTGCCTCTCTATGGTTGGCCGGGGCAGGCGTCTCACGCCCCATCATTGCCGCTAGTGGATCAGCGTCACGAAAGGCAATCGCGTGACGGTCACCGGCAGCGTCGCCTCGATCGTCCGCAACATCGTGTCCGGGTCATTCAGGTCGAACACGCTGGTCACCTCCAGCGATCGCGCCCGCGAACTCGCGATTATGATCGCGCCGCTCCGATAGCGTTCGATCGCGGCAACGACGTCGCCGAGTGGCCTGGCATTGACGATCAGTTTGCCGCGCCGCCAGGCCGTTTCCACCTCGGCATCGATTGGCTGCGGCGGGGATGGGGGCCCCGCCTCGAGATAGAGGCTCTGCTGATCCGCCCGCACGGTGACCGGTTGACCTTGCGTGCTGACCTCGACGGCCCCTTCCAGAACGGTGACCGCGACATCGCTCTCGCGCATGTCGACATCGAAGACCGTCCCGATCGCGCGTGTTTCACCCTGTCTTGCGGTGACGACGAAGGGGCGGAGCGGATCGCTCACAACTTTGAAGACCGCTTCGCCCCTGTACAAGGTTATTCTCCGCTCAGAACCGTCATAGTCGACGGAGAAGGCGGTGCCGGCGTTGAGGAGAACCGTCGATCCATCCGCGAGGAGAACGGTCCGCTGCTCGCCGACGCCCGTCACGTGGTCAGCGAAAAGGTGAGGCCCGATCAGACCGGACCGGACGCCCACCGCACCGGTAGCACCCAGCGCGGCCAGGCCCAGAACGGCACGCCGCGTGTGCTTTCTGCGCCGAGCGCTGCGTGCGCCCTTGCGCGCCTCGTCGCCTGCCGCGCCGACGCCGTGCCAGATCGCCTCTGCCTCCTGGGCGGCGATTTCGTGCTCGACGCTTTGCGTCCGCCAGGCCGCGAAATCGGCATGGTCCGAGGCGTCCGCACTGCCGGAATGCAGTCTGACGAGCCATTCTATGGCCTCGTCGCTCAGCGTGGTGTCCGCTTCGCCTTGCTCGTTTTCGGAGGCCATAGGTCTAGGATCGCCCGGTCGCAAGTCCAACACGGCACAACGGGCAAAAACGCCCGGCGCCTCTCGGCAGCTTACTCTGTTAAAACGAAATCAGACCGGCGATCTTGCACAGGCAATACCGGAAAATTCAGTCCACGGCGCGCAAATGATCCCGGCAATGACGCAGCGCCTGCACCAGATAGCGGGCGACCATGCTCTCGGATACCTTCAGCCGAGCTGCGATTTCCCTATGCGTCAGACCATCGCACCGATTGAGGATGAGGGCTGCGCGCGGTTTCTCCGCAAGCTTCGCCAGGCCCAGAGCGAGATATCGCAACTGGTCGCGGTCCACCGCAAAGCGCTCGGGCGAAGGATATGTGTCCGCGAGCGCCTGCAGCAGCGCCTCATCGCTGATGCAGCGCGTGCTGTGCCGCCGCTCCTTGCGGATCAGATCGATGGCGATGTTCGCGGCCATCCGCAACACGAAGGCCTTGCCATCGCGGATCGCCGGCGTTCGGGTGTTCATGCCGTCGAGACGGATCCAGGTTTCCTGAAGGGCGTCCTCGGCCAATTCGTGCGAACCGGTCCGTTTGCGCAACAGCGCCCGAAGCGCCTTCCATTGGCTGAGATAGACGGTCATGAGACCGTCGCGGGCCTCGGACAGAGTGGTGCTGGTCGACATGCTCAAGAATTCAGATCACTTATGGGAACCGGCTCCGCAGACGATTGCGAAACGGCTCCATCCCCGCTTCCCAGATAGCGCACGAGAAAAAGAACCGCAATATCAATAGTTTAGATGTTCTCTAAAATGCCTCGATGAGAGAGTGGCTTTGCGCACGGCTCCGAAGTACCGGTAAGGTGTCCTAACACCAAGCCGCTTGCCATCGACTGCCGGCGGTGTCGGCGTTGAAACGAGCCGCTCGACATGTCTTGAACGCGATGAAATGCGTCACTGCGAGCGCTTTGCATTCCTGAGCCGACGAGCGCGCCAAAATATCCGGAGCCCCATTTCAGGAGATGCCAGAACAGCACCGGCGATCACCAGAGGCGCTGCAACCAAAAAGGCTGCGCCCGGCGTCTCCGCGAAGAACACCACACCGATGATCATCGCCCATAGTAAGGTGAGATACTCAAAAGGGGCCAGGAGCGAGGCCTCAGCGTGGCGGAAGGAAACCGTCATCGCAATGTGCGCCGCGCCTCCGCATAGACCGGTCCCGACTAACAGGAGGTATGTGGCGGCATCTGGTTCGGGCCAGCCGAACGGTAGGGTGGCAAGGCCTGCGCCGGTGCAGGCGAGCGCGAAATAAAATGCGATCGCGCCAGGACTCTCTGACGATGTTAACGCACGAACCTGCACCAAGGCGCCCGCCGTCAGGGCTGCTGTCAACAGTCCGAGGGCTATACCGAAAAGTTCCAGGCTCTGGGAGCCGAATTGCGGTGCTGTCAGCATGACTGCGCCGGCTACGCCAAGACCTAACCCGCTCCAGCGGCGCAGGATTGGCCGCTCACCGAGCATCAGCGATGCCAGGACGACGAGCATAACCGGAGAGAGGTAGAAGAGCATCGTCGCCTCGGCGATCGGCAGTAGCCGCACGGCGGCGAACGATGTGAACATGGCCGCCCCACCCATCGCGCAGCGCGCCAGATGGCCGAAAGGCCGGCGCGTGGCGAGGCCCTGAGGAAACTCGTTTCTTAGCCACAGGAAGATCACCAGCGGGACCATCGCGACCGCCGAGCGGAAGAAGACGATCTGACCAAGCGACGCGGTGTCGCCAATCGCCTTGACGAGTGCGGCCATTGCGGTGAACAGAAGGCCCGACAGAATGCGCAGCGTGATGCCAAGGGTCTCGCCGCTCATTCTGGCGCCGCAGTCGCAATCCGGTCGCGCAGAGCGTCTCCGGCGAGATTGAAGGCAAGGACCGAGATAACAATAGGGAGCCCTGGCAGTATCGCGTAGAACGGTGCGGAGAGGATGTAGACGCGTGCCTCAAGCAACATGACACCCCATTCGGGTGTGGGCGGAGCGGCGCCGAAGCCGAGGAAGCCAAGCCCTGAAATTGCAAGTATTGCGCGCGCCAGATGCGCCGTCATCATGACGATCATGGCAGGCAAAACCGGCGGAGTCAGATGATCCAGCGCGATGCGCAACGGCTTAACGCCGCTCAGCCGTGCCAGCGCAACGTGGTCGCTGGCAGCCGTCGCCAATGTCATCCCGCGCACCAAACGCGCATATCGCATCCAGCCGACAACCGCGAGCGCAAACAAGATCTCGATACCGCCCCCTCCAAGGACTCCTGCCACGGCGAGCGCCGCGATCATTTCGGGGAAGGCGAAGAAGGCATCTGTCAGCCGCATAAGGGTCCCGTCGACGAGGCGGCCGCCGGCGCCTGCGGCAAGGCCGATGACCAGCCCGGCCACCGCGGAGATCAAGACCACCAGCACCGCAAGGCCAACGGAAAGCCGCGCACCGGCCAGCACGCGACTGAACACGTCGCGACCCAGATGATCGGTGCCGAACCAGTGCTCGGTGCTCGGTGGCTGTAGTCTGGCAACGGGGTCTGGAACGATCGGATTGTAGGGGACAAGCATCGGACCGATCGCCGCTAGCAGCAACACGAGCGCCGAAACAACAAAGGCGGCGCGCTGCAGCTGATTGAACGCCGTCATGCGATACCCGCCGCCGTGCGCGGGTCAAGCCAGGCTGTCACAAGGTCGACCACAAGATTGACTGAGATGAACAGTATGGCGCTGAAGAGCACCACAGCTTGAATCACGGGATAGTCGCGCGCGTCCACGGCCTCGATGAACATCAACCCGATACCACGCCAACCGAAGACATATTCCACAGCCACAGCCCCTTCGAGAACGAAGGCGATTTCGAGCGCAAAGATCGTGATCACCGGCACCAAGGCGTTGCGCAGGGCATGCCGCCCGATGATCCGCGTCTCTCCGATGCCGCGACCTCGGGCAGCGGCGATGTGACGGGCGGATAGTGCGTCTATCGTTGCCGAGCGCAACAGCCGTGCCGTCGTCACGGTTATGCCGGTGCCGAGCGTTAGCGCCGGAAGCACCAGATGCGCGGCGTCACCGCGGCCAAAGGCCGGAAGCCAGCCCAGATTAACCGAGAAAACAACGATCAGCAGGATCCCGAGCCACCAGTTCGGCATCGCCGATCCCAATGTCGCGATCCCGACACATATGCCGTCGAGCCACGTGCCGCGCCAGACGCCCGCAAGCAGCCCGAGCGGAACCGATAAAACGGCCGCAACGGCGATGGATGCCAACGCAAGCTGCGAGGTGCGGCCAACACCCTCGGCGAGGATGTCTGCCACGGGTCGGCCATTGATCAGGGAAACACCGAGATCGAGG
>JANQMC010000082.1 GCA_028280305.1 Pelagibius sp. | reverse complement strand
CGATGACCGTGGCGCCGAGATGCTTCAGCCACTGGCAGGCGATGAGGCCGACGCCGCCGGCGGCGGCGTGCAGCAGCACCGTGTCGCCGGGCTGCACCGCGTAGGTGCGGCGGATCAGGTACTCCACGGTCATGCCCTGCAGCATCATCGCGGCGGCCTGTTGGTCGCTGATGGCGTCGGGCAATTTGACCAGGCGGTGCCAGGGCATGATCCGCGCCGCGGCATAGGCGCCCGGCGGCGCGTCGGCATAGGCCACGCGGTCGCCGGGGACAAAGGCGTCGACGCCGTCACCGACCGCGGCGACGGTTCCGGCGCCCTCCATGCCGATGACCGCCGGCAGCTTGGGCAGGGGATAGAGGCCGTTGCGGTGATAGACGTCGATGTAGTTGAGGCCGCAGGCCGACTGTTCGATCAGGACTTCGCCGGGCCCCGGTGCCGGAACCTCGACATCCTCATAGACGAGGGCTTCGGGGCCGCCGGGGGCATGGATGCGGATTGCTTTGGTCATCAGCCGATGGACTCCTTGAAGAACTGAACGGTACGGTCGTTGGCCAGCTTGGCGGCATCAGCGTCATAGTGCTCACCGCCTTCGCGGGCGAAGGCGTGATCCTTGCCTTCATAGACATGGACGGTGGCGTTGCTGTTGCCGGCCAGGCCCGCGCGCACCTTGGCGATTTCCTCTGCCGAGGAGAAGGCGTCCTGTTCGGCGATATGCAGCATCAGGGGCTTGGTGATCTTGTCGGCTTCCCCCAGAAGATCGCCCAGGCCGACCCCGTAGTAGCCGACGTTGCAGTCGGAGTCCGAACGGGTCGCCATCAGATAGGCGAGCTTGCCGCCGAGGCAGTAGCCGATGCTGCCCGCCTTGCCGTTGCAGACTTCGTGCGCGCGCAAGGCGGCCAGGGTGGTGTTCAGATCCTCGATGCCTTTCTCGACGTCGAAGAGGCCGAAAAGTTCGAAGGCGCGGTCCCATTCGGCTTGGCTTTGGTCGGTTAGCTGGATACCGGGTTCGATGCGCCAGAACAGATCCGGGCAGACCGCGACGAAGCCCTGGGTCGCCAGCCAGTCGCAGGTATCGCGCATGACCTGGTTGACGCCGAAGATCTCCTGCGCCACGACGATGCCCGGTGCCGGCGTGACCGCCGGCAGGGCCGCATAGACCATGAAGCTGCCGTCTTTGCCTTCGATGGTGATTTCAGGCATGAGCCTTCCCCTGTTTTTCGATTGCGGTATGGGTATTCGGTTTTGGGTTAGAGCTTATCGTGCGGCCGGGACCGCTGTCATCAGACCAGCGGCGCCTCGGTCAGCCGAAAGAAAAGCCGTGCTGGATCGGCCAGGCGCCTTCCAGGGTGAGCAGCTCGGCCTTGGTCTCCGCGCCCCGGCCGCCGGAGAAACCGCCCAGCGCCCGGTCCGCCGCCAGCACCCGATGACAGGGAATGACGATGGGAATGGGATTGGCGCCGCAGGCCCCGCCGACGGCCCGGGCGACCCCGCCGGTCGCCTTGGCGAGATCGCCGTAAGAACGGGTCTCGCCGTAGGGGATGCGCAGCATCTCCCGCCAGACCGCGCGCTGGAAGTCGCTGCCCGCGGGTTTCAGCGGCAGGTCGAAGGCCTGCAGGTCGCCGGCGAAGTAGGCAGCGATCTGTTCGGCGGCGCGCTCGAGCAGGGGGCTGCTTTCCGGAAATTCAGGAGCGGCACGGCCCCGCGCCCAGGTCACCCGGACGATGCTGCCGTCCTCCTCGGTCAGGACGACCGGACCGGTCGGGGTCTCGACGCTTTTGCTGAGCCTGCTCATTGGGAGGACCTCATGACGCGGCCGTTTCGCCGCCAAGGGCCAGGGTCAGGGCCTTGGCCTCGGTGATCGGCAGGGAACAGGTCGGCCCGTGGCAGACATAGGCGGTGGCCCTGCCGTCGCTTTGGCCCTTGCCGCTGGTCGGATGGTTCTCCGGCAGGCTTTCGTCCGGGGCGACCACCTGGAGAATGCGGTTCGGCAGGCAGAGGGCGCGGACCGCGCTCAAGAGGGTTTTCGTATCGGCAGCCTCCCGCTCGCCGACGATGACCACCTGGACGGCAGAGCTGAGCAGTTCAGCGCCGTTCAACAGGGTGGCCAGGGGAAAGAAGTTGCGGTTCACCTCGCCGGAGAAGGCGCGGATCAAGGCCTCGGCGCGCGCGCGGTAGCTTTCCTTGCCGGTCAGATAGTAGAGCCGCGCGAGTACCGAGAGGATCGTTCCGTTACCGGAAGGAACCGCATTGTCGTGCGGCGTCTTCGTGCGCACGATGAGGCCGCGGGTGTCGTCGGCGGTGAGGAAGTAGCCGCCGCCTTCTTCATCCCAGTAGTGGCGGTCGACCGTGGCCACCCAGTTCTCCGCCTGTTCGAGATAGGCGGCCTTCGTGGTCGCTTCAAAAAGGGCGACGGCGCCGGCGGCCATGTTGGCGTAGTCGTCCAGGGTCGCCGGGTGCTTCAGCTTGCCGTGACGCCAGGAATGAAACAGCCGCCCCTCGACCTGCATCTCGCGGCAGACGAAGGCGAAGGCTTCCTCGGCTGCGGCGAGCCAGGCGGGCTCCTCGAAGAGGGGACCCAGCTCGGCCAGGGCAGCGATCATCAGGCCGTTCCAGTCGGCCAGCACCTTGTCGTCCCAGCCGGGCCAGATGCGCCGGTTGCGCACCGCCAGCAGGGTGTCGCGGGCGGCGGCCAGCCGGGCTTCGGCTTCGGCATCGCCAAGATCCGGCAGATCGGTGCGGTTCAGGATGGTCTTGCCTTCCCAGTTGCCGTCGGGGCCGACATCATAATGCTTCTTGAAGAGGGCGGCCTCTTCGCCGAGCAGGCTGTCGATTTCGCTTTCGCTCCAGACGTAGAACTTGCCTTCCTCGCCCTCGCTGTCCGCATCCAGGGTGGCGGCGAAGGCGCCGCTGGGCGTTTTGCCGCTGCCGTCGCTGTCGGCGATCATTTCACGCAGGGTCCAGGCGACGGTCTCGCGGATCCGCTGTTCATAGAGCGGGTTGCCGCTGTCCTGCCAGAGCCAGCCCAACACCTCCAGCAGTTGGGCGTTGTCGTAGAGCATCTTCTCGAAGTGCGGGACCAGCCAGATGGCGTCCACTGAGTAGCGGGCGAAGCCGCCGCCGAGATGATCGTAGATGCCGCCCTGGCACATCTTGGTCATGGTCAGTTCGCAGGCCTGGCGCAGGGCTTTGCCCTTCATGGGATCGGCACTGCGTTTTGCGGCCCGCCACAGCAGTTTCATGATCCCCGGTTGCGGGAACTTGGGGGCGGAGCCGATGCCGCCGTGGCGCATGTCGATCTCTTTCACCAGATGGGCGACAATCTGGTCGATGATTCCCGTCGAAATGCTGTCGCCGGTCTGGTTTTGCGAGAGGTTGTCGAGGGCGCTCTTCAGGGCGGTGGTGTTCTTGGTCACCCGTTCCTGATCGTTGGCGTAGATACCGGCGATCCCCTGCAGCACCTGGGGCAGGCCGGGACGCCCGAACCGCGGGCTGGGGGGAAAGTAGGTGCCGCCCCAGAAAGGTTCGCCGTCGGGGGTCAGGAACATGGTCAAAGGCCAGCCGCCGTGCTCGCCGAGCAGGGCCAGAGCCGACTGATAGATCGAATCGACGTCCGGCCGTTCTTCCCGGTCCACCTTGATATTAACGTATAATTGGTTCATGAGTGCTGCGATTTCGGGGTTCTCGAAGCACTCATGGGCCATGACATGGCACCAGTGGCAGGCGGCATAGCCCACCGAAAGCAGCACCGGCTTGCCCTCGCGGCGCGCCGTTTCGAAGGCTTCCTCCCCCCAGGGCTGCCAGGCCACCGGGTTGTCGCGGTGCTGCAGCAGATAGGGGCTGGTCTCACCGTCCAGCGTGTTTTTCAGTTCCAGGCCGTTATCGGCTGTCATGGCAAGGTCGAGGGATTCAGGCGCGGAAGGTTCGGACAAAGGGGCGACTCGCAATTCGATCTTGGGTTCGGTATGGGCTCGGTTGGGAGTTGGGGATCGGCCGTCGCGATGTCGAGGATCGCAGGCCGAACCGGCTTCCCTGCTCGTTGTTTCGGACCCGGCCAGGGACCGCATTGCGGCGCCGGGTTTCGGACCTGTAGGCTCTCGATCACACTATGGGTCGCAGGGCCGTCGATGCTCAACCATGAATATGTAATGGTTTTTCGGGTTTGCGGCGGAGAACAGGAGAGCAGGGCATGAAGATCAACGTGGATATCGATTGCACGCCGGAGGAAGCGCGGGCCTTTCTGGGGCTGCCGGATGTCGGACCGATGCAGAAGGCGCTGATGGATGAAATGCAGAAGCGCATGATGGCCAATCTGGCGGGCATGGAACCGGAGCAGCTCTTCAAGACCTGGTTGCCAGCCGGCATTCAGGGCTGGGAGCAGATGCAAAAGGCCTTCTGGTCGCAGATGACCAAAGCCGCCGGCGAGAAGAGCGGCGGCAAGACAGGCGGCGATTGATCGTCAATAACAACTATCATATTGATAAATAATAATAAAACAGATCAGAGATGAACGCCTCGATGGCTGACGACGAGACCATCTTCGCGCCTTCGACCGCGCTTGGCCGGGCCGGCGTGGCGGTCATCCGGGTCTCTGGCCCGCGGGCCGGCGATGCTTTGAGCGCGCTCACCGGGGGCGCTTTGCCGCCGCCGCGGCAGGCGGTGCTGCGGCGGCTTGTCGATCCGTCTGACGGTGAGCCGATCGACCGGGCGCTGGTGTTGTGGTTTCCGGCGCCGGGCAGTTTCACCGGGGAGGACGTGGCGGAGCTGCATCTGCATGGCGGCCGCGCCGTGGTCGCGGCGATCCTCGCCGCCCTGGCGGCGCTTCCCGGTCTCGCACCGGCGGCGGCGGGCGCCTTTACCCGCCGGGCCTTCGATAACGGGAAGCTCGACCTCACGGCGGTGGAAGGCCTCGCCGATCTGATCGACGCGGAGACCGAAGCTCAGCGCCGTCAGGCGCTGCGGCAGATGGAAGGGGGCCTTGCCCGCCTGACCGAGGATTGGGCGGCGCGCCTGCTTCGGGTGCTGGCGCATTTCGAGGCGGCCATCGACTTCGTCGAAGAGGAACTGCCGGAAGGGTTGGATGGCAAAGCTCTGGCTGCCGCTGCCACCGTTGCAGAAGAGATCGCCGCCGCCTTGGAAGACGGCCGCCGCGGGGAGCGTCTGCGCGAGGGGCTGTCGGCGGTGATCCTGGGTGCGCCCAATGCCGGCAAGTCCTCCCTGCTGAACGCGATCGCCCAGCGCGAGGCGGCGATCGTCTCCAGCCTTGCCGGGACCACCCGCGACGTCATCGAGGTGCATCTCGATCTCGGCGGCTTTCCGGTCACGCTGTCGGACACCGCCGGGCTGCGCGAGGCGGCCGGCGATGCCGCGGAAGGAGAGGGCCATTGGGATATCGAGCGCGAAGGCATCAGCCGGGCGCGGCAGCGGGCGGCACAAGCCGACATGACTCTGCTGGTGATCGATCTCCAGGCAGGCGCGTCTTTGCCCGCAGAGGTTCAGGCGCTGCGGGACGGCCGCAGCCTCGTGGTTCTCAACAAGGCGGACCTAGCGCCGCAAGCGGCGGCGGGTGTGTTGCGGGATCTGGCGGCCGACGGCGCCTCGGAACCGGATGGCTGCTTTGTCGTCTCGGCCGAAACCGGGGAAGGGCTCTCGGGCCTTGTGGCGGCCATGGTCGAGCGGGCCCGCGATTGTGCGGAAAGCGGGGAGGGTGCGGCGGCCATTACCCGGGAACGGCATCGCCGCGCGCTGCAGGACTGTCTTGCCGCGTTGAAGGCCACGGAATCCGCCGCGATGCCGGAACTGGTGGCCGAGGAATTGCGCCTGGCGATGCGGGCACTGGGCCGTATCACCGGGCGCGTTGATGTCGAAGACCTACTAGATGTTGTGTTTCAGGATTTCTGCATCGGCAAATAGGCTATTTTCGACCAATGTTTCACGTGAAACATGGTGAAGATTCCTTAATCGCCTTGGCCCTGGGGAGCCCCTTCGGGGCTGGGTGTTGCCTGGATTCGCAGGCCTGATATAACCCGGCCCTGGACAACCCGGCCTGATGCAACGGGCCGGGTAAAGGATTTGAGCGGATGCCGCGCGAGGCTGAGTTTGATGTCCCACACTGTGTTTGATGTCATTGTCGTTGGAGGAGGCCACGCCGGCTGTGAAGCGGCGGCGGCGGCGGCGCGGCTGGGCGCCGATACCCTCCTGGTCACCCACCGCAAAGACAGCATCGGCGTGATGTCCTGCAATCCGGCCATCGGCGGTCTCGGCAAGGGTCACCTGGTGCGCGAAATCGATGCGCTGGACGGGGTCATGGGACGGGTCGCCGATGCCGGCGGCATTCAGTTCCGCGTCCTCAACGCCAGCAAAGGGCCGGCGGTGCGCGGACCCCGCGCCCAGGCAGACCGCGCGTTGTATCGCGACGCCATGCAGGATGCCCTGGCCGCGCAGGCCGGCCTCCGCATTCATGAGGCGGCGGTGCACGATCTTATCCTCGGTGCGGACGGCCGCTGCCGGGGGGTGATCACCGAAGCGGGTGAGCGGCTGGAAGCGGCGGCGGTGGTCCTGACCACCGGCACCTTCCTGCGCGGCATGATCCATATCGGTGAGCGGCGTATCCCCGCCGGCCGGGTCGGGGAGGCGCCGGCGGAGGGTCTGTCCCAGACTTTGGCCCGGGCCGGATTCCGTCTCGGACGTCTGAAGACCGGCACGCCGCCGCGGCTCGACGGGCGGACCATCGATTACAGCGGTCTGACCGAACAGCCCGGCGACAATCCGCCGGAACCTTTCTCGACCCTGACCGGCGCCATCACCCAAAGGCAGATTGCCTGCCATATCACCCATACTTCCGAGGCCGGTCACGCGCTGATTCGGGACAACCTGGGCCGGGCGCCGCTTTACTCCGGCCAGATCGAAGGCGTGGGGCCGCGCTATTGCCCCTCCATCGAGGACAAGGTGGTCCGCTTCGCCGACAAGAGCCGGCATCAGATCTTCCTGGAGCCGGAAGGCCTCGACGATCCGACGGTTTATCCCAACGGCATCTCCACCTCGCTGCCCGAAGACGTCCAATTGGCGTTGCTCAAGACCATCCCGGGCCTAGAGAAGACGGTAATGACCCAGCCAGGCTACGCCATCGAGTACGACTATGTGGATCCGCGGGAGTTGGCCACGGATCTGCAGACCCGGCGGCTGCCGGGGCTGTACCTGGCTGGCCAGATCAACGGGACGACGGGTTATGAAGAAGCGGCGGCCCAGGGGCTGATGGCCGGCCTGAACGCCGCTTTGGCGGCCGGGGGGCAGGGCGCCGACCACCAGGGTGCGCCTTTTGTGCTCGACAGAGCCGAGGCCTATATCGGGGTGCTGATCGACGATCTGGTGAGCCGCGGGGTCAGCGAACCCTACCGGATGTTCACCAGCCGGGCGGAATACCGCCTGCGCCTGCGCGCGGACAACGCCGATCAGCGGCTGACGGGGCGGGGCCTCGCCCTGGGCGCCGTCGGCGGAGAACGCCGCAATGCCTTCGAGGCCAAGCAGGCGGCGCTTTCAGCAGCCAAGAGCCTGACCGCCTCCCTCATGACGACGCCTTCGGCGCTGGCGGCGCGGGGCATCGCCATCAATCAGGACGGTGTCCGGCGCAGCGCCTACGATCTGCTGCGCTATCCCCAGCTCACCTTGGCCGGGCTCGGGCAGATTTGGCCCGAACTGCGGGATCTGGCGCCGGAAATTGCCCGGCAGATCGAGATCGAAGGGCGCTACCAGGGCTACATGGAGCGGCAGGAGGCCGATATCCGCGCCTTCCGCAAGGACGAGGCGCTGCGCCTCCCTGCCGATCTCGACTATACGGCCATCGGCGGCCTCTCTGCGGAGGTCCGGCAGATCCTTTCCGCCGCCATGCCGGAAACCCTGGGGGCGGCCGCCCGTATTCCCGGAGTCACCCCGGCCGCGGTGCTGGCGCTGTTGCGCTACGTGCGCAAGGGGTCGGAACGAATGGCGGCAGCCGGCCACGGCGAGTCCGCCGCCTAGAGAACACCTGCGGCGGGGGCCCTATGGTTAATGAACCGCAAAGGCTGACCGCAGCCGACTTTCAGCGCGTGACCGATGTTTCACGTGAAACACAGGATAAATTCGAACGATATGCCGCCCTGCTGACCAAATGGACGGCGGCTATCAATCTGATCAGCCCGCGCAGCCTGCCGGACCTCTGGCGTCGGCATTTTCTTGATTCGGCGCAACTGCGGGCCTACCTGCCGCCGGCGTTGGAGGCGGGGGAGCGGACGATCCTCGATCTGGGCTCCGGTGGTGGCTTTCCGGGCATGGTGCTGGCCTTGCTCGGCTGCGGCCAGGTTCATCTTGTGGAGTCGGATCAGCGCAAAGCGGTGTTCCTGCGGGAGGTGGCGCGGGAAACCGGGGCCTCTGTTACCATCCACGCCCTGCGGATCGAGGCTCTGGACCCATTTGCCGTGGATGCTGTGACCTGCCGCGCTTTTGCGCCGCTGCCGAAGATCATCGACCTGTCGGAGCCCTTCTTGCGGCCCCAAAACGACGGGGCCTGTGGAAAAGACGCCCCAGTTGGCCTCTTTCTGAAGGGCCGGAACGCCGATCGGGAATTGACCGAGGCCGGCAAAACATGGAGACTGCAGACCGAGCGCTTTGAGAGCATCACCGATCCAGAGGGGTCAATCTTGCGTCTCAAACTTCTATCTGTTGAGGGTGGCGCGTCTTGAACCTACAATGTGTTGATGAACCACAGGAGCGCGGGCTGATGCCGCCGGTTCCCTGCGATACCCGTGTCTTGGCTGTCGCCAACCAGAAGGGCGGCGTCGGCAAGACCACAACGACGGTGAATCTCGCCACCGCCCTGGCCGCCTGCGGCAAGCGGGTGCTGATCGTCGATATGGATCCCCAGGGCAATGCCAGCACCGGGCTCGGGGTTTCTCCGGACAAGCGCAGTCAGGGTGTCTACCAAGTGCTGATCCAGGGCCTGGCCATGGACGAGGCCGAAAGCCCGACCCTGGTGCCGGGCATGGCGATTGTTCCGTCGGGTGTCGAACTCTCCGGCGCTGAGTTGGAGCTGATCGACGTCGACAACCGCGAATACCGGATGCGCGACGCCATCGACAGGGTGAGGGGGCAGTACGACTTTGTCCTGATCGACTGCCCGCCGGCCTTGGGGCTTCTGACCCTGAATGCGCTGGTTGCCGCCGATGCGGTGTTGGTGCCGCTGCAGGCGGAATTCTACGCGCTTGAAGGTCTCAGCCATCTGATGCGCACCATCGAGCGGGTGCAGCGGGCCCTCAATCCCAAGCTTTCCCTGCAGGGGGTGGTTCTGACGATGTTCGACCGTCGCAACAATCTCTGCGAGATGGTGGCCGCGGATGTCCGCGGCCATCTCGGCGAAGCGGTCTATCAGACGGTCATCCCGCGCAATGTGCGGGTCTCCGAAGCGCCGTCCCACGGCAAGCCGGTGCTGCTTTACGACATGCGTTGTGCGGGTTCCCAGGCGTATATCCGCCTGGCGCGGGAAATCCTGCAGCGCGAAAACGATCTGGCCGGCGAGCCGGCCCTGGCTTCCTGAGGCTTTGCGGCACAGTCTCGGGCCCAAGGCGTTGGGATGCCAGGGACAGAAATTTCATTTCGGTTCCGTAATGACTGACCGGAAACCAAAGCGGCCATTACGGGGCGGCCATCACGGGGGGTGGTGGCGCAAAACAACGGTGCAGCAGAAGCACGGCGTCGGGAACTTAAGGCTATGACAGACGGAGCATCTTCGGATCAGGGCAAGCGGACCAATCTCGGCCGCGGTCTCGCCGCTCTCTTCGGGGAGGAAAACGAGGACTACGCCTCCCTCGACAAGGTGCGTTCGACCAAGACGGTGCCGATCGAGCATCTGCATCCCGGCCGGTATCAGCCGCGCCAGCACTTCGACGAAGAAGCGGTCGGCGCTCTTGCCGAGTCGGTGAAGGCCCAGGGAATCCTGCAGCCGATCCTGGTGCGCCGCCATCCCGACCGCGGCAGCGAGTTCGAGATTGTCGCCGGCGAGCGCCGCTGGCGCGCGGCCCAAAAAGCCCAACTGCACGAAGTCCCGGTGGTCATCCGCGATCTGACCGACGCGGAATCCCTGGAACTGGCCATTGTCGAAAATGTTCAACGGCAAGACCTGACCCCAATTGAAGAAGCGGAAGGCTATCGCCGCCTCCTCGACGAGTTTCAGCACACCCAGGACGATCTGGCCAAGGTTCTCGGCAAGAGCCGCAGCCATATCGCCAACACCATGCGGCTGCTGAGCCTGCCGGAAGCGGTGAAGGCCATGGTGATGGAGGGCAAGCTGTCGGCCGGTCACGGCCGCGCCCTGGTCGGCTGCGAGGCGCCGGAAGACCTGGCCGCGGAGATCGTCAGCAAAGGCCTCAACGTGCGTCAGGCCGAGCGCCTGGTTCAGGAGCTGAAGGCGGGATCGGGCGGCAAGGCCAAGGCCGCCGCTGGTGGCGGCACCACCGAGGTCGCCAAGGATAGCGATACCATCGCTTTGGAGCGGGACCTGACGGCTTTGCTCGGCCTCAAGGTCAGCATCAAGTTCTTCGGCAGTGGCGGCTCCCTTACCATCCACTACAAGACCCTGGAACAGCTGGATGACGTGCTGCACCGCCTGAACCAGATGCCGCCGATCGTCGAGCGCGACTGAAGCGCCGCCGCCCGACGTTGCCTCTGGCCTGTTGCCTCACCGCCGTTGGGCGCGCCGTCCCCTGAGATTCCCGGGTGCATTGGCGGCAATCTCCATCAAGGCGCGGGACGCCAGGGTTTCCGCCGGCGCACCGCTGCGCTTACAGCCGGCCTCCGCTTCCAGCAGTTTTTCCATGGCGACCGTCAGCGCCGGGCCCTTCCAGGCGCCGGCCTGGGCCTTGAACCCGGCCGCCGACTTCCAGAACACCGGGGGGCGCAGGCTCTTCATCGCCTGCTCGACAGGTGCCCCGCCGGCCACGGCGCCGGCCACCTGATGCACCCGCTGAAAGTGGCGCGCGACTGCACGCAGCAGGCTGACCGGTGCATTGCCTTCGGAAAAGGATCGCACGAGCGCCCGTTCCAGTCCCGGCAGATTGCCGCCGCCGGTGGCAAAGGCAACATCGTCGAGGCTGAGCAGCGCCGAGTCACCGACACAGTGTTCCGCATCCTCCAGGGTCACCGGACCCTCGCTCGTGCCCTTGAACAGCAGCAGTTTTTCCAGCTCACGGCGGGTGAGCTGGCGGTCGCCGCCGAGATGAGCCGCCAGGAAATCCAACGCATCCCGGTCAATCGTCTTGTCGGCGGCGGCAACAAACTCGCGCACCACCGTGACGAGGCTGCGTTGATCGTCGTGATAACAGGCGATCGAGACCGCCGCCTTGTCGCCGTCAAACAAGCGGCGCAGGCTCGATCGGCCGGGCAGGTCGCCGCCATCGAAGACCACCAGCGCCTCGCCCGGAGCGCGCGCCAGGAAGTCCTTCACCGTCGCGGTCATGGCATCCGCCGCGTCGCGTACCAGGACGAAGCGCCGGCCGCCGCCGAAAGTCAGCGCCGCGGCCTCGTCCGAGAGGCGGGCCGGGTCTTCCTTTATCTGGGCGGGTGAGAGTTCCGAAACGCAGAATGGGTCGTTGGGGTCCGCGACCACGGCCGCCCGCAATTTGTTGACGCGCTCGCGCCGCAGGCCCGCGTCGGGCCCGTAAACCAGCACCGCAAAGCGGGCCGGATCGGGTGCGTCAAGAAACCCTTCAACGTCTTTGCCCGCAAGCTTCAAGGCGCCGCCCGCCCGGATCAACTGTTGGCGAAATAGACCGCGAGCCGGGTCTGAATGTCGTCGGCCACTTCGCGCAGCGCGCGTTCACGTGCGTCGCGCTCGGATATCGTCGTGGCGAAAGGGTTTTCCAGAATGTCGTAGCTGGTCGTGGAGGTCGAGCGGCCGGTGAGCAAGGCCTCACCACTGCCGGCGTCGCGCAAAAGGAAGCTGGTTGACAACCTCAGATTGGCGCGGGTTGCCGTTTCGTCGCTACGTACAGCAAGTTCGCTGAGCGACTCGGTGATCTGCAGACTCAGCTGATAGCTCGGCGAGACAGGTTGTCCGTTCGGATTCAACCGGTCGCGCAGAAAGTTGTGCATCTGCTGGCCAACACGGTCGCGCAGCGGGTCGATCCGCACCGCGGCCATCTCTGCGGAGACCGAGAGACTGTCTTCGCTCTCGGCATAAGGCGGCGTGAACCCACAGGCCGCCAGCGGCAGCAACACTCCGGCCACGGCACCGCGTCGCATGAAGATCAGAAAGTTCCGCCGCTGTTTTTCCATGCTTCAGACTACCACGTTCACGATGCGATTCTTCACCACAATCACCTTGCGGGCGGCTTTGCCATCCATGGCCCTCAGGACGGCCGGATCTGCCAAGGCCATTTCCTGCGCCACATCCTCCGGTGCATCCATCGGCAGCGATACCGTCGCCCGCTTCTTGCCGTTGACCTGAACCGCCAGGGTCACCTGCTCATCGGCAGTCAGGGCGCCATCGACCTGCGGCCAGGCCTCGTTGGCCAGGAGGCCCTCGTGACCCAGGCTCTGCCACATTTCCTCGGCCAGATGCGGCATCATCGGCCCGATCAGGCGGACAACGAGTTCCAGGCTCTCGCGCAACATGGCGCGCCCGGCCTCATCGGCCGGCTTGAAGCCGCCCAGTGTATTGGCAACTTCGTGGATCCGCGCCACGGCTCGGTTGAAGCGGAACTTCTCGAGGTCGTCGCCGAACGCCTGAACCGTTTTGTGGACGGCGCGGCGCAGATCCAGTGCCGCACCGCCCAGATCACCGGGAACTGCGGTCCCTTTGGGCGGCAGGCTGTCCAGGTTGTCCGTCAGCAACCGCCAAAGCCGCTGGGTGAAGCGCCAGGCGCCCTCGACGCCGGCATCGGTCCACTCCATATCGCGCTCCGGCGGGCTGTCCGAGAGCATGAACCAGCGCGCCGTGTCGGCCCCGTAGGTGCCGATGATCGCCTCCGGATCCACGACATTGCGCTTGGACTTGCTCATCGATTCAGAGCGTCCCAGGACCACCGGCTGCCCGGTCTCCAGATGGCGCGCGCTGCCGTCGCCCAGCTTCTCGACCTCTTCCGGGAACAGCCACTTGCCATCCGGGTCCTTGTAAGTCTCGTGGCAGACCATGCCCTGGGTGAACAGGCCGGCGAAGGGCTCGGGCAGGCCGACATGGCCGACCTCGGCCAGGGCCCGGGTGAAGAAGCGGGCATAGAGCAGGTGCAGGATCGCATGTTCGACGCCGCCGATGTACTGATCCACCGGCAGCCAGTAATCGACGGCCTTGCGGTCCATCGGCGCTTCGGCGCGCGGGCTGCAGAAGCGGGCGAAGTACCAGGAGGAATCGACGAAGGTGTCCATGGTGTCGGTATCGCGCTCTGCCGGTCCGCCGCATTCTGGGCAGGTCGTCTGCTTCCAGCTCGGGTGCCGCGCCAGCGGATTGCCGGGGGCATCGAAGGTCACGTCATCGGGCAGTACCACCGGAAGCTGATCCTCGGGCACCGGCACCGGGCCGCAGGTCGGGCAGTGGATCACCGGGATCGGACAGCCCCAATAGCGCTGGCGGGAAATGCCCCAGTCGCGCAGACGGTATTGGATGGTGCTCTCGCCCTGGCCCGCCGCGGCCAAACGGTCGATGGCGGCCCGCTTGGCCGCTTCGACGCCCATCCCGTCCAGAAAACCGGAGTTGAATGCCGTGCCGTCGCCGGTATAGGCCTCCGTACCGACCACGAAGTTCTCGGGATCGGCATCCGCCGGCAGGACCACCGGTACCACCGGCAGGGCATACTTGCGGGCGAAATCCAGGTCGCGCTGGTCGTGGGCCGGACACCCGAAGATCGCCCCGCTGCCGTATTCCATCAGCACGAAGTTGGCGATATAGACCGGCAGGCTGGTGTCCGGGAGGAAGGGATGACGCACCCTGAGGCCGGTATCGAAGCCTTTCTTCTCCGCGGTTTCGATTGCCTCTTCGCTGGTGCCCAGGCGGTTGCATTCCTCGATGAAGGTTTTCGCCGAGGGATCGCCGGCGGCGACCTCTGCCGCCAGCGGATGGTTGGGCGAAAGCGCGCAGAAAGAAGCACCGAACAGCGTGTCGGGCCTAGTGGTGAAGACCGTCAGGCGGTCCTCGCGGCCTTCGATTTCGAAGCGGATGGTGGCGCCTTCCGACCGGCCGATCCAGTTGCGCTGCATCAGCCGCACCTTCTCAGGCCAACGATCCAGGCCCTCGAGGCCCTCGAGCAGGGCGTCGGAAAAGGCGGTGATTCTGAAAAACCACTGGGAAAGCTTGCGGCGCTCGATCAGGGCGTTGGAACGCCAGCCGCGCCCGTCGATCACCTGCTCGTTGGCCAGCACGGTCTGATCGACCGGGTCCCAATTGACCGAGGATTCCTTGCGGTAAACGATGCCCGCTTTCATGAAGGCTGCAAAGAGCTTTTGTTGCTGAGCGTAGTAGCCGGGATGGCAGGTCGCGATCTCGCGGTCCCAGTCGATGGCCAGGCCCATCAGCTTGAGCTGCGCCCGCATAGTGGCGATGTTGGCGTAGGTCCATTCCGCCGGATGAATGCCGCGTTCCATGGCGGCGTTTTCCGCCGGCAGCCCGAAAGCATCCCAGCCCATGGGGTGCAGGACATTGAAGCCCTTGGCCCGCTTGTAGCGGGCGACCACGTCGCCGATGGTGTAATTGCGTACGTGTCCCATATGGATCTTTCCCGAGGGATAGGGAAACATCTCCAGCACGTAGTACTTCTCGCGGGCCCCGTTTTCGCGTGCCTCGTCCTCGCGTGCGGAAAAGCAACCGGCCGCATCCCAGCGGCTCTGCCACTTCTCTTCAACTTCCTTGGCGTTGTAACGACTCATGGTGTGATCGCAATTGGGACCCGTTCGTTTGGGTCGGTAGCAGGGGTCCTGATGGGTACGCCTCTGTTCGCGTATGGACCTGTTTCGAAAGAGCGGCGTGCAACAGCGTCCGTGACGGGCCAAAGGCCGTCGCCCGCGGGGGCGGAAGACTGCGCCTGCGGCTCGGGCCCTTCACGGCTTGCCGCGGTTACTGGAGCGACGCGATCCGGAGCTGGCGCGCTTTGGTCAGGATGGCATTCTCGATCTCGACCGAGGTGGTGTTCTCCACCACCGCGTCGACCCAGGCGCCGTTGCGCGGGTCCTGCAGCTGGCGGAAGACAGCCGCGCGGACACCGTCGGCCCGCAGGTCGCGGCCCAGGATGTAGACGTTGATTTTGAAGCGTTCCGCCGCGGATTCGGGCGGTGAATACCAGTCGGTGATGATGACCCCGCCGAAAGGATCGGCCGATGCAAGCGGCATGAAGGAGACGGTATCCAGCGAGGCGCGCCACAGATAGGAATTCACACCGATTCCGGAATCGCCGCCGCTGGCGTCGGGCCGATCGCCGCCGACCCCGATCTGATCGTTGCCGAGGATCGATCCGCCGGTCTCCGCCAGTTTCTCTTCGGTCTCGTCGTAGAAGGTCGCTTCGCCGCCGAGGCCGCAGCCCGCCACAACAAATGCCAGAGCTAAGGCTACCAAGCGCCGGCTCTTGAATCTGCCGCCGCCAAAGGCCGTCGTTGTCATCGCTTTCAGGTCCCTTGAATACCTCTATCTGTCTTGGGCCGCCCCTCATGAGAGACCCAGGCTGAAATCCTTGATCGAGTAGATATCATAGGGCCCTGAAGCGGGCAAAAGAAATGGGCGGCACCCGAAGGTGCCGCCCATCCCAAGACCAAAAGGTCTGCGTATCGGTGTTTCTTAGAAAGAAACAGCCAAGCCGCTGGTCACAGCAACGATGTCGTTGGTGCCGCCGGCGCCGAGGTCTTCCTCACCGATATAACCGGTCAGGAACACGCGGACACCCGGGGCAACCTGATAGCCGGCGTTGGCAGAACCGGCCAGCAGTTCATCACCACTATTGTCGTTTTCAGAAGTGATACCATTGATCGAGAACGACCAGGGCCCGGTTGCGTAACCGATACCAGCGTCGACAGCCCACCGCTCTCCGGAATTGTTATCGCCATCTTCCCAGAAAGCGCCCGCCGCGAAGGTAAAGCCGGCGTAGCTGATCGCCGCGCCGCCGCCGATGGAGAAGAAGTCATCTTCCGGCTCAGCATCGAAGGAGCCAAAGCCACCGGTCAAGCCGAGTTCGACACCAACACCATTGAACTCACCGTCGTAGCCGAGGCCGAGACCGACGTGATCGTGGATGCCCACGGAATCGCCATCACTGTTAAGGCCGGTGTTTGCGGCAGCAAAGCTATTGCCATCCGACCCGTCCTGAGTGTCAGGCGTGTAGCTGATACCGGCGCTGAAGCCGTTGAAGTTCGGCGTGGTGTAGGTGATCTTCGTCGCGTCGCTCGAGTCGGTCATGTCGACGGAGGTCGGCGCGTTGCCACCAAAAGCCGTATCCAGGAAGTTGGAGGTCGGGTTACCGACACCACCGTAATCAACGCCGGAATTCGAGCCGTTCACCATGAAGGTGTCTTCGGCGCCGTCGTTGTTACCGAATTCCAGCTTACCGAAGCTGCCCTGAGCGTAGATGCTGTTTTCGTCGACGTTGTTGTCTTCGCCGGAATCAGCTTCGATCTCAACGCGGAAGCCAAAGGTGATGCCGTTGTCGGCCATGATCTCACCTTTGACGTGGATTTCCGTGTTCGTCGAGAACGCGAAACCCCGGTCCGAGCTGTCATTGTCTGCATCGCCGCCCGAGGCCACGAAGACCTGGAACGCATTCAGCGTCAACTCCTGGGCAGCGGCAGGCGAAGCTGCCAGGACAGTCGCCCCGACAATGGCACTGCTTGCCATCAATACTTTTTTCATTCCGAAAAGCTCCAAATACGGTGTCTATTGTGGGTACCCCAAGCCACGGGATGGATTGTTGGTACTAGCCTGGGCTGCGGATCGCAAGGGCGGGCAAGGGTGTTAAGTTGTTTTTGCGACACACTGTGCCTTTGGTGCAACAGTCGGGAATTTCGGCGGTAGACCAAACACTTCGTCAAGGGCGCTGCGTTCATACGAGAAGCTGGCATTGCGCCATTCGGTTGTTTATGACATCAAAAATATATCGCTATGCGATTATTTTGCGACCGCTGTTAACTTTTCCGACGAGCCGCCCGATCCCCTCGCTTGCGTCCAGGGCGGGATTTGCCTAGAGCAGTCCAGGCAATGCCGTGCGCGACGCCCGGCCCCCTCTGTTCTCTAAGGTTAACGCTGCGATGCCCGGAATCCTCTGGCTGGCTTCCTATCCAAAGTCGGGAAACACCTGGATGCGGGTGTTCTTGGCCAATCTGATCCTCGATGAAGCGGCGCCGCTGCCGCTTCGGCGGATCAACGAGGTCTGCTCCAGCGAACCCAACGAGGTCTGGTTTGCGCCGCTCACCAAGGACGCGCCCGGTACCCTCAGCAACAAGAGGGTCGCCGCCCTGCGGACCCGGGCGCAGGAACGCGCCGCCAGCCTGAACAAGAACATCATGCCCATGAAAACCCACAGTTTTCTCGGCAAGGACTACGGTTATCCGACGATTTCGGTGAAGGCCAGTATCGGCGTCATCTACATCGTCCGCGATCCGCGCGATGTCTTGCTTTCGGCGGCCGACCACTATGGTCTTACGATCGATCAGGCGATCGAGATGATGGGCGACAAGACGACCCGCGGCCGGGCCATGGCGGGCAATACCGTCTACGAGCGCATGAGCAGCTGGTCGGACCACGTGAAATCCTGGACCAAGTGGCGGCACAGCCCGCTGATGGTGCTGCGCTACGAGGACATGCTGGTGGATCCGCTGCGCCAACTGGGCGGCGTCGCCCGTAAGCTCGGCATCACTCAGGACGACGAGCGGATCGGGCGGGCCGTGCAGTTCTCATCCTTCAAGACGCTCCAGGCCCAGGAGGCCGAAACCGGCTTTGTCGAGAAATCCGTGAACAGCCAGCGCTTCTTCCGCTCCGGCAAATCCGGCGGCTGGCGCGATAAACTGAGCCCCTCCCAGGCGGCGGCCATAGAACGCGACCATGCGGTTCAGATGAAACGTTTCGGCTATCTTCAGGACGAGGCCTGACCATGCCCGGCATTCTCTGGCTGGCCTCCTATCCCAAGTCGGGAAACACCTGGATGCGGGCTTTCCTGGCAAACCTCATTCTCGATGCGACAGAGCCGCTGCCCCTGCAGCGGATCGGCCAAATCTGTCCCAGCGAGCCGGCGGAAACCTGGTTGCAGCCCTTGTCAAAGCGCCCGCTTAGCGAGCTGAAACCCAGGGAGATTGCCGCCCTGCGGCCCAAGGCCCAGGAACGCGCCGTCAGCCTCAACAAAAACGTCATCCCGATGAAGACTCACAGCTACTTCGGTGAGGATTACGGGCAGCCGATCTTCTCCATGCAGGCGACCCTCGGGGCGATCTACATCATTCGCGACCCCCGCGACGTTGTCCTCTCCGCTGCCGACCATTTCGGCAAGTCCCTGGATGAGATGATCGCCAAGATGGCCGATCCCGCCAGCCTCGCTGCGGCCATGCCGGGCACAATCGTCCACGAACTGATCTCCAGCTGGTCCAACCACGTCGAGTCCTGGACCAAATGGAACCACCCCGGCATTTACACGGTGCGCTACGAAGACCTGCTGGCCGATCCCTTGGATCAGTTCGGTCGCATCGCCCGGCGCTTCGGCATTGCCAAAGACACCGCGCGGATAGAAAGGGCAATCGACCATGCCGACTTCAAGCGGCTGAAAAAAATGGAGACCGAAGAGGGATTCACCGAACGCTCGCTGCACAGTCAGCGCTTCTTCCGCTCCGGAAAGTCCGGCGGTTGGCGTGAAAAGCTGACGGTCGAGCAGGTAAGTCGGCTGGAACAGGATCATGGCGCCCAGATGAAGCGCTTCGACTATCTTTAGAGCATCGATAGGAAGATCCATGGTGGATATCACGGAAAATCTGGCTGAGGTGCGGGCGCGCATGGCGGCTGCCGCAACGGCGGCGGCGCGTTCACCCGAGGACGTTGCTCTCGTGGCGGTGAGCAAGGTGCAGCCTGCCGAAGCCGTGGAACAGGCCCTGGCGGCCGGCCAGCGGGTGTTTGGTGAGAACCGCGTGCAGGAGGCAAAAGCAAAGTTTCCAGCCCTGCGCGCGGTTCATCCGGACCTGCGTCTTCATCTGATCGGGCCGCTGCAGACCAATAAGGTGAAAGAGGCGCTTGCCCTCTTCGATGTCATCGAAACCCTGGACCGCCCCAAGCTGGCCCGCGCGCTTGCCAAGGAAGCGGAAAAGAGCGGCCACAGTCCGGATTGCTTCATTCAGGTGAACACCGGCGAGGAGCCGCAGAAAGCCGGGATTATGCCGCGGGACGCCGATGCCTTCATCGCCGACTGCCGGGATCAGGGCCTCAATGTCAAAGGATTGATGTGCATCCCGCCGGTGGACGAGGCGGCGGCGCTGCATTTCGCCTTCCTGCGCGAAATCGCGCGGCGCAACAGCACGCCGGACGCCCCTTTAGCGCTTTCCATGGGCATGAGCGGTGATTACGAGACCGCCATCCGTTTTGGCGCCGATCTGGTCCGTGTGGGTACCGGGGTTTTCGGCCCGCGCCCGGTCAAGCCGGCCGCCTGAGCCTTTTCAGTCGCAGATCCTGAACAGGCAGTCGTCGTCGACGACCGGATTGCGCCGCGGCAACACCTGCCGTCCGACCAAGCCGACGAAGTTCGAGAAGTCCGCCGAGGCGATGTCGGCGTTCACGCCGGGCGAGCCCTCGGCAATGGCCACGAAGCGCGTGCCGCGGCAGAGCGCCGCCACCGCGCGTCCGCTGCTGCCGTCGCCGCCGACGTCGCTCGCCTGCAGACCTTCGCCGCAGAGATCGGCACGGGCAAAGGCCACCGGGGCGCCGTAGGCAAAGCGCAATTTGTACGGTGGGTTGGGCGCATCCACAGGATTGCCGCTGTAGCTCAGTTGGGCCCAGCGGGGGCCGTTGTCCCTGAGACCGTTCACTGTTGCTTCGGTGACGGCCTGCTGCGTCTGCCCGGCGCCCGGCAGACCAAATGTCTCCACCAGCAGGGGCTGGCGCAGGGCCGAAAGGCTCGTGGGCGAATAGCCGGCCGTGAAGTTCTTGTTGTAAACCACGCCTTTGCTGTCGGCGGCGCAGCCGGAAAGGCCGGCCAGCCCGACAAAGGCGGCGGCCAGCAGCAGTCCTGTCTGACGAGGGCGGTTCGTGAGAGGGGATACGCGGGGGCTTGTAGGCATCGGGGGCTCCTGACACTCGAACGCTTTCCCATAGCTTTACGTAGTCTCTCGCCTCGGCGTTTCCAATCTTGTGCTCAAGCGCCTTCACAAGCGCTTGAGCAGGCTAAAGCCCGCTCGGCGCCGCGGCCAGCACCCGCACGGCATCGCCGGGTTTGGCCTCCGCCAGCAGGGTTATCAGGTTCGCGCGCTCCAGGGCCACACAGCCCTCGGTACCGCTGAAGCCGTCGCGGGCCAGATGCAGGAAAATCGCGCTGCCGAGCCCCGGGATCACCGGATCGTCGTTGTGGCCCAGCACCACGATCAGGTCGTAGATCGCATCGTCGCGCCAGAGTTCCTCGTGGCTCGCCGCATAGGGCAGGCCGATCTGCTGGTTGTAGGCCGGATCATCGGGGGCATCGCACCAGCCGTCGTTTCTGGCAATCGCCTGGCTGGGCAGGCCCGTGGACGGGCGGTCGGCCCGGTCGCCGCGAAAGAGCAGGCGGCGCAGCGCCCAGGTTCCGATCGGCGTGGCGCCGTCTCCCTCGCGCTTATCGGCGGTCAGACCGCTGCGGCCGACGGCGCAGCGCCAGCGCCGCTCCCCCCAAAGCGCCGAAAAGCCGTTCTTGTCCGGAAAAACGATCAGGTCCATGGCTGCAGTCTATCGCGGCCTCTTATGACCTCACCAGTAACGAACTCACCCGGCGGAATCTCAGAGACGCTCAGGCTGATGCGGGTTTGGCGGTGGCGGGTTGGCTAGGCCCCGTTGCCGGGTCATGGCCTGATACTTGTCCAGCGCCATCAACATCTGATTGGCCAATGCGGCATCCGGGGCGGCATCCGGGGCGGCATCCGGGACAGCCGGATCGGGGGCCGTCGTCGTATCGGCCCCTGAATCCACCTGGGTGTTCAGAACCCGGCCGGTTGCCTTGTCATTCTCGGGAGTCTGGCGCGGCGGCTGGGTTTCGCGGGACGGTCCGGTCGCGGCGGGCGCCGCCGTCGATGGCAGGGGAGCCGCCGCCGCGCCGCGGCGCAGGTCGTTGAACAGGGCGCTCAAGGCATCCTGTCCCGTCAGAACGCCGTCGTTGCCGCTCACTTGCTTGCGGTCACTTTCCTGAAGAGAGCCGGCCTGACGAGAACTGCTGGGGGGTGCCGGAACCCCCGTGGATAGAGGAACCCCCGTGGATAGAACCCTGGGCGGCGCCGTGATCGGCAGCAACCCGGCGGGGATCACCGTGTTTGTCGCGGCTGCGGCGGGGGCCGGGCCCGTCGGGTCCGTGGTTGTCCGGCTGGCCGCCGTTACCAAGGGGGCTGCGGAAAAGTTCTCCCCGGCCAGATCGGTATTCGGCGTGGCGAGTTGCGGTTCCTCATCGGCCCCGTCGCCACCGAAGAAGGCCAGAACGCTGGTGCCGACGTCCTCACCGGCAATCTCGTCGAAGAAGGTGTTGGCGACGGCGGAAACGAAACCCGTGGGACCGCCAAACAGCGTGCCCCCGAAGATGCGCGCCGGGGCCGAGATCTCGTCACCGGTCAGCTCGCGGTAGAGGGTCGAGACAATGGGGATGTGCTGCAGCGGATTGATGATGTCCAGGAAGTCGTCGAAGCCGAACTCGCCGTCGGTCTCGTCTTGAGCGGCCATCGTATTTGGGGACGTCTTCGCATCGGGGCGCGGCGTATCGGGCGCAGCCGCACGCTGACCGAAACGGCCGGCATCGGCCGCCTGCTGGTTCACATAGCCCCGGGAAAACTGAATGTCGCCCATGAATCCTCCTTCCGCAGAGGCTCAGCAAGATGCGGGCCAAACGGAAAACTCATGATAATCAAATGGTTATACAAGTCAGCCTGCCCCACCTGTCTTCCGCCCGGCAATATGTGACCGGCGAAAAAGCGCTGATTTGGGGGGATTTGCCGAGATAGGCTCTAGATCGGATCATGTTTTGACGCAACCACTTCGTGGTTGCGCCAAAACATGTGAATCCGATCGCCATCAAGTGTTTAGAGCAGATTCACCGGGTTAGATGGATCGCTAAGGCGATTCGATCAAACCTGGATCTGCTCTAGAACAGATGCCCGAAGCGGTCCGCCTTGGTGGCAAGGTAAAAGGCGTTGTGGCCGTTGGAGGGAAAACTGTGCTCGACCCGCTCTTCCACCGCGATGCCGAAGCGGCTCAGGGCGGCCACTTTCTGGGGATTGTTGGTCATCAGCCGGACCCGGCGAAAGCCCAGGTGATGCAGCATCTGGGCTGCCGGCAGGTAGACCCGCTCATCGGCGTCGAAACCGAGCTGCTCGTTGGCATCCAGCGTATCGGACCCAAGGTCCTGCAGGGTATAGGCCCGCAGCTTGTTGACCAGGCCGATGCCGCGGCCTTCCTGGGTCAGGTAAAGCAGAATGCCGGCACCCGCATCGGACATCGCCTTGATGGCGCCGCGCAGCTGCTCGCCGCAATCGCAGCGCAGCGACGACAGCAGGTCGCCGGTGAAGCATTCGGAATGCATACGCAGCAGCAGAGGTTCACTCGGATCGGGTTCACCGACGATGATGGCCAGATGCTCGGTGCCGCCGTCGTCCGGGCGGAAGGCGACGATACGGGCCTGCTCGGCCTCCGCCAAAGGCACGGCGGCATTGGCCACCGCGGTCAGGGAGCGCGCGGCGGCGAAACGGTACTCGGACACGTTGGCTGCGGTCACCGCCATCAGGTCGCGGGCGTCGGCCCAGGCCAGCGGACTCTGCACCGGGCTGCCCGGCAGGGGCGCAAGAAGGGCCGCTGGAAGCAGCCGCGCCAGCTTGGTCAGCTCGACCGCCGCGACATCCAGCCCGGCGGGCGCGGCGACGACCCGCCGCGCTCTCGTGTTCCGGGCCTCCGGCGCCGTCGGATCGGCAAGGGCCCGGATCCGCTCGGCCTCCCGGTCATCCAGGGCCAGGCCAAGCACGCCACCGCTGGCGATCAGCGCGTCGGCCTCGGCCATGCCGAGCGCCTGGGCGCGCCGCGCGGTGAGCAGCAGCATGGCTTCGGTACCTGTCAGCCCGGCCAGGGCGGCGAGACCTTCCGGATTGGCCAGTTCCGCCGCCTGGACCAGCGCGCCCTTGCCGGACCAGTCGTGCAGCACGATGGTGGCGCCCCGCCGCAGCTCGGCCAGAGCGCGCTCCACCGCCTGCAGAATGGCAGGATCGGCGGATTTCGGATACTTGGCGGTTTCTTGCATCTCTATTGGTCACTTTACGGCGGCGGTCGAGCCATGTCACGTTGGCGCAAGGTCGCAGTCTGCCTCAAAAAATCTGCCTCTTATGGGTCAGGCCGGGTCCATGGAACAAGAGATAAAGCGCCGACCGGGCCGTTACCAGCGTTTCGGATCCGGAACGAAGGCTTTGCGAGGTGTTATTCAGGCGCCGGTTGGGGGGGAGCTGGGCAGGCAGACCCGATCCGGCGCGCAGCGGGGACAACAGACAAACAATGACAGTGCAAGAGCAGGCCGGCCCCGAGCAAGCCGACCAGGGGCAGGCAGGGCCAGACGAAAGCGGCGGGCGGCAGAAGGCCCTGGTTTTTAAGGACTACGACCAGGCGGCACTGGATGCGGAGCTCAATCTTCGGGCGCGCTGGCCGGACCACCCGGCCTTCTTCGCGCGCTGGGCAGAGGATTCGGCGGCGGTTCGCGCCGGGCGCGGCGGTCTGTTCGATCTCGCCTATGGATCTGAAGCCGCCGAGACCCTCGACCTTTTTCCGGCAGAGGGAGCAGCGCCCGCGCCCCTCCACGTCTTCATTCACGGCGGCTACTGGCAGGCGCTGGACAAGGGTGACTACAGCTATCTGGCACCGCCCTTCGTCGAGCGCGGCATCGCCTTTGCCAGCCTGAACTACGGTCTCGCGCCGAATACGGACATCGGCACCATGATCGCCCAGGTCCGCCGCGCCCTGGTCTGGCTCTATCGCAATGCCGGCGACCACGGGATCGATCCGCAAAGGATCTGCGTTTCCGGCCATTCCGCCGGCGGGCATCTGGCGGCCATGGCGCTTGCCACAGACTGGCCGGCGATCGACCCCGCCCTGCCCCGCCGCCTCCTGGCCGGCGGTTGCTCGGTTTCCGGTGTCTACGATCTGGAGCCGGTGCGGCTCAGCTATCACAACCAGATCCTGGGGATTCCGCCTGAAAAGGTGACGGATTGGAGCCCGCTTCATACGCTGCCGGACGAAGCCGCGCCGCTGATCATTGCTGTCGGCTCGCAGGAGACCGATGAATTCCGCCGCCAGCATGCGGCCTATGCCGCGGCCTGGCGCGGACAGGGCCTCGCGCTTCACGACGTCGCCCTGCCGGACCGCCACCATTTCAGTGCGGTCGATGCCCTGGGCGAGCCGAATCATCCGCTTTTCGCTGCGCTGCAACAGATGTTGGCCGGGCAGCTTCCTTGAACCGTGGCTTGAGCGGTGCTATCTCACAATTTACAGGGGGTCCGAGTGGATTTAGGAGACGGATGTCGGGTATGAGCGGCGCCAGCGGCAAGAAGATTCTTCTCGTCGACGATGATTCGGCGCTTCGTCAATCGCTTAGCGAACAGCTGCGTTTGCACGAAGAATTCGATACCGCCGAGGCGGAAACTGCAGCTTCCGGGTTGGAAATGGCGAAGGCGGACTATTACGACCTGATCCTGCTCGACGTCGGCCTGCCGGATATGGACGGGCGCGAGGTCTGCCGGCTGATGCGGCGCGGCGGCGTCAAGTCGCCGATCATCATGCTGACGGCGGCTGAATCCGATGCCGATACCATCCTGGCCCTCGATGCCGGCGCCAACGACTACGTCACCAAGCCGTTTCGCCTGGGTGTCCTGCTGGCCCGCATGCGCGCCCAACTGCGCCAGCACGAACAGAGCGAGGACGCGGTTTTCACCATCGGCCCCTATACCTTTCGGCCCAGCGCCAAGCTGCTCACGCACGGGGAGTCCAAGAAAAAGGTGCGGCTGACCGAGAAGGAAACCTCGATCCTGAAGTACCTCTATCGCAGCGGCGATACCGTGGTCGGCCGCGACAAGCTGCTCGGCGAGGTCTGGGGCTACAACGCCGGGGTCACCACCCATACGCTGGAAACCCACGTTTACCGGCTGCGCCAGAAAATCGAGAGTGATCCCTCGGCGGCCGAGATCCTGGTCACCGAACCCGGCGGCTATCGCCTGGTGCCTTAACCGAGAGCGGCTCGCGGCTCGCTAGAGCAGATCCGGGTTTGATGGAATCGCGTTAGCGATCTATCCAGCCCGGTGAATCTGCTCTATCCATTTAATGTCGATCGGATCATGTTTTGGCGCGACCACCAAGTGGTTCCGTCAAAACATGATCCGATCTAGGCGCCTGCAGTTCCCGGCGCACCCGGGGCGCCACCGCGAGCAGCACGGCGGCCAGGGCCGCGGCCAGGGTCGTGAGGCCGCCGAAGACCAGGCTGCCCGCCCCCCAGTCGCCGGACCACTTCACCATCTGCGCCAGCAGCAGCGGGCCCATCAGAACCCCCAGATTGCGCCCGGTCATGATGCCGCCGAAGGCACGGGCGGTCTGGCCCGGTCCGTCGGTCAGCACCGTCGGCAGGGCGAAGAGGCAGGTTGGGGCAATGCCGGCGGCAACGCCGTAGAATACCAATGAAATCAAGCCGCTGAGGCCGCCGCCGGTATAGGGCAGCAGCCACCACAGCAGGGCCTGCAGCAAAACCGCCCCCAGCAACAGGCGCTCCGGCGCCAGGCCGCCGCGCAGCATGAAGCCGGTTGCAACATTGAACAGCGCGACGAAGACGACGGGCAAAAGGTAGAACCAGAGCGCGGTTTCCATCGGCATTGCCAGGACCGCCACCAGGTATTCCGGCAGCCAGGTCATATAGGCGAGATACTGGCCGGACCACAGCATGAAGACCGCGGCGGTCAGCACCAGGCCTTGGCGCTGGCGGCGGCTCCAGGCCTGCGGCGGCGGCTTTTGCTTCTCCGGCGCTGCGGCGCGCTTCGCCGTTTGCCGTCTTGCCGCCCAGGTCCAGGCGGCCAGGAGGAGCGCCAGGGCAATGCTGGCCTGCCACAGCAGGGCCCACCCGTCGACAGGGCCGCCGGCAGCAAGAGCCAGGGGTGCAAGCAGAGCGGCCAGCAACTGCCCGGCGGGCATCCAGGCGGCGACCAGCCCGATAACCAGGGCGCGGTGTTGAGGCGCGGCGGCGCTGGTTGCCAGGGCCGCACCGGTCACCGCGAGGATGGCGAAGGCTGCCCCTTCAAGACCGCGGCCGAGCAGCACCACTGCCCCCAGTTGGGGCGCGGCGAGACTGACCAGGGTGCCGCAGGCCATTAGCGGCAGGGCCAGCAAGGCCAGGTTCAGCGGGCCATCCTGTTCGGCCCGCCGGCCGATCCAGATCGACAGACCGATGCCCAGGGCGGCATAGACCGACATGAAGCCGCCGGCCAGGACCGGATCATAGGCATAGCGGTCGAGCAGCAGCGGCAGCACCACCGGCAGCTTGAACTGCGAGAAAGCCGCGAAAATCAGCAATGCCAGCCCGAGCGCGATGATCGCGGTGCGGTTCTCCGCCCCCCGGGTCACCCGCTGCCGCCCCATGAGACCGCTTTTTGGGCAATTTTCATTGGGGCGGGCCGCTCCGATTCGTTAGAGTGAACTGATTCTCGGCAAAGCATTTTCCAGTCCGCTCGATCTGCGGGTCTACATAAGTGACTGCCGGACCGAAGGGATACTGGCATTTTGCAGAACAGTGGCGATTTTTTTGTTCGTTTCTGGGGCACCCGTGGCTCGATTTCCTGTCCCGGCGAAGACCACCTGCGCTACGGCGGCAACACCTCCTGCCTGGAGGTGCGCTGCGGCGAGAAGCTGCTGATCTTCGATGCCGGCACCGGCCTGCGCCCCCTGGGCCAGCAACTCCTCGCAGATTCTCCGCTGGAAGCGGACATCTTCCTCACCCACACCCATCACGATCACATCGTCGGCCTGCCGTTTTTCGGGCCGCTGTTCGACAAGCGCAACCGCATCCGTCTCTGGGCCGGTCACCTGATTCCCGATCTCACGCTGCACGATGTGCTGGTCCAGTTCATGAATGCGCCGCTGTTTCCGGTGCCGCCGAAGATCTTCGCCGCCAATGTATCGTTTCACGATTTCACCGCCGGCGACATCCTGGAGCCGAAGCCCGGGGTGCGGCTGATTACCGCGCCGCTCAACCATCCCAACGGCGCCACCGGCTACCGCATCGACTATCGCGGCAAGGCGATCTGTTACGTCACCGACACCGAGCATGTCGAAGGCAAACCGGACCGCAACATTCTGGAACTCATCCAGGGCGCCGACCTGGTGATCTACGACAGCACCTATACCGACGAAGAGTTTCCCAAGTATCGCAACTGGGGGCACTCCACCTGGCAGGAGGGGGTGCGGCTCTGCGAACAGGCCGATGCCGGCAAGCTGGTGATCTTTCACCACGATCCCGGTCATGACGACGCCTTTATGGACCGCGTCAAGGAAGAGGCCGAGCGCATGCGCCCCGGCACAGTGGTCGCGCAGGAAGGCATGGTCCTCGCACCATGACCGCGACGCGGCGCGGTGACATCTGGTCACGCGAACATCTGCGCCACACGTGGTTTGGTCTCCTGACGCTGCTGGGCTTCGCCGAGCGGGGCTTCTTCATTCCCTATCGCTACGCCGGTCAGCTTCGGCCCGAAGACCGCAGCCATCGCTACGATGCTCTGGAAAATCTGCTGCGAAGCCGGGAAGCGGCCTTTGCCGATCTTCTGACCGAAATGGAGGCGATGCTGGAGACCCTGCTCGGGTTGGGCGGGCATCCGGCGCCGGGCCCGCGCTGGAATCAGGATTGGTATCCGCGCCTGGATGCAGCCGCCGTCTATACGCTGATTCGACACTTCGGCCCGAAACGAATTGTCGAGATCGGGTGTGGCCATTCGACCCGCTTTGCCGCCCGCGCCGTCGCTGATGCCGGGCTTGATTGCGATGTGCTGGCGATCGATCCCTCGCCGCGTGCCGATCTGGCGGCTCTGCCGCTGCGCTTTCAGCGCTCCGTGGTTCAGGCCGCGCCGGCCGCCGCTTTTGCCGAGCTTCAGGCCGGCGATTTTCTGATGATCGATTCCAGCCACATTCTGCTGCCCGGCAGCGATGTCGACTTTCTCTTCGGGCGGGTGCTGCCCCTGCTGCCGGCCGGCGTTGTCGTTCAGATCCATGACGTCTTCCTGCCGGACGATTATCCCGAGGCCTGGCACTGGCGCGGCTACAACGAGCAGCAGGCGCTCCTGCCCCTGCTGGCCTCCGGCGGCTGGGAAATCCTTTTCGCCAGCCACTATGTCGCCACGCGCATGACCGAACGGCTGGAATCCGGCGGCCTGGCGCGGTTGCCGCTGCCGCCGGGCGCGCGTGAGACAGCGCTCTGGCTGCGCAAGGTATCGGGCCCCCTGGCCGCACGGGAAGGACGGCTGCAATGAGTGCTTCTGGGATCGTCGGCGCAGGCGGGACCGGACAATCCCGGGCGCCGTCAGTCACGCAGAAGTTATGCTTCGCGATGGGCCCGCCTGGCGATCATCCTTTAGACTGGGTCCGGGGTCCGGATCGCACTGCCGATCAAAGAGGCAGCTTTTGGCCGGACTCGGAATTCTACTTGGGAAAAGGCCATGCTGAGCTGGTGGCGCAAGGATCCTGAAGCCGGTCTGCCGGAGCGGGTCAAGGCGGCGGTCCGCGAACAGGAGAACGCGACCGAGCGGCTGATCTCCTGGATTCAGCTTGGCATCGTCGTCATCTTCGGCACCCTCTACCTGATTTCACCGAAGCCCGAGGTCGAGTTCGCGCCGGTGCCCTGGGCCCTCTCGATCTACCTCGTGCTCACCGTGATCCGTGTCATCTGGTCCCATCTCGGGCGGCTGCCGGATTGGTCGCTGGCGGTCTCGGTGTTCTTCGACATGACGCTGCTGATGGTGCTGATCTGGAGCTTCCACATCCAGTATATGCAGCCGGCGTCTTTCTATCTGAAGGCGCCGACCCTGCTCTACGTCTTCATCTTCATCGCGCTGAGGGCGCTGCGTTTCGACGCCCGCTTCGTGCTGCTGGCCGGCGTCGTGGCGGCGATCGGCTGGGGCCTGATGATCCTCTACGTGATCTACTACGATCCCTTCGACACCATGATCACCCGCGACTACGTCGCCTACATGACCTCCAACTCGGTTTTGCTGGGCGCCGAGTTCGACAAGATCATCTCGATCCTCATGGTCACCGGACTGATCGCCATTGCGCTGGCGCGGGCCAAGAGCCTGCTGGTGCGCTCGGTCTCCGAACAGGCGGCGGCGCAGGAGCTGTCGCGCTTCTTCGCGCCGGAGATCGCCAAGCGGATCAAAGGCTCGGAAGATGAGATCCGCGCCGGTACCGGCGAACTGCGCCAGGCCGCGATCCTCAATCTCGACATGCGCGGCTTCACCCGCATGGCCGGCGAGGCGCCGCCGGACCAGGTGATGAGTCTGCTGGCCGACTACCAGCAACAGATGGTGCCGGTGATCCAGCGCCACGGCGGCTCCATCGACAAGTTTCTCGGCGACGGCATCATGGCGACCTTTGGCGCGGCGGAGCCGTCGGAAACCTATGCCGCCGATGCGCTGCGTGCGCTGGAGGATGCCATGGCCGCCGCCGCTGCCTGGAAGACAGCCTGCGAGGCCGAAGGGCGCAGTTGTCCGGCGGTGAACGGTGCCGTCGCCGCGGGCCCGATCCTTTTCGGCGCGGTGGGCGACGACAGCCGCCTGGAGTACACGGTGATCGGCGATGCTGTGAACCTTTCGGCCAAGCTGGAAAAGCACAACAAGGATCTCGGCGTCCGGGCGATCTGCGATCACGAAGCCTATGAGCTTGCCGTGGCCCAGGGCTACCAGCCGTCCGGCCAGATGAAACAGCTTCCGGCGGTGCAGGTCGGCGGCGTGAAGGACAGCATGGGCCTTGTCGTCGTCGCGCCTTAAGGCGTCTCGTCTATTGTCGAAGCGGGCCGGTGCCGAAAATCAGAGTAGGCTTCGGCCTACTTATAGGGATCGGCCGCGTCGCGCAGGCCGTCGCCCAGGAAGTTGAAAGCCAGCACCACCAGGAACAGCGGCACCACCGGCAGCATCAGCCAGGGATAGATCACCACCACGTTGATGTCCTGGGCCTCGTTCAGCAGCACGCCCCAGGAGGTTACCGGCGGGCGCAGACCGATGCCGAGAAACGACAGGGCGGTTTCGCCGAGGATGGCCGTCGGCACCGACAGCGAAACCGAGGCGATCAGGTGGCTGGTGAAGCTGGGCAGCAGGTGGCGGCCGATGATGCGGCTGGGGGAAGCGCCCATCAACTGTGCGGCGGTGGTGAAGTCCTCTTCGCGCAACGACAGGATCTTGGCGCGCACGGCGCGGGCAAGGCCGGGCCAGTCGAGAAAGCCGATGATCACCGAGATCCCGACGAAGACGCCGATGGGCGACCAGGTGACCGGCAGTAGCGCCGAGAGTGTCATGAACAGCGGCAACTCGGGGAAGGACCGGATCAGTTCGATGATCCGCAGCACCACCGCGTCCACCATGCCGCCGTAGTAACCGGCGGCGCCGCCGATGATCACGCCGAGGATGAAGGAGATGGCCACCGCGATGAAGGCGATCGTCAGTGAAATGCGCGCGCCGTAGATGATGCGGCTGAACATGTCCCGCCCCAGGCGGTCGGTGCCGAAGAGATAGAGGGTGCCGCCTTCGGCCGGACAGAAGAGATGCAGGTCGGCGTCGATGAGGCCCCAGAACTTGTAGGGATCGCCGGAACAGAAAAACCGGATCGGCTGAACCTTGTCGGGACTGGGCACGTATTCGCGGGCCAGGTTCTCCATGTTCAGCCGGTAGTCGTAGCCGTAGACGAAAGGCCCGATGAACTCGCCTTCATGAAAAAGATGCAGGGCCTGCGGCGGTGCGTAGATGTGCTGGGTATCGCGGGTGTGCAGGTTGTAGGGCGTCAGGAATTCGCAGATCACGATGGCGAAGTACATCGCGATCAGGAACCAGGCGGACCAGAGCGCAAGCTTATGCCGGCGGAACTTCCACCACATGATCTTCCACTGCGATGCCTGGTAATAGCGTTCCTGCTCCGGCGTCAGCGTGTCGGCGCGGTAGGGATCGAATGGCTCCCTGTTCACATAATGGGGCAGCTCTTCGCCCGGGCGCAGGTCGCGGTCGCTCATTTCGACGAAGCCCCCCCAAGCCGGATGCGCGGGTCGAGTATGGCGAGCAGCACGTCGGAGAGGAAAACCCCGATCACCACCAGCGTCGCCTCGAACATCAGAAAGGCGCCGGCCAGGAACATGTCCTGGCTTTGCAGGGCGCGCAGCATCAGCGGGCCGTTGGTCGGCAGGTCCATGACGATGGAGACCAGCGCGGCGCCGGAGACGATGGCCGGCAACAGCATGCCGATGTCGGCGATAAAGGGATTGAGCGCCAGACGCAGCGGGTACTTCAGGATGATCTTCGTCGGCGAGAGGCCCTTGGCCCGCGCCGTGACGACGTATTGCTTCTGCAGTTCGTCCAGCATGTTGGCGCGCAGCCGGCGGATCATCGCGGCGGTGCCCGAGGTGCCGATGACGAGCATCGGTATCCAGAGATGGTTGATGACCGACAGCACCTTTTCGAAGGTCCAGGGCGCATCGACAAAACGCGGATCCATCAGCCCGCCGATGGAAAGGTCGAACCAGACGTTGGCGTAGTAGAGCAGCACCAGGGCAAAGAGGAAGTTCGGCATGGCGAGGCCGAAGTAGCCGACCAGGGTCGCCGCATAGTCGCCCACCGAATACTGCCGGACCGCGGAGTAGATGCCGATCGGAAAGGAGAGGACGTAGGTGAAGATGGTCGTCGCGACGGCCAGCAGGACGGTGAACCAGAAGCGGTTGCCGATCACCTCGGAGACCGGCAGTTCGAATTCGAAGGAGTAGCCGAGATCGCCCTGCAGCAGGCCGATCAGCCAGCCCCAGTATTGCTCGATGACCGGTTTGTCGAGGCCGTACTGTTCGCGCAGGAAGGCGATGCGGTCGGAATCGACCGTCTCGCCCTGGGCCAGCAGTTCGGCGATGTGGGTTTCCAGAAAGTCGCCGGGCGGCAACTGGATGATGAAGAAGACCACCAGGCTGATCACCAGCAGGGTCGGGATCATCACCAGCAGGCGGCGGGCGAAGTAACTCAGCATCCGACCCCGCCCTTTGTGCTCTCCCGTTCAGCAGAAGGGGTTGGTGAAGGAACCTTTGCGGACTCCGGGGCCGCCGGGCGGCAGCGCATCACTTCGGGCTTGCCGTCGGCGCGGGCGCGCACGTAGTGGCCGTCGCCGATCTCCACCAGGGTCATGCGGTGTTGGCCGTCGATGGTGAAGGGCGCCGGCCAGGCCGTGGGGTCGGAGGCGCGGCCCTGCATTAGCGCCGTCAGGTCGAGACGCTGGCTGGGGTTGGGTTCCGGCACCGCCGACAGCAGGGCCTTTGTGTAGGGATGGGCCGGGGCGCGGAACAGGCTCTCGCGCGGCGCCAGTTCGACCAGGCGGCCGCGGCACATCACGGCGATGCGGTCGGCGATGTAATCCACCACCGCCAGGTTATGGCTGATGAAGATATAGGTCAGGCCGAGATCCTGCTTCAGGTCTTTCAGCAGGTTCAGGACCTGGGCCTGGATCGACACGTCGAGGGCCGAGACCGGCTCGTCGCAGATCAGCAGCTGGGGCCGCAGGGCCAGGGCGCGGGCAATGCCGATGCGCTGGCGCTGGCCGCCGGAGAAGCTGTGGGGATAGCGCTGGATGTGCTGGCGGTTGAGGCCGACGACGCCCATCAGTTCCTCCACCACCCGGCGCCGCTCGGCAGGGCTGCCGATGCCGTGGATGACCAGGGGCTCGGCGATGATCTCGCCGACGGTCATGCGCGGGTTGAGGGAGGAAAAGGGGTCCTGGAAGACGAACTGGATCTCGCGGCGGAAGGCCATCAGGTCCTTGTCCTTCAGGGCCAGCACGTCGGTCGTTTCATCGCCGGGCCGTCCGCCGGTGAAGCTGATGCTGCCGCTGTCGGGGGTGAGCGCGCGCATGATCATCTTCGACAGGGTGGTCTTGCCGCAGCCGCTCTCCCCGACCAGGCCCAGGCACTCGCCGCGCCGCACCGTCAGGGTGACGTCGTCGACGGCGAGGACCGCGCTTTCCTCGCCGCCGCTGCCGAAGAGGCCGGACTTGCGGATCGAGAAGCGCTTGGTGATGCCCTCGACCTTCAGGATGGTCGGGTCGGCGCCCGCATCGCGTTCGGCCTTTTGGGCCAGGAAGGCGCCGTCCTCCTGCTTCTTGATTTCGCGGATCGGCACCAGGCGCTCGCCCGGCTTCATATGAAACCTTGGCACGGCGCGCAGCAGGGCGGAGAGATAGGGATGCTCCGGCGCCCGGAAGATGTCCTCCAGGCTGCCGCTTTCCATGATCTCGCCGTGATACATCACCACCACTTCGTCGGCGACGTTGGCCACGACGCCGAGATCGTGGGTGATCATCAGCACCGCCATGCCTAGCTCGGCCTGAAGGTCTTTGATCAGTTTCAGGATCTGCGCCTGGATGGTCACGTCCAGCGCCGTCGTCGGTTCGTCGGCGATCAGCAGGGCCGGGCGGCAGACCAGCGCCATGGCGATCATGGCGCGCTGGCGCAGCCCGCCGGAGAGTTCGAAGGGATAGGTCTTGATCGCTTTGGCCGGGTCCGGGAAGCCGACCAGACGCAGCATCTCGGTCGCCAGTGAGAGGCCCTCGGCGGTGCTGACCTGACGGTGCAGATGCAGCGCCTCGCAGATCTGATTGCCGACCGTGTGAACCGGGGATAGAGAGGTCATCGGCTCCTGGAAGATGATCGAGATGCGGCTGCCGCGGATGTCGCGCATCTGCTGGCTGTCGGGATTCAGACTGGCGATATCGATGACCTCGTCAGCGGTCGCCGGATCGTTCAGCAGAATGCGCCCGCTGTCGATGGCCGCGCTGCGCGGCAGAATGCCCATGATCGCCTGACTGACCACCGACTTGCCGGATCCGGACTCGCCCACCAGGGCCACGGTGCGGCCCGCCGGCACGCGGAAATTCACCCCGCGCACCGCCTGCAGGCGCCCCTCCGGCAGATCGAAGCTGATCCGCAAGTCTCTAATGTGCAGCAGGTTCCGCACCTTTACCCCAGTTCCCCCTACCCCGTGAAGCAGCGTTTATAGGACGTTTGGCGGGGAATCACACCCCGCTCCGTCCGTTGCGGCGCCGTCGACGCCCAGCTCGATCAGATTGCTCGCCGTCGCCGGGTCCAGCTCGAGCCCTTTGCGGTTGGAAGCACGCGCCGATACCTCCGCCAGTTTCTCGAAATCCTCCAGGCTCGATTCAAACTTCAGGGTGACGCCGGCGCCTTTCAGGGTCAGTTCCATGAAGCTGCCGCCCAGAACGCTGCGCTTTCCCCGGCGCGTACCGAAGTAGCGCAGCTTCACCAGCTCCAGCGCCGCCCAGGGCAGCACCCGGGTGGTCAGCCCGCGGCAGGCGATTTCCCCTTCGTCGAGCACAACCTCCAGCTTGTGGCGGTGCAGGGTGCGGATACCGAAGATGCCGAACAGCAGGGCGATGCCGCCGAAGATGATCAGGATCGGCAGGCTCGGCGGCACCGCCGAGAGCACCCCGAGCCCGACGACAAGGCCGGCGCCGGAGCGCAGATAGTCCCCGGTGAGGACCTTCGGCGGATAGCGCAGGACGATCATGCGCCGCCTCCGGCGCGCCGGCCTGCTTCGGCGGGCTGGCCGGTCTCCAGCCGGCGGTCGGGCGCAAAGGCCTCGGCGGCCGGCAGGAACCGGACCGCCGGATGGCGGGCGAGCCGCTCCAGCAGGTCTTCGAGAAAGGCCCAGGCGGCCTCGTCATGCACCGCGTGGTGGCTCAGGATTCCACTCGGCTCCGCCGGATCGGCGTTGCCTTCGCGCCGGGCCCTCAGATGATCCGTCAGCAGGGCAACGGCCTCGGCGAAACCGAGGAAGCGGCGTTCCGGGCGCCACTGCAGAATGTCCAGGTGACAGTTCACCTGCTGCAGGCCCGGCCGGGGTTGCGGTTGCTTGCGGGCCTTGTAGGTCGAGAGGCCGGTGAAACCCAGCGCCGGCAGCGCCGCCGTCATTTCGGGATCGATACGATTCCAGGGCGGTACGAGAACCGGCAGCGCCCGGGCATCGAAGAGCGCTTTCAGGGTCTCCCGGCCACGGCCCAGTTCTTCCGGCGTTTCCGGCCGTTGCCGCGGCGCTGTGAGCTCGCATTTCTTCTCGCCGTCCGGCGCGTGGTTGCGGTGGGCGAAGCCGTGCTGCAGGACGGCGATGTCAGGGGCCTGTTTTGAAAGGCGTTCGGCCAGGGCGGCCTCCGCGCGGTCGGGAATGACCGCCAGGGCCAGCGGTTGACCGCTGCGGGCCGCGAGATCGAGCAGGCGCTCCAGAGCGGCGGTCGGCGCTCCGGCATCGTCGTCGCGCCACCACAGGCTGGCCTTCCGGCCCGCCGCGGCCCAGCGGTCCAGTTCCTGATCCAGAGGCCGCCAGTCGCTCACGCCTCACGCTCCCGCCGTCCGTCCGGCGCTGCCAAATCTCTCTCCGCCAGTTTCGCGATCAGATGGCGTGCGGTTTCGTCGGCGCCGTCCATGGCGAAGGGCTTCGGTTTCTGCTCCCGAGGGGCTTCCAGGGCCCGGGTTATGCCGGCGGCCAGGCTGGCGCCGTTCAGGCCCGCCTCGTCGACAACGGTCAGATAGCCGCGCTCGGCCAGGATGCCGGCGCGCAGGGTCTGCTCGGTTTCGGTGCCGCCGGCAAAGGGCACGACGATGCCGGGCAGGCCGGCGGCCATGACCTCCATCAGGGTATTGTAGCCGCCCTGGCTGATCGACAGGCGCGCCCGGGTCAGCAGCAGGGCGAAGTCGCTGCGCGCCCGCTCGACCTTGACGCCCGCCGGGGCGGCGGCAACGACTTCCTGAAACGCTGATTCCGGCATGTTGGGGCCGATCAGCACCCGCCAGGGGGCATCGGCCAGCGGCGACAGGGCCTTGGCTTCCAGGGCCGCTTCGACAAGGTGGCGGCCGACGGCCCCGCCGCCGACGGAGACGATGACCTCGCCATGGCCGGCTTCCGGATCGTCTGCCTGCGGCGGCGGCAACTGCCGCCCGGCCTCGGTCACGTAACCGGTGTAATGCAGCCGTTCGGCCAGCGTGGCCGCTTCGGGGAAGCTGGTTTCGAGATTGAAGAAGTCCGGGTCGCCGTGGACGTAGAGCAGGTCGAAACCGCGGCGGAAGGTGTCCAGCATCCAGACGGCCTTGTCGGCCTTTTCCGGCCGATTGATGATGTCGCGCAGGGAGCAGGCGATCAGCGCCGGCGGCTGGTCCCCACGGGCCTCTGCGATCAGCGGTTCCAGCTCGAAGCGCATCTTGCGCCGCCCGAAGGGATAAAGCTCGATCATCACCACCCGGGGCCGACAGCGGCGGTAGACCGCCAGCAACTCACCCCGGCGCGCGTCCATCCAGGCCTCGTCGACCGGGCGGTCGTCGGCGTCGACCAGAACCGCAAAGGTCTCATCCTGGGCGCGGGCCGGCGCCAGTTGCACCACCTCGATGGACGGCAGGCCCGGCAGGTCGGAAAACCCCAGATCGCCGATCGGCAGGCCGCCGGTGACGAAAACGACCTTCAGGCCGGCGCGCTGGAGGGCGCGGGCCAGCACCGCAGCGCGGCGGACATGGCCGATCCCCAGCAGGTGCTGGACATAGAGCATCACATCGCAGGTGTCGCCGCCCATCGATGTTCCGTCAGCTTCCGTTGCCGTCTCATCTGCTTGTGTTTGTCTCGCCAAAACCCCGTTTCCGCCTCTCTATCCCTTGTTTTCCGTCTGCAGCGGGATGTTGAGTTCCGATATCCGCAGCTTGCCCCCTGCGGACAGCTCAAAGCCGTGGGCGCAGGACCATTGCAGCTTGTCCGCTGGCTTTTCGCGCATGTCCCAGCCGCTGGCAAGGGCGTAGAGCGCCCGGATCACGCCCTTGTGCGTCACCGCGACGACAGTTTGCCGACGGTCGGCAAGTTCTGACAACAGCGGGGCCAGCCGCTGCTGGACCATCCGGGGACTTTCGCCTTTGGGGGGCTGAAAATCCAGGCCCCGCGCTTCGTTTTCGGCCATCTGCGCACCGCCCTCGGCGCGCAGCTCGGCAAGGCGCCGGCCTTCCCAGGCGCCCCAGTCCGCCTCGACCAGCCGCGGCTCGGGCCGCAGGGCGCCGCCCCGCAGGACCTTGCGGTTGAGGATTTCGGCGGTCTGTCTCGCCCTCTGAAGCGGGCTGACGATCCAGTCGGCGTTGTCGGTTGCCGCCGGCAGGCACCAGCGCGCCACCGTGCTGCGCCCCTTGTCGGAAAGCGGGGGATCGCTGCGCCCCTGGATCAGGCCCTGCTCGTTCCAGGCGGTCGGGCCGTGGCGGATCAACAGCAGCGCCGTCAACCGCGGCTCGCTTCTTCCAGGATGCTGTTCAGGCGGCGGGCGGCGGCCAGCAGGCTGTGATTCTCCGCCACCATCCGCGGCGCCGCCTCGCCCATGGCGGCGCGGCTTGCGGTCTGGGTCAGGATTTCCCGTACGCTGGCGGCAAAGGTGGCAAGGCCGGGGTCGCAGAGATAACCGGTAACGCCTTCCGCGACGACGTTCTCCACCCCCGGACTGCGCCCGGCGACGACCGGCAGGCCGGCAGCCTGGGCCTCCAGCAGCGCCATGCCATAGGCCTCGTTCACCGCCGGCCAGACCAGCAGGTCGCAGGCGCTGTAAAGCGCCGGCATCACTTCGGGCTGGACCAGGCCGAGAAAGCGCACCCGCTCCGGCATCGCCCAGGCAAAGGCCTGGCGCACCTCTTCATAGGCTTCGCCGTCGCCGGCGACCACGAGCTGCCAGGGCATGTCCGGGATCGCCCGCAGCGCCTGGGCCAGCATCTGGTAGGAGGCCAGCTTGTCGCCGCGCCGGGTCATGGCGGCGGCCAGCAGCCAGGGCATTTCCGGGTCCAGGTGCTGCTCGCGGGCCAGGGCCTGACGGTAGTCGTCGCGCAGCGCGAGGACCGCGTCGTAGGGCGCGGTGTCGAGAAAGGGCTTAAGGGTGCGGACCTTTGCCTGGTCGGGGATCAGCTTGGCGTCGAGCGGGTTCAGGGTGACCACCGCCGTGGCCTGTTCCAGGGCCTGCAGCACTGCGCGGTGGCTGGCTGCCCAGGGCCCGCTGGCGCGCTTATGCGCAACCGAAGCCTCGGCCACCACATAGGGGATCTTCAAGGCCTTGGCGACGGCCGGGCCGATCCAGTCCGGGGCCTTGTAGTAGAGGTGATAGGTGAACCAGAGTTGCGGGCGCTGGCGTGCCGGCAATGCCCGATAGCGCCGGATCAGCCGTTCGGCCAGGCGGGTGCCGGTCTTCTGCAGCCTTGTCTGGCGCTTTGCATCGCCGGCAGCCTCCCGGCTGCGGTAGCGGCTGGCCAGGGTGACGTCGTGGCCGGCCTGTTCCAGGGCCTGCATCAGCAGCCGCGCCATCAGGCGATCCCCGGAGGGGTTCGCGTGGGTCGGCGGTTTCAGTGGGGCATAAAAGGCGATACGCATGGTCTGGAACAGGACTACCCTACAGCGATTCGGCGCTTTTGTGCGCTTTTCCGGATCTCAGCAACCGGTCTAAAGCATCGATCCCCCTGTGCATATCAAAATCCCTGCGAATTCGGGCCTCGCCGGCGCGGCCAAGCCGGGATCTGAGGCCGGGATCGGCGATCAGGCCGGCCAGCGCCCGGCCCAGGGCGGCGGGATCCTCCGGCGGCACCAGGGCGCCGCTGACTCCGTCTTCGATCAGCTCCGGAATCGCCGCAACCGCCGTGGCCAGGCAGGCCAGGCCCTGGCTCTGGGCCTCCATCAGCACGTTGGGCAGGCCGTCGCGGTCGCCACTGCGGGCGATGCGGCTGGCCAGGATGAAAAGGTCGGCGCTGCGGTACTGCGCCAGTACCGCCTCCTGCGCCTGGGGCCCGAGCCAGGAAATCCGCCCGCTCAGCCCCAGCTCTTCCGCCTGCTGTTCCAGTTTTTGGGCAAGCGGCCCCCCGCCGATCTGGGTGAGCTGCCAGTGCAGGTCCGGCGGCAGGGCGGCGAGGGCCGCCAGCAGGTCGTCATAGCCCTTTTTTTCGACCAGACGCCCGACCGAGAGCAGGTGCACCGCCGCCGCCGGGCTGCTGCCGTTGCGCGCTGCCGCCTCAGGAGACGCCTCCGGTGAGGCGGCAGGGGCAGCAAAGCGGCTGAGATCGAGCCCGTGATAGACCAGACCGACCCGCCCGGCTTCCGGCGCCAGGCTGCGCAGATGCTCGGCACCATAGGCGGTGCAGGTGACCAGCCAGTCCAGGTCGGCCAGCTTTTCGCGCTTTTCCCAGTCCGGCAGGGTCCAGATGTCCTTTGCGTGGGCCGAAGCACACCAGGGCAGGCCCCGCATCATGGCCGCATAGCGCGCCACGGAGGCCGGCGTGTGGAGGAAGTGGGCGTAGAGCCTTTCGACGTCCTGCGGCAGCTCCGCGGCCAGGACGCAGGCCTGTCCGAAGCGGCGGATACGGTTCGGTGTGCGGTCGCGCCAGAGATCTTGCAGGAAGGTGCGCCGGGCCAGGCGGTAGCCCGGCAGCCTGCGGGCCCGGCGCCAGCTCCGCCACACCCTCGGCAGTTCCTGGTAGAGGTATTCCGGCAGGTAGCTGACCGGCGCGGTGATCTCGCCGTGGATCGGATGGCGCTTGGTATCGGTCGGATGGCGCAGCGAAACCAGTTGCAGCCGGAACCCGCGCCGCTCAAGCGCCAGCAGTTCCTGGGCGATAAAGGTCTCGGAAAGGCGGGGATAGCCCTTCAGAACCACGGCGATGGCCGGGGAGCCTGCGCCGGACGCCTGCGCCGAAGGGCTCTGCCTCAGGCGGTCCTGTTGAGGGTCGGAATTGGCAGGCTGCATTGCGACCGGTGTTACCCCTGCCCCAGGGTCACGGCTTCAGCCAATTCAAGCCCTTCGCTGCCCTGTTCCAACCAGTGGTCGGCCAGCCGGACCACGTTCTTGGGCCCGTCGAGAAGGCCGGGCACGACGACTTCGGAAGGCAGGTGTTGCTGCGGCAGGCTGCGCAGGGCGTCGGCCATCGTCCGGGCGTCGCGGTGCCCGTTGTCCTGGAGCATGCGGACCAGACCCAGATCCTGCGCGCGCGAGGCCCGGATGTACTGCTCCATGCGCGGTTCGGTGCGGGGCACGAGAAGGGCGCGCTTATCGAAGGAAAGGACTTCGCAGAAGGTGTTGTAGCCGCCCATGCAGACCAGCCCGGCGGCCTGTGCCATCAGGTTTTCGATGCGCGCTTCAAAGGTGATCGCCTCGACCTTGTCGAGCTTGGCGACACGGGCCTGAAGGTCGCTCTGCACCTCGCTGTTCATGAAGGGCCCCAGAACCAGCAGCGCCGGATGAGGCAGGTCCGGGTCGTCCTCGTAGGCGCGCAGGACCCAGTCGATAATCGCCTCGCCGTCGCCGCCGCCGCCGACGGTGACCAGGATAAAGGGGTCCTTGATCTTCTCCAGGGTCACCTGTGCCGCCGCTTCCGGGATGCCGCGGCGCAGATAGCCGGTATAGCTCATCTTGCTGCGCACGGAATCCGGCAGCGCGATGCCCTCCAGCGGATCGCAGATCTGCGGCAGGCCGTAGATCCAAATGTCGTTGTAGTAGCGGGCCAGGGCGGGCACCACCTGTTTGCGCTCCCATTCCGGCGCCAGCAGGCCGGGCTCGTCCATCACGTCGCGCAGGCCCAGCACGCAGGGGGTGCCGCGCTCTCCGAGCATCGCCAGGGTGCCCTCAACCTCACCGCGCAGGCCGAGCGGTTCCTTGTCGACGATGAAGAGATCGGGATCGAAGGCCTTGGCGGTATGCTCGATGATCGACTCGCGCATTGCCATGGTCTGCTCGATATCGATGTGCAGCGCCAGCGAGGTGTAGTCGCCGTTGCGCAGCTTGATCACCCCCGGCACGCGCACGAAGTCGACGCGGGCGCGAAAGTCGAAGGAGCCGATGATCGGCGATCCGGAGAGAATCAGCACCGACAGCGCCTTGTGCGCCTCGGCCAGGGTGTGCGCAATTTCCCGGCAGCGGCGCAAGTGGCCGAGGCCGAAGCTGTCGTGGCTGTAGATGAGGACCCGCTTGCCTCTGCGGCTTTCCTGCACGCCGCATTCTCCCGTCTCATTGCACGCGGGCGCGACTATGGCACAGGCCCGGCTGTGCAGGAAGCCTGCTGAAAAACCCGCTCGTAGACCAACGAAAGCGTGATCGCGGGCCTCTTGCCGCCGCCGGAGCAGATGTGGAATTGATGGGATCGCCCCGGAGAGCCAGTTCGGGGCGACCGTTTACCCATTCCGGGCCTTGGGCTAAGTTGCCACTGGAGAAGGGCTGGAGCTGACCGCAGGATCAAGCGGTTAGCGCGGATCGACGAGGGGTATGGAACCAAGTATTTTCAAGTATGTGTGGCGGCACAGCAAACCGGAACAATTGGTTATCGTGTTCCTGGTTCTGCTGTCTCTGCCGTTCTATTACTTCTCGCTGAACCTGCCCAAGCAGATCGTCAACGAAGGCATTCAGGGCCAAGGTTTCGACGGCCCCGGTGCGACCCAGAGCTTCATGAGTCTGGATCTGCCCTTCGGCGAAGCGCTGTTCGGCCGGCCAGTCACGCTGTTCGACGGCCTGTCGCTGGATCAGGCCGACATGCTGCTGGCGCTGAGCCTCTCGTTTCTGACCCTGGTGCTCGTCAACGGTCTCTTCAAGTTCGTCATCAACACCCGCAAGGGCCGTATGGGCGAGCGTCTGCTGCGCCGCCTGCGCTACGAACTCAGCGACCGCATCCTGCGTTTCCCCCTGATCCATGTCCGCCGGGTCAAGCCCTCCGAGATGGCGACCATGATCAAGGACGAGGTGGAACCGCTGGGCGGTTTCATCGGCGATGCCTTCGCCACGCCGCTGTTCCTCGGCGGTCAGGCGCTCACGGCGCTGATCTTCATCATGGTGCAGTCGATCTGGCTCGGCATGGTGGCGGCGGCGGTGGTTCTTTTTCAGGCCTTTCTCATTCCCAAGCTGCGCAAGCGCATCCTGGTCCTGGGACGCGAAAGACAGCTCACCGCGCGTATGCTGGCCGGGCGCATCGGCGAGCTGATCGACGGCGCCGTCGAGGTGCAGGCCAACGACACCACGAACTACGAGCGCGCCGATCTCACCTCCCGCCTGGGGCGCATCTTCAACATCCGCTACGAAATCTATCAGCGGAAGTTCTTCGTCAAATTCCTCAACAATCTGCTCGCCCAGTTCACGCCTTTCGTCTTCTACCTCGGCGGCGGCCTGTTGGCGATTTCCGGCCATCTGGATATCGGCGCGCTGGTTGCGGTCATTGCCGCCTATAAGGACCTGCCCTCGCCGATCAAGGAACTGATCGACTGGGATCAGCAGCGCCTGGACGTGCAGATCAAGTACGAGCAGGTCATCGATCAGTTCCAGCCGCCGCAGATGATCGATCCGAAACATCAGGCAGCGGACAACGATCCGGGGCCGCCGCTCGCCGGTCAGATCAGTGCTTCGGCCCTGACCCTCAACGACGAGAACGACATTCCACTGCTGCGGTCCATCAGCTTCACGACCGAGGTAACCCAGCACATTGCGATCGTCGGCAGCAGCGGCAGCGGCATGGAACAGCTCAGCCTGCTGCTGGCCGGCCTGGTTCAGCCGAGCTCCGGCCATCTCTGGATCGCCGGCAAGGACATCGGCGAACTGCCCGCGGCGGTGATCGGACGGCGTCTCTCCTATGTCGGACAGAACGCCTATCACTTTGCCGGTTCGCTGCGGAACAATCTGCTCTACGGCCTGAAGCACCGTCCGGTGATCGAGGCTGATGCGGAACACGCCACCAGCGCGGCGGATCTCGCCGAAACGCGGCGCGCCGGAAACCCGCTTCTGGATATCAATGCCGACTGGATCGACTACGCGGCTGCCGGCGCTGACGACAAGGAAGGCATGACCGAGCGTTTGCTGGACGTCCTCGCCGTGGTCGATCTGATCGATGATGCCTATCGCTTCGGGCTGACCGGCACCATCGACCCCGAAGACAAGCCGGAGGTGGCCGAGGGCATTCTGAAGGCCCGGGCGGCGATGGTCGAACGTCTGGCGACCAGCGGCAATGACGACCTTGTGGTGCGTTTCGAGGCCGAGCGCTACAACATGAACGCAAGCGTGGCGGAGAACCTGCTGTTCGGCACGCCGCGGCGCGCCGATTTCGTCTCCGACAAGCTGGCCACCAACGAGACCCTGGCCCAGGTCCTGCGCGAGGCGGGCCTGACCGACGCTTTCGTCACCATGGGCGTGACCATTGCCAAAACCATGGTCGAGATCTTTGCCGATCTGCCGCCGGGTCACCCCTTCTTCGAGCAGTTCAGCTTCATCAGCGACGACGAGCTGCCGGAGTTCCGCACCATCGTCACCCGCGTCGAGAATTCCGGGGTGGAAGCCCTGGACAAGGCGGCACGCCAGTTGCTGCGCGGCCTGCCGTTCAACTATGTCGAAGCCCGCCATCGCCTCGGCCTCGTTGACGAAGCCATGGCCGGACGGCTTATCGATGCCCGGGTGCGGCTGGCCGAGCGGCTGAAGAAAGACTGTCCCGACGCCGTGGAGTTCTACGTTGCCGATGCTTACAACGCCGCCGCTTCGTTGCAGGACAACATCCTTTTCGGGCGCCTCGCCTATGGCCAGGCGAAGGCCGAGGAAACCATCGGCACGACCCTTGCCGAGGTGCTTGACGATCTGGGCCTGCGCAAGACGGTGATCGAGGTCGGGCTCGACTACAACGTCGGTATCGGCGGCGGGCGTCTTTCGGTCGCGCAGCGCCAGAAGCTGGCGATCGGCCGCGCTCTGCTGAAGCAGCCGGACATCCTGATCGTCAACGAGGCGGCCTCGGTTCTCGACCGGGCGAGCCTGGTGCGGTTGATCGACAGCATCCTGGAGATGCGCAAAGGCCGCGGCGTGATCTGGACGCTGCAGCGCCCGGAACTGGCCAGCCGCTTCGAAACCATTCTGGTGATGGGCGAGGGGCGCCTGGTCGAGCAGGGCAGCTTTCAGGACCTGACGCGCAACGGCGGCACTTTCAAAAACCTGGTTGCGGCAGAGTAGCCGCCAAGAAGACGCGGGGAGCGAGCCCGCGCCAGACACATAGAGGAGCGAGGAAGCGGGGCATGAGTATCGATCAAGAAGTGGAGATCCTGCGGCGTATTCCGATCTTTTCGCAGATCGAACCGGCCAAGCTGAAACTCATGGCCTTTGCCAGCGAGCGCCTGATCTACAAATCCGGGCAGACGCTCTTCGCCCAGGGCGAAATGGGGGATGCCGCCTATATCGTTCTGGAAGGCACCGCGGACATCCTGGTGGACGCCGCCGATGGTCCCCTGCGGGTCGCCCAGCTCTCCGACAACGAAATCATCGGCGAAATCGCCATTCTCTGCGATATCCCCCGCACGGCGACGGTGCAGGCGGCGACCGAACTGGCGACCCTGAGGATCACCAAGGATCTGTTCTTTCGCATGATCATGGATTTTCCGGAGATGGGGGTCGAGGTGATGCGGGTTCTCGCACACCGGCTGGAACAGACCACCAACCAGTTGCGCGAGGCGCGGGCCGCCGGCTGACCCTATATATGAACCTTGTTTTTGTTTATCGGAGCGCGCCGCCATGAGTCGCCTCGACAGCTTCATTCGCCGCGTCCAGGCGCAACGCGCCTGTATCGACGAAGCCATTGCCCTGGTGCAGGGCCTGCCGGGACCGGTTTTCGAACTGGGTCTGGGCAACGGACGGACCTACGACCACCTGCGCGAGGGCTGCCAGGGGCGGGACATCTTCGTCTTCGAGCGCAAGGTTGCTGCCCATCCTGACTGCATCCCCGATGCCGAGCACCTCTTCGAGGGGAACCTGGAAGACACCCTGGAGGCCGCCGTCGGGCGGTTTAGCGGTCAAGTCGCGCTGGTTCATGCCGATCTGGGCAGCGGCCGGGCCGACCGTGACGCCAAGGTCTCGGCCTTTGTCGCCGCACGTCTGCCGCTGCTGCTCGCCCCCGGTGGTGTGGTGGCGTCGGATCAGGATGTCGGCTGGCCCGGGGCCGAGGCCCTGGCCTTGCCGCCGGAGGTCCGCCCCGGCCGCTACCACCTCTACCGCAAGGGCTGAGCCGCGTTCGGGCGCTCGCTCCCGTCCTCTTGCCTTCCCCTCCCGCGTCAGCGGGAAGATAACGGAGCCTCCTGCGCTGGCTAACCGACCGGCAAGACTCTGCGAACGACCTCATGGACCCCCCAAAGCAACCCTTAGGGCGGAAAAATTCATTTCAGGGCCAAAACGACCGGCACATGGTCCGAAGGCTTTTCCCAGGTCCGCGTTTCGCGGGCGATGGTGAGGTTTTTCATACGCTTACGCAGGGCTTCGGTGACCAGAACATGGTCCAGGCGCCAGCCGTAGTTCTTGGCGAAAGCCTGAGGAAAGCGGTATCCCCACCAGGTGAAGAGCTGTTCCGGCTCCGGAATGAAATGGCGCGGCGCGTCGATCAGGCCGCCGGCGGCCCAGAGCTTGGCCATGTGTTCGGCCTCCACCGGCGTATGGCCGACGCTGCGCCGTAAGCGCTTGTGATTCCACACATCGTTTTCCAGCGGCGCGACATTCAGATCGCCGACCAGCACCGCCTTGCGGTCCGCCAGCTTATCTTTGCGGGCCCACTTGGCCATCTCCGTGAGGAACTGGAGCTTGTGGGCGAATTTGTCGTTTTGTTCCGGGTCCGGAACATCGCCGCCGGCCGGGACGTAGAAGTTGTGCAGCTCCACACCGCCGACGGTGACCGCCACGTGGCGGCAGTCGTCGCGTCCGCACCAGACCCGCCTGTCCGGTTTGCTGAAGCGCCGGCGCGAGATGATGGCCACCCCGTTATAGCCCTTCTGGCCGTGCACCTGGTGATGCGGATAGCCCATTTCCGCCAGGGTTTCCGCGGGAAAACTCTCGGTCGTCATCTTGATCTCCTGCAGGCAGATGACGTCCGGTTCGTGTTCCTGGGCAAAGCGCGCCAGGTGGTCGATCCTTTGGCGCAGGGAGTTGACGTTCCAGGTGGCGATCCTGAGGGGCATGGGCGCTCCAAAGTGGCAGGGAGGGATGTCGTTCCGCAGTCGAAACGGAAAAAGTTGATCGTTTCGGACGTGAAACGAAAGCGGATGGCGTTGCCGCGAAGCTATCGCGCCCTGGCGGAGGGTTTCAAGTGCGCCGCGTCCCGGGACGCAACTCTCCTGACAGTTTGAGTCTGGAAGTGGGGGCTGGAGAAGAAGGAACGCCCGGTCGGGGGGGATCCGGGCGTTCCGTTTCTCCGCGGAGAAGCGGAAGAAAGGCAGGGGAATGCATTCTTCCGCAGTTTGCCGGCACGCCTTTGCGGCACCGGCTGTTAACACTTAATTTAGGATCGATCGCCGGCATTGCAATCTCACATCTGCGTGCGCCGTACGATTGTTTGCCGGGGCTGGATTCCCGTCCTCGGTGCTGGACCTTAGGTCGTTGAATTTCAACGATTTGGATCAGAGACCGGTGGCGCTGGGCTTACCGCTGTATTCAGGTGACGGCGCTCAGCGGCGGGTTTTCGGCGGATTTTCTCCGCGCCGCGCGGGCTTGAACCGCCGCGCCGAAGTCGGCGAAGAGCCGACTGGAGAAGGGGTCTTCCCAGGCTTTGTATTCCGGGTGCCACTGAACCCCCAGGGCAAAGTCGCGCGCGCTGTTCACGCTGACCGCCTCCACCGTGCCGTCCTCGGCCCAGGCCTCTTCGGTCAGGCCCGCGGCAACCCGGTCCAGCGCCTGCCAGTGCAGCGAATTCACCGTCAGCGTTTCCGCCCCCGCCATGGCCGCCAGGGGGCCGCCGGGGCGCAGGCGCACCGGATGCCTGGGCCCGTACTGCACATCGAGCTCGGGATGCTGCGGGCGGCGATGGTCCATGCGCCCTTCGATCTCGTGCACGCGGGGGTGCAGGCTGCCGCCCAGGGCCACGTTCAGTTCCTGGAAGCCGCGGCAGATGGCCAGAAAGGGCACGCCCTCCTCCAGCGCCAGCCGGATCAGCGCCAGACTGGTGGCATCGCGCGCCCGGTCAAAGGGCTCGGCCTCCGGGGTTTCGGGCTGGCCGTAGTGGTCCGGATGCACGTTGGAGGGGCTGCCGGTCATCATCACCCCGTCGAGCCGGGCCAGCAGGCCCCGCAGGGCCAAGAGGTCCTCGCCCAGCGCCGGGATCATCAGCGGCGTCGCCCCGGCGCAGACTGCCAGGGCCCGCACATACTTGTCGCCTACAGTATGAAAGGGCTGGCCGTCGACATTGCGCAGACAGGCCGGCACGGCGACCAGGGCTGTTTCCGGGAAGTTCGACATCTCGTTCATGCCTTTCTAGGTACGCCCGCGCCGCGCGGCTGACAAGGGCTCTGCGCTGGGCTTCCGGCCGCTGGCCCTCGCGGCGGCGTGACTTGCCGTGTCCCGCCGCGCCTGCCATATCAGCGGTGATCATGGTTGAGCTGGATTTCCTTCTGGGCTGGAAGACGGCGGCGGTGGGGTTCTGGATCCTGCTGTTTTTCGCTGCCGAACGCCTCCGCCCCGCGGCCCCGCCGCCGGTTGCGGGAGACCCTCAGGAACATAACCCAAGGGGCGGCTGGTGGCGCGTTGCCCGCAACCTCAGCCTCTGGCTGATGAATGCCGCGCTCTCACCGCTCGTCGTGCTGCCGCTCACCTTCTGGGCCGCCAGCCATGCTCTTGACTGGCGGCCGGCCTGGTGGCAGGGGTTGCCGGGCCTCGCCCTCGACATTCTGCTGCTCGATCTGCTGATCTACTGGTGGCACCGCGCGAATCACGAACTGCCGTTTCTCTGGCGCTTTCACGAGGTCCACCATCTCGACCGTTTCCTCGATACCACCTCGGCCCTGCGCTTCCATTTCGGCGAGGTGCTGCTCTCGGCGCTTGCCCGGGCGGCGGTGGTCCTGGCGCTCGGCTTCCCTTTTTCCTCGGTGCTGGTCTTCGAGGCCCTGGTGCTGATCGCGGCGATCTTCCACCACTCCAACCTGCGCCTGCCGGCCGGGCTCGAAAACGCCCTGGCGAAGCTGATCATCACACCTTCGCTCCACTGGGTGCATCATCACGCCCGGCGCCGCGACACGGACTCCAACTACGGCACGCTGTTCAGTTTCTGGGACCGTCTCTTCGCCAGCCGCAGCCTGACGCCGCGCGATCTTGCCATGCCCATCGGTGTCGAAGGCCGCGATGAGGAATCCCTGCCGGCACTGCTGCTACATCCGCTGCGCGCTGCGCCGGCGGCTGCGGCTTCCGGCCGCAAGAACCTGCCTGAGGGCTGATATTCCAACCTGCCCCAGCCGCTACCCCGAAAGTCGAAAGGCTAACTCAAAAGTATAGCCCGCCGCCTTGGTTTGAACCGCGGCCGAGAACTCCCCGACACAAGCACGAACGGTCAATTCCGACCGAGTCACGCCGCATTCATTCAACAAACTCTTGGGGAGTTTAAAATGAAAACCTTTGCCTATGCGCTTATCGCCGCCCTGGCCCTCGGGGCCACTCAGTCCGCCGTTGCCGAGCGGGCCAAGCCCTCTCAGCCGACCGCGCCGACCCTGAAGGTGGAACCTCATAAGGCCAAGCCGGATCTCGTCGTTGTTCAGGCCGTACGCGGTCCCGATTATCCTGGCGGTGTGGGCCGGATCTACATTGTCTACAAGAACATCGGGCCGGTCGCCGCCGGCAAGTCGACGGGTCTCGCCACCCACGACAACAATGTTGGCTGCGGCACCTACATGGCCGTGCCGCCCCTGGCCCCGGGCGCCGTGTCCGGGCACACCATCAAGTACTGCAAGGACGTGCCGACGGGTACCCGCATCCGGGTGATCGCCGACGTTCAGAAGAAGGTCGATGAGTCCAAAGAGAACAACAATCGTCGGTTCTTCAACTGGTAAGCCCTAGAGCAGATCCGGGTTGGATGGAATCGCTTGAGCGATCCATCAAACCCGGTGAATCTGCTCTAATCCTAAGTGTAGAGCGGATTCACATGTCCAGACGCAAACACCAAAGTGTTTCCGTCTAAACATGATCCGCTCCAGCGGCGGTCCGGGCATGGATGCTCGGGCCGCCAGGCCGCCATTGCGGTCCGTCAGCGGTCGCGGCCGCGCTTGTTGTGGACTTCCAGGTCGCCGTACTTGAAGAGGTCGCCGTCGATTACCCCGCCGTAAACGGGATTGACGAGGGAGACCTGGGTCTCGATGCCCTGGGGGTCGGTCAGCTCCCACTTGCGCAGGGTCAGCGGCCGGTCGGTGAAGACCAGGGTGACGGCGCCGCCGTCGGGCGTGTCGGGATCGCGCAGCGACACCCTCAGGGTACCCAGCGCCTCTTCGATGCCGACGATATCGACGTTGTCGTCGAAACGCACTTCCTCGCGGATCAGGAACCACAGCGGGGTTTCCCAAAGCGGCAGGAAGGTCGCCTCTTTCAGTTCCTTGTCGTAGTAGAGCAGTGTCAGCCCGTTTGCGATCAGCAGCACCGGGGTCGGCGGGTCGTAGTCGAACCGCATCTGGCCCGGCCGGTCGACGAAAACCGCACCTTCGGCATAGCCGCCGTTGCTGGAGGTCTGCACGAAGCGCGCCTCCATGGTGCTGATGTCGTTCAGAAAACGTTCGACCCGCGACAGGGCCGAAACCTGATCCGGCGAAAGCGCGCCCAAGGGCTTTTGGCTCTGGGGGGCCTGATTCTGTGCTTGTACGGCAGGCGCCGTAACAAGTCCGCCGGCCGCCGCCAGCCCGGCGGCCGCCCCCAGCTTCAGCAGTTTCCGGCGCGGTATGATCATGGCTTTTCGGGTCATACGTCGCCGCCGCCGGGCGGGATCACTTCGCGCTTGCCGACGTGATTGGCTGCTGAAATCAAACCTTCGCTCTCCATCCGTTCGATGATCCGGGCGGCGCGGTTGTAGCCGATCTGCAGATGGCGCTGCACGAAGGAGGTCGAGGCCTTGCGGTGCTGCAGCACCACGGCAACCGCCTGATCGTAAAGGTCGTCGCCGCTGCTTTCGCCGAAGCCGCCGCCGCTGCCGCCGTCAAATTCGGCCTCGGCATCTTCGGTGATGGCTTCGATGTAGGAAGGCTCCCCCTGGCGTTTCAAGAAGGCGACGACATCTTCCACTTCCTGGTCGGTGACCAGGGGGCCGTGGACGCGGGTGATGCGCCCGCCCTGGGCCATGTAGAGCATGTCGCCCTGGCCCAGAAGCTGTTCGGCGCCCTGTTCGCCCAGGATGGTGCGGCTGTCGATCTTGGAGGTCACGTGGAAGGAGATGCGCGTCGGGAAGTTGGCCTTGATGGTGCCGGTGATGACGTCCACCGAGGGGCGCTGGGTGGCGACGATCAGGTGAATGCCGGCCGCCCGCGCCATCTGGGCGAGGCGCTGGATCGCCGCCTCCACATCCTTGCCGGCGACCAGCATCAGGTCGGCCAGCTCGTCGACGATCACCACGATCAGCGGCAGGGGGTCGAGGTCGAAGGGCTGCTCCTCGAAGATCGGCTGGCCGGTCTCCGGGTCGAAGCCGGTCTGCACCTTGCGGGTCAGCACCTCGCCCTTGCGCTGGGCTTCCTGGACCCGGGCGTTGTAACCCTCGACATTGCGCACGCCCATGCGCGACATGGCGCGATAGCGCTCCTCCATCTCGCGCACCGCCCACTTCATGGCGACCACCGCCTTTTTGGGTTCTGTGACCACCGGCGCCAAAAGGTGCGGAATGCCGTCATAGACCGACAGCTCCAGCATCTTGGGATCGACCATGATGAATTTGCAGGCTTCCGGCCCCAGGCGGTAGAGCAGCGAGAGGATCATGGCGTTGATCGCCACCGACTTGCCGGAGCCGGTGGTGCCGGCCACCAGCACGTGGGGCATGCGCGCCAGGTCCACCAGATTGGGCACGCCGCCGATGTCCTTGCCCAGCACCAGGGGCAGCTTGCCGCCGTTCTTTTCGTAGTCTTCGGCGGCCAGCAGTTCGCGCAGATAGACCGTATCGCGCTTGGCGTTGGGCAGCTCGATACCGATCACCGAATCCCCGGGCACCACGGCGACACGCACCGAAACCGCGCTCATCGAGCGGGCGATGTCGTCGGCCAGGCCGACCACGCGGCTGGTCTTGGTGCCCGGCGCCGGCTCCAGGTCGTAGCGGGTGACCACCGGGCCGGGGCGCACCTTCACGATCTCGCCGCGCACGCCGAAGTCTTCCAGCACCGTTTCCAGAATGCGGGCGTTCTTCTCCAGCGCGTCGCGGTTCATGCCCTGGCTCTTGCCGCCGCCCTTGGGCAGATCCAGCAGGTTCAGGGGCGGCGTTTCGTAGACCCCGGTCGCGCCGAGGTCGAGGCGCCCCTGGGCGGCGGCCTTGGCGCGGCGCGACGGCTTGGCCTTGCGCGGCTTGGTGGCGACCAAAGCCGCTTCGGCTTCTTCCTCTTCAAAGTCCTCTTCCGGCTCATAGGCCGCCGGGCTCGTGTAGGCCGGGGCCATATCGTCTTCGTCGAGCTTCGGTTCGACGCGCTGGCGGCTGGCCTCGCGGCGTGCCGCCCGGGCTTCGCCCGGCTCACCCCGGCTTTGGCGCTGCATGGCCTGGCGGATACCGCGGCTGGCCCCGCCGAAGACCCAGGCGACCCCGCCGCGCAGCATCTGCCACTCCGGCCGGGTCAGGCCGAGGGAGAACAGCAGCGCCGGCAGGCCGAGGATGAAAGCGGCCAGGGCCAGCATCCAGAAGGGGGTGCCGAGAAACAGGCCGAGATCGGTCAGCGCCAGATCGCCGACGAAGCCGCCCAGCCTGTTGTCGAGCGGCCAGGAATCCGGTTTGGGGATCGCTTCGAAAGACATCGCCAGCAGGATCAGGCCGGTGGGAAAGGCGGCGAGGCGCCACCACCAACGGCTCGGCAACTGGCGTTCGCGCAGCAGGCGCCAGCCCCAGGCGAAAAGCACCAGCGGCGCCAGCAGGGCGGCAAGGCCCAGTGATTGCATCATGATGTCGGCGGTGTGGGACCCGAACAGACCCAGGGGATTGCTGACCGGAGGTTCGACCGCCGTTGTCAGACCGCTCTCTGCGCTGCCGACCGCATCGTTCCACGAGGGGTCCTGCGGATTGTAGGTCAGGCAGGACAGGAAGACCGCAAAGGCCAGCACCGCCAGCAGCGCACCGGCCAGTTCGATGGCGCGGTTCTTGAAGAACGTGCTGGTGCCGCTGGGCAGCAGCGGCGGCCGCGCTTCGCGCGTTCCGGCGTTGCTCAGTCGCATAGCCATGGTTCTAACCCTCTAAAGCTGCCGACAGCGCCGGCGCGTCGCTGTTGCCCGCCCCATCGCTATCCCCGTCGTTATCAAGGACCCGGACGATCCGCTTCAGGCCCTCCTCGGTGGTTGCCGCGTCATAGACCAGGGCGACACGGATGTAACGCCGGCCCGGATTGTGCCCTGCGGCGTCGGTTTCACACATATAGGCCCCGGGCACCACTCTGACGGCGGCTTCGCGCCACAGCTTCAGCGCCGCCGCCTCGCCGTCGCCGACGTCGAGCCAGAGGAAGAAGCCGCCGTCGGGCTTGGCGAAGCCGAAGCGCCTGCCGAGCAGGCGCTCTGCCAGGGCGAAGTTCTTGCGGTAGTAGGCGCGGTTGGCCTCGACATGGCTTTCCTCGCGCCACAGACGGGCGCCGGCGGCCTGGATCGGATGGGGCACCCCGGCGCCGCCCATCTTCAACACGGCGTCGAGCCCGTCGATCAACTTGGTGGAACCGGCGGCGAAGCCGCAGCGCAGGCCGGGCACGGAGGAGCGCTTGGACAGCGAATGGAAGACCAGCAGCCGGTCGAGCGCCGCCTCGCCGCTACCGCTCAACGCCGCCGCCTGCAAAGCACCGGCGGGCGGCTTGTCGCCATAGATCTCGGCATAGCATTCGTCGAAGGCGACGACGAAGTCGTGGCGCCGCGCCAGTTCGATCAGGCCGCCGAGTTGTTCCAGATCAGCCGCCGCGCCCTGAGGATTCGACGGCGAACAGAGGAAACAGAAGATGGCGCGGTCCAGAACCGCGGGATCGACGCTGCCGTAGTCCGGCAGAAAACCGTTCTCGGCGGTGGCCGGCACGAAGACCGGCTCGGCCCCCACCGCCACCGCCGCCCCGGCATAGACGTGATAGAAGGGATTGGGCATCAGCACCACCGGCGGCCCGGCGCTATGATGTTTTCGGCCGTGATGGTTCTGTGCATGGTCTTGGGCTGCGGCCAGCAGGGCGAAGAACAGGCCTTCGCGGGTGCCCGGCAGCGGCAGGATGGAGCGTTCGGTCGAGATCAAACCCTCGGGCAGGGCGTAGCGCCGCTGCAGCCAGGCGCCGCAGGCGTCGCGGTAGGCGTCGATGCCGCGCGGCAGCGGATAGCGCGACCAGCTTGCCGCGGCGGCGGTTATCTCTTCGGCCACAAAGGCGGGCGGCTGGTTCTTCGGCTCGCCGATGGACAGCAGGATCGGCGCGCCGTTGGCAGGATCCGGCGGGCTGTCACCGAGCAGACGGTTCAGCCTGGTGAAGGGATGAAAGGTTTGCAGCGAACGGCGGTTGGCCAAGATGGTCTCTGTCTCCAGGGTTCGACTGGAATCGGCCGGCTATCGAAAGGGTCGCGGTGTGAAGCGCCGGGCGGCCCTCCCGGCGGCGCGATAAAAACAAACGATCCTAATGCGCAACGATTCTAATAGTTTGGCGATTCTAACGGGCCTGCCACGGCCTCACAAGCGTGCCCTGGCCCAGAAAGTCGCGGCGAAATCCACGGTGGAATCCAGGGCGAATCCATGGCCTCGGGGCGGTCATAGCAGAAAGCCTAGCCCCGGATTTGGGCAAAAAAAGGGCCCGGAAGCAGCGCTTCCGGGCCAGGCTGGCAGAGGATAATCACATCGGCCTTGGGGAAGGTTCCTGTGGGAAGACCCCACAGGCCCGCCCCATCAGCGCGATGCAATCATCGGAAAATTCAGTTCATGTGGTTCACAAGGCCCCCGATCACAGAGATTGCGAGCCGTGGCCGAACTCGGGATAGGCCTCCATCCCCAGTTCCGCCTTGTCGAGACCCATCTCCTCGGCTTCCTCGTCGACCCTGAGGCCGATGGTGACCTTCAGAGCGAACCAGACGATGGCGCTGGTGACGATCATGAAGGCACCGATGGCAACGATGCCGACGACCTGGGTGACGAAGCTGCCGCCGCCGAAGATCGCCACCGCCAGGGTGCCCCAGATACCGGCCACCAGGTGGGCGGAGACGGCGCCGACCACATCGTCGACCTTCAGTTTGTCGAGCAGCGGGATGGCGAAGACCACCAGGCCGCCGCCGATGGCGCCGATGATGATCGACAGAAAGTGGTTCTGCAGATCGGGGCCGGCGGTGATCGCCACCAGGCCGGCGATGGCACCGTTGAGCGCCATGGTCAGGTCGATCTTTTTGTAGATCGCCTGGGTCAGGAAGATCGCCGCGACCACACCGCCGGCTGCCGCCAGGTTGGTGTTCACGTAGACGATCGCCATGGCCGAGGCATCGAGCGCCGAGCCCAGGGCGAGCTGGGAGCCGCCGTTGAAACCGAACCAGCCGAGCCAAAGCACGAAGGTGCCCAGGGTGGCCAGGGGCAGGTTGGCGCCGGGCATCGGGTGCACTGCGCCGTTGGCGCCGAACTTGCCCTTGCGCGCGCCGAGGATGATCGCCCCGGTCAGCGCCGCCCAGCCGCCCACGGAGTGAACGATCGTGGAGCCGGCAAAGTCGGAGAAGCCCATCTCGGCCAGCCAGCCGCCGCCCCAGGTCCAGGAGCCCTGGATCGGGTAGAGAATACCGGTGAGGATGACCACGAAGACCATGAAGGGCCAGAACTTGATGCGCTCGGCCAGGGTGCCGGAGACGATGGAGGCCGCGGTGGCGACGAAGACCATCTGGAAGAACCAGTCCGACATCACCGAATAGCCGTTGGCAGTGACCGCCGCGACCAGTTCCGGTGTCGCCTCGTCCGCGCCCAGCAGCGCGATTTCCGCATCGCTGGTGTTGTAGAAACCGCTGAGGGCGCCGAAGTAGCCGCCGTCGACGTTGGTGTACATCAGGTGATAGCCGATCACGTAGTACATGATGCCGGCGACCGAATAGAGCGCGATGTTCTTCAGGCAGATCGTCGCGGTGTTCTTGGTGCGCACCAGGCCGGATTCCAGCATGGCGAAACCGGCGGCCATCCACATCACCAGGAAGCCGCTGACCAGGAATGCAAAGGTGTTGAAGACGAAGGCCGTCTCTTCACTGACCTGCGCGTGCGCCGGCGTCGTCGCCAGCAGGAAAGCGCCACCGGCGAGCCCTGCCAGGCCGGCCGTGCGCTTCATCTTGTTGCCCGTAACTCTCATCTGTTCAGATCCCCTTTTTAGAGCGCCTCGGCATTGGTCTCGCCGGTGCGGATCCGCACGGCGTGGCCGATGTCCATGACAAAGATTTTTCCGTCGCCGATGCGCGCCGTGTTGGCGGAGCTCTGCACCGTTTCCACGACCTGCCCGACCAGCTCGTCCGAGACGGCGACCTCGATTTTCACTTTGGGAAGGAAGTTCACCGAGTATTCCGCCCCGCGGTAGATCTCGGTCTGTCCCTTCTGCCGGCCGTAGCCTTTGACTTCGCTGACCGTCAGGCCCTCGATGCCGAGACCCGTCAGGGCCTCGCGCACGTCATCCAGCTTGAACGGCTTGATAATGGCCATCACCATTTTCATGATCAGGCTTACCCCTCTCCTCACCAGCACCCTTGCGAAAACGATGGCCCCGGGTGCAAGGGGGGCCGCTCGCCGGGCGCCGCGCCCGGGTGACTCCGCCGTATCAGTGGGGCTGGATCAGTGGGACTGGCCCAGCGGGACGGCGGTCTCGGGCCTCACAGAGTCAAGAAGCGTGCCAAAATGATGCTGCGCTGCAAAAAAGCCGGAAATCGGCGCTTTGCCGGCTTCAGCGGTTTAAGCTGTTCATTTGTAGACCTATTATAAATACTGCCTATTTTTTGCGCTTTGACTAAGAGCAGATTAAAAAATAGGCAGTACACGAGCGAATTCAGACCCATGGGCTTAGCGGGTTGCTGAAACAGGGCGCTGGAGTCCTTGGCCATCCTTCGAGACAGCCCCTGGCGGGGCTTCCTCAGGATGAGGGTTGCTTTGAATCCTGCCATTGAGCCTCATGCTGAGGAGGCGACCCTGATCCTAAAGGGGCGCCGTCTCGAAGCATCGCTGCGCCGAACTCATGCTTTTTCGGCAATCCCTTGGAGCATATCTGTTGTTTCCGGAGCGCCGCTGGGCGTGGGCCTGCGACAAGCTGTCCGGCGTGTCGGGTGTTTGCGGACTTGCCGGGGGGTGCCGGGCTTGTAGTCTTTCACTAAGGTCTCCGGGGACTAAGATCTCCCGGCACGAAGGTCTCCCGGCACTAAGGTTTCCAGGGGGGAGACCGGGATTGGGGAAACGGCCATGCTGAGCGCGGCGCAGAAGCGGCAGTTTGAGGAAGACGGCTTTCTGGTGGTCGAGCAGGTGCTCGACCGGACCCGGGTGCTCGATCCGTTGATCGCCGAGTACGCGGCGGTGCTGGACCGGCTATGGCGGGCGTGGATTGACGCCGGTGTGCTGGATTCCGATGCATCGGCCAAGAGCTTTCAGGACCGCATTCTGCGGATCTATGCCGCCGGGCTCGACTATTTCCAGCCGCTCGACATCTCCCTGCCGCCGGGCGCGATAGCCGAAGACACGCCGTTCCACGCCGGGCCCGCCGTCTTCAACATGATGACCGACGAGCGGCTGCTGGATCTGGTGGAATCCGTCATCGGGCCGGAAATCACCTCCAACCCGATCCAGCATGTGCGCATCAAACCGCCCGCCGTCGATCTTCGCGCCGATGAAATCCGCGCCCACATCACCGCCACGGGCTGGCACCAGGACCGGGCGGTGACCCTGGAGGAGGCCGACGAGACACAGATGGTGACGGTCTGGGTCGCGGTGACCGAGGCGACGGAGGAGAACGGCTGCCTGCAGGTCATTCCCGGCAGCCATCGCGGCGCCATGGTGCCGCACTGCCCCAACAGCGGCAACGTGGGCATTCCGGCGGCAGCGATGGCCGGGCGAAAAGGCAAACCGCTTCCGGTCGGCCCCGGCGGCGTGGTGCTGTTTCATCCGCTGACCATTCACGGCTCCCTGGTGAACCGCTCGCAGGATCTGCGCTGGAGCTTCGACATCCGCTACAACAGAACCGGCGATCCCACCGGCCGCCCGATGTTCCCGTCCTTTGTCGCGCGCAGCGCCGCCCGGCCGGAAAGCGTTTTGCGCGATCCGGCGGCCTGGCGCCGGCTTTGGGAAGAGGCCCGGGCAAGGCTGGCACAACAGGAAACGACGACGATCCACCGTTGGTCGCCAGATGCGGCGCATTGCGCATAAGCAGAGATTTTTGAGCAGGAAAACCCAGTATGACGAGACAGGTATGACGGCAGAAGTCGAAACCGAAGTTCTGATCGCCGGCGGCGGCATGGTGGGCCTCAGCCTCGCCGTCGCCCTGGCCGATGCCGGCCTCGCGGTGATGGTGGTCGACCGGCTCGACCCGGCGGCGATGAAGGAGGAGGCTTTCGACGGCCGCTCCTCGGCCATCGCCCGCGGCTCCCAGCAGGCGCTTTCCGTGCTCGGCCTCTGGCCGGGCATGGCGGAAGCGGCCTCGCCGATCCTCGACATCCGCATCTCCGACGGCCATCCCGGTTCCGAAAGGCGCGGCGGTGCCTCCTCCCTGTTCCTCCACTTCAGCCACCGCGATGCCGAGGAGGGACCGGCGGCCGACAAGGGCGCTTCACCTGGCACACCTCTGGGCCACATCGTCGAGAACACCGCCATCCGCCGGGCCTGCCTGGCGCGGGTGAAGACCCTGCCCAACCTCGACTTGCGGGCCCCGGCTGAGCTGGCCTCGGTCGAACGCTCTGCCGCTGGCGTGACAGCCGTGTTGGGCGACGGAACCAAGGTGTCGGCCCGTCTGCTGGTGGCCGCCGACGGGCGCGGCTCGGCCCAGCGCCGCGCCGCGGGCATTGCGGTGACCGAGGTCGGCTACGGCCAGACCGGCATCGTCGCCACCGTGATGCATGAACGCCCGCACAACGGCGTCGCCCACGAACACTTCCTGCCCTCCGGCCCCTTCGCCCTGCTGCCGATGACCGATGGCGAAGCCGCTGGGGGCCGGCGGGTGCATCGCTCATCCCTGGTCTGGACCGAGCGGACCAATCTGGTGCCGGCCATGCTGGCGCTGGATGACCCGGGCTTTGCCGCCGAGCTACAGCGCCGTTTCGGCGACTCCCTGGGGCAACTCGCGCTCTGGAGCACGCGGCGCTGGTCCTATCCGCTGTCGCTGCTCCATGCCGAACGTTACATCGACCAGCGCCTCGCTCTGGTGGGCGATGCCGCCCACGGCATTCACCCCATTGCGGGACAAGGTTTGAATCTCGGCCTGCGTGACGTGGCGGCCCTGGCGGAATCCATCGTCGATGCCCGCCGTCTCGGTCTCGACATCGGTTCGGCGGCGGTGCTGCAGCGCTATCAGCGCTGGCGCCGCTTCGACAACATGGCGCTGATCGTTGCGACGGATTCCCTGAACCGCCTGTTCTCCAGCGACCTGCCGCCGCTGCGTCTGCTGCGCGACCTCGGCCTCGCGGCGGTCAACCGCCTGCCGCCGATGAAACGCTTCTTCATGCGCCACGCCATGGGCCTGGTCGGCGAGCTGCCCCGCCTGGTGAAGGGCGAGGCGCTGTAGCGGTCATACTACGGTCTCCCACGAAGTATGGTTGCCGTAGAGATCGAAACAAAACCCCCTCACCCCGGCCCTCTCCCACGAGGGGAGAGGGGGAACTAAAAACGATGCCGGTGTCTGTTGCTACCCTCTCCCCTCGTGGGAGAGGGAGGGGCCCGCGCAGCGGGAGGGTGAGGGGGCTTTTGTTGTGTGAGCAAAAGTCACGCGGTGACGGGATGCCTGTCGAACTGTTTTGCATCGTCACAGATTTCGTACCACGACGGTTTTTCCGCGACGAACTCGTGGAACTGGTTCCGCACAGAAAGTTCGCTGTCGAGCGCATTGGCGGCAATCGGGAAACTGTCTGCCTCCGACAGGATCTCACCCAGAGCGGTGCCGCAGATCTTGCAAAAGCAACGGCCGTACTTGTAAGGGGAGACGGGCTCGAAGAGCTGGACGTGATCGCGTCCTTGAATCCATTTCAGGTCTTCTTTCCTGACGAAGACGATGGCGCTGGCACCGACCTTCCGGCACCGCGTGCAATGACAAGTCCCCATCATCGATGGTTCGGCCGAGAGCTCGAATTTCACCGCTCCACAGCAGCAGCTTCCATGGATCATTGCACTTTCCTCGCTTTATCAGGCTTGGATCACAGAAAAGAACAATAAGTGAACATTGAAAACAAGACAATGCCATGAACGAGTTCAATCCTGCCTTTAGAGAGCGGATCGATTGAGTGCGGTATCAGACGTTCCGCATGGCAGTCGCGCTGATAACAAAAGCCCCCTCACCCCGGCCCTCTCCCACAAGGGGAGAGGGGGAACCAGAAAGAGTGGCGGAGTCTGTTGTTACCCTCTCCCCTTGTGGGAGAGGGAGGGGCCCGCGAAGCGGGAGGGTGAGGGGGCTTTTGTTTTCCTCTGCCGCGAAGAGCGATCTTGCCAGGCCCTTCAGATCTCCCGGCTCAGCAGGGCCTCCTCATAGGGGAAGTCGGAAAGCAGTTGCGCGCCGTTTTCGGTGATCAGGACCTGCTGTTCCATCTTCACGCCTTCGTGGCCGCCTTCCTCGCCGATATAGCTTTCGACGCAGACCGTCATGCCGGCCTGGAAGACGCCGTCGTAGCCCGAGCGGGCGAAGTCCTTGACGTACTTTACCGCCGGGTATTCGTCGCAGAGGCCGACGCCGTGGACCACGACGGAATAGCGGTTGGCAGCGCAGGAGGGCGGCAGCGTCCAGGCGCGCTCCGACAGCTCGCGAAAGCCGAGCCCCGGCTTCAGCAGTTCGGTATTGGTCTCGATCTGCTCGCAGGCGAGTTGATAGAGCCGGCGCTGTTCGTCGCTCGGCCTGCCGTCGCCGCAGAAGAAGGTGCGGGAGATGTCGGCGCAGTAGCCGTAGGGGCCGATCAGGTCGGTGTCGAAGCTGACGATGTCGCCGGCCTTGATGATGTTGTCGCTGCATTCGCGGAACCAGGGATTGGTGCGTCCCCCGGCGCTCAGCAAGCGGGTCTCGATCCACTCGCCGCCCTGGGCCGCGTTCACTTCGTTCATGACGGCCCAGAGCTGGTTCTCGGTCATGCCCGGCTCCAGGCGGCGGCGCATTTCGCCGACAGCGTTTTGACAGACGGCGATGGCGCGCGCCATGGCCTTCAATTCCTCCGGGCCCTTGATCACCCGGGCCAGCTCCGTCACCTCCTGGCCGTCATGGATGGTGATGCCCAGGGCCTGCAGCGCGGCGACGCCCATCGGCTCGCACTTGTCGACGGCGAGGCGCCGGTTGCCGCCGCCTTGACGGAACACCAGGTCGGCGATCTCCGCCGCCCAGGTCTTGGCCTGCTCGGCGGCGCGGGGCCCGGCCTCGAAGTAGAACCAGGAGGTGCCAGGTCTGATTTCGTCGATCACCTCGATATCCTCGGAGAGGTGTTCGCAGTTGTGAAAGTCGAAGATCACCACCGGCCCATCGGTGGCGACAAAGCAATAGCGCACCGCGTTGTGCAGGCACCAGACCGCCATGTTGCGGCTGTCGCAGGCATAGCGCACGTTGATCGGGTCGTAGAGCAGAATGCCGGCGTAGTCGTGGCGGCGCAGCTCGGCGCGCAACCGCGCCAGGCGATAGGCGCGCAGCGCCGGCCGGTCGACCCCATAGCGATCGACCGTGCCCCTGGTTTCCATCAGGTCGGTTTTTATGGCGGCGTTGTTCTCCCCGTCGGGTGTCATGACAGCTTTTCCCTCGCCGTTTCCGCTTCAGCTTGCCAGGGTGGCGGGGGTCGTCTTGTCCGCCTGCGACGCGGCCCATGGCGGAGATGACAAAGGCTTTTCCGTGATCCTGCATTGTCCCGATACATCTGCGCCGTTGCGCAAGCGCCGGGCAGGGCCCTAACCTGCCGGCTCTTAATCTGCCGGACGTCGCCGGGATCACCTTGCGGAGCGCAGTCCATGCATATCGGTTTGATCGGCGGCATCGGCCCCGCCGCCACCATCTTTTACTACCGTGAACTCACCCAAGCGGCGGCGGCAAGGGGCGTCGCGCTTGACCTGACGCTGGTTCATGCAGATGTCTCGACGCTGCTGGGCAATCTTGCGGCGGAGGACACCGCGGCGCAGGCGGCGATCTTCCGGTCTCTCACCCAGCGCCTCGCGGCGGCGGGGGGCGAGGCGGTGGCGGTGACCTCCATCGCCGGACACTTCTGCATCGAGGAATTCAAGGCGGTCTCGCCGCTGCCGGTGATCGACCTGCTGGCCTCGGTGCCGAAGCGGCTGCGCGCGGCGGGCTACAAGACCGTCGGTATCCTCGGCACCAAGACGGTCATGCAATCCGGCATGTACGGCTGTCTCTCGGGACTGAAGGTTCTGCAGCCGGCCGGTGATTCCTTGGATGCTGTACATCATTCTTATGTCGAGATGGCGACCGCGGGTGCCGTCACCGAAGTGCAGCGCAAGGTGTTCTTCGATAGCGGCCGGGAACTCTGTGCCGAAGGCGCGGAAGCCGTGCTGCTCGCCGGCACCGATCTCTTCCTCGCCTTCGAGGGTCAGGACCCGGGCTTCGAAGCCGTCGACTGCGCAGCGCTGCATCTCGCCGACATCGCCGAACAGGCGGCGCGGTGACATTGCCTGAGCATGCTTCGAGACGACCGCTGCGCAGTCTCCTCAGCATGAGGCATATCAGTTAATCGCGAGAAACCTCATCCTGAGGAAGCCCCGCCAGAGCAGATCCGGGTTTGATGGAATCGCGTGCGCGATCCATCCAACCCGGTGAATCTGCTCTAACTGTTTGATGCCGATCGGATTCACATGTTTTCGCGAAACCACGCAGTGGTTCCGTCAAAACATGATCCGATCTAGGAGCTGTCTCGAAGGATAGTCTCAGGCTCGACAGGCTTAAAGACACTCAAGGATCGCGGCTGAGGCCTTTGGTTTCGAGGCTCTTCAGATAACCCTGCCAGAGGTCATCCTGTTCGCGGCCGAGCTTGTGCAGGTACTGCCAGGAAAAGATGCCGGTGTCGTGCAGATCGTCGAACTTGATGCGGACCGCATAGTTGCCAACCGCTTCGATGTCCATGATGCCGACGTGGCGGCGCCCGGCCACGGTCGTCTTCTGGCCGGGCCCGTGGCCCTGAACCTCGGCGGAGGGGCTCTCGACACGCAGGAACTCGGCGGGATAGGTGAAGGTCTCGCCGCTGTCGAAGCGGATCACCAGCGCCTTGTCTTCGGAGACGTAGCGGATTTCCTCCGGCCAGTATTCGGTACCGAAACCCTGCGCGTTGTCTTCTTCTACCGCCATGTTAGCTCTCACTTCGTTTTGCGGCGCCGGGAGGGGGAGCGGGCTGGAACCGTATCGACGTCAGTCAAACAACATCTAGTCATCCAGCCTGCGGGCTTCGTCGACCAGCATGATGGGGATGCCGTCGCGGATCGGGAAAGCCAGGCGGGCCTGGCGGCTGATCAGTTCCTGGGCTTCGGAGTCATAGTCCAGCGGCGCCTTGGTCAGGGGGCAGACCAGAATCTCCAGCAACTTGGGGTCCACCGCCCCATGACCGGATGATTGGCCCGACGCTTGACTCGATGCGGTGTTGTCGGTGGGTTTGTCTGACATGGCGTTCGGCTCCGCTTCTCTGCTGTGGCCGCCCATATGGCTGCTCAATGGGGCTTGGCTTCGCTTTCGCCGTCGCCGCTGTGGGTCGCCATCTCCATGATGGCGGTCAGGGTCTCGGCCCGCTCGGTCAGGCTCATGGCTTCCAGCAGCGCCTGCTTCTCCGGCGCGCCCAGTGGGCAGATCATGGCGAGGGAGGTGACCAGCCTTTCATCCCCGGTTTCTTCGATGGCTTCCCAGTCGCCCTCGATGGCGTTGGCTTCGAAATAGGCGCCCAGCACCTTCACCAGCCGTTCGCGGTCGATGGCGGCGGTGTCTTCGTCCATGTCGTCGCGGAAGCGTGCAAAGCCGGGTTCCACCCGCCGGTAGCTGTCGCTCGGCAGTTCGCGCACCACGTCGAAACGGATGAGGCCGGAGAGGGTCACCAGATAGCGCCCGTCGTCGGTTTCGTTGAACGAGGTGATGCGTCCGGCGCAGCCGGTTTCGTAGACCTTCGGCACGTCGCCGTCGCTGCCGTCCTCGACCGGCTGCACCATGCCGATCAGCCGGTTGCTGGCCATGGCATCGTCGAACATCGCCAGATAGCGCGGCTCGAAGATGTTCAGCGGCAGGCGTCCGCCGGGCAGCAGCAGCACGCCGCCGAGCGGAAAGATCGGCAACACCTGGGGCAGGTCGTCGAAGGCGGGATCAAAGGCGGTTCGGCTCATGGGTATCCGGGTGCTGGCGAAGGCTTGGGAACAGGCAGTCTAGGAAAACAGCAGCGACGAGAGCCGCCGCCGGTTTTCGATGGTCAGCGGATCGGTCGGGCCCCAGGCCTCAAAAAAAGTCAGGAGCTGTTTGCGGGCGCCGTCGTCGTTCCACTGGCGGTCGCGGCGCATGATTTCCAACAGCTCGTCGGCGGCGGCCTGCTGCTGTCCGCTGCCGTGCAGGGCCATGGCGAGGTCGAAACGCGCCTGATGATCGTTGTGGTCTGTGGCCACCTTTTCCATGAGCTGGGGGATTTCGCCGGCATCGCCGGCCTGGGCCTGGATGTCCAGCTGTGCGGCGACCGAGGCGAAAGCGGGGTGCTGGCGCAGTTCGTCGGTCAGGCCCTCGAACATCTCCTGGGCGGTTTCCAGGTCGCCGGCCGCCAGATAGCAGGACAGCAGGCCGGCCAGCGCCTCGGGATTTTCCGCGTCGTGCTGCAGGACCTGGGAAAACAGGGCCGAAGCCGCGCCGGCGTCGCCGGCTTCCAGCGCCGCCTGGGCCTGCTCGATGGCCTGCTCGATGGGGCTCGGCCCCTTACCGGCCTCACCGGCCTGGCGCAGCCGCTCGACGAAGGCCTTCACCTCGCTCTCCGGCTGGGCGCCCTGGAATCCGTCCACCGGCTGGCCCTGGAAGAAGGCGTAAACCGTGGGGATCGACTGGATGCGCAACTGCCCGGCAAGCTGCTGGTTCTCGTCGATGTTGATCTTCACCATGCGCACGGTGCCGCGCGCCGCCTTGACGGCGCTTTCCAGCATCGGCCCCAGCTGCTTGCAGGGCCCGCACCAGGGGGCCCAGAAGTCGACGATCACGGGCACATTCATTGAGGCCTCGATAACGTCCTGGGCGAAGCTCTGCTGAGAGCTGTCTTTGACGATGTCGCCCGGCGTTTCCCCCGCCATATCCGGGGCGGCTGCGTCGCCGATGATCGGTTCCATGCTTGGTTTTCCGTTTAACTGCTGGTTGAAACTATTGTTATTGATGGCTTCTACGCGGAAAAGCCCCGCGCGAAGGCCCGTTAGGCCCTCAAAGCCCTTGATCCTGTCCAATAAATGGCTGCTTTGCCCCCAATAGGCAAGTCCACCTGCCGCGTTCCCTGGCCGCAGGCCTCTCCCGCGTCCTTATCCCCTGCCCTGATCCCGGGTCGATTGTTTATCCCAGGTCGATCAATTGCGGCGCATGATCTTCGGCTTCCAGAAAGCGGATCAGGTCCTGCGGGCTGATCGCGGTGGTGCGGTCGTTCATCAGCGGGTGGCAGTTGACCAGGTCATGGTCCATCACGCCGCTGTCGAGCACCATGGTGACGGCCTGTTGCTTGTCGTTGATCACGGCAAAGGGCGTGACCGAGCCGGGCAGGATGCCGAGATAGGTCATCAGCCGGTCGGCGCTGCCGAAGGAAAAGCGCCCGGCTTCGAGCCGCCGGCCCAGATCCTTCAGGTCGATGGCCCGGTCCTCCAGACAGGTGACCAGCCACATGGCCCCCTTTTTGTTGCGCAGGAAGAGGTTCTTGATATGGGCGCCGGGTAGTTCGCCGCGCAGGGCCTTGGCCTCCTCGACCGTGAAAACCGGCGGATGGCTGACGGTCTTGGCGTCGATGCCCAGGGCCTCAAGCCGCGCCAGCAGGCTTTCGGGCGCCGTCGGCAGGGCCGCCTCAGGACTTTGCTTCGGGCTTTGCGGGGTGCCGGTCTCGGCCATGTTTTTCTCCTGTCCTGCAGCGGATGGTGCGTCCCTTAAAGGGCGCCGCCGTTAAGCCTTGCGTAGCAAATGGCTAATAGCCTTGGGTTTGCAGGTCGGGCAAGCGGGAAATCCGTTGTCGGGGCGGTCCCGATAGTCAAAAGCAGGACTTGCAAAGCGCGGCGAAAGGCGGTATCTCCGCGCTTCGCCGATGCGGGCGTAGCTCAGGGGTAGAGCACAACCTTGCCAAGGTTGGGGTCGTGAGTTCGAATCTCATCGCCCGCTCCAGTTTCTCGCGGATTTCGCGGCGTCAAAGCGTCTCCTTCAGTGAAGGGGGCGCTTTTTTCGTTGCGGCGGCCGCCGGGCAGGCTGAAGGGCCAGAACAGCGAGCGGTCACTTCACTGCCGGTTTTTCGTCCTCCTCGGCGAAGGCTTCGAACTCCGCGCGCAGCCAGACCTCGAAAACCTTCAGCTTGTCGGGCGTCCGGCGCTGCGCGGAGGTCGCCAGCCAGTAGGCGAGGCCGGTCTTGTGCCGGCCGGGGAAAGGGGCGACGAGCTGGCCGTCGGCGATGGCATAGGCCGCCAGGGTCGGCCAGGCCAGCAGAATTCCCTGTCCGGCAATGGCGGCCTGCAGGCAGAGGGAGGCGTCGGAATAGACCGATCCCTCCGTCAGCGTGAGGCCGCTCAGCCCTTCCGGCGCCAGCCAGGCCTCCCAGGTGAACATCGACCCGTGGTCCCGCAGAACCGGGACTTTCGCCAAGTCTTCGGGCTTGGCCAGGGTCCCGGCCACGGCGGGGCTGCAGACCGGAAAGACCACCTGGTCGATCAGATGGGCGGCCTTGACGCCGGGCCAGTCGCCTTTGCCGATGCGTATGGCGACGTCGATGTCGGAATGATCGAGGTCGGCAAGATCGGGCGAGGCATCGATCCGCAGCTTCAGGTCCGGGGCCCGTTCGGTAAAACGGCTGAGGCGCGGCACCAGCCACTTCGCGGCCAGCACCGGGGGCACCGATACGGTCAGGGTGTTCACGGCGGCGGCGCGGCCCAGGGCGGCCGCCGCCGCCAGATGACGGAAGCCTGCGCTCAGATGGGTGAGCACTTGGCTGCCGAAAGGCGTCGGCTGCAGGCCCTTGGGCGCGCGGAAGAAAACCGGCTGGCCGAGCTGGGCTTCCGCCTTCAGCACCTGCTGGCTGACCGCACCGAGGGAAACGCCCAGTTCACCCGCCGCCGCCGTCAGGCTGCCGAGACGTCCGGCGGCCTCCACCGCGCGCAGCCCGTTCAGGGGTAGCTGGTTCAGTTCTTTCATATAGAAAAACTATAGTCCCATAGCAAAAAATGCGAGTGATTTTCAAATTCCAGCCCGCCATATCTATAGGCATGGTTTGGAATTTGGATCTTTTCTGGCAGCATTGGCAGAACCCGCTTTCGGGCCTCCTGGCCCGCTTTGCCAAGCAGGGCGACCTGCATCTTGCACAGCAGGCGGCCTGGCGGCGTGACCCGCTGTCGCACCCGGACCTGCAGGCGATGTCGCAGCGCGCGCTCGACGATCTGCCTTTCGACCCCCGCGCCTTCAGCGACGACTAACAGCAGTCTTCTGCGGCCGGGGCCGACATTGCTCCGTCATCAACGAGCCATGCTCGAAGCCTTCCCCGATGCGAAGCCGTGTCGCCGGACGAAGGCAGCGCCGGTCGAACCTATCTGCCCCGCGGTCACAACAAAGGGTCACAACAAAGACGGTTGTGCCGCCGCGCCCATCCTGCGCAAAAAGTGCACAAAGCATCGTGCGCGAACAAATCCTTCGTTCACCTTTGCGTGCATAATGGTTTAGCCTCTAGTCATCCCGTTCAGGTGCCGCGACTCGACCATACGGTACGCTTGGGATGGTCATGTAACGTCACGGTCGGAAAAAGAGTCTCACGAGAAGGTTCGCGGTAGGGGGAATATCGCCATGGCAGGCAGCGGAGCACAGACGCGACTCATCGGTCAGGTCTTGCAGGGGGTGCGCAAACGGCTCGGCGCATCGAAGTCGAAGGCGGCGGAAAACTTCGTCCGCCAGTTTTTCGCCAACGTGCCGCCCAGCGACCTTCGCGGTGAAACGCCGGCCAATCTGGCGGGCGGTGCCCTGGCGCTCTGGGACAGGCTGCAGTCGCGCCGCCCGGGAAAGGCATCGGTGCGGGCCTACAATCCCGACGTCAAGGCCGACGGCTGGACCTCCGCCCACAGCATCATCGAAATCATCAACGACGACATGCCTTTCCTGGTCGACTCGGTCACCGCGGAAATCAACCGTCACGATGTCGCCCTGCATCTGGTGATCCACCCGATCATGGCGCTGCGGCGCAATGATCAGGGCAAGCTCGTGCGGCTCGCCGAAGCCAAGGCGACCACGTCCCCAGGGGCGGTCGCGCCGGCCCGCGAATCGGTGATGCAGATCCAGATCAGCGAACAGACCGACGCCCAGCTCGCCAAGATCGCCGCCGGCATCAAGTCCGTGCTCTGCGATGTCCGGGCCTCGGTCGAAGACTGGCCTTTGATGCGTGCGCGCTGCACCGAGGTGATTGCGGAGCTGGAAACCTCCCCGCCGATGCTGCCGGTGGGCGAGATTTCCGAGGGCCTTGAGTTCCTGAAGTGGATGAACGACGACCACTTCACTTTCCTGGGCTATCGCGAGTTCAGTTTTCACGGGCGCGGCGGCAACGCGGTGACCGAAATCGGCAAGAACAGCGGCCTGGGTGTACTGCGCAGCACGGACGTGCGGGTCTTCGACGGCCTGCGCAATCTCGGCAAGCTGCCGCCGGAGGTCCGTGACTTCGTGCGCAAGCAGCAACTGTTGCGCATCACCAAGGGCAACCGGCGCAGCACCGTGCACCGCTCGGTCCACCTCGATACCGTGGCGGTGAAAAAGTTCGACAAGAAGGGCGAGGTCATCGGCGAGCGTCTCTTCGTCGGTCTCTTCACCTCGATCGCCTACTCGCGCTCGCCTTCCGTCATTCCGCTGCTGCGCCAGAAGATCGCCGCGGCGATGAAGATGTCCGGTTTCGAGCCGCGCAGCCACGACGGCAAGGCGCTGGAGCACATTCTGGAAACCTATCCGCGCGATGAGCTGTTCCAGATTCCCGTCGAGGAGCTGAGCGATATCGCCACCGGCGTGCTGCATCTGCAGGAACGACAGCGCACCGCCCTTTTCGTGCGCCGCGATCCTTTCGAGCGTTTCGTTTCCTGCATGGTCTACGTGCCCCGCGACCGTTACGACACCGGTCTGCGCCGCAAGCTGCAGGATATCCTGGCAAAGGCCTACGACGGCCACTGCGCGGCTTTTTCGACCCAGATGAGCGACGAGGTGCTGGCCCGTTTGCACCTCATCATCAAGACCAAGCCCGGCAAGATTCCGCCGGTCAAGCTGGACAAGCTCGAACAGGATCTGGTGCAGGCCTCGCGCTCCTGGAGCGATCTTCTGGAAGAAGCTCTGGTGGCCGAGCACGGCGAGCAAAAGGGTATTCGCCGCCGCATGCGCTACGAGCGTTCCTTTCCGCCGAGCTATCAACGCCACTTCGATTCCGCCACCGCGGTCTTCGACATCGAAAGGATCGAAGAGGCGATCAGCCGCCGCGACCTGGCGATGAACCTCTACCGGCCCGAAGACGGCGACCCGGAACTGCTGCATTTCAAGATCTACATTCTCGACCGGCCGGTACCCTTGTCCGACATCCTGCCGATGCTGGAAAACATGGGGCTGAGGGTGATCGGCGAGGTGCCCTTCGATATCGAGATTCCCGACCGCGACAAGCCGGTCTGGATGCACGACTTCGACATGATTGCCGAGGGCGCGGCGGCCATCGATCTGGATGCGGTGCGCGATGCCTTCCACGATGCCTTTGCCCGGGTCTGGCACGGCGAAATGGAGAACGACGGTTTCAACAAGCTGGTTCTCCATGCCGGGCTGACGGCGCGCGAAGTGATCATCCTGCGCGCCTACTGCAAGTACCTGCGCCAGGCGCGCATCCCCTTCAGTCAGGCCTATATGGAAGCCACCCTGGCGCGCAATCCGAAACTCACCCGCCTGCTGGTCGACCTGTTTCTGGCGCGCTTCGATCCGGCCAAGGCGAAAACCTCGGCGCGGCAGAGCAAGAAGATCGTCACGGCGATCAACGGCCTGCTCGATCAGGTGTCGAACCTGGACGAAGACCGTATTATCCGGCGTTACCTGAACCTGATCCTCTCCACCCTCAGGACCAACTTCTTCCAGCCCGCCGACAACGGCGGAGAGAAGGTCTATTGCTCCTTCAAGTTCGATTCCCGCGCGATCGAAGAACTGCCGCAGCCCCAGCCGCTGCGGGAGATCTTCGTTTACAGTCCGGACATCGAAGGCGTGCATCTGCGCTTCGGCATGGTCGCCCGCGGCGGGCTGCGCTGGTCCGACCGGCAGGAGGATTTCCGCACCGAGGTGCTGGGCCTGGTGAAGGCGCAGCAGGTGAAGAACACGGTCATCGTGCCCGTCGGCTCCAAGGGCGGTTTCGTCATGAAGAAGCCGCCGTCGCCCGAGGCCGGCCGCGACGCCTTCCTGGCCGCCGGCATCGAATGCTACAAGACCTTCATCCGCGGCCTGCTGGACATCACCGACAACCTGAAACGCAATCGCCTGATGCCGCCCAAGCAGGTGACGCGCTATGACGGCGACGATCCCTATCTGGTGGTGGCCGCGGACAAGGGCACGGCGACCTTCTCCGACATCGCCAACGGGGTTTCGGCCGACTACGGTTTCTGGCTCGACGACGCCTTCGCCTCCGGCGGCTCGGCCGGTTACGATCACAAGAAGATGGGTATCACCGCGCGCGGCGGCTGGGAGTCGGTGAAGCGCCACTTCCGTGAACTGGGCAAGGACATCCAGAACGAAGACTTCACCTGCATCGGCTGCGGCGATATGTCCGGCGACGTCTTCGGCAACGGTATGCTGCTGTCCAAGCACATCAAGCTGGTCGGCGCTTTCAATCACATGCACATCTTCGTCGACCCCGATCCCGACCCGGCGCGGACCTGGCAGGAGCGCAAGCGGCTCTTCGATCTGCCGCGCTCCGGCTGGAACGACTACAATCAGGAACTGATCTCCAAGGGCGGCGGCATCTTCGACCGCTCGGCCAAGTCGGTGGCCGTCTCGGCGCCGATGAAAAAACTCTTCGCCATCACCAAGGACAGCGTCACCCCCAACGAGCTGATCCAGGCCATGCTTCTGGCCGATATTGAGCTGCTCTGGTTCGGTGGCATCGGGACCTATGTGAAAGCGGACAACGAAAGCCATCTCGATGTCGGCGACCGCGCCAACGATGTGATCCGCATCAACGGCAGCCAGGTCGGCGCCAAGGTGATCGGCGAAGGCGCCAACCTGGGTGTGACCCAGCTCGGCCGCATCGAATACGGCCAGGCCGGCGGGCGCAGCAACACCGACTTCATCGACAATTCCGCCGGCGTCGACTGTTCCGACCACGAGGTCAACATCAAGATCCTTTTGGGCGCGGTCGAGTCTTCGGGCCAGATGACCCGCAAGCAGCGCAACCGTTTGCTGGAGAAGATGACCGAAGAGGTCGGCGAGCAGTGCCTGCGGGACAACTACCTGCAGAGCCAGGCGATCACGGTGACCCACGAACTGGGCGCCCACCTGCTCGACCGCTTCGCCCGTTTCATGCGGGCGCTGGAAAAAGACGGCCTCCTGGACCGCGACATCGAATTCCTGCCGGACGACGAAGTCATCCTGGAGCGCATGAAGCGCGGCGAAGGCCTCACCCGGCCGGAGGTCGCGGTGCTGCTGTCCTATTCAAAGCTGGTGCTCTACGACGAACTGCTGGAATCGGAACTGCCCGACGATCCTTACTTCGCAGACGATCTGGTGACCTATTTCCCGAAACCCCTGCGCGCGACCCATGCCGATGAGATCGGGCGTCACCGTCTGAAGCGCGAGATCGTGGTGACCGTCGTCAGCAATGACCTGGTCAACCGGGTCGGCATCAACTTCATCCACGAGGTCCGCGAGAAGACCGGCATGGCCTCCCAGGACATCGCCCGGGCCTATATCGTCACGCGCGAGATTTTCGGCATGCGCAAACTCTGGGAGCAGATCGAAGCCCTGGACAACAAGGTGCCGGCGCTGCTGCAGGCGCGCATGCTGGTCGACACCGGCCGTCTGATCGAGCGGGAGACGGTCTGGTTCCTGCGCGAGGTCGGCGCCTCCCTGGACATCGCCACGGAGATCGAAAACTACGGCGAGGGCGTCGCGACGCTGGTGGACCGCATCGAAAGTCTGCTGTCCCCCAGCGACCGGGGGTTCCTGGTCGAGCGCAGCCGCCAGCTCGTCGAACAGGGGGCGCCCAAGGCCCTGGCCCAGCGGATCGCAAGCCTGTCTTTCCTGGCGCCGGTCTGCGACATCGTGCGGATTGCCGGAACGCTGAAGCTGCCGGTGGAGAAGGTGGCCGAGGCCTACTTCAAGATTGGCGACCGTTTCGGCTTCGACTGGCTGCGCCGTTCCGCCGGCCGCCTGCCGACCGATACCGCCTGGGACAAACTGGCGGTCACCGCGATCATCGACGACTTCTACGGCCACCAGAGCGAGCTGACCACCCGGGTCCTGAACGGCGGCGGCAAGGGCGGCAAGGCGGCGCGGGCCGCGACCGACAAGGTGATCGACAACTGGTCGGTCCAGCGGGCGCCGCTGGTTAATCGTACCGAGCAGTTGCTGGAGGAACTGAAGACATCGGCGGCGCCGGACTTCGCCATGCTGGCGGTGGCCAACCGTCAACTGAAGTCCATGGTCTCCGGCTGAGGCGTCTCTGTAGCTCCGGCCATCCTTCGCGACAGCCCCTGTTCGGGGCTTCCTCAGGATGAGGGCGTCATATCCGGTTCCAAGCTGTCAGCCTCATGCTGAGGAGACCGCGCAGCGGTCGTCTCGAAGCATCCCGGCGCCGAGGCTTTGTCGGACCTGCTACTTCAGCTTCACGGCGGTGCCGTTGGCGGAAACCATGAGCATCGAATCGCCGACCACTTCGTAGTCGAGGTCGACGGCGAGCACCGCATCGGCGCCGCGCGCCTGGGCCTCGTTCACCATGTCCTCCAGGGCGTGCTCCTTGGCGCCCCGCAAAGCCTTTTCGTAGCCGCCGGCGCGCCCGCCGACGACATCGCGCACCCGGGCAAAAACATCGCGGAAGATATTCGCGCCGACGATGGCGTCGCCGGAAACGATTCCGAGGTAGTCGGCGACTTCTCTGCCTTCGATGGTGTCCGTGGTGACGATCAGCATTGCCTGTTCACTCCCTGGCGACTCTTCGATGCGTCAGCCTACACAGCTTGAGCGGGCGTCGGAAAGCTGCTAGAGCGCTCTCCGATCTTATACGGCCATTTGATGGCGCTTTGACGTCCCTGGAGCAGGCGCGGCCCGCGGCGCGATGCAGCGCATCGGGCAAGGGTCGCAACGCACGTCCAGGGGCGTCAAAGCGTCACTCGCAGAGCCGGGCATCCTTGCCCGCCGGTGGCGTTGAGCGCCGCTTGTGATGCACCAGCATCACCGCGCGACGCTCGCCTGGCCGGCGAACAAGCCTGCTCCGGTCAAATGATCGTGTAAGATCGGAAAGCGCTCTAGTTCGGAACGCGGCAGGGAGGCGAGCGATGGCCAGTGATTCAGAAGAACCCGGCGTCGCCACGGCCTCGCCCTGGCGCGGCCGCCGGGCGGCAGCAGCGGCATGGTGTCTTTTCGACTGGGCTAACTCCTCCTACCCCACTGTCATTGTCACCTTTGTCTTTGCCGCCTATTTCACCCGCGGCGTCGCCGAGTCGCCGGAATTGGGCACCGGCCAATGGGGTGCGGCGCTGTCGATTTCCGGCCTGGTGCTGGCGGTTCTGGCCCCGGTGCTGGGGGCTATCGCCGACCAGGGCGGCGGGCGCAAGCCCTGGATCGGCACTTTCACCCTGATCGCCGTCGCGGCCGCCATCGGGCTTTGGTGGATCGAGCCGGACCCGCGGTTCATCCTGCCCGCCCTGCTGCTGGTCGCCATCGGCAATGCGGCCTTTGAATTCGGCCATGTCTTCTACAACGCCATGCTGGCGGACATCGCGCCGCCCAGCCATCTCGGCCGGCTGTCGGGCTGGGCCGGTGCGCTGGGCTATCTCGGCGGCCTGCTCTGCCTCGGTCTCTGCCTGGTGCTTTTCGTGATGCCCGAGGTGCCGCTCTTCGGCTTGGATAAATCGCTTGCCGAGGAGGTGCGGATCACCGGGCCTTTTGTCGGCCTGTGGTTTCTGGTCTTTGCCGTACCGCTGTTTGTTTTCACCCGCGAGCAAAGCCGGCCCTTCAAACCGGCGGGCGCGGTGCGGGCCGGACTGGCGAGCCTTTGGGAGACTCTGCGCGCCCTGCCGCGGCACGGCCAGACCGGGCGGTTCCTGATCGCCCGCATGCTCTATACCGACGGCCTGAACACGCTCTTCGCCTTCGGCGGTATCTATGCCGCCGGCACCTTCGGCATGAGCTTCCAGGAGATTCTGATCTTCGGCATCCTGCTGAACGTGACCGCCGGGATCGGCGCCTTCGGCTTTGCCTGGCTCGACGACCTGGTCGGCGCCAAGACGACGATCCTTGTGTCGGTGGCGGCCCTGACGCTGCTCGGCGCCGCCATCCTGGTGATCGAAAGCCGGCTCTGGTTCTACCTGCTGGGCTGCGCCATCGGCATTTTCATCGGCCCGGCGCAGACGGCCAGCCGTTCCTTCATGGCGCGGATTGCGCCGCCGGATCTGCGCGCCGAGTTCTTCGGCCTCTATGCGCTTTCCGGCAAGGCGACCGCCTTTCTGGGCCCGGCCCTGGTCGGCTGGGTGACGGTTATGGCCGACAGCCAGCGCGCCGGCATGGCGACGATCCTGATCTTCTTTGTTGCCGGCCTCGCTCTACTGTGGGGGATCCGCGATCCCCAGGCCGACGGAACGCCCTTCGCTCAGCAGGCTTGAGTCTTCCGGCCGAGTGTCCGGTCGCGCGGCGAGGCCGCAGGGAAGAGGTGACTGAACAGGCGATTGAACAGCCGCGAAAAGGCGCTGCGCACCGCCATTCCCTGAAGATGCCGGCCCCGGGCAAGAGCACGCTCCAACTGGGCGGGGGTCAAGGCGCCGGGCCGTTGCAGATCGATTGCTGTGGATATCGGCGGCTGAGGTATCGAAGCTTGGGTCATGATCGCTTCTCCTGACGGTTGGCGAGGCCAAGCGGCCCCGATCTGCTGTAAAGCTACGTTCATTCCTCCTGTTTGATAATCTGGCTCATTGGCATATGATTTATGCCTGAACGGCATAAATGAGGGTGTAATGGACGGTCTGGAAGGGCTTCCGGTTTTCGTAAGAACGGTGCGCGAAGGCAGTTTCTCGGCGGCGGCGCGGGCCCTGGATCTGACCCCCTCGGCGGTCAGCAAGCAGATCGGGCGGCTTGAGGACCGTCTGGCCGTGCGCCTGTTCAACCGCACCACCCGGCGTCTCAGCCTGACCGAGGAGGGAGCGGCTTTCTACGAGCGGGCGAGCCGCGCCCTGGCCGACCTGGAAGACGCGGCGGCGGCGGTCTCCAGCCTGCGCGCGACGCCCCGCGGCCGGCTGCGGGTCAGCCTGCCGACCGGTTTCGGGATTCTCCATATGATGCCGGTTTTGCCGGAGTTTCTCGCCCGCTATCCCGAGCTGGCGGTCGATGTCGACGTAAACGACCGCTTCGTGAACCTGGTCGAGGAAGGCTTCGATGTCGGTCTGCGGATCGGCGACTTGGAGGACTCCAGCCTGATCGGCCGCCGTCTCGCGACCAACCGCCGGGTCATCGCCGCGGCGCCGCATTATCTCCACGCCAAGGGGGCGCCCGGGCGGATCGGTGAACTCACCGATCACAACTGCCTTGTCTACACCTATCGGGCGCAGCGCCACGACTGGCATGTCGTTGACGACTCCGGGCATGAAACCATGGTCACGGTCAGCGGCAACCTGGAGACCAACAACCCCATGATCCTGAGGGAGTCGGCGCTGGCCGGTATCGGCCTTGTGCTCCTGCCGCTCTGGCTGATCGGGCCGGACCTGAAGGCGGGGCGGCTGGTCCAGGTGCTGCCGCAGTACCACGGACCCGACAGCGCCATCCGCGTGGTCTATCCGCCCGGCCGTCATCTCTCCGCCAGGGTGCGGTGCTTCGTCGACTTCCTGGTGGAACGCTTTGCGGAGTAAGCCGGTTCAAGGCGCCCCGGCCTTGCCCTAGCCACTTGATGTCGATCGGATTCACATGTTTTGGCGCAACCACGAAGTGGTTTCGTCAAAACATGATCCGATCTATGACGCGGCCTTGACCTTGCGCGGCTCGCTGTATTTCTTCACCGCCCGTTCGATGTCCTTCAACAGGGCTTTGCCGACATCGCCCCCCTTGCCCCTGATCTTATTGGTGAAGACCAATCGGATGGCATCGATATGTGCTTCGATCAGCTTCAGGCGGTTCTCGGTGACCTTGGCATCGGTGTCGATGGTCGCCTCGTAGAGCGTTTTGCCGAAAGCGGTGATCAGCGGGTAGTCGAAGATGCCGCCCTGGCCGCGCAGCTCGTGGGCGATGGCGTTGATGTTGAGCACGTGGTGCTTCTTGTCCTCGTCGCTCTTGCAGAGGGCGTTGTAGGAGTTTGTCACGGAGACCAGATAGTTGCGCACCCAGGTCGAGTAGTCGCCGACCAGTTCCTGAATGCGTTCCTCTGCCGCCTGGATCACCAGCGGATCAAAGTCGATCTGACCGCGCATGGCATTGGGGCCGAGCTTGTCACGCAGCTTGTTGGCCGGCCGGAAATAGACCGCCCGCACGTCGTCGCGCAGGTTGCGGATGTTGGAACGGGCGTGAATGACCTGGATTTCAGCGGCCTTGGTGACCCGCCTGTCCGCCTGCAGCGGCGTGTCGTCGTCATAGAGCGTGCGCCAGTCCACCAGGCGGTCCTGACGCCGGCGATCCGGTCCGAAATACCCGGGCGCCAAAACGAACTGCCGCGGATTCTTGATGACCTCGAGCACCCGGTCGGCGATGGATTTGGCGGAAAACGGCTTGGCGACGAAGTCGGTCACCCCGGCATCCCGCGCCTGCTCGACAACGTCCTGGTCGGCGGCGCCGGAGACCATCAGAAAGGGCACGAAGCGATCCGGGGCCTGCTTGCCGGTGCGGATCCAGCGCAGGAACAGAGAGCCGTCGACTTCGCTCATGACAAAATCGGAAAGAATGATGTCGATGGTGCCGATGCCCGCCTTTACCGGGTTCTTACGGCTTTCGCGCAAGGCCTCGATGGCCCCTTTCGCACTCGATTGGGTCACAATGTTGCTGATGCCGAGCGCGCGCAGGGTGGTGACGATCAAATTCCGCATAAAGGAATTGTCGTCGACCACCATGATGGTGATGTTGTCCCAATTCAGTTTCTGCATTGCTACCCGGCTTCGCAGTCAGTACGCACCAAGGCTTGCCGCCCAATTTTATCCGGATTGAATCGGATGATTTGATTGCATGCTATAGTCTCAATCAAAAGAAAACCTAAACGCAATTTATGAAAAATTACCTACAATCCAAGGCTGCTACCGCGCCGGGAAACCGCTGACGATTCCTGTCTATTTGCGGTATCAATGGCGGAAGTGCCGCATGCCCGTAAAAACCATGGCCAGTCCGGCATCATCGGCGGCCTTGATCACCTCATCGTCGCGCATCGATCCCCCCGGCTGTATGACGGCGGTGGCGCCGGCCTCCACCGCGGCGAGCAGCCCGTCGGCAAAGGGGAAGAAAGCATCGGAAGCCACAACAGATCCTTCTGTCTTCGGTGTTTTGCCCTCGCCAGCCGCTTCCCTGGCTTTCCAGGCCGCGATCCGTGAAGAATCCACCCGGCTCATCTGGCCGGCCCCGATACCGACGGTCGCGCCATCGCGGACGTATACGATTGCATTCGATTTTACATGCTTGGCAACACGGAAGGCAAAGATCATGTCGGCCAGTTCGCGCGCGCTCGGCGAGCGCTTCGTGACCACCTTCAATGCGTCAGCGGCGACCCTTCCGTTATCGCGGCTCTGGGCCAGAAACCCGCCGGCCAGGGGCGTCATGACGAGGCCCGGCGCGGCGGGATCGGCCATGGCCCCGGTGACCAGGACGCGCAGGTTCTTTTTCGCGGCCAGCACCGCGCGGGCGCTGTCATCGACCGCCGGGGCGATGACCACCTCGGCAAAAAGCTTCGCAACTTCTTCTGCCGTCTTCGCATCGAGGGGGCGGTTTACGGCAATGATGCCGCCAAAAGCGGACACCGGGTCGCAGGCCAGCGCCTCGGCATAGGCCGCGGCCAGGCTGTCGCGGCTGCCAACGCCGCAGGGGTTGGCATGCTTGATGATCGCCACCGCCGGCGCCTCGAACTCACTGACCAGTTCGAAGGCGGCGTTGGTGTCGTTCAGGTTGTTGTAGCTCAGCTCCTTGCCCTGCAGTTGCTCCGCGGTGGCTACGCCGGGCCGTGCCGGACCCTGCAGATAAACCGCCGCCTCCTGATGCGGGTTCTCGCCGTAGCGCAGGGTCTGCTTCAACCGACCGGCGGCGCTGAGGCGCTTGGGGAAGGTCTCGCCGACTTCACCGGCCAGCCAGCCAGCGATCATGGCGTCATAGGCGGCGGTATGGGCAAAGGCCACCATGGCCAGGCGGCGGCGCAGGGCCGCGCCGACGGCGCCCTTGTTGGCGGTCATCTCGGTTTCCACGGCGCCGTAGTCCGCCGGGTCGGTGATGATGGTGACGAAGTCGTGGTTCTTGGCCGAGGCGCGCACCATGGCCGGGCCGCCGATGTCGATGTTCTCCACGCAGGTGTCGAAGTCGGCGCCGGAGGCGAGCGTCGCCTCGAAGGGATAGAGGTTGGAGACCACCATATCGATGCCGGCGATGGCGTGTTCTTCCATGGCCGCGACATGGGCCGGCAGGTCGCGGCGCGCCAGAATGCCGCCGTGGATCTTCGGATGCAGGGTCTTCACCCGGCCGCCCATGATTTCCGGGAAGCCGGTATGGCTGGCGACCTCGACAACCGGAATGCCGGCCTCCGCGAGGGTCTGTGCGGAACCGCCGGTCGAGAGTATCTCCACCCCCTGTGAAGAGAGGAAGCGTCCGAAGTCTGCCAGCCCGGTCTTGTCTGAGACCGAAATGAGGGCGCGTTTCACAGGCATCGGCGTGTCGAGGGGCATCGGCGGGAAGCTCCGTTTGGCGGTTTCTAACGAGGTTCTGACATGACGGCGGTCGTGGTGTCGGTTTCAGGCGGGCATCGCGGTGAGCCGGTTAGTAGGCACCGCCGGGCCCCCAGTCAAGATGTCGGGGCGTCAACATGCGCGGGCCTTAGGACGTAAGGGGCGTCAAGATGCGGCGGCGGCCTTTCGCGCGCTGGTCAGCTCACCGCGAAATTCCGGCACCAGCCGCTGCAGGGTCTGCAGAATCTCGTTCCGGTCGCCCTTGGCCAAGAGGCGGGCGAGGTCATCCAGGTTGCGGGCCAGCAGTTCGGCGTCGGCGGTGCGCGGCGCGGCCTGGCGCAGGCCCGGATGGCTGGTCGGGATCAGCGCTTCGCCGTCGTGGAACAGCTCTTCGTGCAGCTTCTCGCCGGGCCTGAGGCCGGTGAAGGTGATCTCAACATCCTTGTCCGGGCTGAGGCCGGAGAGGCGGATCATCTGGCGCGCCAGATCCACGATCTTCACCGGCTCGCCCATGTCCAGCACATAGATCCGGCCGGCTTCTTCCGCCGGGCTGCTGGCGCCCAGGGCCGAGGCCTGCAGCACCAGTTCCACCGCTTCGCGGATGGTCATGAAATAGCGGGTCATCTCCGGGTCGGTGACCGTCAGCGGGCCGCCCGCGGCCAGTTGGCGCTGGAACAGCGGCACCACCGACCCGGTCGAGCCGAGAACGTTGCCGAAGCGCACCGTGATAAAGCGGGTGCCGCTGCCGCTGGATTGGCGCAGCAGATCGAGGGCCTGGCAGTAACTCTCCGCCAGGCGCTTCGTCGCGCCCATGACGTTCGGCGGATTGACCGCCTTGTCGGTGGAAACCAGCACCATGGCCGCAACGCCCCGGCGGCGGCAGGCCTCGGCCATGTTGCGGGTGCCGAGGACGTTGGTGTGGATGCCTTCCAGGGGATTGTGCTCGACCAGGGGCACATGCTTCAGCGCCGCGGCATGGAACACCAGATCGGGGGCGGCCTCCTCGAGCAGCCGGTCGACCCTTTCGGCATCGCGTACGTCGCCGATCAGCGCCTGACGCGGCAGCGCTTCATAGCGTTCCGCCAGTTCCATATCGATGTTGTAGAGATTGAACTCGGAGTTGTCGAAAAGGGTGAGCTTTGCCGGACCGAAGGCCGCGATCTGCCGCACCAACTCGGCGCCGATCGATCCGCCGGCGCCGGTCACCAGAACCCGCCGGCCGCGGACCAGGGCCTCCATGGCCGGGCGGTCGAGCTTGGTCTGGGTGCGGCCCAGCAGGTCCTCGATGGCGATGGGGCGGATGTGCAGGCGGTCTTCGACGCCGCCGCTGAAGTCGGTCAGCCGCGGCAGGCGCGCGACGGTCGATCCCTGTTCGTCGGCGAGGCGGAGCACCGCCTCGACCTCTTCGCGGGTCAGGGGCTTGGTCAGGATCAGGCGCTGGGGTTTTCGCTCCCGCTTGGCCAGACGCTGCAGCACCTCCGGCAGATCGCTCAACTCGCCGTACACCCGCACGCCATGAATATAGCGGCCGATGCGGGTGCCTTTTTCGTCGATCACGCCGAGGACCTCGAAGGGCCCATCGCGGTCGCGCGCCATTTCGCGGATGAAGGTCTCCGCCGCATCACCGGCGCCGATCAGCAGAACCGGCACGCGGCGATGGCGGTCGTTTTCCAGCAGGTGGCGAAAACCCTGGTCCCTGAACACGCGATAGGCCATGCGCGGCGCGCCGAGCAGAAAGATCAGGACGAACCAGGAAATAAACAGCCAGGACCGCGGCAGCGCATCCAGGCGCGTGATCATAAAGGTAACCGGCAGGAAAATCGCCAGCGCCAGTGACACCGCCCTGATGATCGCTATCAGGTCGTTCATCGAGGCATAGCGCCAGACGCCGCGGTAGAGCCCGGTGGTCAGAAAGACCAAGCCGCAGACGGAGGTGAACAACAACATCGGCTGCCAGAGGCTGTCGAGGAAGGACGTCCAGGCCGCCTCGCCCATACGCAGGAACAGCGCGATCAGAAAGGCCGCACCGGCCATGAAGAGATCATGGAAGAAGGCGACAATCTGTTTTGGGAACTTGGCTGAACCCAGCTTCATCGATGGTTCCTGTTTCCCCTTGCCGCTGCGGCCCGGCGGTTTTCCGCGCCGCAACGCCTGTCAGGTCGCTCCGTTTTCGCCCCGATTACGGCCGGTCACGGCCGGCGGCCTCTGCTTTGTCAGCATAAACAGAAGAACGGCAACCGCAAGACAGGCAAGCCCCAGGGCCGCCGGCGCCGGCAATCCGGCCACGGAGGCCAGGGCCAGGGCCACCAGAACCATGTTGCAGGCGAGAATACGCAAGGTCACCGCGGCGTGGCTGAAGCCGCGCTGCACGGCCTGCTGATAGAAGTGCTCGCGGTGGGCCCGCCAGACCGCTTCGCCACGCAGGGCCCGGCGGCAGAGCGTCCAGGTTGCATCGGCCAGATAGTAGAGCGGCAGGATCAGGGCCGCGGCCCAGTACCCGAGCCCGGCCAGCAAAATCAGCAGCCAGCCCAAGAGGTAGCCCAAGGAAACGGAGCCCACATCGCCCAGGAAGATCCGCGCCGGCGCCCAGTTCCACCACAGGAAGCCCAAGGCCGCCACCGCCAGGCTGGCCGGCCAAAAGATGGCGCTTAATGAGGGGCTGAAGAGGGCGAAGCAGAGCGCCAGTCCACCGGCGACGGTGATGGTCTCCACGGCGGTAATGCCATCGATCCCGTCCATGAAGTTGAACAGGTTGATGAACCAAAGCCACAAAAGGGCGGCGATCAGGTGATCGACGAGCGGCGGCAGCAGTCCCTGGAAAACCAGGGCGCTGCCTCCCATGCCCCAGAGCCCGAGAGCCACCGCGGCGGCTTGGACGGCAAGGCGCAGGCTGGCGGGCAGAGAGCGCAGATCGTCAAACCAGGAAACCCCGGCGAGCACCGCCAGCCCGCCGATAACCGGCCAGAACCAAGGGACGAAGGCCTCGCCGAAAAGGGCGGCGGCGATCCAGGCGAGCGCGATCACCGATACAACCGCCAAACCGCCGCCGCGCGGCGTCGCCACCTTGTGACTGCTGCGGTGGTTGGGCTGGTCGAGGACCTGCCAGCGTTTGAGCAGGCGCAGAACGATGCCCGTGGCGGCCCAAGAGGCCAGGGCGACGGCGACGAGCGCGACGGCAAAAACCGACCCACCGGTAAGCCCAGCCGGCACGTCAGTTTCCACTGCCGAGGCGCTGCAGCGCCCATTTGACCGTGTAACTCTTTTCGTTGCCGCCGCCGGTGGTGCCGGACAGCACGATCTGCTGGCTGCGCCGGACCTGTCCGGGTGCGCCCAGGTAGACGCTCGGCTCCAGCCCGACGGTGGCTCCGCCGGCCCGCAGCCGCCAGCCGCCGCCCTTGGCCAGACGCAACACCACCGAACGGCCGTCCTGCGCCGCCATGGCCTGAACCAGGGGATGCAGGTGGAAGCGAATGGCGAAGGGCAGGTCGGGCAGCGCCTTCTCCGCCGCGGTCAGGCAGTCCTCGCCGCGCAGATCCTCGCCGGAAGCGGCGAGATAAAGCCGCCGCCGGTGGAGCAGGCCGAAGGGTGCGCGGTAGCCGTCGTGTCCGGCCTCCAGCCAGATCGCGCCTTCGTCCTCGTCACGTCGGCAGGTGACGTTGGTCGGCCGCCGGGAAAAGCCGCCGCTGGCAAAAAGCGCTGCCGAGTTCGTCTCGTCCACCACCAGGGTCGAATGCGCCGCGGTGGTTCGTTGTGCTACCTGCCAGGTGTTACTGCCGGTCTGGGCGCCGCAGTTGACGATCATGCGTTCGCGGCCGACCGACATCTCGAAACTCAGGGTACCGGCATGGGCGGCATGATCGTAGCCCGGCGCCGGCGGCTGGCCGCTGTCGACCAGAACCAGGCTGCGGCCCGCCTGAAGACGCTGAAAGCCGGTGTTCGGCGCCGACTGCAACTGAACCTTTTTGCCGCCGCAGCGCTGCAGGACCATGTCGATCTGCAGGTCTTCGCCCTCGTTGCTGCCGTTGAACAAGGCGAGCCCGCCGTCGCCGTGCTGCATCAGGCGCAGCAGCGACACCATGCCCTCGATGCGCAGGGAAAGATCGTCCGGCACCTCGCGGCCCGCCGCCAGCAGCGCCGCGCGCAGGTCGATGCAGTCGCGCAGCACCGAAAGCAGCAGGGTGGGAGAGCGTTCCCGCTGCCCGCCGTCCGGCAGCAACTGACGGTCCAGCGCCTGCAGCAGAATCTCCAGACCGCGGTCGAGCCAGGGCGCGGCATCCTGCAGGCAGAGCCCGGCATAGCAGAGGCCCTTGGCGGCGGTGATCAGCTTGGCGCCGCTCAGTCCGGCCGGCAGGGTGGCGGCCAGATAGCGGGCCTGCTGGCGGCTGCTCGACAGCATGGTCTGGCGGAACGTGACCTCGGCGCTGGCGGCGAAGAACTCGTACTGGCTGAACCAATGGGCCAGCCGTTCGGCGGTCACCACCGGGTCCCAGGCGACCGCCGACCATTGGCGGTTCTGCGCGATCCAGTCGGCGACCAGGGCGCGGGCCTTGCGCCGCGGCGCATCGCCCCCGGCGGCGCGCAGGTCGCGCAGCCAGCCGAAGCCGTGCAGGCGCTTCAGCCAAGCCTCCTCCATGCCCAGGGGCTGCCAGAGCGGCGCCGGTTTGTGCAGGCTGCGGCCGAGAAAATGAAAGCTGTCATCGACGATCGCCGTGCCTCTTTCGGCCTTGCCCGGCCAGGGGTCGGGCGGCACCAGGGCGACGCTTGCCGCCGGTGTGCCGCCGTCACGCCAGGGTGCCTCGGGCAGGGAAAAAAGCGGCCGGCGCAGGCGGTAGGCAAGGCGGCTCCAGGCGAGATCCTTCGGCAGCAGGCGCCAGCGCCGGTAGCTTTCAAGCCAAAGCCCGGCAGCGCCGGGGCTGGAGGCGGCAGCCTTTGAGGCGCCAATTTTTTTGGAAGCGCGGTCGGGGGCGGCGGTCATGCCAGCCTTCGCGTTGCTATCCGCGGGGCTGCCCAAGGCCATCAGCGCTCGCCGCGCAGGCTTCGGATGTTCGGCGCGTAGGCCTGCGGGCCGCCCTTGAAGACCGCGGTGCCGGCGACCAGCAGGTCGGCGCCGGCGGCGGCGGCTTCCGGTGCAGTCTGCGGGTTGATGCCGCCGTCCACTTCCAGGTCGATCTGACGCCCGCTGGCGTCGATCATGCGGCGCAGTTCCTTCAGCTTGTCCAGGGTGCCGGGAATGAAGCTCTGGCCGCCGAAGCCGGGGTTCACGCTCATGCAGAGGATCAGGTCGACATCCCCGATCACTAGGTCGACGACATCCAGCGGCGTTGCCGGGTTCAAGGCGATGCCGGCTTTTTTGCCGAGGCCCTTGATCATCTGCAGGCTGCGGTGCAGATGCGGTCCGGCTTCCGGATGCACGGTGATGATGTCGGCGCCGGCCTTGGCAAAAGGCTCGATGAAAAGGTCCGCCGGCGCGATCATCAAATGGACGTCGAAGACCAGATCGGACTGCGGGCGGATTGCCGCCACCATGTCGGGGCCCAGGGTGATGTTGGGCACGAAGTGGCCGTCCATCACGTCGATGTGGATGTAGTCGGCACCGGCCTCGGTGACGGCGCGCACCTCCTCGCCCATGCGGGCGAAGTCAGCGGCCAGAATGGAGGGGGCGATGCGAACGTTCTGCTGCATGAAAGCGCGGATCCCGCTGGTTTGGCGTAACGCCCTCTAGGTATCAGCCGGGCCCCGCGCCCGCAAGCCGCCCCATAAGGGGTAGCGTCCCCCGGCGGGTTGTTCGTTCTGCTATCATCAGAAACCGTTAATATCCTAAGGGGGAGGGATAGGGCCATGATTCAACGAGCGGTTATTGCCGCCACCTTGGCGATGCTGATGCTGGCGGCGCTGCCGACCGGTGCCTCGGCCACTCTGGAAAACAAGAATGAAAATCGGTCTGAGGATCGCGACGGTCAGTCGCGCCATGAGAACGGCCGCTTGGGTTATCTGCCGGTCACCCTGGGTGATGACGGGACCCTGCGCATCAAAACGGTGATCCTGGTTCAGACCCGCTTCATCCACATTGTCCGCACATCCTTCGGAGTGGATTTCAAGAACCTGGACAAGGTCGACGTCGGCGATGTGCCACTGCTCGGCAGCCTCTTCGGTGACCGGCTCGATGCGTCGGACTTCAATGCGGAGAACGAAGTCGGGGCGGCCTACCTCGCCGGGGCAGACAGCCTGTTCGCCGTGATCGATGACAGCATTGATGTCAGTGATGCCGAGCTTGCCGTCGTCAACGGCCCGGGCGTCTACCAGCTTGTGATGGAGCCCAAGATCATCGACGTCGTGTCAGACGATCTCGGGGAGCTTGGCACGCTGCCCTCGGTGGAAAGCCTGCTGGCAGGCACCGCCGGTCCCGAGACCACCGTTGTGCTGGGCGGCCTGAACCGGGTCGACGAGACGGAGCGGGACAAGCTGCCTTTCCTTGGCGACATTCCGGTCCTGGGCCGGCTGTTCAAAGGCACGGTGCATGAAGGCGACAAAAGACAGCTCCGCATCTTCATCACACCCTCGATCATCGAGGACGATGGCGAGTCCTAGGACTCTCCAAGCCGCCTTTTGCCTAGTCTGTGCCGTGGCCGGCAAAGCGGCTACGGCGGCGGCAATCCGCCAGTAACCCAATTTCTTGCTTCATCGGCCAGGCAGGTTCTGCCTGGCGTCCCTTGGTCTTCCCCAGTCCGGCGGTGGTGGCCGATCTGGCGTTTTGCTCAGTCCGCTTCTCCTATGCAGTCATTATTGGATTAATTAGCGTATGCATTGACAGATTACGATCTCCGCGGATAGTGTCTTGGCGATCCGTTCACGGGTCCAAGCAATCAGGCGATCATCGCCAAGGGGAGGAAAAGATGCTGAGAAAAGGCAGAATGCCGGTACTGCTCAGTGCGGCGCTTTTGGTTTTTGCCTCCGCCGAGGTTTCGGCAGAGATGACATTGACCGTTCAGACCTCCACCCAATCGGGTGGGTATTCATTCCAGTACCTGAACGAACACTGGATTCCCAAGCTTCCGGAGATGACGGGCGGCAAGGTCGCCGTCGAGCTCACACCGATTAAGTCCATCGTTCCGCGTAGCGAGACACCCGAGGCGGTTGCCGCTGGGGTCCTCGGCGGCGATCTGACGTCAATCGCCTACTTCTCAGGGCGCAATCCGGCTTTCGCCATTCTGGGCGATCTGATCGCCGGCTATGACTCGCCGGCCCAGGTGCAGGAATTTTGCCGTGAAGGCGGCGGAGCCGAAGCGCTGCAGACGCTCTGGGACGCCACCTTGCCCGGCATGATCCAAGTGATCGGCTGCGGTGCCGTGTCCAAGGAAGCGCTGGTTTCCAAGGTGCCGGTGCGCGGCCTGGACGACCTGAAGGGCCTGAAGATCCGTTCGCCGGAAGGCCTGGCCGCTACGGTTTTCCGCGCCGCCGGGGCCAGCCCGGCCAACATCCCCTTCTCCGAGGTCTTCACCTCGCTTGAAAAGGGCGTCGTCGATGCGGCCGACGCTTCGGCCTATGTGAACAACGACAAGAACGGCTTTCACCAGATCGCCAAGTACCCGCTCTATCCGGGCATCCATTCCATGGCGGTGCATCAGTTCACGGTATCCAAGGCGACCTGGGACAAGCTCAGCCCCGATACCCGCAGCGGCATGGTCGACTGGTACTACGCTGCCTATGCCGATCTTCTGAAGGCGCTCGACGAACAGGACAAGGTGCTGGTCGCGCGTGATATCGCCGACCCAAACATCGAAGTCATCGACTGGCCGCAGGCCGACCGCGACCGCTTCAGGGCGATTGCCGTCAAGGCCTGGCAAGATACGGCGGCGAAATCGCCGGAAGCGGGGGCCGCCCTGGCCGCGCATCTGGCTTTCATGAAATCCAGGGGCCTGCTGAAGTGAAGCGGTGAAACACCTCGGCGTGCAGGCCTGCCGCTCCCGCGGTTCTTGTCCATGAACATCCGAGCCAGATTCTGCCGCGCTGTCGGCTGTCTGTCGGTGCTTCTGGGCAAGGCCTGCGGGCCGTTCTATCTCACGGCCATCGGTCTCTCGGTCTATGAGGTATTCACCCGCTATCTCCTCGACGCACCGACGGTCTGGACCACCGAGGCGGTGATGGCCTGCTGCGCCACCGCCTGGATGGTCTCGGCCGGGGCCATTACGCAGCAGAACCGGCACATCACCGTGACCAGCATGGAATTGCTTGTCGGCGCCGCTGCCTGGCTGGTGCTGCGCCGCATTGCGCTGGCGCTCAGCCTTTTGGCCGTCGCCGGCTTGACCTGGGCGATGTCGGGTCCGGCGCTGCGTGCCGCGGTTCAGTTGGAACGTTCGGGGAGCGCCTTCAATCCGCCCTTGCCGAGCTATCTGAAGGTGATGCTGGCCTTGGCCTGCCTGGTCTTCGCGCTGCAGCTCTTCGCCAAGCTGATTGCGCCGCGCAGCGGTCATCCGCTTGGCCGCACCGATGCCCGCCAGCCTTCCAGAGAACGAACCAGGGACTGACCGTAGCAGTGGGTATCGAGACAATCACCCTGTTGATGATCGCAAGCCTCTTTGCGCTGATGGCCCTGGGTGTGCCGCTGGGCGCCTCGACGCTGATCATCTCCGTCGCGGCCGCGCTTTTGAAGTTCGGGCCGCCGGGCCTCATCCTCATTTCTTCGAACGTCGTATCGGTTTTCGGCAAGTACACGCTGGTGGCCGTGCCGTTCTTCGTCTTCATGGCCAACATTCTCGAGCGCTCCGGCGTCGCCCGCGACCTGTTCAATTCCATGGCCATACTCGGCGGTCAGATGCGCGGCGGCGTCGCTGTGCAGACGGTTTTCGTCAGCGTCGTGCTCGCCGCCATGAGCGGTATCGTCGGCGGTGAGATCGTGCTGCTCGGCCTCATCGCCCTGCCGCAGATGTTCCGCCTGGGCTATGACCGCAAGCTGTCGATCGGAACGATCTGCGCGTCCGGCGCGCTGGCAACGCTGATTCCCCCCAGTGTTGTGCTCATCGTCTACGGCGCCGAGGCGGGGGTTTCAATCAAGGATCTTTTTACCGCCGGCTTCGTCCCGGGTCTGCTGCTGGCGACGCTCTATGTCATCTATATCGTGGCGCGCTGTCAGCTCAACCCGGCGCTGGGGCCGGCCTACGACGCGCCGGAAGCGGCGCTGCCGCTGGCCCGGCGGCTGACCCACCTTAAGGGTCTGGTGCTGCCGTTCCTGCTTATCGGCGGCGTCCTGGGATCGATCTATGCCGGTGTGGCGACGGTCACGGAGTCGGCGGCCATCGGTGCGGTCGGGGCGCTGATCATCGCTGTTCTGCGTCGCGAACTGACCGTCGAAGGCTTGCGCGAGGCGCTGTGGAACACCACGGTCACCACCGGGTCCATCGTCTGGCTGATCGTCGGCGCCGTCAGCCTGGTCGGTATCTACAACATCATGGGCGGCACCCGCTTCCTTGCCGGACTGCTGACCGGCATGGAGGTCGGACCCCTGGTGATCATCTTGATCATGATGGGCATCATCATGATCCTCGGCACCTTCATGGATTGGATCGCCATTGTCTTTATCACCGTGCCGGTCTTCGCCCCTGTGGTCGTCGATCTCGGGTACGATCCGGTGTGGTTCGGCATTCTCTTTGCCATGAACATACAGATCTACATGCTGTCGCCGCCCTTCGGGCCGGCGTGCTTCTATCTGAAGAGTGTTGCGCCGAAGGATGTGACCCTGCAGGAGATCTTTGTCGCGGTGCTGCCCTTCATCGGCCTTCAGCTTGTCGGGCTCACCCTGGTCATCCTGTTTCCGCAGATCGCCCTTTGGCTGCCTTCGCTGGGCAAATGATGGTGGAGCGCCATGCAGACGTCCGATGATGACGATACGCCGGTTTATGATCTCGGCTGGTGGCCGGAAATCCTCGGCGTTGCCGGCACCATCGCGCTGCTCGCCTTCCTGATCGGCTATGCCAGCGGCATCATGTAGGGGCGCGGCGTCGTTTCAGCGCCGTTGCAGGCGCGCCGCATAGAAGCCGTCCAGGCCGCCGCTTTCGGCCAGATGGCAGGGCAGGCTGCGGAAGTCGCCGTCTGTCGTGATGGCTTCTTCCATACCCGGTAACTCTGCCGCTGTAACGGGCACCCGCTCAAGATCCGGGTTCCGTTCCAGCAGGGTGGCGATGCGCTGCGGCCCTTCTTCGGGCTGCAGCGAGCAGACGGCGTAGACCAGCAGGCCGCCGGGTTTCAGCATCGTCACCGCCGCATCCAGCAGCTTGTCCTGGGTTTTCACCAGGGTCGTGATGTGCGCCGGGCCCTTCAGCAGGGCGATGTCGGGATGGCGCCGCAGGGTGCCCGTGGCCGAACAGGGCGCATCCAGCAGAATGGCATCGGCCGGGCCCGGCGGTTGCCAGCGGGTGGCATCGGCGCAGACGGTGGCCGCCCCCAGGCCCAGGCGTTGCAGGTTTTCGTCCAGCCTCGGCATGCGGTGCTTGGCCCGCTCCACCGCGATCACCTCGGCGCCCAGGGCGGCGAGCTGCGCCGTCTTGCCGCCGGGCGCGGCGCAGAGATCGAGAACCGACTTTCCGGTGATGTCGCCCAGCAGGCGGGCGGGCACCGCGGCCGCGGCGTCCTGCACCCACCAGGCGCCTTCGGCGTAGCCGGACAGACGGGCGATGTCACCCTGGCTGCCGGTCAGACGCAGGCTGCCGCCGGGAAGGACTTCGGCGCCCAGGGTGATGGCCCAGGTTTTGAGATCCTCTTTGCAGCTCAAGTCCAGGGGCGGTTCGGCGAGTTGGGCCAGGGCGATGGCGCGGGTGGTTTCCTCGCCGTAAGCGTCGCACCAGCTCTGCCATAGCCAGTCCGGCGTGTTGAGGCGCGCGGCATCCTGGTCCGCGACCAGGGCCTCGCCTTCGCGCGACAGGCGGCGGAGCACCGCGTTCAACAGGCCGCGCTGTCCGGCCAGGCGTGGCCCCCGGGCCAGTTCCAGGGCGGTGTTCACCGCGGCATGGGGCGGGGTGCCGAGGAACAGCAACTGCACCGCGCCGAGGCGCAGGATCTGACGCAGCACTTCGTCCTTGGCCTTGATGGGCCGGTCGAGGCAGTGGTCGATGACGGCATCGATCTGTCCCAGGCGGCGCAGGGTCGTTGCCACCAGCAGGCGGGCGAAACCGCGGTCGCGCGGCGCCAGCTTGGCCAGATGGCTGTTCTGAGCCAGCACCTCGTCCAGCGGCCGCTCTTCTTCCAGCACAGAACGCAGGATCGCGAGGGCCGTTCGGCGTGCGTCGCCGCCTTTGGTTTTCGGGCCGTTTGATTTTCGGTCGTCGGTCATCGGGCTAGGCTGTAAGGCCCCGGCTCCTCTCCTGCAAGCCCCTCCTGCAAACCCCTCCTGCAAGCCCCGGGGTCGCTTGAAAGCCTCAGCCGGTCGCCGCGCGGTGCGGCTTCAGCTTGTCCCAGTCGAAGGCGACACCGGTTCCCGGCCTGTCGGGGGCCAGCGCCAGATGGTTCTCCATCACCAGGGGCCGGGTGGTATAGGCGTCGATGGGAAAGCTGTGTACTTCCAGCCAGCCGGCCTTGGGGTCGTCGGGTTGGGTGAGCCCGGCCAGCAGACTGACGTGCAGTTCCTGCATGCCGTGGGAACAGACCGGGATGCCGTGTTCCCGCGCCATCTCGGCCACCCGAAGAAAGGCGGTGATGCCGCCGCAATTACCGGCATCGGGCTGGATGAAGGAAAGACCGGCCTGTGAAAAGGCGAGGCGGAATTCGTGCAGGCTGCGCTGGTTCTCGCCCATGGCGAGGGGCAGGCCGGTGGCCGCGGCGATGCGGGCGTAGCCTTGATAGTCTTCCGGGTCGGTCGGCTCCTCAAACCACAGGGGGTCGAAAGCCTTGAAGGCCTCGGCCGCGGCGATCGCCTGTTCGACGGTGAGGGCATAGTTGGCATCGACCATGAAGGCGCGCTCGGGGCCGATGAGGTCGCGCACCGCCGCCGCCCGGGCGACGTCCTCGGCCAGCTCGGGGCGGCCGACCTTGATCTTCACGCCGTTGAATCCCTCGTCGAGATAGCCCTGCACGCTGGCGAGCAGTTTTTCCTGGGAATAGCCGAGATCGATTCCGCCGCGATAGGCCTTGGCGGCCCTGCCGGCGCCGCCGGCCATCTGCCGCAGGGATTGGTTGGTTGCCTTGCCGCGCAGATCCCAGAGCGCGATGTCGACGGCGGAGATCGCCATGGCGGCGATGCCGCCGCGCCCGACGTAGTGCAAGTAGTTGTTCATGACGTCGAAGAGTGCTTCGACATCCTGGGCATCGCGTCCCTCCAGCAGCGGTGCCAGATCGTGCCGCACCACGGCGTGAACCCCATGGCCGCCGCGCCCGCCGGTGTAGCTGTAGCCGACGCCTTCTAGCCCGTTCGCCAAAGCGATGCGTGCGGTGATCACCTCGAAGTGGCTGTGATCGCCGTGCATGGCGTCGCTCAGCACCTCGGCAAGCGGCACCGCAAAGAGGTCCGCTTCCATACTGCGGATCTTGAATTCATCCATAGTGATTCCCGCTGCCCGATTGATTGCGGGCAGCAGACTAACCGACGGCCGGCGGTTTCGCCTAACCCCCCCCCCGACCTAACCCCAGGGGCGGGGTTTGGGGCGGTGCACGGACTGGCCCATCTCCTGCGCCATCTGCTGCAGCCGCTGAATGCGGTTTGCGGTGCGCGGGTGGGTGGTGAAGAGCCCGTCCATCTGGTTGGCGTGAAGCGGATTGATGATGAACATATGGGCTGTGGCGGGATTGCTCTCGGCGACCTCGTTGTCGATACCGCGCGCCGCCCGGTCGATCTTCTGCAGGGCCGAGGCGAGCCACAGCGGCTGGCCGCAGATCTCTGCGCCCATGCGGTCGGCGGCGTATTCCCGGGTCCGCGAGATCGCCATCTGCACCAGGGCGGCGGCCATCGGCGCCAGGATCATGATCAGGATCACGCCGACGAAGCCCAGGGGGTTGTTGCGGCTGTTGCCGAAGAAGAGGCCGAAGTTGGCCAGCATGGAAATCGCGCCGGCGATGGTCGCGGTGATGGTCATGGTCAGGGTGTCGCGGTTCTTCACATGGGCCAGCTCGTGGGCCATGACCCCGGCCAGTTCTTCGGAGGTCAGGCGCCGCATCAGGCCGGTGGTGGCGGCCACGGCGGCATTTTCCGGATTGCGCCCGGTGGCGAAGGCATTGGGCTGGTCGTCGTCGATCACATAGACCTTGGGCATCGGCAGTTCGGCGTTGTCGGCGAGCTGCTCCACCAGGCCGTAGAGCTGCGGCGCGCCGGCCCGGTCGACTTGGCGTGCCTTATACATGCGCAGCACCATCTTGTCGGAATTCCAGTAGGCAAAGGCGTTCATGCCCAGGGCCACGACAAAGGCGATGATCATGCCGCCGGTGCCGCCCAGCAGAAAGCCGACAGCCAGGAACAGGCCGGTCATGGCGGCCATCAGGATACCGGTACGCAGGCTGTTCATCATGTTTTCGACCGTGGCGGCGGCGAAGGCCGCAGACTCCTGTTTTTGCAGTGTTTCAGGGGATTTTCCCCAACCTCAGGTGGGGGTCCCGACGGGAGGCTTCAAGACTTGGCGCGGGGCCTCCGCGATGCCATATAAAGAGCATGGTTCTGAAGTTCACAGCCCGTCAGCCGAAGCCCCGCAAGGCAGCCGTCGATCCCCTGACGGCCCCGCCGAAGGCCAAGGAATCTGCCGATCCCACGGCGCTCCCAGCCCAAGCCGCCGTCAAAGACGCGGCCCCGGAAGAGCCTGCCGGGAAAAAGTCCGCCCTTGAAAAGCCTGTTGGGGAAAAAACGCCGAAGGAACTGGGCGGCCCCAGCGGCCCCGAACCGACCCGCTACGGGGACTGGGAACGCAAAGGCATCTGCGTGGATTTCTAGGGTTCCGGCGTGAGCCGAAATCGACGCGAATTCTTCTAGCTTTTCTCCAGATTCACCAGGGCGACGCCGATCACGGTCAGCAGCATGCCGGCCAGGGCGGTGGGGCCGAGAGTCTCGCCGAACAGCGGCCAGGCGATCAGCGCTGTCACCGGCGGCGCCAGGAAGAACAGGCTGGAGACCCGAGAGGCCGCGCCGCGTTTAATCAGCCAGTAAAGCAGGCTGACCGCGCCGAGGGAGAGCACCAGCACCAGCCAGGTCATGGCGATGATAAAGTCGGGGTGCCAGACGATGACCTGGTCTTCCAGGGCCAGCGAGAAGATGCCGCAGCCGAGGCCGGCGGCACAGTATTGGATGACCGAGCCGCTGCGCAGATCCATGTCGGCGCAAAAGCGTTTCTGATAGAGCGTCGCCGCAGTGATGCCGAGCAGGGCGAGAAGGCAGAGCCCGACCCCCTCTACCGTGCCGAGACCGGCGCCCAGCTTGCGCCAGACCACCAGGGTCACGCCGCCCACCGCCAGGACGAGGCCGAGCCACTGCCGCCGCGTCACGCGCTCGCCCAGCAGGACTCCGGCCAGGGCCGCCACCAGCACCGGTTGGATGCCGACGATGAGCGCCGAAACGCCCGCTTCCACGCCCTGGTCGATTCCGGCGAAAACGCCGCCGAGATAGAGACCGTGCAGCAGCAGGCCGGCGACGGCGAGATGGGCGACACTGCGCCAGTCCTTTGGCCAGGGCGCGCCAGTGACGAGCGCCAGCAACCCCAGCAGCACCGCGGCGATGGCAAAACGCAGGGCCAGAAAGGTCATGGGCTCGGCGTGCGGCAACCCCAGCTTGGCGCCGATGAAGCCGGTGCTCCAGAGCACAACGAACAGGCCGGCGGCCGAAAGGCCCGCCAGACTCCAGGGATTGCCCGATAGGTTACTGCCCGCTACTGGATTGCCCGCTACTGAGGCGCCGGACATCGGGGCGGCGGGCTTGGACCGCTTTGACATGGTTTGCTGATATACCGCGCAAGGCGGGCCCGCAAACGCGGTTACGGCATAGGTGCTATTTCCGCCTGCCTATCCGATACGAATCTTGGCAAGGTTCGCGGGCTGCGCCACGCCGGCTTTCAGGGCGGGGTCGTCCAGGGCTGCGCCGATGGTGGTGGGGGTCGGCACCACGCCGGCCCAAACGTCCAGGTCCATGTCTTCGTCATCGTCGATGGGGCCGCCGCTGCGCACCTTGGCGACCACTTCCTCCAGCTTCAGGGAGACTACGGTGGTGGCCTTCACCTCCTGCGCCGTCGGTGCCCGCAGTTCGGGCCAGCGGCCGGGCACGATGCGCTCCAGCATCGCTTCCAGCTTGGCCAGCTTGTCGGCCGGGTCTTCGATCATCTCGGCCTGGCCCATGGCCATGACGCTGCGGTAGTTGACCGAGGTATGAAAGCCGGAGCGGGCGAGGACGAGGCCGTCCATCAGCGCCACGGTGAAGCAGACCGGCGGCCCCTGTTTCACATGGCGCAGCATCTTGCTGGCGGAGGAGCCGTGCCAGTAGACCCTGTCGCCCTCCCGCCAATAGGCTGTCGGGGTGACATAGGGCTGCCCGTCGATCACGTAGCCGACGTGGCACATCAGCCCGGCATCGAGGATGGCGTAGACCGTCTCCCGATCATAATGGCCACGCTCGTGGGCGCGCTTCACCTTAGTGCGCGCGGTGGGAACGAAGGGCTCCGTTGTGCCGCTCATGGCAGACTTCCTTTGAAATGCGGTAATGCGGTTCTGGCTGGCGCGCAAGCTAGAACCAATGTGGTTTTCCAAAAAGAGCCGCTTTCTGATATTCTTACGGACCACTTTCTGTTAAGCGCCGTTTCTGGATGGAGCATGGGGAACAGCTCGCCGCGCGGCAGCCGCCGCACACCGCTTTTGGCCCTGGCGCTGGACCGCAGTGCGCCGGCGCCTCTGCAACAGCAGCTCTGCGCGCAACTGCGCGACGTCATCCTGGCCGGCCGCCTGGCGCCGGGCGCGCGCCTGTCGTCGAGCCGCGTTTTGGCCAAGGAACTCGGCTGTTCGCGCAACACCGTGGTCACCGCCTTCGACCAGTTGCTCAGCGAGGGCTATCTCGAAGGGCATGCCGGCTCCGGCACCTTCGTCTGCCGTGTCCTGCCCGAGGACCTGCTGGGCGTAAACAGGGCCGCAAAGGCAAAGACCCAGCCGATTGCCGATGCCGGCCGCGCACCCCGTCTCGCCGCTCATGGCCGCGCCATCGTCGGTCTGCGCGACCGTGACTATCGCCACCGCCGTGCCTTTACGCCGGGCGTGCCCGACACCGAGGACTTTCCCTTCGATCTCTGGGCGCGGCTGCACACCCGGACCTGGCGCCGCCCCGATCCGGCGCTGCTGCAGCTCGGCAATCCCGCCGGGTTCCAGCCGCTGCGCGAAGCCATCGCCGCCTACCTCAACAGCTATCGCGGCCTCGTCTGCGACTGGCGTCAGATCATCGTCACCGCGGGGGCGCAGGCGGCCATCGGCCTTGTTGTCCAGATGCTGCTGGAGCCGGGAGAGGCGGTCTGGATCGAGGAGCCGGGCTACGTCGGTCTGCGCGGGCCGCTGATCGCCGCGGGGGTCGAGGTGGCGCCGGTGCCGCTGGACAGCGAAGGCATCTCGGTCGCCGCCGGGCGCCGCCTGGCGCCCAAGGCGCGGGCCGCCATCGTCACGCCCTCTCACCATTACCCGCTGGGCACGACCCTCTCCCTGGCCCGCCGTCTGGAACTGCTGGAATGGGCGCGCGGGGCCGATGCCTGGATTTTGGAGGACGACTACGACAGCGAATATCGCTACGCCGGGCGGCCGTTGGCTTCCCTTCAGGGCCTGGCTGCCGGGCGCGGCGAGGCCGGGCGGGTGATCTATGTCGGCACCTTTTCCAAGGTGCTGTTTCCGGCGATCCGTCTCGGTTACCTGGTGGTGCCCGAAGCCTTGATCGAGCCGTTCACCGCCGGTCATGCGGCCTTCGGCGCCCTGCCCTCGGCCCTCGTGCAGCCGGTGCTCGCGGCCTTCATCGACGAGGGCCACTTTGCCACCCACTTCCGCCGCATGCGCCGCCTTTACGCGGCCCGGCAGGCGGCGCTGGTGGCGGCGGCGAAAACCCATCTGGCCGACCTGCTGACCGTCGCCCCCGACGATGCCGGCCTCCACCTGATGGCCTGGCTGAAACCGGAGGTGGCCGATAAGCTGGGCGACAAGCAGGCGGCGCAGATCGCCGCCGAGGCCGGCATCGCCGTTGCCCCGCTTGCCGATTACTTCTGCGGCGCGCCGACGCGCCAGGGCCTGCTGCTCGGCTATGCGGCGGTGCCGGAAGACGAGATCGTGCGGCAGGCGGAACGGTTGGGCGAGGCTCTGCGCCGACGCTTGGGTTGATCGCCCACGGCGCGCGGCGACACATCATCCGTCATACTCGGTGCTTCGAGACGCGGCTTCGCCGCTCGTCAGCATGAGGTCTGCCATCTACCTCACCCTGAGGAAGCCCGAAGGGCTGTTTCGAAGGGTGGTCCCTCGGATCAAGTCCGAGGGTGACGGTTGGTGTATGTGCTAGATCGTGCCGATCTTGCGGCGGGAGAGAGCTTCGCGGAATTGGTCGCGGTCTTTGACGACCTTCACGCGGGCGAGCAGGTCGAGCACCGCCGCCTCGTCGAGGTCGTCGCCGCAGAGCTGGCCGACGACGATGGTATCCATATCGTCGCCTTTGACGGGGTGTTGGCCGGCCAGCAGATAGCCGATGCGAAAGATGAAACAGTCTTCATGCCGCTGCTCCGAGATCGCCTTGGTGTAGAAGCCTTCGCTGCGCAGGTTGGGCAGCTTGAAAGACTTGGCCGAGCCCACCCTGAGCCCGCGGCCTTCGACGACCGGAAGGCCCCTGGCGAAACGCAGAAAGTCTTCGGCGTCGCGCACCTCCTCCGTCGGGTTCTTTGCGAAGTGACCCAGGAAGACGCGCGAGGTGACGAGGAAACCGTTCACGCCGTGAAAGCTGTAGTAGTTCTCGAACAGTTGGTAGGCGCCGACCCGCTCCCGCAGTTCGCTGATCTCGAAGGGGGATGTCAGGGGAAGGTCGAGGTCGGCTTCGCCGATATCGATCTCGTCCCAGGTCTGCGGCAGCGCGACGATGCGTCCGTTGGGATCTTCGGGTTCCGTCGCGGCACAGCCTGCCAGCAGCAACCCTGCGGCCAGGGCCAGACCGGCTCCCCAAGACCTTTTCGTTCGTGTTTCAACCATCTTCGCCCACCCCACCCATCGGGAGTCAGACGCTAGCAAAGATGATGCGCCGCCGCCAAAAAGAAACGTTTGGCATCCAGCAGACTGCTGACATGGTGGAGAATTCGGCGCAGACATGCTTCGAGACGGCGCCCCTCTTTAAACACCAAGGGCGCCTCCTCAGCATGAGGTTAAGCCAGACCTCCTCCTGAGGAAGCCCCGCAAGGGGCTGTCTCGGAGGATGGCCAAGGACTCTGTCGTCCGATCTCAGCCAAGTGCTGAGAGCGCCCGCCTTGCAAGCAAGAGCTTGATGGGCGTTACCCTCGGTTCTGGCGGTTTTCGATCAGTTCGTCGACCACGCCGGGGTCGGCCAGGGTGGAGGTGTCGCCCAGGCTGCCATACTCGTTCTCCGCGATCTTGCGCAGGATACGGCGCATGATCTTGCCGGAGCGGGTCTTGGGCAGGCCGGGGGCCCACTGGATCAGGTCCGGCGAGGCGATGGGGCCGATTTCCTTGCGCACCCACTGCACCAGTTCCTTGCGCAGGTCGTCGGTGGGCTCCTCGCCGACGTTCAGGGTGACATAGGCGTAGATGCCCTGGCCCTTGATGTCGTGGGGATAGCCGACCACGGCGGACTCCGCGACCTTGTCGTGGGCGACCAGAGCGGACTCTACTTCGGCCGTCCCCATGCGGTGGCCGGAGACGTTGATGACGTCGTCGACCCGCCCGGTAATCCAGTAGTAGCCGTCGGCATCGCGGCGGCAGCCGTCGCCGGTGAAGTACTTGCCGGGATAGGTCGAGAAGTAGGTCTGGATGAAGCGCTCGTGATCGCCGTAGACCGTGCGCATCTGGCCGGGCCAGGAATCGGCGATGCAGAGGTTGCCCTCGGTGGCGCCTTCCAGGTGCTTGCCTTCGCCGTCGACGATCACCGGACGCACCCCGAAGAAGGGCCGGGTCGCAGAGCCGGGCTTCAGCGGTGTGGCGCCGGGCAGCGGCGTGATCAGGATGCCGCCGGTCTCGGTCTGCCACCAGGTATCGACGATGGGACAGCGTCCGTCGCCCACCACCTCGTGGTACCACATCCAGGCTTCGGGATTGATCGGCTCGCCGACCGAACCGAGCAGGCGCAGGGAGCTGCGATCGGTCGACTTCACCAGCGCCTCGCCCTCGCGCATCAGGGCGCGGATCGCCGTCGGCGCGGTATAGAAGATCGCCACCTTGTGCTTATCGCAGACCTGCCAGAAGCGCGAGGCGTCGGGATAGTTGGGCACGCCTTCGAACATCAGGGTAGTGGCGCCGTTGGCCAGCGGCCCGTAGACGATGTAGCTGTGGCCGGTGACCCAGCCGACGTCGGCGGTGCACCAGTAGATCTCGCCGTCGTGATAGTCGAAGACGTACTTGTGGGTCATGGAGGCATAGACCATGTAGCCGCCGGTGGTGTGCAGCACGCCCTTCGGCTTACCGGTCGAGCCCGAGGTGTAGAGGATGAACAGCGGCGCCTCGGCCTCCATTTCCTCTGCCGGGCAGTCGATGTCGGCGGCCTGGCAGACGTCCTCGTACCAGACGTCGCGGCCCTCGGTCCAATCGACATGCCCGCCGGTCCGTTGCACGACGATGACCGTCTCGACACCGGGGCAGCTTTCCAGCGCCTTGTCGGTGTTGGCTTTCAGGGGCACCTTGCGGCCGCCGCGCAGGCCCTCGTCGGCGGTGATGACGCAGTTGGACTCGCAGTCCTGAATACGCCCGGCCAGGGCGTCCGGCGAGAAGCCGCCGAAGACCACGGAGTGGATGGCGCCGATGCGCGCGCAGGCCAGCATGGCGTAGGCGGCCTCGGGGATCATCGGCATGTAGAGCGTGACCCGGTCGCCCTTTTTCACGCCGCGCGCCTTCAGCGCGTTGGCCAGCCGGCAGACGTTCTCGTGCAGTTCGCCGTAGCTGATGTGCTTTGACTCAGAGGGATCATCGCCCTCCCAGATGATGGCGATGTCGTCCTTCTTGGCCGGCAGGTGGCGGTCGATACAGCTGTAGCTGGCGTTGGTGGTGCCGTCGGCGAACCACTTGATGCTGACGTCGCCGGGCCCGAAGTTGACGTCCTTGACCTGGGTGAAGGGCTTGAACCAGTGGATCCGCTTGCCGTGCTCGGCCCAAAAGGCCTCCGGGTCGGCGATCGACTGCTCATAGAGCTTGAAATAGCCGGCCTCGTCGCACCAGGCGCTCTCGGCCGTTTCGGCGGGCACGGGAAATACATGGGGTTCGTACATGGCTCTGGCGGCCTCCCTGCTAGATCGGAAACTCCGGACGGCCTTGTTAGCCCTGCTGCCGTCTTCTTGAATTTCCCCGATTATTTCTGGAAAACCGGCAGGAAACAAGGCCGGCGGCCCCGTTACGGCAGAGCCGTCTATACTGCTTTGGTCTTGCCCATCTTGCAGATCAGCGCCCATTCCGCCTTTTTCACCGGCAGCACCGAGAGCCGCGACTGGCGCACCAGCGCCAGATCCTCCAGGCGCGGTTCGGCCTTGATCTGGGCCAGGGTCACCGGCTCGGTGAAAGGCTTTATCGCCTTCACGTCGACCATGCCGAAGCGCCCGCTCTTGTCCGTGGGGTCGGGGTAATAGAGCTTCGCCACCTCGCAGATGCCGACGATCTGCTTTTCGTTCACCGAGTGATAGAAGAAAACCAGGTCGCCCAGTTCCATGGCTTTCATGTTGTTGGACGCCTGATAGTTGCGCACCCCGTCCCACTCGGCGGTGCCCGCCTTCACCTGATCGTCCCAGGACCAGGTCCCCGGCTCCGACTTCATCAGCCAATACGCCATCAGGGCAGCACCTTCTTGTATGCAGTGATGGTCACGCTCTCGAAGAGCCCGGCTTTCGCATAGGGGTCGCCGGCGGCGAAGGCTTCGGCCTCGGCGCGGGCCGTATCGTTGACGACGATGACGCTGCCTTTGACCGTCTCGCCGTCGTCGCTGGTCATCGGCCCGGCGATGACGATGCGATCGATGTTTTCCTTCAGATAGTCGATGTGGGCCGCGCGGTTTTCGGCGCGGACATGACCGTGGTCCGACTTATCGACGCAGTAGAGAACGAAGGTCATACGGCTGCTCCCTGGAATTGACGGTATCTTCTTTTTGACGGCGTGTTCTTAAAGGCGGGCCGCACTATGCCGAAAAGCCTTCGGCCTTGAAAGGCCGTGCCAGCAAACCCTCGATGGTCTCGGCCAGATCGGCGCCCTGGTTCACCACCTGGTCGACCGCGCTGCAGATCGGCATTTCGATGCCCAGGCGCCCGGCCATGGCCAGCACCGCGGCGGCGGAGAAGCGGCCCTCGACGACGCCGCGACTGGCGTCGAGAGCGGCGTCCGGCGATTGTCCTTCACCGAGCGCGAGGCCGAAGGTGAAGTTGCGCGACTGCCGGGCGGTGCAGGTGAGGGTCAGATCGCCGAGGCCGGCGAGGCCCATCATGGTCTCGGCCTTGCCGCCGCGCGCCAGGCAGAGGCGCGTCATCTCCGCCAGTCCGCGGGTGATCAGGGCGGCGCCGGCATTGTCGCCCAGCCTGCGCCCGGCAACGATGCCGCAGGCGATGGCCAGCACGTTCTTCACCGCGCCGCCGATCTCCGCACCCAGGGGATCGTCGGAGACATAGGGGCGGAAGCTGCGTCCGCCGATGGCCCCGGCCAGGACTTCGGCCAGTGCGCGCTCTGTAGTAGCCAGGGTGACGGCGGTGGGCAGGCCGCGGGCGACCTCCGCCGCAAAGGTCGGTCCGGAGAGCACGGCGAGGGGATGGCCGGGCAGCGCCTCGGCGGCGACCTCGGTCATCAGCAGGCCGCTGTGCTGTTCGATCCCCTTGGCGCAGAGCACCACGGGAAGGCGCTGCGGCAAAACCGGCGCAAGCATGGCGGCCGTGGCGCGCAGCGCCTGGGCGGGAACCACCAGCAGGCAGGCCTCGGCAGCGGCCAGATCGCCGGGTTCGGCGGTAACCTGGATCTCGGGTTCGAGAGTGATGTCCGGCAGGTAGCGGCGGTTCTCCCGCTGCTCGGCCATGGCCGCCATCGCCTCTGCGTCGCGGCCCCAGAGCGTCACCCGGCGTCCGGCGCGGCGGCAGGCCACGGCGAGGGCCGTGCCCCAGGAACCCGCGCCGATGATGCCGAGATGCTGCATAGCGCCGGTCAGCCCGCTTCTGCCGATCTTGGGGCTGTTGCCGCCGTGCCCTGGAGCTCTTCCAGCGGCCAGCGCGGGCGGGCCGCCGTATCCAGCGGGTCGGTGAGGCCGAGGCGCAGGCGTTCGACCCCGGCCCAGGCGATCATCGCGGCGTTGTCCGTGCAGAGGGCCGGCGGCGGGGCCAGCAGTTCGCTGCGCGCAGCCCGGGCGACGCTGCTCAGACGGTCGCGCAGATGACTGTTGGCGGCGACCCCGCCGGCCACCACCAGCGGTCCGGGCTTGCCGTAACGCTCCCGGAACAGATCCAGCGCCTTGCCGCAACGCTCCGCCAGGATGTCGCCGACGGCCTGTTGAAAGGCGGCGGCGAGGTCGGCTTTCTTGGCCGGGTCGTCTGATGGGCTTCCGGGCGGATTGTCGAGCAGCCCGGCCGCCTCCGCGGCATGACGCACTGCGGTCTTGAGGCCGGAGAAGGAGAAGTCGAGGCCGGGCCGCCCCAGCATCGGCCGCGGCAGGTCGAAGGCGGCGGCATCGCCTTTGGCCGCCGCAGCCTCCACCGCCGGGCCGCCGGGGTAGCCGAGGCCGAGCAGCTTGGCGGTCTTGTCGAAGGCTTCGCCCACGGCATCGTCGATGGTGCCGCCGAGGCGCCGGTAGCGGCCGACGCCCTCCACCGCCAGCAACTGGCAGTGTCCGCCGGAAACCAGCAGCAGCAGGTAGGGAAAAGTCAGATCGCTTCCCAGCCGCGCGGTCAGGGCATGGCCCTCCAGATGGTTCACCGCGATGAAGGGACGATCCCAGGCCAGGGCGATGGCCTTGGCGGTCATCACGCCGACGAAGACGCCGCCGATCAGGCCTGGCCCTGCGGTCACCGCGATACCGTCCAGGTCCGCAAACGCCAGCCCCGCTTCGGCCATGGCCTGTTCCACCAGCCGGTCGATGTGATCGAGGTGGCTGCGCGCCGCAATCTCCGGCACCACGCCGCCGTAGGGGCGGTGCTCGTCGAGCTGCGAGAGCACAAGGTTGGCGAGGATTTCGCCGTCGCCGGTCACCACCGCGGCGGCGGTTTCGTCGCAGGAGGTTTCGATTCCCAAAACGGTCGGGTTTTGCGCTGTCGTGGCAGGTTCGATCATGGGCCGGACCATAGTGCCTTGCCCCCTATGACGCCAGGGGTGACGCCAGCACGGCGCTGCCGCTTGCGTGCGTCCGCCAAAGCCCCTAAAGCTTGCCGCCATGACCAGCAAAGCGAAGTTCCGCCTGGGTACCCGCGGCAGTCCCCTGGCCCTGACCCAGGCCCGTGAGGTCCGCCGCCGCCTCGGCGAGGCCCATGGCGCATTCGCCGAGGAAGACGCCGTGGAAATCGTGGTCATCAAGACCACCGGCGACAGGGTACAGGACCGCGCGCTGGCGGAGATCGGCGGCAAGGGTCTTTTCACCAAGGAGATCGAGGAGGCGCTGATCGCCGGTGAGATCGACGCCGCCGTTCATTCGATGAAGGATGTGCCGACCTGGCTGCCCGACGGCCTGGTGGTCGATCACGTGCTGCCGCGCGAAGACCCGCGCGATGCCTTTTTCTCACCCCACGGCGACAGTCTGGCGGCCTTGCCGGCGGATGCCCTTGTGGGTACCTCGTCGCTGCGCCGTCAGGCCCAGGTCTTGATCGCCCGTCCCGACCTGCGGGTGGAGCCGATCCGCGGCAACGTCGACACCCGGCTGCGCAAGCTGGCGGAGGGCCGTTTCGACGCGACGCTGCTGGCGGTTGCCGGGCTGAAACGCCTTGGCCTGGCCGACAAGATCACCGCCGCCATGTCGACGGAAGAGATGCTGCCCGCCGTGGCGCAGGGCGCGATCGGCCTGGAGATGCGTGCGGATGACGACCGGACCCGCGGCCTGCTGGATGCCATCAGTTGTGTCGACTCTGGCCGCAGGGTGGTGGCGGAACGGGCTTTCCTGACGATCATGGAGGGCTCCTGCCGCACCCCCATCGCCGGCCTGGCCGAACTCGGTGACAACGATTCCCTGCGCCTGCGCGGCCTCGTTGCCCTGCCCGACGGCTCGGCGGTCTACAAGGCCGACATCATGGGCTCGGCAAAGGACGCCGCCGGCCTCGGTGAGGCCCTGGGCCAGGAACTGCGCAAGGCCGCCGGGCCGGACTTTCATGACGCCGTTACCGGCCACTGAGTTTTGCAGGCAGGGAGGGGGCGGATGCTGATCGCCGTCACCCGTCCGCTGGACGATGCGGCGGAGCTCGTGACGGCCCTGGAGGCGCGGGGCCATGAGGTCTGTCTGGAGCCGCTTCTGACCATCGTGCCGCGCCGTCCCGTTGTCTGGCCCGAGGGACACGAGAAGGCCCAGGCCCTGTTGATCACCTCCGCCAACGGCCTGCGCGCTTTCGCCGCGCTCGATCCGCGCCGCAATCTGCCGGTCTATGCGGTGGGCGATGCCTCTGCAGCAGCGGCCCGTGCTGCCGGGTTTCCCCAGGTCCGTTCCGCTGCCGGTACGGTCGAGGATCTGGCCCGCATGGCCGGCGCAGAACTCTCACCGGCGGCCGGGCCGCTGCTGCAGCCGGCGGCGAGCAAGCTGGCCGGCGATCTCAAAGGCGGGCTGGAGGCAGCCGGCTTCGAGGTGCTGCGCGCGGTGATCTACGATGCCGAGGCGGCAGCGCGGTTTTCGGCGGATTTCTGTGCGCGGCTCAATTCAGAATTGATCGACGCGGTGACACTTTTCTCACCCCGCACCGCAGCCACCTTTGTTAGCCTGATCGGGGCTGCAGGGCTGGCCCGGGCCTGCAACAGCATGACGGCGCTTTGTCTCAGCGAGGCGGTGGCGGAGCGGATTTCAGTCCTGCCCTGGCAGGCGGTTCTGACCGCCGGGCGGCCGGATCAGGAATCCCTGCTGGCGCGGCTTGACGCTTGGGCTGAGAGCGGCGCGTAATGGGGGCTGTTGCATTGCAGCGAAGCGGCGGCAGAACCGGTTCCGTGTTTATTTTGCGGGCATTGAATATTTAGGCCGGCCAAACTTATACAGGCGGGCCAAACTTACATGGGCGGGAAGGTACCTGCGGGGATTATGGCAGAGTCCGAAGGGCAGAGCGGCAAGTCAGCCGCTGAAGAGGAAAGCAAGGCGGGGGCGGACAGGGTCGCACCGGCGATTGCGGTGATCGAACGTTTCGGCGGCATCCGGCCGATGGCGAAGGACCTGGGGGTGGCCGTCTCCACGGTTCAGGGTTGGAAGGAGCGCGCGTCGATCCCCGCCAACCGGCATGATCAGATCCGCGCCGCCGCCGCGAAGAAGGACCTGGCCCTGGATCCCGACCTGTTGCGCGCCTCGGCGCAGCCGGACGCCGCAGTGATGCCGCCGCCGGTGATCGAAGCCGCAACCGAAGCGACCTCTTCGGAGAAGAAGCCAGCGGCGGATCAGGGGCAGGCCCAGGGAGAGACAAAGCCGGCGGCGGGTGGCTCCATGGCATCGCGCGCCAGTGCGGCTTCCGCCCGCCCGGGCTCGTCTCAATCGGGATCATCCCAGTCGGGACCATCTGAGTCGGCATCATCTCAATCGGGGCCGGCCGGTTCCTCCCCGGCTGATGCAGGGAAAACCGCTTCCAAAACATCCACAGCGGCGGATGGTGGCGGGCGGCGGTCTTCCGGCTCGCTGCTGGGCGGTTTGGTTCTCGGCGTCGTCCTGGCCCTGGTGGTGGGGGTTGCGGCGGTCTACAGCCGGGACTTCTGGCTGCCGCTGGTCGACCCGCAAAGCGGCCGGCAGGACCCGGCGATAACCGAGGCGCTGGCCGGGCTGGACGCCCGTTTGGCGGAGGTGCAGGCCGGCTTGCCGCCCGACAGCTCCGGTGCGGTCCGGGAACTCGGCGATCGCCTGACGACGCTGGAATCGGCGGTTTCCCAAGGCGCCGGACAGGACCCGGAAACCCGCGCCGCGCTTGAATCCCTGAGTGCCAATCTGGCCCGTATGACCGACCGTCTGCAGGCGCTTGAGGAAGGGCAGGCGGCGGCCGGGGCGCCGACCGAGGCCCTGACCATGCGGCTCAGCGGCGAAGCGGCCCGGCTCGACGAGATGCTCACGACCCAAACCGAACTGGCGGCGCGTCTGGAGGCGGCGGAGGGTGCGCTGGCCGGGGTGGCCGCGGGGCAGGCGGCGGCGCCGGGCAGCGAGGAAACCCTGATGCTGCTGGCCATGCTGCAGCTGCGCGACGCGATCCGCGGCTCGGGGCCTTACGAAGAACCTCTGCGCATGCTGCAGAACCTGACCGGTGAGGATGCGGAACTGGCGGCGGTCATCGCGCCGCTGGAGCGCCGTGCCCCGGCTGGGCTGCCCAGCATCGCCGATCTGCAGGCCGCCTTTCCCGATGTGGCGCGGCGGATCGCGGCGATCGAGTTGGGTGAGGAGGGCGAAGGCTGGTCTGCCGGCGTACTGCGGCGCCTGTCGGAGGCGGTGAACCTGCGCCCCGTCGGGCTGGTGGAGGGCGGTCAGCCTACAGCCGTGGCGGCGCGGGCGGAGGTAAAGCTGAACGACGGCGACCTCGCCGGCGCGCTCGAAGAATTGAATGGTCTCAGCGGGGCGGCGGCGGAGGCCGCGGCGGCCTGGCGCAGCGACGCCGAAGCGCGGATCGCCGCCAACCAGGCGGTCAGCCGCCTTGGCGCCCTGGTGTCGGAACGTTTCCGCACGACGGCGGGCGGCTGACCATGCGCCGCGTCATTGTCTTTGTGGTCCTGGCCGCGCTGGCGGCGCTGGCCGCTTTCTGGCTGGCGGAAAATCCCGGGCGAATTTCCATCGAGTGGCTCGGCTACCGCATGGGGCCGCCGGTCGGCATTCTGGTGCTGGCCGGGGAGCTGCTCTCCATCGCCGTGGTCCTGATCTACCGGATCATCACCCTCATCCTCGGCACGCCGGGCAGCATCGGGCGGGCCTTTGCCGCGGGCCGGCGCAAACGCGGTTTCCGCGCCCTCAGCCAGGGCATGGTGGCGGTGGCCGCCGGCGACGCGCAGGAGGCGGCGCGCTGGGCGCGCAAGGCTGATCCCCTGCTGGAGGACCCGCCCCTGACGCTGCTGCTCTCGGCCCAGGCGGCCCAGCTCGGCGGCGACGAAAAGGCGGCAGAGAAGTACTTCGAAGCCATGCTGGAGAAGCCGGAGACACGCTTCCTCGGCCTGCGCGGCCTCGTCATGCAGGCGCTCAAGGCCGGCGACGACCGGCGCGCCCTGGGCTATGTGCGCGAAGCCCATGCCCTGCGCCCCAAGACCCCCTGGGTGGTGACCAACCTCTTCGAACTGAGCGAGCGGACCGGCGATTACGACGCCGCTGCCTCCGCGTTGAAACAGGCGGCGAAGATCAAGGCCCTGCCCAAGCCGGAGGCGGAGCACAACGGCGCCGTCATCACCCTGGCCAAGGCTGAGATAGCCCTGGCCGAGGGGCGCAAGGACGAGGCGCTGTCGCTGGCCCGGGCCGCCGACAAGGCCGATCCCGATTTCCTGGCCGCCGCCGTGCTACATGCCCGCCTCGCGGTGGAGAGCGAGCGCTATCGCGAAGCCGCCAAGGTGGTGGAGCGCTCCTGGCCGCGCACCCCCTCGGCGGAACTGGCGGCGCTTTACCGCAAGGCCGCGCCGGCCGCCAAGCCCCTGGAGCAGGTGAAGCGCTTCACCAAACTGGCCGGCCTGAATCCGAACCACCGCGACAGCCATCTGGTCCTGGCCGAGGCCAACCTGGAGGCGGCGCTCTGGGGCGAGGCGCGGCGGCATCTGGGGATTCTGGTCACCCTCGACGGCGAAGACCCGGCCCGCGCCCAGGTCTGCCGCCTCATGGCGAAGCTGGAGGAGGCCGAGCGCGGCGACAGCGAGGCCGCGCGGGTCTGGCTCGAACAGGCCGCCCACGCACCCGGCGACCCCGCCTGGGTCTGCAACACCTGCGGCGCGGTGGCCAATGACTGGAGCGTCGACTGCGGGGCCTGCGGTGCTTTCGACAGCCTTGCCTGGCGCGCGCCGCGGCGGGTCGGCATGGCCGCGCTGACCGGGGACGGTTCCGCCGTCGCCCGTATTACGGCCAAGCCGGCTCACAAGACGGCTGCCAAAACGGCAGAGGCTCCGGGGAAGATCACCCTGGCGCCGCTGCCGGATCAGCCGCCGCTCCCGGACTGTGCCCCGGCCGAGCCGCCCAAACCGGCGTCGGAGGAAAAGGCGCCTGCGCTGCCGGCGGCGAAACCGGCCCCGAAACCGGCCCCGAAACCTGCACCGACTTCTGCGCCCCCTGTGGCGGCCAAGAGCCCTGCTCCGCCGGGCCCTGTTCCCGCGGCGGGCCCCAACGGCCCGCAACCGTCGGACGTCAGGATCGAAGAAGACGATGATCCCGACGAGGCCTCCGCCGTCGAAGGCTACGTCCCGCCCCGGCCTTAGATGTTTTTTCGATGTTCGTTGAAGCGGGCTGGCGTCGAAGCGGGCTGGCGCCGTCAATCCAAAGCGGTCAGCGACGGCTGACCATTAACCCTGGGTTAAGGCGGAATGCCTAAGGATTGCTGGCTTTCGGGCTGTCGGAACGATCCCTTTGCGGGTCTTGCCTTGATCGCGGCTTCGCCGTACTCTCCGCCCGATTCAGGTCGCCGGGGTTTCGCTCCGGCCATTGGGCCGCCTTAGCTCAGCTGGTAGAGCATCGCATTCGTAATGCGGGGGTCGGGTGTTCAAGTCACCCAGGCGGCACCATTCTCCCCTCGACCGTTTCCCTATCGAACAGTCGCGACATCACGCCAGCGGCAGCGCGACGGCCTCCAGAATGGCGGCGTAGTGGCAACCGGCGGCGGCCAGCACCATCAGGTGCCAGATGGCGTTGTGATAGGGCAACTGCCGCCAGAGATGGAACACCACCCCGAGGGTGTAGAGCAGGCCGCCGGTAACCAGCAGCACCAGGGCCGCTGTCGAAAGGGCGGCGACCAGCGGCTCCACCACCGCCAGGATGGCCCAGCCCTGGGCCAGGTAGAGCGCGATGGCGGCGCGCTCGAAACGCCGCGGCAGAGACAGCTTCAGCGCCACCCCGAGCGCCGCCACGGCCCAGACCGCCGCCAGCAGCGCCAGGCCCCAGGGACCGCCGATGACCACCAGCGAAAAGGGCGTGTAGGTGCCGGCGATCATCACGAAGATCGATGCGTGATCCAGACGGCGGAGGATTTCCTTCCAGTCCGGCCGCTGCACCAGGTTATAGGCGGCGGAGAAGCCGAAGACCGCGATCAGGCCGATGCCGTAGACCGCCAGGCTGAGGATCGAAAGCGCCGAGCCCTGCGGCAGGGCCAGCAGGGCCAGAACCGGGAAGGCCGCCAGACTGGCGCTCACCCCCAGCAGGTGGACGAGGGCGTCGGCCCGCCGCTCGGCGGCGGCATACTGCGGAAAGGTGAAGGGTTCGCGCATCGGCGCTCATTTTGGCGCCCCTGCGTCTCACTTCAATGGTTTTCCGGCTGGCGGCGGCGAGATATGGCGGGCGTTGCGACGTGGGGCTCACCCCCCTCCCGGCCTCCCCCCATCAAGGGGGAGGGGTTCCTTAATCTGCCCCAAATCATCTCCCTCCCCCTTTCGATGGGGGAGGGTCGGGGTGGGGGTGACATCTTCGCAGCGCCAAGCTGCTTGCCGTTGAAAGCAGGAATCCTGCAACGGATCTCCGTGATGCGGGCGAGATGTCAGGGCCCGTAACACCTCTGTGACTTTGCGGGGGGCTTGCCGGGATGATTAAATGCGGGCATTCACAGTCGTCAGCGCGCCGGGCCGCGATGAAGTCGGGGGAGTTCAATGATGTCAGCAAAGATGACGAAAATGACGGGCGGCAAGCTTGCCCGGGGTAAACTTGTCCTGGCGGCGGGTTTGCTGCTGGGGCTTGCGGCCTGCGGCACGCCGGGCGGCGACTACGACGCCCTGATGGCGCAGCGCAACTTCACCGATGCCAAGCCGGACGGTTTCGAGATCTGCCACGGCCATGGTTGCCGACTGACCTCCGAGGTCTCTCTGACCGCGGTGGAGTGGGACCGGGTGGCGGACATCTTCGCGGAACCGGCGGCCTCCGCCGACATCGAGCGCGCGCGGATCGCCATGGCGACCGCGATTCTGGAAGAGACGGTGGGCCGCAAGACCGGCACCCATAAGGACCTGGGCGGCACCTTCACGGCCTTCAGCGGCAACCACCAGTTCGACTGTGTCGACGAGACAAGCAACACCTCGGTCTATCTCACCCTGATGGCCAAGGCCGGCTATCTGCGCTGGCACAAGCTGGAAGGCTGGGCCGGCCGCGGCCTGCTTCTGGACGGCGACTGGCCGCACCAGACCGCCGTGGTGACGGAGATCAAGACCGGCAAGGCCTATGCCGTGGACACCTGGTTCGAGGACAACGGCCGCCCGGCCCATGTGGTGTCGCTGGAGGAATGGCGCGCCGGGTGGATTCCGCCGGGCTTCGTCGACTCCATGCTCTGAGCGAGCTTTCTCCCACCGGGTAAGGACGTCGCCCAGAGACGGATCGCATGTCGCCCAGAGAGGCGACAGCGGCCAGGCGATGTAGCAATCCTTCGCAGCAACGAGGCTGGTGGAAGGGCGCTTCCCGTTCGAGGGAGTGCACCTGAACACCGGCCCCTTTGCCGTTAGAGGGAGGTGGCCCGTGTCCGTGCTTTCCAACATCGTGATTTCGGCGCGGGTGCGCCGCTCGCCCTACTTCGCCGCGACCCAGCGTTACGGCTGTAAGGCCTATTCGGTCTACAATCACATGTACATGCCGCTCTATTACCAGAGCCCGGAAGCCGACTACTGGAACCTGGTGAACGGTGTCACGCTCTGGGACGTGGCGGTGGAGCGCCAGGTGGAGATCGTCGGTCCGGACGCCGCGCGCTTCGTACAGCTACTTTCGCCGCGCGATCTTTCGAGCTGTGCGGTCGGCCAGTGCAAATACCTGATGATGACCGACGAGAAGGGCGGCATCCTCAACGACCCCCTGCTGCTGAAGCTGGCGGAGGACCGCTACTGGCTGTCGCTGGCCGACAGCGACGTGCTGTTCTGGGCCAAGGGCGTCGCCTATTTCGGCAACTACGATGTCGAGATCTTCGAGCCCGACGTCTCCCCGCTGCAGCTTCAGGGGCCGCTGGCGGCGACGGTGGGTGAGGCGCTGTTCGGATCGGCCCTGAACGACCTGAAGTATTTCTGGTTCGGCGAATTCGAGCTGGCCGGCATGCCCTTGATCGTCTCGCGCACCGGCTGGAGCGGCGAGCGCGGCTATGAGATCTATCTGCAGAACAGCGACGACGGCGACCGGCTTTGGGAGACCATCATGGAGGCCGGCAGCCCCCACGGCATTGCCCCGGCCACTCCCTCGGCGATCCGCCGCATCGAAGGTGGGCTGCTGTCCTACGGCGCCGACATGAACCTGGACAACAATCCTTATGAGATGAACCTGGGCCGTCTCGTCGATTTGGAGCAGGAAGCCGACTTCATCGGCAAGGCGGCGCTGAAACGGATCAAGGAGGAAGGCATCACCCAGCGTCTCGTCGGCCTGACGGTGGAAGGCGGCCCCGCCGTGGTGCCGAGCCTGGAGCGCGCGGCGATCACGCTTGACGATGCACCTGCCGGGCGGATCACCAGCGCCGTCTATTCCCCCAGCCTGGAGCAGACCATCGCCCTCGCCCTGGTGCCGGTCGAACATGCCGCCGAGGGATCGGTCCTCACCGTGCAGACCGACGCCGTGCCCTTGGAGGCGACGGTTTCGCCACTGCCCTTCGTCAGCAAGAAGACGGTTTAGGGCGGCAGCGGTTTTCTGTCGTCACGGATCAGGTTTCCCGTTGTTCGGCTGCGTGTTACGCGGACTTTGCGAGACAGTCTTCGTGCATGGGGCTCACCCCCCTCCCGACCTCCCCCCATCAAGGAGGGTATCCCCTTGACCTACGTATCTCTGATCCACATATTCATGGGTATAGGAGATAGCGACATGGCCAAGACGAACGAATCTAAACTCATCACCGTCCAGCAGTTCTTTCGCCGTTTTCCTGACGACGACACCTGCTTGGACCACTTGATGATGGTTCGGTACGGCGAGACGGCGGATTGTCCCAAGTGCGGCAAGCACGCCAAGTTTCACCGCTTGCGCAAAGAGCCTGCCTACTCCTGCCAGTGGTGTGGCCACCATATCCACCCGATGAAAGGCACGCCGTTTGAGCGCACCCGCACGCCGCTGCAGAAGTGGTTCTATGCGATGTACCTCTTTACTACCACGCGCCATGGCGTGCCCGCTAAGGAACTGCAGCGCCAGCTTAGCGTTACTTATAAGACGGCTTGGCGCATGGGCCACGAAATCCGCAAGTACATGGGTGATGTGGACGGCAATCCGCCGCTGCATGGGTGATGTGGACGGCAATCCGCCGCTGCACGGGCATATCGAAGTCGATGAAACCCTGATCGGCGGCAGGCAGAAAGGTGCCGGTCGAGGCTTTGGCACGCGTAAAGGCAAGACTGTTGTGTTCGGTATGGTCAAGCGCGGGGGGCACGTCATGACCCAGATTGTCCCGGATGTTAAGGCAACTACTCTTGAGCCCTTGGTCTTTCGTAATGTCCGTCGGGGTTCGCGGATCAGCACTGACGAGATGGGTTCGTATCGTGGGCTCGCTCGTTTCGGATACCGACATGAAGTCATTAATCACGAAGCTGGTGAATATGTGCGGGGTCGGGTTCACACCAACACCATTGAGAGTTTCTGGTCCCAGTTGAAACGCAGCATTCGGGGCGCGCATGTTCATGTCAGCCGCAAGCATCTGCCGAAGTATCTCGGACAGTTCGAGTTCCGGTACAACATGCGCAACAATCCTGCTCTCATGCTTCCTCGCCTTCTCCTGAGCTTTTAGGGGGCTTGCCAGTGGCCATTGCGTCCAGCAAGGCGTTCAACGCCTTCGCGTCGCCCTTGGTCGGATGCTCTTTGGCGAACTGATCCAGCTTGCCGAGTCGGCGGGCCTCTTCAAGGCTAAGATATTTGCTTCGTGCCATCCTCTAATCCGATCTCTCTGGCCAGATAGATAAGGATTGTTGACGGTTCACTTGTAAGTCCTGAAAAGACTGAGCGTGATCACCGCGATTATCACGTGGCTCCGTACAACATTCAGCCAAGTCTTCATGCATGACGCACCGCAAATAGTCCAAGCTGTATTCGTCCCAGTGTTCTTGCTGTATTGGGCGTAGCGGATTGGGATTGTCGGACGCGCTCAACGCAGAGTGTCGTCGCCCCCAGCAGGCCAGATCGCCAAGGCGAGCCTTTGTCTCAATCTCTCTTATTACCTGTTCAGAATCATCAATGTTATTGAGCACATGTTGGCAAAGCTCTTTCATCGGCCAATCTGGTGTAAGTGGAACGGTAGGGGAATCTTCCTTATGCGCCTCCGAGCGAACTGTGCCAATCAGCGCTCCCCACAGACGTTGAACGGGGTGACGCCAAGATTCGATACCAAAAAGCGCTAGCCCAATAGCAAGTGTAACACCCCAAAGCGCTTCATCTCGGCTTACAGAAGCCCCCAGCCATTCGCCCATTGCTGCGACCCAGATATCAATGGGCATACCCGCCGCAATCGCAATTCGGGGGGCCGCAAAAGCCACGAAGCCAGAAGCGATAGCTCTGATAATCCAACCCATGCCCGGAATGTGACCCTGGGACATTACCTAGGTCAAGGGGATAATTGCCCATCAAGGGGGGAGGGGATTTTCACAAAACCTGGCCAAAGACTTCCCCCCTCCCCCTTTTGATGGGGGAGGGCCGGGGTGGGGGTGACAGTCTTTCCGGTTAAGGCCGTTGCCCAAGAAATGCGACTCTGTTGTCCTGGTCACGAGAAGGAGCGCCGGGCGTTTTGTGCAGGCAACCCCACTACTCTTCGATGCCCTCGACGATCACCACGGCGCCGTCGGCGTTCTCCAGACGCAGCGGCAGGATCTCCTGATACTCCTCGGAGTGATAGAACCCTTCGGCTGCCGCCTTGTCGGGAAACTCCAGGATGATCAGCCGCGGGATTTCCCAGTCGCCTTCCAGCACGTCGACCTCCGCGCCGCGCACCAGGTAACGGCCGCCGTGATCGGCGACGACGGCGGGGACCGCCTCACGGTAGGCTTCGAAGGCTTCCGGGTTGGTCACGTCCAGATGCGCAATGATGTAGGCGGCCATGGGTATCGTCTCCACAGATAGGGTGTTTGGATTGCGGGTCGTTTATAGCTGCGGCGTCACAAAGGCGGCGGCGGCAAGATACGCGCCGAGGGCGGCGAGGGCGAGAAAGAAGAGCTTGCGGAAGCGCGCTTCCGGCAGGCGTTTGCGGATAAGCTGGCCCAGGGCCATGCCGGCGAGCGCCGGAACCAGCGCGACGGCGGAGAGCAGGCCGGCTTCGGCGGGCAGCAGGGCGTGGCCGCTGAGGGCCACGGCCATGGCCGTGGTCGAAACCAGGAAGGTGATGCCCATGGCCTGCACCAGGTGATCGCGCGCCAGGCCGAGCGCTTGCAGGTAGAGCACCGAGGGAAAGATGAAGGACCCGGTGAGCCCGGTGACGGTGCCGTTCACCAGCCCGATCAGGGGAGACAGCCAGGCCTCCTTCCTGCCCGGCGCGGGAACCTGCAGGCCGGTGATGCTGACCGTGGCATAGAGGCAGACCAGCAACCCGAAGAGACCGGAGAGCAGCAGCGCGTCGAGAGACGCCAGCAGGCCGGCGCCGAACCAGATGGCGGCGCAGGCCGGAACCAGCAGCGGCCAGAGCCGTTTGACCAAAGCCTTCAGGGCGCCGCCGCTCATCGCCTGCCAGATGTTGGTGGCGATCGAGGGGACAAGGACCAGCGGGATGGCTTCTTTCAGGTCGAGTTGAGTGGCGAGCAGGGCCAGCGCGACGGTCGGCAGGCCAAGGCCGACCAGCCCCTTCACCAGCCCGGCCAGCAGAAAGCTCGCCGCGACGACAACGATAAGATCGATCTCCCACATGGTCCGATCATAGGCGGTCTGCGGCAGCGGGTCTTGGGTGTTAGTGCGTTCATGCTCTAAGCTTCCGATCACTCAACGAACAACAAACAAGCGGGAGGAAGTGATGCGGCTTCAAGGAAAGGTCGCCATTGTCACCGGCGGCGGGTCGGGTTTCGGCGAAGGCATTGCCAAACTTTTCGCCGCCGAAGGCGGGCGCGTGGTGGTGGCCGACATCAACGGCGAGGCGGCGGAACGGGTGGCCCATGAAATCGATGGTGCCGGCGGCGCCGCGGTCGGCCTGCGCGCCGACGTCACCGACAAGCGCGATGTCGACACCATGATGCGCGCGGCGCTCGACAGCTACGGGCGGCTCGACGTCCTGGTGAACAACGCCGGCGTGTCCCACCGCAACAAGCCGATGACCGAGGTCACGGAAGAAGAGTTCGACCTCATCTACAACGTCAATGTGAAGGCGATCTACCTGGCGGCGGTGGCGGCGATCCCGCTGATGAAGGCCGAAGGCGGCGGCTGCATCATCAACACCTCTTCCACCGCGGCGCTGCGGCCGCGCCCCGGCCTGACGGTCTACAACTCCTCCAAGGGCGCGGTGAACGTGATGACCAAGTCGATGGCGGTGGAATTGGCGCCGGACAAGATCCGCGTGAACGCGATCTGCCCGGTGATCGGCGAGACGGCGCTGATGGAGACCTTCATGGGGGTGCCGGACACGCCGGAGAACCGCAAGAAGTTCGAAGCCACCATTCCCCTCGGGCGCTTCTCGACCCCGCACGACATTGCCGAGGCGACGCTGTTTCTGGCTTCCGACGCGGCGGAATTCCTCACCGGCGTCACCATGGAGGTCGACGGCGGGCGCTGTATCTGAGGCTGATGAGCAAGCCACCCGACTGACAGCACGCGGGGGCAGGCCCTGCCTTGCCGATGTGTTTGGTTTTGGCGCTCTCCCCTTGTCACCCTCGGACTTGATCCGAGGGTCCATAGACCCGCGACCCGCCCGCTGGAACCTTCGGCGGCTGAAACGGTTTTGCCTCTGCGATGGATACTCGGGTCAAGCCCGAGTATGACGGGTGGAGCATTAAGGTAGTACCCCAAAGCAAAAGGCCCGGGACAATGTCCCGGGCCTTCGCGTTCGATCACGATTTTCAGCGGGCCTATTCGCGGGCGACGCCGAAGATCGAGAGCAGCCAGATGAACATGGTCACGAAGCTGCCGTAGAGCATGAAGGCGCCGAAGATCGACTTGCGCGTGGTCACTTCGCCGCTGTCGCTCTGCTCGTACATGTTCTTGATCATCTGCGTCTCGTAAGCCGTCAGGCCGGCGAAGACCAGCACGACGACGATGGAGAGGCCGAGGTGGAACAGCTCGGACTGCAGCAGGAAGATGTTCACCAGCAGCGCCACCAGGATGCCGATGGTCGCCATCATGAAGAAAGCGCCCAGCGGGGCCAGGTTCCGCTTGGTGGTGTAGCCGTAGAGGCTCGTGCCCGCGAAGGCCGCGGCGGTGATAAAGAACACCCGCACCATGCTGTCGCCCGTATAGAGCAGGAACATGGGGGACATCAGCGCGCCCCAGAGGGCGGCGTAGAGCCAGAACGAGCCATGGGCCATCGCCATGGAGCCGGTCGTGATGATGCGCGGGGCAACGAAACCCATCAGCAGAATGCCGCCGAAGAGAACCCAGCGGAACGGGCTGAGGGCGATTGCCTGCAGCAGCGCCGGCTGCGTGGCGACGAAGAGGGCGACAACACCGGTAAAGGCGACGCCCAGCGACATATAGTTGTAGACGCCAAGCATGTACTTGCGCAGACCCTCATCGATCTGCGCAGCATCCGCCTGCGTCTGCGTCATGTATTTGCGGTCGGGACCGAGAGCCATCAGGACACCTTTCGTTTACCCAAGCATCAGAGCTTAGACACACAACCGGGGCGACAAAGCCAAGGTCGCGGTCTTGCCCATAGAATTCATAAGTAATATTGGCGGAAGGCGGGCCTGAATCAACCTATTTCCGCATAGCTTATGCGTGAATTTTAGTTCATATTTCGGGCCGGAAAGTACAGTTTTCTGCTGTTGTAAGCGGCCTTTTCCGGCTGTTTTTCACTCGTTCCGCAGCAGCGGTGCCGCCTTCTGGCCCAGGGCCCGCCAGGTGCCGGCAAACCCGAATGCGATGGTAATCGCCGTGGCCAGCAGGGCGGTGGTCAGCACCGCCTCGGGCAGGAAGATGAAGGGCGTGCCCATGATCTCGGTCAGCACCAGATAGGCGGCCAGGCTGCCGATCACCGCGGCGATGGCGGCGGTCACCAGGCCGAGCAGTCCGTATTCCAGCAGAAAGGCCTGGGCAATCACCCGGCGGGTGGCCCCCAGCACCTTCAGCACCACGGCATCGTAGACCCGGCGGTGGTGCCCGGCGGCGACGGCGCCGGCCAGCACCAGGACCCCGGCGGCCAGGGCGACGGCGGCGATGGCGCGCACCGCCGTGGCGATGTGGTTCATCAACTGTCCGACCTGCTCCAGCGCTTCCTTCACGCGGATCGAGGAGACGTTGATGAAGCGGTCGGTGACGGCGATCTCCAGGCCGTCCTCGGCTTCGGGTTCGGCCTTCACGGTGGCGATGTGGCTCTGCGGCGCGCGCTCCAGAACGCCGGGGGAGAACACCATGACGAAGTTGATGGTCAGGTTGCTCCAGTCAATCGCGCGCAGATTGGCGATGGTCACCTCGACGTCGCGGCCCAGGATGTTGACCCCCAGGGTGTCGCCCGGCCCGATCCCCAGGGCTTCGCCCACATCGTCGTCGAGGGAAACCAGGGGCGGGCCGTCGTAATCGGCGGGCCACCATTCGCCGACGGTCAGTTCGTCGCCGGCGCGCTGTTCGCGCATCCAGGTAAGGCCGCGGTCGCCGCGGAAAATCCACTGGATGTCCGGCGGGATTTCCATGTCCCGCGGCGAGACGCCGTTCACCGCCGAGATGCGTCCGCGCAGCATGGGCACGCGCTGCACATCGGTGATGCCCGGCAGGCCGGCGACGAGGCTGTCGAACTCGGCGACCTGATCGGGCTGGATGTCGATGAAGTAAAAGCCCGGCGCTTCCTCCGGCAGGCTCTGTTCGACCTGGCGCGAGAGGTTGCCTTCGATCAGCGCGATGGCCACCAGCACCGTCAGGCCGAGGCCGAGCGACATGACGACCGAGCCCGTCGGCGCGCCAGGCCGGTAGAGATTGGTGACCGCCAGCCGCAGGCCGGGATGGCGCGGGCGCGGCAGGCGGCGGGCGGCGGCAATGATCGCCTGGGCGGCGAGACGGAACAGCAGCAGCGCGGCAATGGCGCCGATAACGAAGAAAAACGCCAGCATGCGGTCGGTGGCGGTCAGCACCGCGAGGCCGGCCAGGAGACCGCCGAAGAAAACCAGGGCCGGCAGGGTCTTGCGGTCCGGCAGGGCCTGGGCCGGGGCGACGAGGTCGCGAAACAGGCTGGCCGCGGCGACGGAGCGGGCCCGCGCCAGGGGCCAGAGTGAGAAGGTGACGGCCGTGAGCACGCCGAAGGCCGCGGCGGTGATCAGCGGCACCGGGAAGACCGCCAGTTCGGCCCGCCAGCCCAAAGCGTCGCCGATGACCGCCTGGGCGGCCACCGGGGCCAGGGCGCCGATCAGCAGGCCGATGACGATACCGATCAGCGCCAGGAACAGGATCTGCGCCATGTAGACCTGGAAGATCAGGCGTCCGGGGGCGCCCAGGCACTTCAGGGTGGCGATGGTGCCCGTTTTGCCGTCGAGGTAGCTGCGCACCGCATTGCCGACGCCGACACCGCCGACCAGCAGCGCGGTCAGGCCGACGAGGGTCAGGAACAGGGTCAGCCGGTCGATGAAGCGGCCGATGCCCGGCGCGGCCTGGGTGGTGTCGCGGATGCGCCAGCCAGCCTCGGGGAAGGCGTTCCCCAGGTCGGCGCGCAGCGAGACCGTGTCGATACCGTCGTTGAGGCGCAGGCGGTAGTGATTGCGGATCAGGCTGCCGGGCTGCACCAGGCCGGTGGCTTCCAGGCTGTCCTGGGCCACCATGAAGGTGGGCCCCAGGGTGAAGGCGCGGGATGTGCGGTCCGGCTCGCGCTCCAGCACCGCCGAGACGCGGTACTGAGTATCGCCGATCTGCACCAGCTCGCCCAGTTCGACCTCCAGGCGGCGCAGCAGGTTGCCGTCGACGACCGCGCCCCAGACGCCGTCCTGTCGGGCAAGGGCACCGCCAAGATCGCGGGCCGGCGCCAGCTCGACGGCGCCGTAGAGCGGATAGAGATCGTCGACGGCCTTCAGTTCGACCAGCACCCGGCGCGAGTCTGCGTCGAGACCGCGGGCCATGGCGCGCATTTCCGAGGTGACGGAGACATCGGCGCGTTCGCCGAGCCAGGCCTGCTGTTCCGCGCTGGCCGCCACATGGGTGAGGCGCAGGTCCATGTCGCCGCCCAGCAGGATGCGGCCGTCGCGTTGCAGGCCCTGCAGCATGGCTTCCGAAACCGAGCCGACGCCGGCAATGGCGGCGACGCCGAGGGTGAGGCAGGCGAGGAAGATGCGGAATCCCTTGAGGCCGCCGCGCAGCTCCCGCCGCGCCAGCCTCAGGGCCAGCGGCAGGCCGCCGCCGAAGCCGGGCTTTGCATCGCTCTGCGGCTGCGCCGGCGCCGTCTGGTCCAGCGTCGTCACGAGCCGGCCATTTGGGCGGTTTCCTGACCGTCGTCGATGATCAGGCCGTCCAGCAGTTTCACGGTGCGCGCGCAGCGCGCCGCCAGTTGAGGATCATGGGTGATCAGCACCAGGGTGGTGCCGTGTTCGGCCTGCAGCCCGAACAGCAGGTCGATGATCTGCTGGCCGGTCTCGCCGTCCAGATTGCCGGTCGGCTCGTCGGCCAGCATCAGGTCGGGACCGGCGGCAAAGGCGCGGGCCAGGGCGGTGCGCTGCTGCTCGCCGCCGGAAAGCTGGCCGGGGTAATGGGTCAGGCGATGGCCCAGGCCGACCGACTCCAGACAGGCGGCGGCGCGGTCGAAAGCGTCGTCGCGGCCCGCGAACTCCAGCGGAATGGCGACGTTTTCCAGGGCGGTCATGGTGGGCACCAGATGAAAGTCCTGGAACACGATGCCGACGGAATCGCGCCGGAACCTGGCCAGGGAGTCCTCGTCCAGCCCGTTGAACACGGTCCCGCCGATGCTCACCCGGCCTTCGCTGGCGCGTTCCAGGCCGGCCATGATCATCATCATGGAGGACTTGCCCGAGCCCGAGGGCCCGACCACGCTGACCGTCTCACCGCGGCTGATAACAAGGTCGAGGCCGCGCAGGATATGGACCGGGCCGGCTGCGGAGGGCAAGGTCAGTTCCACCGCCTCCAGGGCGATCATGGGGGCGGTCGTGGAATCCGGCGAGGATTTCGGGGAGAATCCGGCGGCCTTCGCGGCCGATGCCGCTTCCGCGGCTTGGGGGCTGAGATCTGTCATGGTCCCTCTATTATACGGCCTGCCTGCCATATGGATCGTCCTGAGCGCATGTCAACGCGCGGCAGTGCCGCCGTTCCAACCGCGAGGACCGCTCCGCGGCTTTCCAAAAGCGCGGAATTCCGCCCCGATGGCGAGGCCGCTTGATAGGACGGCCCAGGACAACTACTTCTTTGGGATGGCTGAAAAAGCCGACAAAACCTAAGGAAGACCTTCCGGCAACGGGCTTCTCCCCCTTGGCTTCCTTCATGACAGGTGGGCAATGACAGTTCCTTTCCTTCAAGGCCGCCTCGGGCGGGCCCTCCGGCTCACGGCCCTGCTGGCTGCGATTCTCCTGGTTTTGTCTCCCGGCAGCCCGCGTGCGGAAAGCTTCCGGCTGATGGCCTTCGGCGACAGCCTCGTCCACGGCTATGGGCTGGAGGCGGGGGACACCTTCCCGGAACAGCTCGAAGCCGCGCTGCGTGCCGAGGGTCTGGACGTCACCGTGATCAATGCCGGCAACTCGGGCGATACGACGGCCGCCGGTCTGGCGCGCCTGGACTGGGCCCTGGCCGACGATCCGCAGGCGGTCATTCTGGAACTGGGGGCCAACGACGGGCTGCGCGGCCTCGATCCCAGCGCCACCTACGACAATCTCGACGCCATTATGGCCCGGCTGACGGATGCCGGGCTGCCGGTGCTGCTCGCCGGCATGTTCGCGCCGCCGAATCTTGGCCGCGAATACGGCGATATCTTCAACAGCGTCTTTCCCCGCCTCGCCGAGAAGTACGAAGCGCCGCTCTATCCGTTTTTCCTCGAGGGGGTGGCCCTGGAGCCGGCGTTGAACCAGGCCGACGGCATCCATCCCAATGCCGCCGGGGTGGCCGAGATCGTAAAGCGTATCACGCCGCAGGTCGTTGAACTGGTGAAGGCGGCTGCTGCGGCGCAGGCGCCGCCGCAAACGAACTGAAGCAGGTTTTGCGATGACCGCCAGTTCCATCGAAAGCGGCGCCCAGCGCGCCGGGCGTTACGCCTCGGCCTTTGCCGTCGGCGAGACTGCGTCACCGGGGGCCTGGGGGTCGATTGCGGCGGCCTGTCTCGACGCCCTCGACGGCCTGCCGGAGCGTGCCAACCTCGGCTTTATCTATGTCACGGCGGCGCTGGCCGATGATCTCGGCAGTATCGTCACCTTCCTGCGGGAGCGCAGCGGCGTCGCCGACTGGACCGGCACCGTCGGCCTCGGCGTTATGGCCTCAGGCGCGGAATTCTATGACCGTCCGGCGCTTTCCATCCTCGTTGCCGCGCTGCCGGAGGGCAGCTATCGGCCGTTTCGCCCGGTGGTCGGCGACATGGCGGACTTCGACCGGGATCACGGTGCCTGGGTCGGCGAGCACAAGCCGATCCTGGGGGTGGTGCACGGCGATCCGCGCAACCCGGCCATCGTCGACATTGTCGAAGCGGTATCCGGTAAGACCTCGGCCTTTCTGGTCGGCGGGCTGACAGCCTCGGAAAGCCCCGAATTTCCGCAGGTTTGCGGCACCCTGGCGGAGGGCGGTCTGTCGGGGGTGCTGTTCTCTTCCGAGCAGTTCGCCGTGACCGGCCTGTCCCAGGGCTGCACGCCGATCGGGGAGAGCCACGAGGTGACCGGCGCCGCCGGGCAGGGCATCGTGACCAGTCTGGACGACCGCCCGGCGCTGGCGGTGCTGCGCGAGGATGTCGGCGAACTCCTGGCCCGCGACCTGAGCCGCATCGGCGGCTACATCTTTGCCGCCCTGCCGATTCCGGGCAGTGATACCGGCGATTATCTGGTCCGCAATCTGGTCGGCCTGGATATGGAACGCGAGTGTCTGCAGATCGGCGACGAAGTCGCTGGCGGCGACCGCCTCGGCTTCTGCCGCCGCGATCATGCCTCGGCGCGCAGCGATCTGAAACGTATGCTGGAGGATCTGCGCGAACGCGCCGGCGGGGCGCCGCGCGCGGCGCTCTACTTTTCCTGCGTCGCCCGGGGCCGGCATCTTTTTGGAACGAATTCCGAGGAGTTGCAGTTGATACGGGAGACGTTTGGCGATATTCCGCTGAGCGGCTTCTTTGCCAACGGCGAAATCTCGAACAACAGGCTCTACGGCTATACCGGCGTTCTGACGCTTCTGCTCTGAAGCCTCGCCGCTCTCGCGCTCCGCGCAGTCTTTACTCTTTTTCTGGCACTCTGGGGGACCTCTCATGGAACATCGCAAACTCGGGCGCAGCGACATCTCGGTCAGCGCCGTCTGCCTGGGCACCATGACCTGGGGAATCCAGAACACCGAGGCCGAAGGCTTCGAGCAGATGGACTATGCCCTGGATCAGGGGGTGAACTTCTTCGATACCGCGGAGATGTATCCCATCGCCCCGAAGGCGGAGACCTACGGGCGCACTGAAGAGATCATCGGCAACTGGTTCGCCGCCCGCGGCAAGCGCGACAAGGTGGTGCTGGCGACCAAGATCGTCGGGCCGAACAAGAACCGCTTTCCCTATATCCGCGGCGGCGAGACCCGCTTCAACAAGGAACACATCACCGCGGCGGTCGACACCAGCCTGAAGCGTCTGAAGACCGACTACATCGATCTCTATCAACTGCACTGGCCGGACCGGGCGACCAACGATTTCCGCGGCCTCGCCTACGAACACGATGCCGAGGCCGATGAGACCTCCGTCGATGAAACCCTGGAGGCGCTGGATGCGGTGGTGCAGGCCGGCAAGGTGCGCCAGGTCGGTCTCTCCAACGAAAATCCCTGGGGCGCCATGCGCTTCATCACCGGTTCGGAAGCGGGCAGGGGACCGCGCATGGCGTCGGTCCAGAATCCCTACAGCCTGCTGAACCGCAGCTTCGAAACCCGCATGGCCGAGGTCGCCCTGCGCGAGGATTGCGGCCTGCTGGCCTATGCGCCGCTCGCCGCCGGTGCCCTCAGCGGCAAGTACCTGAACGACCAGTGGCCCGAGGGTGCAAGGCGCACGCTGTGGCCGGATAACACCCGCTATCAGGGCAAGCAGGCCGAGGCGGCGACGGCTGCCTATGTGAAGTTGGCCCGGGATCATGGCCTCGACCCGGCGCATCTGGCCCATGCCTTCGTGCTCAGCCGCCCCTTCGTGACCGCTTCGATCATCGGTGCCACGAAAATGGAACAGCTGAAGCTGGACCTCCAGGCCAAGGATATGGTGCTCAGTGAAGAGGTGCTTGCGGGGATCGAAGCGATCCACAAGGACTACACCTATCCCTGTCCTTAAACGCCCTTGGCCCTGACCGCCCTTGCCCCTGAACACTTGAACGCAGCAGCCAAGGCTGCCGTTGTGGCCTTTTTTTCGTCAGTTTGTGTTACCGATCATGCGTCTGTTCGTTGCCCTTGCCCTTCCCGCCGATCTGCGCAGCCGGCTCTGCGCTCTTTCCGCCGGCCTGCCCGGTGCGCGCTGGGTCGATCCGTCGAACCTCCACCTCACCCTGCGGTTCATCGGCGAGGTCGGGCGCCATGAGGCGGAGGACATCGATGCCGCGCTTTCCGGGCTCAAGGGGAAGCGCTTTTCCCTGACCCTTGCCGGCCTCGGCGAATTCGGCGACGACCGCCGTCCGCGCCAGCTCTGGGTGGGGGTAGAGCCGAACGAGGCGCTGGAGCGGTTGCAGGCCAAGATCGAAAACGCCCTGCAGCGGGCCGGGCTGGCGCCGGAAAAGCGCAAGTTCAAACCCCATGTCACCCTGGCGCGCTTCAAGACCAATCCGGGCGAACGTCTGCACGATTATATCGTCGAGCGGTCGCTGTTCCGCGCCGCGCCCTTCGAGGTGACCGAGTTCACGCTCTTTTCCAGCTACCTCGCCCGCGAAGGCGCGATCTATGCGCCGGAAGCAGCCTATCCGCTGCTATAGTTCCAAGGCCATGAGCCAACCCCGCCTTAGCGTCGCGACGGTGCAGTTTGCCGTCACCGCCGATCCCGTGGCCAACGTTCGTCGGATGATCGCCTTGATGCGCCGGGCGGCTGCGGATGCGGCGGTGGTGCATTTCCCGGAATGTGCCCTGTCGGGGTATCTGGACAAAAAGGTGGAGCGATGGGCGGGCTACGATTGGGCTGGCTTGGCAGCAGTCCACGACCAGCTTGCCGAGACTTGCCGCGATCTGGGGGTCTGGGTTGTCTACGGGGCGGCGCACCGCTTCGACGAAGCCTGGCTTCCCCACAATTCTGTTTTTGTCGTCGGGCCGCATGGTGATCCGGCCATCCGCTATGACAAGCGTTGCTGTTCGCTGAGCGAGCTGGACCATTTTACCCCCGGCAGCGCTCCGGCGGTGATCGACATCGCCGGCCGGCGCTGCGGTATTTTGGTCTGTCTGGAATGGTCTTTCCCGGGGCTTTGGCAAGCCTACGCCGAGGCCGGCGTCGACCTGGTTTTTCTTTCGGCCTTCGCTGCAGGATTGGACGGACGTCACCTGCACAGTGATGTCGTTCCGCCGACCCTGCAGGGCCATGCCTTCACCAACAGCCTCTTCATCTCGGTCGCCAATGCCAGCAACCCGGCGCAGGCCTTTGCCAGTCACTGGGTGAAACGTTCCGGCCGCCGCGGTTCCGCCTGCCGTCTTCACCGCCAAGGTTTTACGGTGAACGCGATCGCTGACGATCCTGAGAAGGATGCACTCTACGCCCGGATTCGCGCGTTTCGTTCTGAAGCGTCAAGCGGCCGGCTCTACGAAAACCTGCGTGTTACTACGCCGGCCGGCAAGCACTAGATCGGATCATGTTTTGACGGAACCACTTCGTGGTAGCGCCAAAACATGTGAATCCGATCGCCATCAAATGGTTAGAGCAGATTCACCGGGTTGGATGGATCGCTCCCAAGTGGTTTGCTAGGGCGATTCCATAAAGCCCGGATCTGCTCTAGGACGTCGGGCCCATCGGTCCTGCCGGCGGTGCGGTTTCCTTCGGCTTGCGCGTTTCGCGGTGGAGGATATAGAGGCCGCTGGCGATCAGCATGGCCGAGCCGATCCAGACTTCGGCGCCCGGCACGTCCTGCCAGATGACCCAGCCGAAGATGACGCCCCAGAGCAGCACCGAATAGTCGAAGGGCGCGATCACCGCTGCCGGGGCGAAGCGGTAGCCCTGGGTGATCAGCATCATGCCCGCCGTGCCGATGACCCCCATGAAGATGAACAGCCCGAGGTCGGGCAGGGTCGGGGTCTGCCACTGGGCCGGCATCATCGCCAGCGTTACGGTGACGGCAATGAGGCTGGGCCAGAACAGGATCGCCGAGGTGGAGAGAAAGCGGGTCTGCTTGCGCCCGATCAGCATGGCGATGGCGTAACAGAACGCCGCCCCCAGCGGCAGCAGCGCCTCGATTCGAAAGGCCGAGGTGCCGGGCTGCACGACGACGAGCACGCCCAGGAAGCCGAAGATCACCGCCGCCCAGCGCCGGATGCCGACATGCTCGCCCAGCACCGGCACCGAAAGCGCGGTGATGAACAGGGGGGCGGCGAAGGCGATGGCGAAGGCATCGGCCAGGGGCATGTAGCGCAGGCCGGTGAAAAACAGAAAGGCGGCGCCCAGGTTGGCGCAGGCGCGGGCCAGCAGCAGAACGGGGCGGCGCGGGCGCAGGTTGGCAAGACCGCCGCTGCTGAAGACTACGAAGGCAAGAATGGTCATGAGGCCGAAGAAATTGCGGGCCAGGATGATCTGGCTCACGGCATAGCCTTCGCCCAGGAACTTGGCGCAGGCGTCCATGACCGCCATGCCGAAGAGCCCGACCAGCGCACAGGCGATGCCGAAACCGATCCGCTCACCGGCTGCGGGTTTTGCAACCTCGTCGCTCATGCTTCATCTCTACGCGTAGCGGGTCAGGATGTCCCGCACCATTTGCGCATAGGGGGGTCCACAGATCTGCGTGTGCACCAATAAAGGAAACAGGTTGTAGATGTCGCGGCGGGCTTCGCGGTAGCCGGGCCGCGGCGGCCGCAGTGCCTGATAGCGGCGGTGGAACGCGGGCCCGAAGGTCGAGAGCAACTCGATGTAGGCGATTTCCACCTCCGGATCGGCGAAGTAGAGCGCCGGGTCGATGAAGGCGGCGACGCTGCTGCGGCGCAGCAGAACATTGCCGGACCAGACATCGCCGTGCACCAGCCCGGGCTGCGGCGGCTGCTCGATGAAGCGCTCCAGCCTGGTGCAGAAGGCTTCCAGCTCGCGGTGGATTTCCACCGGCAGGCGGCCGGACTCCCGGGCGATCCGGCCCATCACCAGCAGGCGCTGCTCGCGGTAGAAGTCGCACCAGTTCTCGGTCCAGGGATTGGGCTGCGGCAGGGCGCCGATCACCGTATCGCGCTCAAAGCCGTAGGCCGGGGCCGTGATGGCGTGCAGCGCCGCCAGCCGTTCGGCGGCGTCTTCCTGCGCTGCCGTGTCGCCGGCGCCCGCTTCATGATCCATGTAGTCCATGAGCAGCAACTGGTCGGCGACGTGGCGTGTCGGCGGCACTGGCAGGCTGGTCCTGGCCGCGAGGAAGTCGAGCATGAAGCCCTCGATCGCGAGGCCGCCTTCCGGGGCAACCTTGGCCACCAGAGGTTCGGCCCCAGCCAGATCCACCCGGAAGACCTCGGCCACACAGCCGCCGAGCAGAGGGGTGACGGCCTCGGGCCTTTGGCCGAGGGTGTCGGCGAGAAGCTGCTGCAGCGGCCGCCGGCCGCCGCTAGTGATCGGGTCCATGACCAGCCAGGTAGTCCTGCTTGAAAGCCTTAATCCAGGCGGGGGTGGCCGCTTCGATGAGGTCCAGCATGGACTCGTAGTCCGCCAGGGTGCCGTAATAGGGGTCGGCGACCTCTTCGCCTGCCTCCGGCAGAACCTCCAGGAAGAGCGCGAGGCGGCAGGCCGACTGCCGGGGGCACAGTGCCTCCAGTTCCTGCATGTGCCCTCTGTCCATCGCCAGGATCAGGTCGAAGTCGGCGAAGTCACCTTGGGTCAGTTTGCGGGCCCGCAGACCCGTAAGGTCGTAACCGCGCGCGGCGGCGCAGTGCACCGCTTCGGGCGAAGGAGCATCCCCGACGTGGTATCCCGTCAGGCCGGCGGAATCGAGAATGATGCGGTCCGCCAGTCCGGAAGATTCGAGATGATGGCGCAGCAAGGCTTCGGCTGTCGGCGAACGGCAAATGTTCCCGGTGCAGACGACAAGGACCTTGAGTGTAATAAGTCTATTCACAAAAGAATGAATGGAACACAGGCGCTGGTTTTGATCTATCATTGCCTTAGCGCGTGAGCAAGCTTGCGCGAGAATTCAGAGAAACGCCAGTTTTAGAACCGAGACGCTTGGCGGCGCCTGGACGCTTCGAACTGGGGATCAGGAAGCGAAAGCAGTTATTTTGAGATGAAAGACCGCCGTATCGTCATTCTGACCGGGGCGGGCATATCCAAGGAATCAGGCCTCGATACTTTCCGCGATCCGGACGGAATCTGGGCGCGGGTGCGCATCGAAGACGTTGCGACGCCGGAGGCCTTTGCCCGCAATCCCGATCATGTCCATGCTTTTTACAATCATCGCCGCAAGGGTCTGTTGGACCAGGCGGTGGCGCCCAACGCCGCGCATCTGGCGATCGCCAGACTGCAGCGGGAATGGCCGGGCGAGGTGTTGCTGGTCACCCAGAACATCGACGACCTGCATGAGCGGGCGGGCTCGCCGGCGCTGATCCATATGCATGGTGAGTTGCTGAAGGCACGCTGTCTCGCCTGCGGTGCCATCAGCCCCTGGCGCGAGGCCATGACCATCGACAGTCTCTGCCCGTCCTGCGGCGTCGAGGGCACGCTACGGGTCAATGTCGTCTGGTTCGGTGAAATGCCGCTGGAGATGGAGCGCATCTACGATGCCCTGGCGGCCTGCGATCTCTTCGTCTCCATCGGCACCTCGGGCAATGTCTATCCCGCCGCCGGTTTCGTCACCCAGGCCCGCAGCAACGGCCGGGCGCACACCCTGGAGCTGAACCTTGAGCCCTCGGAAGGGCAGACCTTTTTTGCCGAGCGCCGCTACGGCCCGGCGACGCAGGAGGTGCCGGCCTTCGTCGAACAGGTCCTGAAAGATGGCTGGTAAGATGCCGCCCCAAAGACAGGGATCGGGACCTGGCCTGGAGGAAATCCTTGCCGCCGCCCGGGCCTGCCGGGTCTGCGCCGAGCATCTGCCCCTGGGGCCGCGCCCGGTACTGCGGGCCGAACCCGGGGCCGGCCTGATGATCATCGGCCAGGCGCCGGGCACCCGGGTCCACGAAAGCGGCACGCCCTGGGACGACCGTTCCGGCGACCGTCTGCGCGACTGGCTGGCGATCCCCAAGGAAAGATTTTACGACGCGGGCCGGATCGCCATCGTGCCCATGGGGTTCTGTTATCCCGGCGTCGATGCCAAGGGCGGCGACAAGCCGCCGCGCCCGGAATGCGCGCCGCTCTGGCATCCACCGCTGCTGGCGGCCCTGCCCAAGGTGAAGCTGACACTGCTGGTCGGTCTCTATGCCCAGGGCCATTACCTCGGCAAGCGGCGGCAGAAGAATCTCACCGAAACGGTGCGGGCCTGGCGCGACTATCTGCCGGACTACCTGCCGCTGCCGCATCCGTCGTGGCGCAACACCGCCTGGCTGAAGAAGAACCCCTGGTTCGAGACAGACCTGCTGCCCGAACTGCGCAAGCGGGTGAAGCGGCTGACGCGGCCGTGAGACAGACGCTACGCAAATCGCCGTTCAAGATAGCGCGCAAGTCTCTGTTCCGGGGTTCTTGCATCCGTTAGCAGCGTCGTTTTCCACGCCTCGACCTCAAAGCAAACAACCTCCATTTCCCAGATGCAGCCCACGACCTCCTTCACACCGGTGCCGAAATCCTTTGGTGTTTCCCACTGCGCGCGCATCTGCTCGATGCTTGCGAGAACACTGCCCCACTGCCAGTAGAATACCGGGGATACGACGGCGACCTCTGCAAAGTGGACGATCTGAAAGCCGACACCGTGGTTTCCAGCGCCGTCAATTAGACTGCCAGCGGCGGGCAGTCTTTTGAGTGCTTCAGTTGCTGCTGCGGCTGCGATGCAGTCGTCGAAATCCCTTCCGTCGGCGAGGATGGCATACTGCTTCAACTGCCATCCGATGCCTTCCACGACGGGCAACGACAAAGTGCGGCGGGGGTGAAATTCCTGGAGATGATCCACGAGGACGTCCTTGTTGGCCGAAGCGCAGGTTATCGAAAAACCAAGCGGGCGCCACGCCTTGTTTGCCCTCATGCTGAGGAAGCCGCCTAGCGGCTGTCTCGAAGCATGAAGCCAGGAGTGCTGATGATCTAACGGGTCAGTCTTTCGGCGTGACCAGATAGGCACAGCGCCGGGCGCCGGCGAGGATGTGATCGATGCGTTTCACCTCAACCGTGCCGCCCAGGGACTGCTGAAAGACTTCCAGTTCGCTGCTGCAGAGGCTGGTGCAGGCGGCGGCTGCCGAGCAGACCGGGCAATGGTTTTCGATCAGCAGATAACCGCCGGCGGCTTTTTCCACCTCGGCCATATAGCCTTCTTCGCTGCGGATCGCCGCCAGGGCGCGCAGCTTCGCCGGCAGGCTGCGGCGCTTGCCGATGCGGGCCTTGTAGGCCTCGACCTGCTCGCGGGCGCGCACCGCCAGCAGCTTCTCCAGCCCCTTGGCGCCGAAGGCCTGCTTCATCGAGTCGATGAGGCCGACGGTGAGATCGGCATGGCCGTCGGGAAAGAAACGGTCGGCGGCCTTGGTCAGGGCCCAGAGCTTGGCCGGACGGCCTCTTGCCGACCCGGGCGGCCGTGCCTCGGCCTCATGAGTCACAAGGCCCTCGGCCTCCAGGTCGTAGAGATGCTGGCGTACCGCCATGGCGGAAATGCCCAGGCGCTCGGCCAATTGGGTGGCGTCCTGGGGACCGTCCTGTTTCAGATGATCGATGAGGGCGCGGCGGCTGCGCTTCTCGCCCGGTCTTGCGACTTTCTTCAGCATTCTTATTACCTAAAGTTTTTTCTTGAGAAAAGCAAGCGGCGGTCCTATCGTATTTCTCAAGAAAAAACTTTCGAATATTGGATGAGGAGAACAGCCATGACCGCCTTGGCAGCCGAACCTCGGGCCGGTGACAAGTTGCTTGTCGGTTCCCTCGAAGCCTTACGCGAAAAGGGCCGTCAGGTCGTCAAGAGCGGCGGCAAGCAGATCGTCGTCTTCGCAAGCGAGGATGCTGTCTACGCCTGCAACAACCGTTGCCCCCATGAAGGTTTTCCGTTGGTGGAGGGCAAGCTGACCCAGGGGGCGGACGGCGGGGGCTGCGTTCTGACCTGCAACTGGCACAACTGGAAATTCGATCTCGAAGGCGGCGAGACCCTGGTCGGCGGCGACAAACTGCGCCGCTATCCCGTGGAGATTATCAACGGTGAAGTCTGGCTCGACATCACCGACCCGCCGGCTGAAGAACGCCGGGCGGCGGCGCTGGAAAACCTGCATCAGTCCTTCCGCCGTCACGAGTACGACCGCATGGCGCGGGAGATTGCGCGCCTGGAGCTGGCCGGCGGCGACCCGCTGGATGCCCTGCGCGGGGCGGTCGGCTGGACCGCGGCCCACTTCGAGTTCGGCACCACCCATGCCCATGCGGCGGCGCCCGACTGGTTGGCCCTGCGGGAGGAAAAGGCGGCTGACGAAGGCGAGCGCCTGGTGCCGCTGCTGGAGATCGTCGGCCACCTGGCCTGGGATTCTCTGCGGGAGCCGGCCTATCCCTTCCCGGCGGAAAGCCGTCCCTACGACGCAGCCGCCCTCGTCGCCGCCATCGAGGCGGAAGACGAGACCGCCGCCATGGCCCTGCTGCGCGGCGCCCTGGCTGCCGGATTGGGTTATCCTGATCTGGAGGAACCTCTGGCCGAAGCGGCGCTGGCCCACTATCAGGACTTCGGCCATGCGGCGATCTATGTCTACAAGACCGGCCAGTTGATCGAACGCCTCGGCCCCGACAGTGCCGAACCGCTGCTGCTCACCCTTGTGCGCTCTCTCGTCTATGCGACCCGGGAGGACCTGATCCCGGAATTCCGTAGCTACGGCGCGGCCCTGGCGCGTTGGGACGGCGCGGGCGGGGAGCCGATTGCCCCCGAGGACCTGCGCCGCCTCTCGCTGCCCAAGGTGATGGACCGCGCCCTGCGCTCCAGCGGCGACATCAAGGCGCTCTACGATGCGCTGCTGGGGGCGGCGGTGGCGGACTTCCTGCAGTTTGACCTCGCGATCCAGGACGCCACCGACAAATCGGTTTCCCACAACGTCGGCTGGCTCGATTTCACTCATGCCGTGACCTTCAGCAATGCGGTGCGGGTGCTTTGCAGCCGCCATCCTCGGCTTTGGCCTCAGGGCTTGCTGCAGATCGCCTGTTTCATCGGCCGCAATGCCGCCTACGTCGACCGTGATTATGACGCCAGCGCCTGGCGGGTCGACGACAGTGGCACCTTTTTCGATGAGAACATGCGCGGGCTCTTCGACCACGCCCAGACCGAGTACATCGTCTCGGTGCACCTTGTGAAACTGCTGACGGCGGCGCGGGAGGAGATCGCGGCGGACCCGGAAGCGCCCTGGGTATCCGATCTGCTGGCCGCTGTGAACCGCTTCCTCCACGAGCCCCTGAAGCGCAAGCACAGCAAACGCACGGCCCGCCAGGCCATCAGCTTCGTCGCGGGCGAGGGTTGAAACCAAAAAAGCCCCCTCACCCCGGCCCTCTCCCACAAGGGGAGAGGGAGAACCAAAAACGATTCGAGCGCCTGTTTTTACCCTCTCCCCTCCGTGGGAGAGGGAGGGGCCCGCGTCAGCGGGAGGGTGAGGGGGGCTTCTCCGTACCAGCGAAAAACGGCCCGTCTTGCGGCGGGCCGTTGTCGGTTTGCTCTATCCCGGGCGACTATCAGGGATAGCGCTCGATCTGTTCCATGTCGTCGTCGGAGAAGCCGAAGTGATGGCCGATCTCATGGATCAGCACATGCTTCACGACGTCGGCCAGATCGTCACCGCTGTCGCACCAGTAGTCGAGGATCGGACGGCGATAGAGGAAGATCATGTCCATGTCTTCCGGGGTGTCCATGGTCGACTTGGCCAGCAGGCTGGTGCCGCGATAGAGCCCCAGCAGATCGAAGGGCGACTCGCAGTCCATCTCCTCCATGGTGTCGTCGTCGGGGAAATCCAATACATGGATGACCACGTTGCCCAGGGCATCGCGCAGGTCCGCGGGGATGGTGGCATAAGCCTCCCGCGCCAGCGCTTCCAGATGCTTGGTCTCGGGCGGTGTCGTGTAGCGCCCGACGTCGTGCATGCGTGCCATAACCGTTCCTATCGCCTTTTCTTGACCCCAACTTAGCCTGCCTTGACCGGGAGTCCAAGCACAGTCACTTTCGGTTAACCTTAACCCGGACGATTATTTTTCGGAGGAACGCCATGGTGGAGAAGCTAAGTACCGAGGAACGCAAAACTCTGCCTGAGACCCTGCCCGGCTGGGCCCCGGTGGAGGGCCGCGATGCCCTGAAAAAGACATTTCAGTTCAAGAGCTTTAACCAAGCCTGGGGCTTCATGAACCGGGTCGCCCTGGCGGCGGAAAAGCTCAACCACCATCCCGAGTGGTTCAATGTATACAATCGTGTGGAAATCACCCTGACGACCCACGATTGCGACGGCCTCTCCGAGCTCGATGTGAAGCTCGCCAAACGCATCGAGAGCTACGCGGGTTAGAGGTGAGTTGGACCTAACAAAAGCCCCCTCACCCCGACCCTCTCCCACCCAAGTGTTTTAGGTCGGGGGGAGAGGGGAACCCAAAAGGGCCGCAGCAGAAACCCTCTCCCCTTGCGGGAGAGGGAGGGGCCCGCCCCCGAATTCAAAATGGGCGGGAGGGTGAGGGGGCTCTGTTGGTTTCCGCCTACTGCATCCGCATGGCGCCGTCGAGGCGGATGGTATCGGCGTTCAGCATGGTGTTCTCGCAGATGTGCATGACCAGCTTGCCGAACTCGGCGGGGTGGCCGAAGCGGTGCGGGAAAGGCACCTGTCCGGCCAGGTTGTCCTGTACTTCCTGGGGCATGTTCAGCAGCAGCGGGGTGCCGATCAGGCCCGGCGCGATGGTCAGCACGCGCACGCCCATCTTGGCGAACTCGCGGGCCGCCGGCAGCATCATACCGTTGATTCCGGCCTTGGAGGCGGCATAGGCGACCTGGCCGAGCTGGCCTTCGACGGCGGCGATGGAAGCGGTGGAGATCACCACGCCGCGCTCGTTGTCGCTGTTCAGCGGCTCGGCGCCCAGCATGTCGGCGGCGGCCAGGCGCAGCAGGTTGAAGCTGCCGATCAGGTTCACCTTGATGACGTTCTCGAAGAAGTCGAGGGGCATCGGCCCGTCGCGCCCGACGATGCGCTTGGCCGGGGCGATGCCGGCGCAGTTCACCAGAACCCGGCAGGGGCCGTGGGCTTCCCGCGCCTGGGCCACCGCGGCCTCGCCGGCCTCGGCGCTGGAAACGTCGCAGGCCAGCCCCAGGCCGCCGATTTCCTTGGCCACGGCCTCGGCGGCTTCGCCGTTCAGATCCAGTGCCGTCACCTTGGCCCCGGCAGCGGCCAGATGCCGCGCCGTCTCGGCGCCCAGGCCCGATCCTCCGCCGGTGACGATTGCTGCAAGCCCCTTAACGTCCATCTCCTGATCCCCTCTCACTGCCAAAGGCCGCGCTGCGCGGCACGATCTTGAAAAAAGCGCGGGCTCTATAGCAGAGCGGTCCCCGAAAGACGAGCCCTCGGAACAACAAGCCTCAGGATAGGCCGGGAGCCCGGTTCTTGTACGGGGCCGCCGATTGTGTGATGAAGCCGGGGCCGGGCGTAATCCCAGGGAAGCAAGCAAAGCTGTCATGCAGGGGCTGAAGGTCTTCGTCATCAATCTGGCCCGCGCCGCGGCGCGGCGCGATGCCATGCGCCAACGCCTCGACGCCCTCGGCCTGGACTACGCCTTCATCGAGGCGGTGGACGGCCGCGAGATCGACGTCGCCGCCCATCCGGCCTATGACCGCAAACGGCGGCGCTATGCCTACGGCCGCGATCTGACGGCCTCGGAACTGGGCTGCGCCCTTTCCCACCGCGCGGCCTGCGAGCGCCTCTTGGCGGAGGGTCTGGACCAGGCCCTGGTGCTGGAGGATGACGTGGTCTTCCACGCCGACTTTCCGGCGGTGATGGCGGCGATCCTGGCCAGCGAACAGCCCTTCGACATGGTGCGCTTCGTCGACGACAAGAAAATGCGCCGCCGCCGGCGTCGCCGCGTTGCCCATCTGAAGGGGGATGCTCTCTCCGGCGATTACTGGCTGGTGCGGCTGGAGACCACCCTGGGCGGCGCTCATGCCTATCTGCTGCGCCGCAGCGGCGCCGAGAAGCTGCTGCCCGCCCTGCAGCGCAACTGGCTGGCGGTCGATACGCTGATGGGCCGCAGTTGGGAACACGGGCTGGTCTGGTTCACCGTGGAGCCGGCCCCGGTGGCGCCGGATGCGGCCCTGGAATCGACCATCGGCACCCAGCGCCACGACAAGGTCATGGAAACCGGTCGGGCCCACCGTCTGGCCTTCCCGCTGATCCGTGCCCTGCGCAAGGTCTCGGAGACCCTCGGCAAGCGCCGGGTCTATTGGTCCACCTGGGCCGCCGACCGCCGCAGCCTGAAACGCTCCGGCCGCTGAGACTGCTCTATCGTTTCGGCAGGCAGCCGAGCCCGGCCCAGGCCAGCGCCAGCCAGCCGGCCATCAGCGTGAAGCCGCCTGATGGCGCCAAGGGGTTGGTGATCTCGGCGAGGCCGAGGGCCCTCAGATAGAGCGACCCGCAGAACAGCGCCATGCCGGCCAGCAACAGGATGGCGGCGAGGCCCGCCCGCCGCCCTGCAGCGGGTGCCAAGCTGCCGATCAGCGCCGCCAGCCCCAGGGGCGCGAGATGGGCGAAGTGATAGCGCAGCGCGGTGTCGAAGACGTCCTGCGCCCGGGCGTCGGCAAAGGCCGCCCCATGGCTGCCGTAAGCGCCCAGCGCCACGGCGCCAAGGCCCAGAAGCCCGAGAAGAATCCAGAGAATGCGCATGGCCGCGGAGCATAGGCGAGGCCATGGGCGCTGTCATATGCCGGATTGTCGCGGGGTGTCGGACTGTCTTTGTAGGGCTGGTGACCCCGGCAGGATTCGAACCTGCGACCTACAGATTAGGAATCTGTCGCTCTATCCAGCTGAGCTACGGGGCCAGTATTGAAACCCATCCGCTGTTTCATGCCTTTTTGCAAGTTACCAAATTTATGAGCGGACAAGATTAAAACAAGAGTTGGCGGTTCGTCCGAGCAAGTTGCCTACTTGCTGACTTCCCTAATTATCTCGAAAGCTACTCCGACCACAGTTGCGGAGACCCCTATTGCTGCTACCACAATGCCTAGAACTGCAGAGTCCACCTTGCGCTGATCGCCAAAGCGTATATCTGTCGTTGGAAACAGGCGGCCTGTCACTATCCATTTGCTGCAGCAAAAGAGCGCGACGATCGTTATGAATGCAAAGGCTGCTGTAACAGGCTTTTCCATAGCCAAAAGCGCCACGCAAGCAGCTATACATCCACCAGTTATCATTCCCATAAAGCTAGGCAACCAGAAATGAATTTTGGAATACCAGGAGCGCCTATGTTGGAAGAAGTGCAGGATCTTCTGTGTTATCCCCTGGAACCAGATCTCGTTTGTTGAATGAACTTGGGCAGTTGCTGATTGACGTCCAACTCTGACGGTGACCCCGCGATCAATACCTCTGTCCTTTGCCCAGCCGACGACACTAATTACCAGTGTGTCAGCCGTTTTTGGCAGTTCTTGACTCAAAAGCTGTTCGATGGAGTCTGCTTTGAGCGTTATTTCTCCCGCTTCAATGGAGAAACTATATGGTTCAACAAATCCCGAAGAGACTCGATTATCCGGGGCAGCCTCCACTAGTAGGTTGGCTAACTCTCGAACGTCTGATTTTCTCAATCGAGCTGGAGGAAGGTCCACAATTTTTCGAAATTCACGCATGAAATACTTTTAACTTTTAACTTTTAGCTTTGGGGTAATTTGCCGCTGAGTGCCAGAAGTGGAAAGATAGCGCGTCAGAATCGACTTTTACTAGATATTAGATGCAGCTGTAAGCAATGCAACTTGCCTTCAAATGCCAAAGACCATATCGACGATACTTGATTGTGTACCGCTGATACCCGCTACTCCACGCCCTTGAACCGCTCCGTCGCCGCCACCAGTGCGCGGCGGATGCCGGGTTCCATGGCGGAGTGGCCGGCGTCGGGGACGACCAGGTAGTCGGCCTCCGGCCAGGCGCGGTGCAGGGCGTCGGCGGTGGCGATGGGGCAGACCATGTCGTAGCGGCCCTGGATGATGACGGCGGGAATGTTGCGGATCCGGTCGAGGCCCTTCATCAGGGCGTCCTCCTCCAGGAAGACATGGTTTTCGAAGTAGTGCGCCTCGATGCGCGAGAGGCCGAGGGCGTGGCGCTCCTCGCCGAAGGCGGCGACGGTCTGCGGGCTGGGCAGCAGGGTGGAGCAGCTCCCCTCATAGACGCTCCAGGCCCGGGCGGCGGGCAGATGCACCTTGGGGTCGGGGTCGAAGAGGCGCTTGCGGTAGGCGGCCATGAGGTCGCCGCGCTCGTCTTCCGGCACCGCGGCGGCGAAGTTGCGCCAGTTTTCCGGGAACACCCTGGCCATGCCGAAGAGAAACCAGTCGATCTCCGCCCGGCTGCCGAGGAAGATGCCGCGCACCACCAGCGCCGAGACCCGCTCGGGATGGGCCTGGGCATAGGCCAGCGCCAGGGTCGAGCCCCAGGAGCCGCCGAAGACATGCCAGCGCATGATGCCCAGGTGATCGCGCAGCCGCTCCATATCGGCGATGAGGTGCTGGGTGGAGTTGTTCTCGACGGCGCCCAGGGGGGTCGAGCGGCCCGCGCCGCGCTGGTCGAAGACCACGATGCGGTAGTGGCGCGGATCGAAGAAGCGGCGGTGATCCGGCCCCGCCCCGGCGCCGGGCCCGCCGTGCAGAAAGACCACAGGCCGGCCCGTCGGGTTGCCCGAGACCTCCCAATACATGCTGTGGGTGTCGTCGAGTTCCAGCCGCCCGCTGTCGTAGGGCTCGATCGGTGAAAACAGGTCCTGCGCGAGCATCCGGCCAGCCTCTTCCTCTTTGTGTCCCCAAAGCCCGGCTTCCTGCATATCCCAGGCGGCCGCGTCGTGCCAACTTTCTTAGGGCTTAGGCGGCCTTAGGGCTTAGCGGCACAGGCTGTCTTGCACCTCTCGCCCGGGCGGGGGCGGCCCTGTAGACTGGTTGCCATGTCGCGATCCGCTTTGCGCCTTTTGCTGGCCGTTTTGCTGCTGCCCGTCGCCTGGCCGGCCCTGGCGGTGGTGCCCGCTGACTTTGAGGAAGCACTCAGCCCCGGCGAGGTGGGCCGGGTGGCCGAGGTGGTTGACGGCGACACCCTGGTGCTGGCGGACGGGCGGGAGATCCGCCTGGTCGGCATCCAGGCGCCGAAACTGCCGCTCGGCCGGGCCGGCTTCGAGCCCTGGCCGCTCTCCGGCGAGGCCAAGGCGCTGCTGGAAGACCTCACCCTGGGCAAGACCGTCGATCTGGGTTTCGGCGGCCGCCGCGGCGACCGTCATGGCCGTGTTCTCGCCCATCTTTTTGTCCGCGAAGCAGGGCCCGAAGAAGGAACAAAGCCCCGCTGGGTGCAGGGGGCGATCCTGGCGGCCGGCCTCGCCCGGGTCTACAGCTTCGACGACAACCGCAGCCTGATCGCTGAGATGCTGGCCCTGGAGGGCGAAGCCCGGGCCGCCCGGCGCGGCATTTGGGCCGATCCCTTCTATGCCCTGCGCGCCGCGGAGAATGCCGGGCGCTGGCTCGGCGGCTTCGAGCTGGTGGAGGGGCGCGTGGTCGCGGTGGGCCGGGCCGGGCGCAACACCTATCTGAACTTTGCCGAGGACTGGCGCAGCGACTTCACCATCGTGATCGGCAAGCGCGCCGCCGGGCTGTTCGCGGAAGAAGGCATTGACCTGACGGCCTACCAGGGCAAACGTCTGCGCGTGCGCGGCTGGCTGAAGTCGCGCAACGGCCCGATGATCGAGGCGAGCCACCCCGAGCAGATCGAACTGTTGCCCGATTGAATGGTTGCCGGTTGAATTGTTGGAGGAATGATGTCCGCGCTCTTCGATTCCCTCAAACGCCCCCTCGGCGTCCTTGCGGTTTTCGCGGTGCTGCTGCCGCTGCTCGGGGCCTGCGCCACAGCGCCGGGGACAGGGCGCACCATCTTCACCGGCGGCCTCAGCGAAGCGGGCGAGGCCGAACTTGGGCGCAAGGAACACCCCAAGGTGATGGCGCAGTACGGCGGCTCCTACACCGACCCGGAACTGAACGCCTATGTGACCTCGGTCGGCAACTTTCTGGCCCAGACCTCGGAGCTGCCGGATCTGAAGTTCACCTTCACCATCCTCGATTCCCCCGTGGTCAACGCCTTCGCCCTGCCCGGCGGCTACGTCTACATCACCCGCGGTCTGCTGGCTCTGGCCGGAAACGAGGCCGAGATGGCCGGTGTGCTGGCCCATGAGATCGGCCACGTGACCGCCCGCCACACGGCGGAGCGCTACGGCCAGTCCATGGCCGCCAACATCGCGGGGGCCGGGCTCGGCGTGCTGCTGGGCGGCCCGGCGGCCCAGGCCGGCGGCACCCTGGGGGCGCTGCTGGTGCGCAGCTATTCGCGCGAACAGGAATTCGAGGCTGACATGCTGGGTGAGGAAACCGGCCATGGCCCGGGTGTCGTAGCGCGCCCGGCCGAGATAACGCCCGCCCAGCATGTCAGCCTCGAATTCCTGTTCGCGCGAAT
>JANQMC010000073.1 GCA_028280305.1 Pelagibius sp. | reverse complement strand
GCGGTGCGCATCCGCACCGGAGAGACCAATGCCGAGGCGCTTTAGGAAGGAATCCAAGACTATGAGTACGAGGGGCAACACCATGAAGCGGACCGCCGGCATCGCCGGCCTTGCCGGGGCGGCGCTGCTGCTGGCCACCACGCCGGCCCGCGCCGGGGTCTCCGCCGAGACCGCCTTTGTCTTCAACACCTTTTCGTTCCTGGTGAGCGGCTTCCTGGTGATGTGGATGGCCGCCGGCTTCGCCATGCTGGAATCCGGCCTGGTGCGCACCAAGAACACCGCCACTATCTGCCTGAAGAACATCGCGCTCTATTCGGTGGCCGGCATCATGTACTACGTCATCGGCTACAACCTGATGTACACCGATGTCGCAAGCTACATCGGTTCCTTCAGTTTCCTCTACAACACCTCGGCCGCGGAAGCGGAGCTCGTCAGCGCCGGTGGCGACGCCACGGCAGAGCAGCTCGCCCTGGTGCTCGATAACAGCACCTATTCGGTGATGTCCGACTGGTTCTTCCAGATGGTCTTCGTCGCCACCGCGGCCTCCATCGTCTCCGGCACCCTGGCCGAACGCATCAAGTTCTGGCCCTTCATGATCTTCGTGGTGGTGCTGACCGGCATCCTCTACCCGATCCAGGGTTCCTGGACGTGGGGCGGCGGCTGGCTCACCGCGATGGGCTTCTCCGACTTCGCCGGGTCCACCATCGTCCACTCGGTGGGCGGCTGGGCGGCCCTGGTGGGCGCTGTCATCCTGGGCCCGCGCAAGGGCAAGTACGGGGCCGACGGCTCGGTGCACCCGATGCCCGGCGCCAACCTGCCGCTGGCCACCCTGGGCACCTTCGTCCTCTGGCTCGGCTGGTTCGGTTTCAACGGCGGTTCGCAGCTTGCCCTCGGTTCGGCGGCAGACGCGGCAGCCATCGCCATCGTCTACGTGAACACCAATCTGGCCGCCTGTGCCGGTGTGGTGGCAGCGATCATCCTCACGCAGATCATCTACAAGAAGATCGATCTGACCATGGCTCTGAACGGCGCCATCGCCGGCCTGGTGTCGATCACCGCCGGCCCGGACGTGCAGAACCACCTGATGGCGCTGTTTGTCGGCGCCGTCGGCGGTGCCCTGGTGGTCTTCGCCATCCCGCTGCTCGACAAGCTGAAGGTCGACGACGTGGTGGGCGCCGTCTCCGCCCACCTGGTGGCCGGCATCTGGGGCACCATCGCCGTGGCCCTCAGCGCCGACAGCGTCTTCGGCCAGTTGGCGACTCAGCTCGTCGGCATCGTCGCCATCGGCGCCTTCATGGTGGTCACCAGCGGCATCGTCTGGTTCGCCCTGAAAACGACCATCGGCCTCAGGGTCGACGAAGAAGAAGAGGAAATGGGTCTCGACAAGGCGGAACTGGGGATGGAGGCCTATCCCGAGTTCGGCCACGGCTCCCAGTCGCTCTAGGAGACCCGGTTCATGCGTTCACTCAGGTGACCGTATCCGGCCGGACCGGGCCCCCGCAGCTTGGTTTGTCGGGGTCCCCGGGTCGGCCGGAAACGGTCATCCTCTGCCAAACTGGCCCGGAAGCACCACTTCCGGGCCCTTTTTTTGCGGCCCGAGAACAACTTCCATCACCACTAGGCCCCTTACTCAGCCTCCATTTCCTCGATGATCGCCTGGACGTGGGGTTTGGCCTCTTCCCAGGACATCCCGTGGCGGAGCCGCGGATCGTAGAGGATGCGCAGCAGCTTGTAGTCGACCTCCGTCAGTTCCGAGGACCCGGCCCAATCGCCAAAGACGCTGTCGTGAGCGCCGTTGACATCGTTCGTCAGCCCTGTGGTGTGGCCGAGTTCCTGGGCAATGCACGCCCGTCGCTCGGCAGGCGGGTGTTTTTCCGGAATGTGTACAAAGAAGAACAGGTCACCGCTGTCACGCCCGGAGACGCCGACACTGCAGCTAATTTGGAACTGCGAAAGAAACGGGAGGCCCCGTTCAACCCGCCTGCGCATGTAGTCGTCCCACTGTTCCTCTGTGGCAAACCTGATGCGCACGTTGGCTTTGGAGCTGTCGTCCGTCTCGGAAACCTGCAAGCCTGTCGCTTCGGCAATCTGGCCGGAGACCAGGCGGACATGGGCGCGGTCGGCCTCGGTACCGCCTTCTACGAAAAGAACCATATCCGTTGAGCGCTTCAACAAGCGTTCTTCGCGCTCATCCTCCTCGTCATAGAACGCCGTCTGATAAAAGCGGTCCTCCAAGCTTATGGGATACGCACAGGCTGTGAGACCCAAGGCCAGTACGGCCATTCCAGCAAGGACACGACGCACGGGAAACCCCCAAAGGTTGAGTGACACTCAAGCCTAATACAACAAGGGTAGGCAGGGTAGCGCGATGCCACGGGGCGGCAGCCGTGGCCGTGAAACAGCGCTCGGTATCGCGCCGCTCATCGAGAACTCGGCCCATTTTTTGCCCAGATTTGCAGGCAGGCTTTCTGCTATGGATGACCGCGAAGCGCGGCGCGATTCCGGGGACGGAGGTCCCGAAGGCGCGCTTGTCGCCGTGGGGCCGGACCGCTAGACTCGTTGTCGTTTTGTACCGCCGCCAACTGGACTGCCGCTGAGAGGGGCGCCGGGAGGGTCACCCGGATCGATCTTGGAGATCCGACCCAATTCCGCCGAACCCCTGGGACGCATTGCATCTTGGCTGATCGCCGTTCTCTGCTCGCCTTTCATCCCTTCGCCCGGCTGAACCGCCTGCTCGAGCCCTATGAGCCGGGCAGCACAGCCGGAGGCGAAGCGGAACCCCTGTTGCTGTCCATCGGGGAGCCGAAGAACCAGCCGCCGGCCTTCGTCGCCGAGGAGATCGCCGCCGCCACGGCCGAGTGGTCGCGCTATCCCCTGCCGCGGGGCACGGAAGCCTAC
>JANQMC010000066.1 GCA_028280305.1 Pelagibius sp. | reverse complement strand
TCCCTGCCAATACGGTTCCGGTCCGGTGCTGGATGCGGGGTCTGTTCGAAGGCGCCGGCGCGGATCACAAGCTGCATCTTCTCGATGCGCCGGATGCGCTCTGCAAGGCGCGGCTGCGGGAACGCAACCGAGCTGGTTGCCATGCCTTCGCGCCCGGCGAGGCGGACTATGACCGGATCACACGCCACTTCGTGCCACCGACGCCGGACGAAGGGTTCAAACTCCTGATCCACCCGGTACCATCGGGCTGAAACTCCCCAAAGCGGTTTCGATCCTGTATTCTGACGGTGAACAACCGCCGGATGTCACCATGCCGCTCAGCCGCCCGCCGAAAGACCTGTTGCGACCCTTCGTCCGGCAACTTTGGGTGTCGGACGGGGGCGGGGCGCGGTCGGGTGGTTCGGGCCGGGAGATGATGCTGCCCAGCGTTTCGCCGCATCTGGTGCTGCGGCTGGCGGAGAACCCGCTGCGGATTTTCTGGAATCGCGACGATGCCGAGGGTTTCACGGTCAGCGCGGCGGTGATCGGCGGCCCGCGCAGCGCGCCTTATGTGAAAGACACTTCGCAGCCGGTGGCGACTGTCGGCGCCGTGCTGACGCCGGGGGCCGCCGGTCTGCTGCTTGGGGCGCCTGCGAAGCAGTTCTCCGGCCGCCACACTGCGCTTGAGGACGTCTGGGGGGTGGCACCGGTGGCCGAACTGCGCCAGCGGCTGTGGGCGGCCCGCTCGGCGTCCTGCCGGCTCGATCTCTTCGAAGCGGCCTTGGTGGCGCGCCTGCCGCGGCTGCGGGGCATCGATCCGATGATCGCCCGGGCCTTGGCCGGCTTTGAGGCCGGCGCATCGGTCGGCGCGGTCGTCGGACAGAGCGATTACAGTCACCGTCACTTCGCGCGGCGTTTCACCGAGAGCGTCGGCCTGAAACCCAAAACCTATTGCCGCCTGCTGCGCTTCGGGCGGGTTCTGGACCGTTTGGCAGCCGGGCCGAGCGAAACTGCCGCCGATCTGGCGGCAGAGGCGGGTTACGCCGATCAAGCGCACCTTACGCGGGATTTTCGCCATTTTGCCGACCTCTCGCCGGGGCGCTATCGCCGCATGGCACCGCGTTTCGCCCGCCACGTCGCGCTCTGAGATGGCAAGCCAAGGTCAGATTTGTTCAAGACAGCGACGCCGTATTTGGGGAAGGATTGGCCAAGCCTTCCAACGCAAGGGGAACCGCCATGGCGATCCACGAACTCTTCGTTTACTTGACAGCCAGTCCGGCTGAGCAGGCTGCGGCCTATTACAAAGATATCTTCGGTGCGACGGAAAAGTTCCGCCTTGTCGAACCGGGTGGGCGCATCGGTCATCTGGAACTGCTGATCGGCGGTACGACGCTGATGCTCTCCGATGCTTTTCCCGAGTGTGATGTTCACGCGCCCAAGGTCGATGCCCCCCACACCTTCTCCATTCACCTCCACGTCGACGATGCGGACGCCCTGATCGATCGTGCGGTGGCTGCCGGCGCCCGTCTGCTGAGACCACCAGAGGACCATTTCTACGGCGAACGCTCCGGCACCCTGCGCGATCCCTTCGGCTATGACTGGCTGATCGGTCATAACATCGAAGTGGTCACGCCCGAAGAGATGCAGCGCCGCTACACGGAGATGCTGTCGGCAGGGCAATGAAGACGGCTGTTTGCCTCGAACAAAGCCTGACCTACCGGTTCTCATCACGACCTGCTAGGCTTCTGCCTTGGCGGGCTGGGGTTGAAGCGTCCCGCCGCAACACGCCGGATAGAAGCTCTACAAACAAACCGGCGAGACAGGAGGCGGATCATGAGAATGTCTTTCGTGTTGGGCGCTGCGGTTTTTTTGGGCTTTGCCGGAACCGCGGCAGCCGATACCAGCGAGTCCAAATGGCAGACCCGCGTGGTCATCGAAAAGCAGGGCGACCACTGCGTTGACGACCCAAACTGTTTCAACCGCTATCACCCGGATATCCCGGCGGTTGTCCGCGCCAATCCCGGCGACATGATCATCTATCACACCCGCGATGCGCTGGATTCCGACCTGACGCTCGATTCCAATACCGACGATCTGGCGGCGGTGGACCTGAACTTCGTTCACCCCATGACCGGGCCGGTTCACATCGAGGGCGCAGAGCGCGGCGACGTGATTGCCGTGACACTCGTCGACATCGAACCGGACGAGTACGGCTACACCGTCATCGTGCCCGGCTTCGGCTTCCTGCGGGATATCTATACCGAACCCTATCTGGTGAACTGGAAACTGAGCCGCACCCATGCCGTCTCTGACCAGATGCCCGGCGTCAAGGTGCCCTACGAGGCTTTCATGGGCTCGGTCGGCGTCATGCCGGGCCAGAGCGAAGTCGAAACCTGGCTGGAGCGCGAAAGGCTGCTGGGGGAGGCCGGCGGTATCGCGCTGCCGCCACAGCCCATCGGTGGGCTGCCCTCGGCGGTCTGCGGCCCCGAAGGTTCGGCCAAGGACCAGTGCCTGCGCACCATTCCGCCACGCGAGAACGGCGGCAACATGGACGTGCAGCAGATGCAGATCGGCACCACCCTGCTGCTGCCGTGTTTCATCGACGGCTGCGGTCTCTTCGTCGGCGATGTGCACTTCGCCCAGGGTGACGGCGAGGTCTCCGGCACCGCCGTTGAAACCGGTGCGGTGGTCACCGTAACCGTCGATATCCGCAAGGGAGAAGGCGCCGTCATCACGGGGCCGGAGGTCGAGGGCGGCACGCAGATCAAGGAGATCGAACCCTCCAAGTTCTATCAGACCATCGGCCTGCCCCTGAAAGCGGCGGGGGAGATTCCGCCGACCCATACCTATCTGGAAAGCGAGAAGATCGCCGACCTCACCAACCTTTCCGAGGATCTGGTGGTGGCCGCGCGCGATGCGCTGATCAAGATGATCGACTACATCCAGCGCAAGCACGGCCTCACCGCCGAGCAGGCCTACATCCTGGCGAGTGTCGCGGTGGACCTGCGCATCGGGCAGGTCGTCGACGTGCCGAACTACGTCGTCACCGCGGTGCTGAACGAGGACGTTTTCGAGGAGTGATGAGGGGCTACACACGGCGCCGCGCGCTCGGCTTGGCATTGCGCCTGGGGGCCGGCGCCGGTGCGGCTTTGCTGCTCAGCGGCCACACGCCCTATGGGCAGTGGGTCGTCTACCGCAAGAAGCATCTTCTGATCGGCTGCCACAAGACCGACCCCGGGGCTTACGAACTGGCCAAGCAAGTGGTGGCAGAACTTGAGGCGCACCTGCCGGCGGCCAAGTCGCGGGTTGCCCGGGCACCCCATGCCGGGCGGCTCGCCAGCCTCTTGGCCACCGCACAGATGGATGTCGCCACCCTCAGCAAAGCGGAGGCCGCCGCGATGCAGGCCGGCAGTGGCGACTTTGCCCCCTACGGCGCCGTCGCGCTGCGTCTGCTGCTGCCGCTGGGCGACCGGCTTCTGGTCGCCCGGTCGGACTTTCCCGAACGCCATGCCTGGCTGGTGACGGCGGCCCTGGCCGGAACCGAACTGGCGCCTGACGTCGAAACTGCGGAAGTCAGTACCGTGCCGTGGCATCCCGGTAGCCGCGCCTTCCTGGAAGGCCGCCCTGAACCGGCCAGCGACTGATCTCCGCAAAGGGGATGACGGTCAGTTGCTGCGGCGCTGTCGGCGGTAGTGATAGCGGTAAAGCTCCGTCGAGAAGCCGAGGGAGCGATAGAGCGCCAACGCTGCCGGATTGTCGGCCACGACCTGCAGGCAAGCCGCCTCGGCGCCCTGCGTTGCGGCCCAGTCCAGAAGCTTACCGACGGTCCGTCTGCCGTAGCCGCGCTGCCGTGCGTCGGGATCGGTGGCGACGGACTCAATGACCGCAAGGTTCCGGTGGACGACGCCATAGGCGATAGAGACGATCGCGCCGCCCTGACGCGTGGCGGCAAAGGCGCGTGGCAGGACAATGAAATCCAGCATCGTTTCGTAGACCTGGGACTCCTCCTCATCGGCCGCAGTCAGTCGGGCCCGCGTCGCCAGCCATTCCTTCGACGGCTCAGCCGTCAAGTCCGCCGGTTCCGTTGCCGGGCGCCGGTTCGCAGAGTCGTTGAACAGGGTCAATGTATTGCCTTCCGCCGCATAGCCGAGATCGGCAAGCGGTCTGTCCATTTCCTCGGCAATGGAAAGAACTCTGAAAACAGTATCCCGGCCGAGACCGGTGTAGGCCGCTTCGGCGGTGCCGAGGATTGCCGCCAGTTCGCGCCGGCCGCTTCTCAGCGGGTTGACCGAGTTGGTGCGGCGCGTCACGCCGCCGGATGCGCGCAGCAGCCAGCCATCGCATATCAGCTGCCTTGGCGACGGCCAGGCAGCCATGCAGGCCTCTTCGGCCCGCCAGTTCAATTCACCTTGTTCCATTTGCCGGCCCTTCCAGACTGCCTATCGCCGTTTGTCGAGGGTTCGCGTCTTTTCCCGCAGGCAAAGCTGTCCGGTCAAGCGGTCACTTCATCGCCTGCAGGCGGGCCATGGCGACGATGCCGAAGGCAGGGCCGAGGGCGAGGGCGAAGAGCACCGGCGGCCAGCCGAAGGCCGATGCCAGCGCCGGGGTCGCCTGCACGGTGAAGATGGTCAGTGTGAAGCCGAGGGCGGTCTGAAAGGTCATCAGGCTGCCGGCCTGTTCCGGCGGCGCCGCATCGGCAACCAGGGCGGAGAACTGTGCCGAGTCCGGGATGATGCTGATGCCCCAGACCACCACCACCACAACCGTCAGCCAGACCGGCCCGCCGAAGGTAAGCCCGGCGGCGACGGCGGCGCTGCCGCTCACCGCCATGGCCAGCAGGGCGACCCGGGCCTTGCCGATTCTGTCCGCCGCCTTGCCGGCCACCACGCAGGCCAGGGCGCCGGCCCCGATGGCGGTGAAGGCGGTAATCTTGGACAGCCGCTCGGCTTCGGGTAGCGGCAGGCTGGCGCTGAAGGACGCGGCGGTCATCGCCGCGACCCAGGCCCACATGGCATAAAGCTCCCACATATGGCCGAGGTAACCGGCGTAGGCGAGGCGCACCCGGCGGTTGGTCCAGGCCTTGACGATGACGCTGGGGTCGAAGCGGGCGGCCTTGCCGTGATAGGGCCCCAGGGCGATCCCCAGGCAGCCGAGTCCGGCAAAGACAGAGGCGAGAGAGGCGATGGCGACGGTGGCGCGCCAATCGGCACCGCCGCTGAGCGCGATCAGATAGGGTGAGGCCGAGCCGAGGGCGAGGGCGCCGACCAGGATGCCCACCAGAAAGCCGCGGTCGTCCTTGCCCCAGCCCACGGCGATCTTCATGCCGACCGGATAGACCCCCGCGAGCAGAGCACCGGTGACGAAGCGGGCGGTGATGGCGAGCAGGCTGCCCGGGCTGACGATCAGCAGCAGTGCGTTGACCGCGCCGGCGGTGATGGCGCAGGCGGCGAAGACGCGGCGCGGATCGTAGCGGTCGGCCAGATTGAAAATCGCCGAGATCAGGGCCCCGGCGACGAAGCCGCCCTGCACGGCACTCGACAGGGCAGCCTGGCGGAAGGACGACATCTCGACCTCGCGCAGCATCTCCGGCAGCACCGCCGCCGAGACGAACCACAAGGCCATGGCCGCCAGCTCGGTGATCAGCAGCAGTGTGATGGAGCGAAGTTTCATGCCGCGACAGTGGTAAAGGACGCGGCCTGATTAGTCGACGTTGCTATTGTTTCCGAGGCGACTCCGCGGAAAACCGCTCATCAGGAGGAGCGATCTTCCGCGGCTGGTTGTCGAGACGGCTCAGCGCTTCAGCTTGCCGACGCCGGAGAAGCGGAAGGCCTCTTTCTCCAGGGCGTCGATTTCCTCCAGGCTCAACTGGTCGTGGGCGACGGTGATACGGCCAAGGAACACCAGGGGCAATTCTTCGGCGCGGCCTTCCATATGGGCCTTGATGGCCTCGGCGGTGGCGGCGCCGACGTCGTCGCCCATGCGCATCGGCGTGGCGTTCAGCTCACCGCGGCGGATGGCGTCGAGTTCCAGGCCGGTGCCGCCCCAGCCGGTGGAGAAGATCTCCTTGTGTTTTTCGGCGGCGACCTGGGCTTCGACCGAACCCATGGCCATGGCGGTGTTGGCGTTGTGGATCACCGTCGCCTCGGGATAGGCCTGCAGGATCAGGTTGGTACCGTCGAAGCCGCCCTCGCGCTGATACTCGCCGTAGTGCTCGTAGGCGACGCTCCAGCCGCCCTTTTCCATGACGCAGTCCTTGAAGTCGCCGGAGCGCTGGTTGTCGGTGACGCCCGGAATGCCCCGGTTCATGGCGATGGTGATGTCCTTGCCGAGGCGGTCGAGCATGTAGCTGCAGATCACCTGGGCGCCATAGGCGGAGGAGAAATCGAACCAGGCGGCGGGCTGGGTCTCGAACTGCTTCAGCGGCGTGTGAAAGGCCCAGACGTAGGTCAGGAAACCGTCGTTCTGCGAGAGTTTCTCGATATTGTCGGCCTGGGTCGCCAGTTCCGAGGGGCCGAAGATCACGTAGTCGTAGAGATCGGCGTCCTGTTCGACCTGGGTCGCGTAGGTCGCCTGCAGGGAGTGCTCGATCTGGCGCGAGGCAAACTCGGTGGTGTTGTAGTCGATGCCGAGCTGCTCCAGGCGCTTGGTGAGCGCGAGGTAGTTGCGCGCCCAGAAGTCCGAGACGTCGGCGGAGGGATAGATCAGCGCGATCTCGATAGCGCGGTCCTGGGTACCGCTGAACTTCACGGCCTCGCCGCCGGTGGCGGCCTGAAGGGCCTCCAGCTTGCCGGGCGCGTTCACCTGTTCGGGCAGCCAGTGATCGCGCTCGGCATCGCCGGGCAGCGGCTTCAGCGGCAGGTCGGCGGCAAGGGCGGCGGCCGCAAAGACTGTCGAGGCGGCCAAAGCCAGACCAACGGCGGTCATCGTATGGTTTTTCATTTTCGTTCCTCCCAGGGGGTTGGGTTTTTGGTTTTTGTTATCGGTGTTCAGCCGCTCGGGACCGATCCGGTCGAGAGCGCAAAGCCGAGGGCTGACAGCAGCGCCAGCAGGGCGACCAGCGCGCCGCCCAGTTTCATGACCTTCATGTTGTCCGGCGTGGTGAGACTGCTCATCAGGCCCCGGGCGCCGTCGCGGTCTTTTTTCTGCAGCCAGGTGTAGAAGGCGACCGAGAGAATGATGACGACGCCGGAGGCGACCGACTGCCAGAAGAACTCGATGCGCAGGGTCACCAGGGCGTTGATCATCATCGACAGCAGCAACACCCCGGCGAGCGAACCGAGCATGTAGGCGCGGCCGCCGAACAGGGAGGTGCCGCCGACCACCACCGCGGCGATGACATGCAGATTGAAGTAGGGGGCGGAGGTCGCCTGGATGGCGTTCAGCTTGCCGGTCAGCATAACGCCCGCGAGGCCGGCCATGGCGCCCATCAGCACGTAGGCGTAGACCTTGTAGCGGTCGATGGCGATGCCGGTCATCTCGGCGGATTCGGGGTTGGAGCCGATGGCGATGGAGTAACGCCCGAACCAGCTGCGGCGCAGCAGGATAGCGCCGATGACGAAGGCGGCAAGGCCGATCAGTACCGGGACCGGCAGGAAGCCGGGAATGCGCCCGCGGCCGATTTCGGTGATCAGGTCCGGGAAACGCGCCAGCACCAGGCCTTTGGCGAGTACCAGGGCAAAGCCGCGGTAGACCAGATCCATGGCCAGGGTGCCGATCAGGTCGGGCACCCGGAACTTGGTGATGACGAGGCCGTTGATCAGGCCGAAGAAACCGCCGATGGCGAGCGCCAAAGGCACGGCGACCCAGGCAGGAAAGCCGTACTCCTTGATGGCGAAGGCCATGATGATGCCGGTCAGTGCGGCGACCGAGCCGATGGAAAGGTCGATGCCGCGCTGGGTAATGACAAAGGTCATGGCCATGGCCATGGGCATGTAGAGCGCGGCTTCGAGCAGGATGATGTTGAGGTTGGAAGCGCGGAAATAGCGCGCCGGTTCGACGAGGGCCATGAACAGCATGATCATGGCGATCATGGCCAGCGGGCCGATGATGGCGAGGTAGGGTTCCAGGCGTTCCTGAAGGCCGCGGGGCGCCGTGTCGGTCATTGTCGTCTCCCTGTCCCTAGGCCGCTTCCGCGGCGCCGACGATCAGCCCCAAGACTTCCTGCTTCGTCGACTCGGCCGTCTTGACGACGCCGGCGGAACGCCCGCGGCGCATCACCTGGATCCGGTCCGATACGGCAAAGACGTCGTCCAGGGAGTGGGAAATCAGGATGATCGCCAGGCCCTCCTCGCGCAGCACCTGGATCAGCTTCAGGGTACGGGCGGTTTCCTGCGGGCCCAGAGCCGCCGTCGGCTCGTCCATCACCAGGACGCGCAGGTCGGCGTGATAGACGGCGCGGGCGATGGCGACCGCCTGACGCTGGCCGCCGGAGAGCGACTCGGCCGGCGCGTCCATGCTTTTCAGACGCACCCCAAGCCGGTCGAGCAATACCCGCTCCGCCTCCGAGCGCATCTTTTTGTTGTCGAGGAAAGGCAGGCCGAGAATGCGTTTTGTCAGCTCGGAGCCGAGAAACATGTTGGCCGCCGGGTCGAGATGATCGGCCAGCGCAAGGGTCTGGTAGACCGCGTCGATGCCCAGGGCGATGGCGTCGGAATGACTGCTCATCGCGAGCGTCTTGCCGTCCATCTGAATCGATCCCTGGGTCGGCTGGTAGACGCCGGTCAGGATCTTGATCAGGGTCGACTTGCCGGCGCCGTTGTCGCCGACGATGGCCAGCACCTCGCCCGGATAGGCGTCGAGATCGACATCCTGCAGCGCCGTCACCCCGCCAAAGCGCTTGGTGACGCTGCGCATCGCGATGATGGGCTTCCTGTCGGACATTTTAAACCCTCCCAGCCCGGTCCTTCTTTCTGTTGCGGCCCATGAGAGGAGGGCCGCGCCGGGCGGGACGGCGGACGCCGTCTTTCAAACCGGGAGAAGCTTACCGGTGATGTTATCGACCTCAAGTGTTATCGATAACATTAGAAGAGTCAATGATGGTGAAACCGCGTTTGCCGGCTGTGTTAGCGGCTGTATCGGTTCCGGAAGGGAATGCTCAGGACGGCGCGTGTTCCCGCAGGGCCGTGGCCACCGCATCACGCAGATCGCGATCCTCATCGGCGCCCCCAGCGATCCCGAGCACGCGGTAGTCGACCCCGCTGTCCAGATGCGCGGCTCGCTCGGCGCGGGCGAGCATGCCGGGCTTGCCGATCAATTCGCCGACGCAGTGGCGGATCGCGGCACTGGGCGGCTCGCTCTCTTCGCCGAACAACTCCTGCCAGACCATGCGGACGTAAAGCGCGCAGTGGTGCGCGAGCAGCGCCTGTTCGCGGGTGGTGCAGGCCGAAGCGAGGTCTTCCAGGCCCCAGTCGCGCAGCCGCTCCAGTTGAAAAGCCGCGGCGGTGCCCGGTTCGCCGATGTTGGGAAGGTCCTTATAATCCATCTTGCTCTCTTCCTCTTTCGTGTCCGCTCCAGAGTCTTTCACGTTTTGACGGCACCGGCCTACACCCCCTCCCGGCCACCCAACGCCATTATCCTATGAGTGGCCGGGAGGGGTAGTGGGCTGGAACCGCTTCGACGTCAGTCGAAAAAGCTCTAGGCTGCTGCGCTCTCCGCCAGAACCTGGTGGAGGAACTGTACGGAGATCGATCCCTCGCCGACGGCCGAGGCCACGCGCTTCACCGAACCGGAGCGCGCATCGCCGACCGCGAAGACACCGGGCTGGCTGGTCTCCAGCACATAAGGCGCCCGCTCCAGCGGCCAGTCGCTGCCGGCTTGCGGTCCGGTGCAGACGAAGCCGCGCTCGTCCAGCTTCACGCAGTCGCCGAGCCACTCCGTGTTCGGGCTGGCCCCGATCATCAGAAAGAGGTTGGAGATTTCGCGTTTTTCTTTGGCCTCGCTTTCCCGGTTGCGCCAGTTCATAGCCTCCAGGTAACGGGTGCCCTCAAGCGCGGTGATCTCGGTATTGCGGTGAAGGGTGATGCGCGGCGAGGCGTCGATGCGCCCGACGAGGTAGTCGGACATGCTGGCGGCCAGACTGTCGCTGCGGATGAGCATATGCACATGGGCGGCGTGGCGCGACAGGAAGACGGCGGCTTGTCCGGCCGAGTTGCCGCCGCCGACCACCACCACTTCCTCGTTGCGGCAGAGATCGGCTTCCAGCGCCGTGGCGGCATAGTGGATGCCGCTGCCTTCATAGTTTTCCAGGTTGTCCAGATCGAGGCGGCGATAGGTGGCGCCGGAAGCGACCACGACGCTCCAGCAGCGAAAGGTGCCGCCGTCTTCGGTACGCAAGGTGAAGGGCCGCTCGCTGCAGTCGAGCGACACCACCTTGCGCGGGATCGAAATCACGGCGCCGAACTTCTGCGCCTGTACCTGGGCCCGCCCCGCCAGCGCCTGTCCGGAGATTCCGGTCGGGAAGCCGAGATAGTTCTCGATTTTGGAGCTGGTGGCCGCTTGCCCGCCCGGCGCCTCGCTTTCCAGGACCAGAGTGTTCAAGCCCTCCGAGGCGGCATAGACCGCGGCAGCAAGGCCCGAGGGTCCGCCGCCGACGACAATCACATCGCAGGGCGTCGAGCCTTCCGGTTCCTCGAACAGGCCGAGATGCTTGGCGAGGGCCAGGTTTGAGGGATTGTGTTGATTGTCTTCGCCGGCGTTGAAGACCACCGGCAGCTTTGACGGGTCGCAGCCGTGGGCCTTCAGCAGTTCGGCGGCCTCCGCATCTTCGCTGTCGACAACGCGGTGCGGATAGCCGTTGCGCCGCAGAAAGCGGGCGACCCTCAGGGTGTCGCGGTCGCGGCGCTTGCCGACGACGATCACGCCGCCCTGGGTTTCCTGGATCAGGCCGACGCGGCGCAGGATCAGGGCGCGGGTGATGATCTCGCCGATGTCCGGCTCCGCCGTCAGCAGCCTGCGCAGTTGGGCGCGGTTCAGCCGCAGCACCTCGCCGTCGGCGCCCATGCGTCCGCCGACCAGGATCTTGCGGTCGTTGAACAGATCGAGCTCGCCGGTGAAACCGCAGGCCTCGTGTACGGTAATGACAGACTCGCCCTCGCGCGCCGGATCGATGATCTCGATGTTGCCGTCCAGGATCAGGAAGCAGTCGACACTGCGGTCGCCGCGCGAGAACAGAACGGTATTCTTCTTCAGCTTCTCGCGCTTGCCGAAGCGCAGAGCGCGGTCGATCTGCTCAGCGGTCAGTTTCGGAAAGATCTGTGCCCTGCGTGAATAGGCATCGGTCGGTGTGCCGGCGTCTTCGACGGTTTTCGATTCGACCATTTCTCGGTTTTGCTCCTGTTCGGGGGATGTTTGTTTTTTTGGCGCGGCCCGGTTGGCGCATCTTGCTGCGTCACTTTAGCGAACGCTTAACGGCGTGCGGTTGCATCCGGCCCAGGGGATGTGGTGCGCCGGCCGCGCGCAGGCAAGGGTTTTGCCGTTCCGCTGCGGGTGTTGCCGGACGGCTTTACGAAAGACGTGGCGTTCTTTTGTGTCGGCGATTAGGGTCCGCGCCATGAGCTATCTGGATCGTATTCGCGCCTGCCATGTCTGGGCGCCGGAGGATGTCCGTCCCTTCGTGCTGGAGGGCGAAGCCGGGATACCGGCGGACCGGCCGCTCGGCTGGGTCGCCGCAGACTTTGCCCGCCGCCTGCGCGACTTTCCGAAGGTCTTCGATGTTTCGGACGATGCCGTTGTGCTGCCGGCACGCTATGGCGATTTCGAAACGCGCAGCGCCGTTCTGAAAGAGGTGATGTGGGACCTGCATCAACAAGGCGAGATTCCGCGCTGGCGCAATGAGGACTACGGCGTCAGCCGACGCTGGGGCGAAAAGGTTCTGTTCAGGATGGAACGGGCGGCGGTACCGCTGCTGGGGCTGCCGGCCTACGGCGTTCATGTGAACGGCTATGTCGAATCATCGCAAGGGCTGCAGCTTTGGGTCGGCCGGCGCTCCAAACACAAGACCCTGGCGCCGGGCAAGCTCGATCATCTGGTCGCCGGCGGCCAGCCCTTCGGCCTCAGCCTGCGAGAGAACGTGATCAAGGAAGCGGGCGAGGAAGCCAGTATCCCGCCGGAACTGGCCGGGCGCGCGAAGCCCGTGGGGGCCTTGCGCTACCTCTGTGCGATGCCGGAGGGCCGGCGCAACGATGTCCTGTTCTGCTACGATCTCGCCCTGCCGGCGGACTTCGTGCCGCGGCCCGGCGACGATGAGGTCGAGGCGTTTTTCCTCTGGCCGATGGACAAAGTGCTCCGGCATCTGCGTGAGACCGAAGACTTCAAATTCAACGTCGCTCTGGTGATCATCGACTTTGCGCTGCGCCACGGCATCCTGACCCCCGACGACGAGCCGGCGTATCAGGCCATCGTCGAAGGCTTGGTAGGACGTTTCGAACCCTAAAGGCGCTTGGAGGTCTGGGCGGCGTTCAAGCCTGCGCGTCGGCCAGCACCAGGTCGCTGGCCTTCTCGCCGATCATGATTGCCGGGGCATTGGTGTTGCCGGAGACGATCTCCGGCATGATCGAGCAGTCGGCGACCCGAAGCCCCTGAACCCCATGCACCCGCAGCCGGGCATCGACGACGGCTTGCGGGTCCGGGCCCATTTTGCAGGTGCCGGTCGGGTGATAGATCGTCGTCGCCGTGTCGCGCACCCATTTCAGCAGGGCCTCGTCGCCCTCGACCCCTGAAGCCGGGCTGTGGCTGCTGGCGATTTTGCTGGCGAGGGGCGCCTGCTGCGCGATCCGCCGTGCGACCTTGACGCCTTCGACAATGGTCTGCCGGTCCGTCTCCGTCGCCAGGTAATTCGGATGGATCGTCGGATAGGTCGCGGCCTGATTGTCTTTCAGCCGGATTTCCCCACGGCTTTCGGGCCGCAACTGGCAGACCGACATGGTGAAGGCGGAGAAGGGGTGCACGCCTTCGCCCGGGCTGTCGGCCGACCAGGGCTGGATATGAAACTGGATGTCCGGGGTCTCCAGTTCGGGCCGGGTCTTCAGGAAACCGGTGGCGAGGCTGGCGGCCATGGTCATCGGGCCGGCGCGGAACATCAGGTACTTCAGGCCGATGCGCATCTTGTTGTAAAGGCTGCGCACCTCATCGTTCAGTGTCGGCTCGTTGCACTTGTAGACAAGCCGCGCCTGCAGGTGGTCCTGCAGGTTCTTTCCCACTCCCGGCAACTCGGCCAGCACGTCGATGCCGTTGTCCTTCAACTGGCTTGCCTCGCCGATCCCGGAGAGCATGAGGATCTGCGGAGAGCCGATGGCGCCGGAGGACAGGATGATCTCGCCCTTTGCCCGCACCACCTGTTCGCTGCCCGCTTTGTCGCGATAGGCGACGCCGACCGCCCGCTTGCCTTCAAAGACGATCCGGGTGGTGTGGGCCCGGGTGATGATCTGCAGGTTCTCCCGCTTCTTCACCGGGTTGAGGTAGGCGACTGCTGCCGAGCAACGCCGGCCCTTGCGGGCGGTCAGTTGGAAGTAGCCGACACCCTCCTGTTCGGCGCCGTTGTAGTCGGTGTTGAAGGGATAGCCTTCGTTCTGCGCTGCGGCGACCCAGGAATCGCAGATCGGCCGCTTCAGCCGCATGTTGGAAACCGTGAGCGGGCCGCCGGTGCCGTGATAGTCGTCGGCGCCGCGCTCCTGGTCTTCGGCGCGCTTGAACAGCGGCAGCACGTCGTCCCAGCTCCATCCCGGATTGCCCATCTGGCGCCAGCGGTCGTAGTCCTGCGCCTGGCCGCGCACATAGAGCAGACCGTTCAGCGAGGAGGAGCCGCCCAGCACCTTGCCGCGCGGCCAATCGAGACGGCGGCCGTTCAGACCCGGGTCCGGCTCGGTCATATAGCACCAGTCGACGCTGGGGTTATGCATGGTCTTGAAGTAGCCGACCGGGATATGGATCCAGGGATTGATATCGCGGCCGCCGGCTTCCAGAAGGACGACGCGGTTCTTGGGATCGGCGCTCAGCCGGTTTGCAAGAACGCAACCCGCCGAGCCGGCCCCTACCACGATATAATCGGCTTCCAACGCAACCATTTAGTGTGCATTCTCCCAAGATACCGATTTTACTTTTTGATATATTCATCGTAGGATGCTTTTTTTGAGACTACAAGTCTCATTTTCTAATAAAACTAAATAGGGAGGAAAAAATGAAGGTTTCTGAGGCGCTTAGTCGCATATCGCGACGCGATCTGTTCAAGCTCACTGGCCAGTTTGGGCTTAGCTCAACTCTGTTTGCGGCCGGCACCCTCGGTGGCGCGGTCAGCGTCGCTTCTTTGGCCAAGGCCGCTGAATCGACCTACAACAAGCGCTTCGCCAAGGAAGCCAAACACACGCTGAAACTCGGCGCTGCTGGCTTCAACCCCCGCAATCTGCTGATCGAGCGCGCCGGCGTGTTGGAGTTCGCACGCGATCTGGAAGAACGCACCGAAGGCGAGATCCGCGTCGAGTTCATCGGCGACAATCAGATCTGCGGCCAGCTCAACTGTGTTGAAAAGGCGCAGCTTGGCATCGTCGACATGTATGCCGCCTCGACCCAGAATTCGGCCGGCGGTGCGCCCTACCTGAACGTCCTCGACTACGCCTACATGTTCCCGAGCCGTGCCTCGCAGTACTACTTCCTCTACAGCCCGGAGAGTCAGAGGATCCTGCGTGACCCCTTCGAGAAGCGTCACGGCCTGAAGTTCCTGTTCTCCCACGCCGAATTGCGCGGCATCCAGCTGGGCCTCCAGGCGCAGGAAAAGCCGACGGTCACCAAGCTGGAAGAACTGTTCGGCACCAAGAATCGCGTCACGGGCACGCAGCTGGGCCGCATCGCGATGCAGCTTCTCAACCTCAACCCGGTTCCGGTTGCCTGGGAAGAGACGCTGGACGGATTGAAGCAGGGCCTCATCGACGGCGCCGAGACCTGGGCTTCGGCGGTTGCTTATGCCAACATGTCGCCGGTGGTTTCGCAGTCGGTCGACCTGAAGTTCTTCTGCGGCACCGAACATACCGCCATGTCGGCCAAGGTTTTCGATGGGCTGGAGCCGCACCTGCAGGACGCGGTGATGGAAGCGGCCTATCTGACACAGGTCCATGTGCAGGCGGCCAACGAGGCGGCCCTGGTCAACACGGTTGGTTACTCCGACCCGCAGCTTCCCGATACCATCTTCGCCCAGAACGATGTCCGCGTAGCCTTCCTGGCGGACGACCAGATCAAGATGGCCGAAGAGATGTGCTCGCCGGAGTACAATCCAGAGCCCTGGGCGCAGTGGCGCGAGCGTCTCAACAACTGGTCCGGTGGCATCGATACCTACACCGATATCTACAACGTTGCCCGCGAAATCCCCGCCGATATGAAGGCGGAGAATGTCGAGCCGCGACGCTGGTGGCGTTCTGCCTGATTATCGGCAAAGATAACGAGGCGACTCCGGGGGGAGTCGCCTCGTTATAACAAAGAGCAGGAAGCCGGCTCGAACCGGCTCCGCGGGAGGAAAGCCAGATGGGGACCCTTTTTGCCGAATCCGGCGAGATTATCAGCGCAGTTTTCTCGAATGATGCCTGGATGATCAGCCAGGCGATGCGCGGCAACGGCGTCTGGTTGCTGGGCTTCTTCGTGACCTTGATCGGCGGCGGCGCCGTTCTGGCCGTTTACCGCTACGTACCGCTCATCGATCGCCACCTGGAACGCAGCGTGATGGTCTGGACCTATCTGATTATCGGCGCGATCATCTTCGTCGAGGTGTTCCGGCGTTTCATCCTGAACGAACAGGTGCCCTGGTCGACCACACTGCCGCCTTTCCTCTTTCTGATCATGACCTGGTTCGGGTGTTCCTATAACGTGCGTCTGCGGACCCATCTGGCCTTCAACGAGTTCCGCATGAACCTGCCGCGCAGTGGCCAGATGTTCTGCCTCGCCCTCGATGCTTTGCTCTGGCTGGTGCTTTGCTGGATCGTTGTCGTTACCTCGACGAAGGTTGCCGCCAATTCGGCCGCCAACTTCCAGATCCTGCTCGGCACCGATGATGTGCTTCAATGGTGGTTCCTCATTACCGTTCCCATCAGTTTCATTCTGATGGCGGCGCGGGTGCTGGAAAACCTGCTGGAGGACATCGGCAACTATCGCTCCGGCGCGCCGCTGATCGAACAAGCCGTCATCGGCGGGGATTGAGGAGAGCAAGATGACTGACGGAACCTGGGTCACCCTCATCTCCATCGGCGTAACGCTGCTCTTCATGTTCGGAGTGCCGGTCTTCCTGGTGATCGCCTATTGGGTGATCGGCTGCAGCTTTGTGCTGGGCATGACGCTGGACAACATCGGCGCGGCTTTGTCCGACGTCTTTACCGACGGTTTCGCGCTGCTGGCGATGCCGCTTTTCATTCTCACCGGCGATCTGATCAACAAGTCCGGTATCGCCCGAAGACTGTCTGACTTCGCCTATTCCTGTCTCGGCTGGCTGCGCGGCGGTCTGGCCATGGCCAGCATCGGCGCCTGCGGCCTCTTTGCGGCGATCTCCGGCTCGAACTCCGCCACCACGGCGACCATCGGTTCGATGCTGCACCCCGAGATGGTCAAGGGCGGTTATGACGAGCGCTTCTCGGCGGCAACCGCTGCCGCCGGCGGCACGGTGGGTATCATCATCCCGCCGTCGATCATCTTCATCGTCTACGGCTTCTTGATGAACCTGCCGATTTCGGATCTCTTCGTGGCCGGCATCATTCCCGGTGCGATGATGGTTATCGGCATGCAGTTGGCCTGCTGGATCATCTGCCGGATCAACGGCTGGGGACACCTGATCCAGTTGCAGGTGAGCCGTGTTCTGAAAACCGCTTTCGGCGCCTGGCTCGGGTTCTTTGCCATCGGACTGGTTCTCTGGGGCATCTACACCGGCAAGTTCTCACCGACCGAAGCGGCCGGCGTCACCGTCGGCTTCTGCATCATCGTCGGCGTGGTCTCGTTGCCGCTCTATCGGCTCATGGGCTCGATGGATCCGGACCGCCCGGTCGCGGAAAAAGGCTACAGCGAGATGCTTGTCGTCGAGGGTTTCAAGCTGACCGAGATCCCTTCGATCACCATGCGCTCGGCGCAGATCACCGGCATTCTCGCGCCCTTGATCGCCGTCTCCGTGGTGATGCAGCAGATTCTCTCATTGCTGGGCGCGCAGCAGGTCATCGGTGATTTCGTGACCGGCATGGGCGGCTATCACGCGGTGCTGTTCACGGCAATGGCGATCGTCTTCGTCTCCGGGATGATTCTCGAGAGTCTGCCGGTGACCATTATCCTGGCGCCGATTCTGGCGCCGATTGCCGCTTCGGTTGGCATCGACCCCATCCACTTCTCGGTGATCTTCCTGGTCGGCGCTTCGATCGGCTTTGTAACGCCGCCCTATGGATTGAATCTCTATGTTGCAAGCGGCGTGACCGGCGTTCCCTATTTCCGATTGTTGAAGTTCATTCTGCCCTACCTGGGTTCCTTGATCGCTGTCTGGATCGTCGTCGCATTGACGCCGGAGCTGGCAACGTTCTTGTTGCCGAACCGGGGGTGACGGGGAGGCGTCTCGGTGAAAGTCGTGGAGTTGAATACGAAGAACGATACGATCCCGACCAACCTTCGCCTGCTCCTGATTCTGGAGGAGATTTCCCGGGTTGGCATACCGATAACCCCGACTGAGCTGAACGCTCAGTTGGGCTTGCCGAAGCCGACAATTCACCGCCTTTTTGCCACGCTCGAAGCGGAGGGTTTTCTGCAGCGCGATGTCGACGGGCGTTCCTACACCCCCGGCAACCGGCTGAGAAAGCTCTCGACCAACGTTCTCTCGTCGCTTCGTGTCCGCACCGCCCGCCTCTCCGTGCTCAATGCGCTGGCCGAGAAGATCGGCGAGACCTGTAACATCACCTTGCCCGATCGCGAAGGCATGCTTTATCTCGACCGCGTCGAGACCAAGTGGCCACTGCGTATTCAGCTGCCGGTCGGCACCATGGTGCCATTCCATTGCACCGCCAGCGGGAAGCTTTACCTGAGCAGCCTGCCCAAGACGGCGCGCAATACCTTGTTGACCAATCTCAGCCTGGCTGCCAGGACACCGAACACCATCACCGATGTCACGCTGTTGAATGGCGCTTTGGATCGCATACGAGCCGACAAGATCGGCACGGATGATGAGGAGTTCCTCGACGGCATGGTCGCGGTTGCGGTGCCGGTCAACGACTCCGAAGGCCGGCTTTTTGCCACGCTCGCGGTACACGCGCCGCGTCTGCGTATGTCACTCGACGATGCGAAGGCCCATATCCCGGTGCTACGCGAGGCCGCTGACCAGCTTGCGGCCCTGACCGACGCCCGCCAGCAGGACTGAGCCCGGCAGGCATTAGACCGAAAGGACTGGGAACTGAGTGCCTAAAGCCCCAGTGCCGGGCGCTCGCCATGCAGGGTATCGATCAGCCTGTGGGGCAGGGTGAACTCGGCGGCAAGACGGCGGACGTCCTCTTCGGCGTGGTCCAGGGAGCGGTGCAGCCGCCCGATCTCGAAGAGATTGCGGTCCTGCGGAATGGCGATCAGGAAGCGTCCGTCCATGAAGGCGCAGTTGAGCGCTTTCCGGCCCACCATGTTGGTGATGGCCAGCAGCGAATCGAGAAACGCAGGCTGCAGCAGGACAAGGGCTTCATCCGGTTGATCGCTGTAGACCTGATAGCGCTCTTCGAAAGCCTCGTGATCCAGCGGTACCGGCGAGAGATTTGTCAGTTTGTCGCGCAGCAAATCGACCGCCCAGTTGCCCAGGCTGCCTTTGTCGGCGACCAGGAGCACACTGCAGGAGAATGCGCGCGGCACCGAGATCTCGCAGAGTAGGCCGCTGAAGACCTTGCGGCTCTTGTGCTTGCCGCTGCTGCGCCGGCTCTGTCTGAGCCGCGCCTCGACCATGCGAAAGTCCGTATCGCGGTAGCGGCCGACAATCAGGTCCTCGAGCTTTACCCGGTTGAAGCCGGTGATCACGCCGCTGCTTGTGAAACGCGACAACTCGAAGCCTTTGCCCGGGTCGCGGTGATATTCGATGCCCCCAAGGAAACGGCGCAGCGGTTCCACCACCAGGTCCCGCAGAGCCGCGCGGTGTTTTCGGCCCGGCGCCCGCACGAAGTAGAATCCGGCCAGCAAACCGGCGACGGCGACCAGAACGGCCAAGAGGATCTGGCCGCTCCAGGCGACGGCGATGCCCGCAACAACGGCGATGACAAAGGCAAGGCCGGCGGCCCGTGTATAGCTTGCGCGCAGCCGTTCTTTACGGGCTTCTTCCAGTTCCGGCAGCCCCGGCGCGATCTCCTCGGCGAAGAAATCGGCAAAGCTGCGCCCGTCGTCCATCTTGCTCCCCGTGTCGTCTATCTTGCTCACAGAGTCGTCCATTGCTGTTGTTCCTCAAATCAACCGGCTGAACCGATCTCCTCCGGCAGGCCGGTCATGGCGATCACTGCTTCGGCGCTGTGGCCGGCGGCGCGCAGGCTGCGGATCGAAAGAGCGTCGTGGCGTTTGGCCAGGCGCTTGCCGTTTTCGTCGGTCAGCAGACGGTGATGATGATAGTCCGGCACCGGCAGGTCCAGCAGGTGCTGCAGCAGGCGGTGAACATGGCTGGCTTCGAAGAGGTCTTCGCCGCGGGTCACCAGGGTGATTCCCTGGGCCGCGTCGTCGACCACCACCGACAGATGATAGCTTGCCGCGACGTCCTTGCGGGTGATCACCACATCGCCCTGGGGCCGGGGGTCGCAGGTTTGGGTGCCGCGTGTCCGGTCGTGCCAGGTGAGGGGCGCGCCCTGTTCGGCTTCCGCCATGGCCAGCGCTTTCTCAGTATCGAGGCGAAGGGCATGGGCTTCGCCGGCGGCGATGCGCCGGGCGCGCGTGTCCGCGTCCAGTGCCCGGCAGGTGCCGGGGTAGACCGTCTCGCCGGGGCCGTGCGGGGCGGCGCCGGCGCGGGCGATTTCCGCAGCGATGTCCTTGCGGGTGCAGAAACAGGGATAGATTACGCCGCCTGCCTGCAGGCGTTCGACCGCCAGGGCATAGTCGCCTTGGCATTCGGACTGGCGGCGCAAGGGCTGTGCCCAACTGAGGCCGAGCCAGGCGAGGTCTTCGAAGATGGCGGCCTCGAACGCGGGTCGCGCGCGCTCGATGTCGATGTCGTCGATGCGCAGCAGGAAGCGGCCGCCACGCGCCTCTGCGGCCCGGGCGGTGAACAGCGCCGAGTAGGCATGGCCCAGATGCAGATAGCCGCTGGGCGAGGGCGCAAAGCGCGTAATTTCGGCCCGGGATGAGTTTTTGCCCGGAGATGCGCTTTCGGCCGGAGATGCATTTTCAGCGGTCATGCGATTGGCCCTAAGGCTTTAGGGCGCTAAAGTCCAGCCATGATCCCAAAACAAGAAGCAACGCAAGCGCCCGAAGCAGAGCAGGGGCCGCCCCCCGACGAGCGGTTGCGCCCGGCCATGGAAGCACTGGCGCAGTGCGATGCAGACATGGCGGCGGCCTATGCACGCTGCGGCCTGCCGCCGGAGCGCAGCAGCGAACCGGGCTTTGCCGGCCTGATCCGCATGATTGCCGGCCAGCAGGTCTCGGTGCAGTCGGCCCGCGCCATCGTGACCCGCCTGGAGGAGAAAGCCGACCCGCTGACGGCCGAAGAGTTTCTGCGCCTTAACGAAGACGACCTGAAAGCGGTCGGCTTCAGCCGGCCCAAGATGCGCTACGGCCGTATCCTGGCTGAGGAGATCGTCCGCGGCGGTCTCGACATCGACGGCCTGGCGGCGCTGGACGATGCCGCGGCAATCGCCGCCCTGACCCGGATCAAGGGCATCGGGCCCTGGACCGCGGAGATCTATCTGCTCTTTGCCCTCGGCCGGCCGGATGTCTGGCCGGTCGACGATCTGGCGCTCTGTATCGCGGCCCAGCACCTGAAGGGCCTGGCGGAGCGCCCGGACCGCAAGGCGATGTTGACTTTGGGCGAGCCATGGCGTCCCTTCCGCAGCGCGGCGGCGCGCTT
>JANQMC010000038.1 GCA_028280305.1 Pelagibius sp. | reverse complement strand
CGCAGGGCTGCGTGGTGGCGATGACCGGTGCCCAGGATCACATCGCCGATCAGGGCCGGCTTCTTGCCGTCGCCAACGGCGACCCTTTGATGACGCGGGTCACCGGGCTCGGCTGCAGCACCACGGCCCTGATCGCCGGCTTTCTAGCGGTGGCGGACGACGCTCTTGCTGCAGCCGCAGCGGCGGTCACCCTGATGGGGCTCGCCGGCGAGCAGGCAGCGGCCGCGGCCCGTGGCCCCGGCAGCCTGGCAAGTCTCCTGCTGGACGCGCTTTACAGCCTGCAGCCCGCCGACCTCTGCCGGGCTGCGCGGTGGGTCGATGTGCCGTCGGAAAAGGCGGCGGAGGTAAAGGCATGAGCAGCTTCTCGCAGGACGCCTGGCAGACCATTGCGCCCCTCTACGGCAAGATTGCGGCGCTGCCGTTCAACCGCGAGCTGGCCGAAGGCAGCCTCTCGGCGGAGCGTTTTCGCTTTTACATTCTGCAGGACTCGCTCTACCTCGCAGGCTATGCAAGGGCGCTGTCACTGGCGGCGGCCAGGGCGCCGGATGCCGAGGCCGCGGCGATCTTCACCCGCTCCGCCCAGGGGGCAATCGAGGTCGAACAGGCCTTGCATGCCGGTGTCCTGGCGCGCTTTGGCGTCGGCCCCGAAGCGGCGATGCAGACCGAACCTTCGCCGAGTTGCTTCGCCTATACAAACTTCCTGCTTGCCGCCGCCCAGAAGGATTCCTTCGAGGTTCTGGCGGCGGCGATCCTGCCCTGTTTCTGGATTTATTGGGAGATCGGCTGCCAGATCAGCGCGGCGGCCCAGCCCGGCAACCCCTACGCGGATTGGATTGCGACCTACTCCGATCCCGCTTTCGGAGAGGCGACGAAAGCGGTGATCGACCTCTGCGACCGGGCCGCGGCCGCGGCCGGTCCCGTCACCTGCGATCGGATGATGACCGCCTTCGTCCAGTCGTCGCGCTATGAATGGATGTTCTGGGACAGCGCCTATCGCCGCGAATCTTGGCCGGTCTAGAAAAGCGGTTTAAGGGTCTTTAAGGCCATGTCATGGCATGATTCCTTGATAAACCGCCGCCTATGGCCCCCAATAGTGCTGAAAGTCCGGGGTTGAGGGCGGCCAGGTGGCTGTAACGGAGAGTCACAACCCTGTGAGAGGCCTTTCGGCGGGATTTAGCCTCCCCATTTGACCTCCAAGCGGTCGCCGAAGACGGGTTTTGCCCAGGCGCCCAGATCAGGTCGGGGGACCATCGAGACGTTCGGCAACCCCGCGACAGCGATACGGAGAAAGCATCATGAAAAAGGTTCTGCTGACCACTGCTTCCCTCGCCGCCGGGGCCTTTGCTCTTGGTGTCGCCTCTGTCGCTGCTGAGGAAGCCCAGGTCATCGAGCTGACCCAGACCGCCTGCCAGTTTGTCGAGATCGAGGCCGGCGGCGACCACGGCTACACATCCAACAGCAAGGCCGACTGCGACACGATCAATGCCGAGTCCGGTGCCGAGCGTCTGGCTTCCGCCAAGGTGCTGAACCTGAAGCCCGGCAAGTACATCTTCCGGGTCACCAACAAGAACGTGCCCTACGATCTCGGGTTTTGGGTGCGCGAGCACGACTACGACTGGCGCAATCCCCTGCACAAGCTGAGCAAGACCTCGGTTTCCGGCGGCGGCCTCAGCACGGGGACGACCAAGGACTACGAAGTGACCTTGGAAGCCGGCGAGTACATCTACAGCTGCCCGCTGAACCCGACACCGGACTACAAGATCGTCGTTGAAGGTTGAGCTTCGGGATCGTGCCTGGCGACAAGAAGCCCCGGGCCTTCCCCAGAACAAGGAACAATAAGATGGCCAAGACCATCCAAGCGGATATCTGCGTAATAGGCGGCGGCTCCGGCGGCCTCTCGGTCGCAGCCGGCGCATCGCAAATGGGCGCCAAGGTGGTGCTGATCGAAAAGGGCAAGATGGGCGGCGACTGCCTGAACTACGGTTGCGTGCCGTCCAAGGCGCTGATCGCCGCCGGCCATGCCGCCGACACGGTTCGCAACGCCGGCAAGTTCGGTGTCAACGGACACGAGCCCGAGGTCGATTTCCTCGGCGTGCGTGATCACGTCCGCGGTGTGATCGCGGCCATCGCCCCGCACGATTCGGTCGAACGCTTCGAGGATCTGGGTGTTACGGTTATCCAGGCCGCCGGCAGCTTCACCGGGCCGGACGAGATCGTTGCCGGCGATACCCGGGTCAAGGCCAAGCGCTTCGTCATCGCAACCGGTTCTTCCGCCGCGGTGCCGCCGATCCCCGGCCTCGACCAGGTTCCCTTCATGACCAACGAGACGGTCTTTGATCTGGCCGAGCGGCCGGAGCATCTGATCGTGATCGGCGGCGGCCCGATCGGCGCTGAACTGGCCCAGGCGCAGCGCCGTCTGGGTGCGCGGGTGTCGCTGTTGGAGATGTTTACCGTTCTCGGCAAGGATGATCCCGACGTCACCGCCTTCGCCCGCAAGCGGCTGGTGGAGGACGGTGTCGAAATCCACGAGGGGATCGCCATCAAGCAGATCAGCCAGGACGGCAACGGTATTGCCGTTGAGATCGAGGTCGATGGCAAACCGCAACGCATCGCCGGCTCCCATCTGCTGGTGGCCGCGGGACGCCGTGCCAACGTCAACGGCCTGAACCTGGAAGCGGCCGGCGTGACCTATTCCCCCAAAGGGATCGAGGTCGATGAAAGACTGCGCAGCAGCAACAAGAAGATCTTCGCCATCGGCGACGTTGCCGGCGGCTATCAGTTCACCCACATGGCCGGCTATCACGCGGGCATCGTGATCCGCAATGCGCTCTTCAAGCTGCCGGCCAAGGTCGACTACAAGGCCGTGCCCTGGGTCACCTTTACCGATCCGGAGATCGCCCATGTCGGGATGACCGAAGCCGAGGCGCGCGAGAAGTTCGGCGATAAAGTCCGCGCGCTGAAGTGGTCTTTTGAGGAGAACGACCGGGCGCAGGCCGAGCGGGCGACCGACGGCCTGGTGAAGGTGGTGGTCGGTGCGCGGGGCAAGATCCTCGGCGCCTCCATCGCCGGCCTTCATGCCGGCGAGCTTCTCCAGCCCTGGGTCTTGGCGATCAGCCAGGGCCTGAAGATCGGCGCCATGGCGAACATCATCGCGCCCTATCCGACCCTGGGTGAAGTGAACAAGCGGGCGGCGGGCAGCTACTACACCCCAAGCCTGTTCAGCGAACGAACCCGCAAGATCGTCCGCTTTCTGCAGCGCTTCTAACGCCGCAGGCAGAGGCCGCGCGGCGGCCGGACGAGCGACTTAACCAAGGACACTCAATCCCACTGCCGGGGCGACGGCGCCCCCGCGGCAAGCCCGGAGTTTATCATGACCGACCATGTCCAGACCTCTGTTGGCCCCAGCTCTGTTGGCCCCAGCTCTGTTGGATCGAGCCCTGTAACCTCGACTCACTCCGCAGCGCAGGGGGCGGGCGGGAAGCGCAAAAGCTCCGTAGTAAAACGCCTTGTGCCCCTGGCGGTCCTGGTGGCTGCGATCGGCGCAGCCTTTTCCCTGGGTCTGCACGAGCACCTTTCCATCGACAGCCTGCGCGAACACCGCGCCTTTCTGAATGGCATCGTCGCCGATCATACCGTCCTCGCCGCTTTGGCCTTTATCGCGATCTATACGGCTTCAACCGCCTTGTCGCTGCCCGGCGGTGTCGTTCTGACCGTCGCCGGCGGCTTCCTGTTCGGCACCCTCTTCGGCGCGATCTATGTGCTCTTCGCCGCAACCCTTGGAGCCACGGTCGTCTTCCTGATCGCCCGCACGGCTCTGGGGTCCGCCCTGCGCGACCGCGCCGGCCCGTTCTTGCAGCGCATGGAGGCGGGCTTCAAGGAGAACGCCCTCAGCTATCTGCTGGTGTTGCGCTTGATCCCTCTATTCCCCTTTTTCGTCGTCAACCTGGTTCCCGCTTTCCTGGGTGTGCCGCTGCGCACCTATATGCTCGGCACCTTCGTCGGGATCATTCCGGGAACCTTTGTCTTTATTCTGGCCGGCGCCGGGCTCGGTTCGGTCTTCGACCAGGGCGGCGAATTCACCGTTGGTTCGGTGCTGACGCCGCAGGTTGTTGCCGGCCTGGTGGGCCTTTCGCTGCTGTCGCTGATGCCGGTCGTTTACAAGCGCATCAAGGCCCGGCGCCGCCAGGGGTGAGCCGGGCCGGCGGGGCATTCAGGTGCGGCCGCGAGAGTGGCCCCCTGGCGCCCTTCCCGCCGGCTTGATATCCTGAGGCGGTGCAATTGCCGGGCGGCATGCCCGGCCTCGATGAAGAGGCGCTCATGCTTCGCCGCATTTTGGGTCCCTTGAAGGGGCTTCGGGTCTTTCGTTTTTCCGTTCTCGCAGGGCTGTTGCTCGCCGGCACGGTGGCTGCCGTCGCCGCCCAGGATATCCGGTTCTTCCGGGTGGGCACCGGTTCGACGGCGGGAACCTATTTCCCTGTCGGCGGGATCATTGCCAGCGCCATCTCCTCTCCACCGGGCAGCCGAAGCTGCGAGCGCGGCGGCAGTTGCGGGGTTCCGGGCCTGGTGGCGGTCGCCCAGTCGACCCGGGGCTCGGTCGATAACGTGCGCCAGATGCGCGACGGCAGCCTGGAATCCGGCTTCAGCCAATCGGATGTCGCCTTCTGGGCCTTCAACGGCCAGGAAATCTTCAAGCAGGAAGGCGCCATCGCCAATCTCAGGGCCATCGCCAATCTCTATCCAGAGACGATTCATCTGGTGGTGCGTTTCGATGCCGGCATCAAGACGGTGGCCGACGTCAAGGGCAAGCGTATATCCCTCGACCGGAAGGGCTCCGGCACCCGGCTCAACGCGCTGCTGGTGCTGCAGGCCTTCGGCCTGACCGAAGCGGATGTCGAGGGCGTGGCGCTCGCCTCCGGTTCCGCCGCCGATGCCCTGCGCGAAGCGGAAATCGACGGCTTCTTCTTCACCGCCGGCACGCCCGCCGCCGCGGTTCAGGAACTGGCCGAGGAGGCCCTGATCGATCTGGTGCCCATCGACGGCGGCGCGACCGAGGGTCTGCTGGCCGGCTCCCCCTTCTTTGCCAGACAGGTGCTGGCGAGCGGGACCTATCCGGGGATCGGCGAACGCGAGACGGTCTCCGTCGGCGCCCAGTGGCTGGTCGCCGAGAGCGTTCCCGAGGAAATCGTCTACGAGATTACCCGCTCGCTCTGGCATCCAAGCACCCGGCAACTCCTCGACAAGGGGCATCCCAAGGGTGCGCAGATCGTCTTGGAGAATGCCTTGGAGGGGCTGGGCGTGCCGCTGCACCCCGGGGCCGAGCGCTATTACCGCGAAGCCGGTGTACTGGAATAGGGCGCGCTCAGGAAAAGACGATAACCTCGGTCTCTTCGGCGGCCTCCTCGCGCCATTGCCGCATCAGTGGCCAGTCGGTCACCGTGCGGCAGTAGTCGGCCGCGGTGTGGCCGAGCGCCACGTCATAGGTGGCGAAGCGGGTGACCACCGGCGCGAAGAAGGCATCGGCGATCCCCGGCTCGCCGAAGAGGAAGGCCCCGCCGCTGCCGAAGTCGCGGCGGCAGGTTTCCCAGATCTCCTCAATACGGGTGACGTCCGCCCGCACCTCGGCGGCGAGGATATGGCCGGGATAATGGTTGTTCAGATCCATGGGCAGGGCCTGGCGCAGCGCCGGAAATCCCGAATGCATTTCGGCGGTCACCGCGCGCGCCCTGGCGCGCGCCGCCGGATCACCGGGCCAGAGCCCGCGATCGGGGAAGGACTCCGCCAGATACTCGCCGATGGCCAGGCTGTCCCAGATGACGCGGCCGTCCTCGATCAGGGCCGGCACCTTGCCCGCCGGGCTGTGGCGCAGGATCTTTTCCCGCGTATCCGGCTTGCGCAGAAAGATGATTTCTTCATCAAAGGCTATGCCCGCCAGCTTGACGATCAACCAGCCGCGCAGCGACCAGGAGGAATAGGTCTTGTTGCCAAGGATCAGCTTGTATGTGGACATTCGGGCACAGCTCCGGCTCGACAGAGCGGGGATTTAGCGCAAAGATGCGCCGGCCGCGCAAGCTGTTCGTGGCCCCTTGTCCTCAAAGCCGCGTCTTTCCGAGCGTGCTGATCTCTAGAGTCTTCCGGAGCTCTTTCTCTTGGCTGAAAAAACATTCCTGGTTTCCGACGCCGCCGGCGCGAAGCCGATTACCGTACAGACCCGCGACACCTTCGATGCCTGGCTGAAGCAACAGGACGCCGTATGGCGCAAGTGGATCGACCAGAGCGGCTTCAAGGCCGCCCCCGGCAACTTCTGCTTGTTGCCGGATGATGCGGGGGCGCTGGCCGAGGTGCTGCTGATTGTCGATGCCGAGGAACCGATCTGGTCCTACGCCGCCCTGCCCGTCAGCTTGCCGCCGGGCAGCTATCGCTTGGCTTCCTCGCTGCGCGCGCCGGCGGCGACCCGGGCGGCGCTCGGCTGGTGGCTCGGCACCTATGCCTTCACCCGCTACAAGGACAATGGCCGGGACTACGCGCGGCTTGTCTGGCCCAAGGGGGCGGATGAAAACCTGGTGGCCCATATGGCCGAGGCGATTTTCCTGGCACGCGATCTCATCAACACCCCGGCCAACGATCTCGGGCCGGCGGCGCTGGCCGATGCCGCCAAGGTTCTGGCCAAGCGTCACCGCGCCAAATGCAGCGTCATCGTCGGCGATGCCCTGCTGCGCAAGAACTATCCCGCGGTCCATGCGGTCGGCCGTGCCAGCGACGACGAGCCGCGGCTCATCGACCTGCGCTGGGGCGCGCGCGGCCCCAAGGTCACTCTTGTCGGCAAGGGGGTCTGTTTCGATTCCGGCGGCCTGGACCTGAAGCCGGCCTCGGGCATGAAGATGATGAAGAAGGACATGGGCGGTGCCGCCTATGTGCTGGGTCTGGCCTCTCTGATCATGGCGCAGAAGCTGCCGGTCAGGCTGCGCGTTCTGGTGCCGGCGGTGGAAAACGCCGTGTCCGGTAACGCCTTTCGTCCGCTCGATGTCCTGCAGACCCGCAAGGGCCTGACGGTGGAGGTCGGCAATACCGACGCCGAGGGGCGTCTCATCCTCTGCGACGCCCTCGCCGAGGCCGACAGCGAGGCACCGGACCTGCTGATCGATTTTGCCACCCTGACAGGCGCGGCGCGGGTGGCTCTGGGCACCGATCTGCCGGCGTTTTTCTGCAACGACGACAAGCTGGCCGGTGCAGTGCTGCGCCAGTCCGCCGCCGAGAACGACCCCGTCTGGCGTATGCCGCTGCATCAGCCCTATCGCCAGGGACTGGAGAGCAAGGTCGCCGACCTCAACAACATTTCCAACAATCCCTACGGTGGGGCCATTGTCGCGGCGCTCTTCCTGGAACAGTTCGTCAGCCCGACCACCCGCTGGGCCCACTTCGACGTCATGGCCTGGAACCTGACGAGCCGTCCCGGCCGTCCTGAGGGCGGCGACGTCATGGGTTTCCGCGCCGTCTACAGCGCCATCACCGAACTGATCCGGCGCGGATCCGGCAGCCGGCGCTAGAAAAGAAGCGCTGGTGCAAATCGGGTGTTGGGACAAATCCGTGGCCGGCCTTGCGCCGCTTCCCGGGCTCCGGCAGAATTCGTTTCGCACCTGTAACGAGACTCTGTAAGGGAACGGGGCGCTGCCCATGGCCGCCATGCCGCCGCTCAAGCCGGGACAGGCGCTTGCTCTCTGGCACAGCGTCATGGTCGCCTCGCTGAACCGCGAACTGCCGGATCTGACGGCGCGCCAATTCGCGCTCTGCCTGCATATCTACCAGGCGCCGCCACCCCACACCGTGCGTGGCCTGGCGGCGACCCTCAACATGTCCAAACCGGCGGTGACCCGTGCTCTGGACCGTCTCGAGGGGCTGGACTTTCTGCGCCGCAAGCCGGATGAAGCGGACCGCCGCTCGATCCTTGTGCAGCGCACGGTGAAAGGCTCGGTATTCCTGCGCGAGTTCGCCGATCTTGCTGCCGAGACCGCCCGCAAGTTGAACGACGGTTAGGACGCTGTAGCGGTTTTACATCTCTAAGCCGTCGCCCTCGGGCTTGTCCCGAGGGTCCATTGTGCAGCGCTTCTGTCTGATGGACTGCGCCCCCGCTCTGGCCGGCGGAACTCCTGTGATCTTGGTTCTCGATATGGCAGATCGATGGATGCTCGGGACAAGCCCGAGCATGACAAGGGTTTATACGGCCCGGGTCCGCTAGTACCCCCGCGTCATGTCGCGGACGTGGCGCAGCGGTTCGCCGGCCTCCAGGCGGTGGATGTTGGCGACCACGGCCTGGCAGGCGGTCTCGGGGATTGTCATGCTGGCGATGTGGGGGGTCATGAAGACCTTCGGATGGGTCCAGAAGGGATGGTTTTTGGGCAGCGGTTCCTCATGGAAGACGTCCAGGGTCGCGCCGCCGAGCTGGCCGCTGTCGAGGGCCTCCAGCAGGTCCTCCTCCACCAGATGCCCGCCGCGGCCGACGTTGATCACCGCCGCCCCCTGCGGCAGCTGCGCGAAGACGTCGCGGTTGAGAATGCCCTCGGTCTCCGGGGTCAGCGGCAGCAGGCAGACCAGGATGTCGGTTTCGGCCAGAAACTCCCGCAGGCCCTCTTCGCCGTGATAGCAGGAAATGCCGGTAATGCTCTTGGGGGTGCGGCTCCAGCCCGCCAGCTTGAAGCCGAAGGTTCCGAGACTCTCCAGGGCCGCGCGGCCGAGCACGCCGAGCCCCAGCATGCCGATCTGGCGTGCCGAAGCGGCGATCTGGGGGATTTCCTCCCAGCGTTTTTCCCGGCGCTGATTGGCGTAGTCCTGGATGAAGCGGTGATGGTTCAGCGCCGCCAGCGCGACATATTCGGACATCCCGGCGGTCAGGCCCGGTTCCACCATGCGCACCACCGGCACGCCTTCCGGCAGGTCCGGGTCGCTGGCCAGGTGGTCGATGCCGGCACCGATGGAAAAGATCGCTTTCAGATTGGGATAGCTTTTCAGCTCCCCCTCCGGCGGCATCCAGACCAGGGCGTAGTCGATTGCCGCCGGGTCGCCCTTGTAGGGCCAGGTATGGGTTTTCAGTTCGGGATAGGCAGAGGCCAGGGCTTCGGCCCAGGCATTGCCGCGCTCGATGTCGGTCTTGATAAGAAGGGCCACAGTAATCCTGGATAAGGGAAAAGGGGGTCGGGAGCGACCGGATCAGGTTGCCACAACCCCTTCGACCGCTTCCAGTTCAAAAGCGGCTTTCATCAGCGCCTGGGTATAGGCGGCCTCGGGCGCATCGAAGATCTGCTCGGCGCTGCCCTGTTCCACAACCTGGCCGTTGCGCATGACGATGACCTCGTCCGCCAGGGCGCGGACCACCTTCAGATCGTGGCTGATGAAGAGATAGGCCAGGTTATGGCGCTGCTGCAGGTCGCGCAGCAGGTCGACGATCTGCGCCTGCACCGACATGTCGAGCGCCGAGGACGGTTCGTCCAGCACCACGAAGCGCGGTTTCAGCACCATGGCCCGGGCGATGGCGATGCGCTGGCGCTGGCCGCCGGAAAACTCGTGCGGATAGCGGTGGCGGCTTTCCGGGTCCAGGCCGACCTCCTCCAGCGCCGCGATGATCATCGCCTCGCGCTCGTCCTCGTTTCCGCCCATGCCGTGGATCTTCAAGCCCTCGGCGACGATCTGGCCGATCGAGAGGCGCGGGCTGAGGGAACCGAAGGGGTCCTGGAAGACGATCTGCATGGAGCGGCGCCGCGGTAAGTAAAAAAAAAAAAAAAACTATACTTTATTTTTCTTTTTACTTAGTAATAAAATTACGGGTAATTAATTTTTTTTAACCTTTCTTAAACCTTTTAATTTACTACTACCCTTATAATAATTAAGTTACTTATAATTTTATAATATTATATATCCGGCTTAATATACGAGG
>JANQMC010000006.1 GCA_028280305.1 Pelagibius sp. | reverse complement strand
CGATGCCGAGGGCGGTTTCGCCAAGTACGCCATCGACCTGAAGTAATCCGGCGCCGCGGCGGCCGGCGGGGCCGGTTTTCACAAGGCTTGCCCCTGCTGGCAGGCGCGCTTAGGCTCTCCTTTCGCCGCAAAACGACGAACTGGAAAATACGACATGTCTCTGCGTAACGGGCGGGAATTCCTGGCTATTCCGGGGCCGACCACGGTCCCTGACGAGGTGCTGCAGGCCATGCACCGCCCGGCGATCGAGATCTATTCCGGCGCGCTTCTGGATACCACCATGAGCTGCCTGGACGACCTGCGGCGGATCTTCAAGACCGAGGGGCGGACCTATATCTATGCCGCCAACGGCCACGGCGCCTGGGAGGCGGCGCTCAGCAACACCCTGTCGCGCGGCGACAAGGTGCTGGTGCTGGGTTCCGGCCTCTTCGCGCCGGCCTGGGGCGAGATGGCGGCGACCCAGGGCATCGTCGTCGAAGAGCTGCCGTTCGGCTATCGTCATGCCGTCGACCCGGCGGCGGTGGAGGAGCGCCTGCGCGCCGATACCGCGGGTGAGATCAAAGCGGTGCTGGTGGTCCAGGTCGACACCGCCTCCAGCATCGTCAACGATATCCCGGCGATCCGCCGTGCCATCGATGCCGCCGGCCATTCAGCCCTTTTCATGGTCGATGCCATCGCCTCGCTCGGCACCATGCCCTTTGAGATGGATGGCTGGGGTATCGACGTCGGCATCACCGGCTCCCAGAAAGGCCTGATGACACCGCCGGGCCTGAGTTTCGTGGCGGCGGGCAAGCGCGCGCTGGAAGCCCATGAAAAGGCCGGTCTGCGCACTTTCTATTGGGACTGGACCCAGCGGGAAGGGCCGCGCCATTACAACAAATACTGCGGCACCCCGCCGGAGCACCTCCTCTTCGGCCTGCGCAAGGCCATGGATCTGTTGTTCGAGGAGGGCCTGCCGGCGGTCTTCGAACGCCACCGCATCCTGGCCGAGGCAACACGCCGCGCGGTCGCGGTCTGGGCCGAGGGCGGCGCCCTGGCTTTCAACGTTCTGGACCCGGCGGCCCGCGCCAACTCGGTGACCACCATCCGCCTGGAAGGCCACGACCCGGCCGAACTGATCGGCTATGCCGACCGCGAACTGGGCGTGGTGCTGGGCATCGGCATCGGCGACCTGACGGGCCAGGCCTTCCGCATCGCCCATATGGGCCATGTGAATGCGCCGATGATGCTGGGCACCCTGGGCATCGTGGAGTCGTCCCTGGCGGCGCTGGGCGTTCCCCACGGCAAGGGTGGCATCCAGGCCGCCGTCGACTGGATCGCGGAAGCGGCGCCGGCGGCGGGCGGCAAAGCCGGTGCCGGCACTGTCGGCGCACCCAGGGCAGCGGCGCCGGGGGAATAGTTCAACACTCCCCCGAAATGGCGGCATCGTTTTTCAGCCGGTGCCCATGGCGCGGCGCGGCGCTTCGGCGAGCCGGGCGAGGGCCGTGGCGGCAAGGCAGTAGAGGATGGAGCCGGCGGCGATGCTTTCCATGGCGATGCCCTGGTCGACCAGGATTCCCATAAAGGCCGGGGCGAGACCTGAGGAAAACACCATGGCAGCCTGGCCGAAGGCGCGGATCGCGCCCAGGTGCGTGACGCCGTAAAGCTCGGCCCAGAGGGCGCCGAGGACGACCCCGGCCAGACCCGCGGAGATGCCCAAAAAGCCGAGGAAAAGCGGTGCCGCGGCAGGCGCACTGCTGACTGCCAACACCAAGCAGGCCAGGGCCAGCGGTGCCAGAAAGAAGCCGACGAGACGGCGCGCGGTAAAGCGATCGACCAGCAGGCCGCCGACCATCAGGGCGGCGAGGGCCGCCAGGGCGAAGACCACATAGGAGCCGGCCAGCAGCGACAGGGCCCAGCCCTTGGTTTCGGCCAGGTGCACCTGATGGAAGATCAGCCCGGTGAAAATGAAGGAAGGCGCCAGCAGGGCGGGCAGCCGCAGCCAGAGACCGGGATCGCGCAGGACGGCGCTCAAGCGCCAGTCTTCCAACAGCGTCTCGTCGCGCCGTGCCGCGCGGGCGGCCGTCAGCGCCGCATCGCGTTCGCGCTGGCCCTTCAGCAGGATAAAGACGATGGGGGTGAGGATCAGCAGCGCCACGCCGGCGCCGGTCCAGATGTCCTGCCAGACCGCGAAGGCGAGAGCGGCAACCACAAGGCCCGGCAGAACGGCATCTCCGAGCGTATGGCCGAGAGAGGCCAGCGAAACGGCACGGCCGCGCTCCGCCACGAAATAACGCCCCATGGCGACGATGGCGGCATGGCTGGCCAGACCTTGCCCGAAAAGGCGGAGGCCGAAAATCGCCGGCAGCAGGATGACGGCTCCCCAAGCCATATGCCCCGGCGCTGTTTCCAGGGAGCCGGCAAAACCCATCAGCAGGCACATGGCGGCCAGGCCGACCAGGGTGGCGGCGGCAAAGGCCGCCAGGGGCAGCCGGTCGATCAGGCGGCCGAGCCAGACCAGAACCGCCGCGCTCATCAGGGTTCCGGCGGAATAGATGGCCCCGAAGTCGCCGTCGCTGAGCCCGAAAGACCTGCGGATCTCGCCACCGAACAGGGCGATGAAAAAGGTCTGCCCCAGGCTGGAACAGAAGCACATGAAAAACCCGAAGGCGAGCAGCCGGCCGTGGGCACGCAGGAAGGAAAGCGGAAGCATCTGCCCCTTCTACGCCTATTGACGGGGCCGGGGAAGTCCGGGGCTTCCCGAGGGATCAGCTGCCGCTGCGGTCGTACTTCGGCAGGTCGTCGCAGAGGTCGATCCAAGGCACTCTTTCCGCCCAGTGGACGTGGAAGTCCGGCAAATACGTTTCCGGCTTTTCCAGACTGGCGGCGTAGAAGTGGGTCTCGTCGGGCCAGCGGTCGCTTTCATAGGCCACCGGACTGCCGCAGGTCGCACAGAACAACCGCCGCACGCCGGGCGAGGACTCGTAAACCGCCGGGGTCTCGCCGGTGTAACGGTAGGCCGTCTTTGCGACGCCGAGAAAACTTGTGAAGGCCGAGGATGTGTTGCGGCGGCAGGACTCGCAGTGGCAGTGGCCGCGCCAGTTTTCCGTCCCCTCGTACTCAAACGAGACTTTGCCGCAGAGGCAGTGCCCACGCGTCTTTGCCATCTCTGTTTCCCTCCAAATCTCTGTGCGGCGATCACAAAGTGATCCTATCCTCTCTCCGCCAAGGCGGGTAAGCTCATTCCGTGGGTTACACGGACAGGCGGAAAAAGGGGCGGTGATGCGGCAGATCGGACGGATCCTCGGCATCTTGACCTGCGTCCTGGCCGGACTGGTGCTGGACGCAAACGCCCTGCGGGCTCAGGAGTCTGGCCAAGATCAGTTACTGCGCGTCGATCTGGAGCTGGTACTACTGGCCGACGCCTCCGGCTCCATCGACGACGGCGAAATCTTCTTCCAGCGCCAGGGTTATGCCGAAGCGATTACCGATCCCGATATCCTGGCGGCCATCGCCCTGGGACAGGACGGGCGGATCGCCGTCACCTATGTCGAATGGGGCAGTGCCGAATCGCAGGAGGTGGTGGTGCCCTGGAGCATCATCGACGGTAAGGCTTCTGCCGAGGCCTTTGCGGAAAAGCTGATGGCGGTGCCGCGCCTTGCCTTCGGGCGTAACGCCATCGGCTCGGCGCTTGCCGCCGGGCTGGCCCTCATCGAAGGCAATGCCATCGACGGTTACCGCAAGATCATCGATTTCTCCGGCGACAGCGCCAACAACTGGGGCGGTCTTCCGGTGGAGGTCGCACGCCAGGCGGCGCTGGCCGCCGATGTTTCCATCAACGGCCTGGCCATACTCTGCCGTGCCTGCGAATCAGGGCGCCCGGTCGCCTATGATCTGGAAGAAGCTTTCGAGCGCGAGATCATTGCCGGTCCGGCGGCCTTCGTCGTCACCGCCGATGGCGAGCAGAGTTTCGCGACTGCGGTGCGCCGCAAACTCCTGCTGGAAATCGCCGGGGTGCCGGACGAGGAAAGCTTCCGGCAGCGCCTCGCCGCGGCCGGATATGACGCTGGTGCAGCAGCCCGGTGATCGATTGAGCGCCTCGATATGCTTCGAGACGCCGCCTCCGGCGGCTCCTCAGCATGAGGTTAAGATGTAAGCTTCATCCTGAGGGGCGGTCCCCGGGACCATATCTCGGAGGATCGCGTCTCGAAGGGTGGGGTCCGCTTTGGTTGGGCTGAGCATCAGGGGTCCGGCGCGACCGCGACCCCGTGGGCGGCGATCATGCGGTCGATCTCGGCGAGGGCGAAACCGGCGAGCACTTCCTGATCCGCTTTCGCCTGGGGATCGTCCTCTCCCAGTTCCCCGATCAGCAGGATGTTCTCGTCGTTCAGCCGGTTGGCCGGGTCTGTGTAGTTGAAACTGCCGGCGATGATCAGCGCGGAATCGATCACCATCAGTTTGTGATGCAGCTTGCCCAGGCCGTTCTTGCGTGATGCGAGGAAGGCCTCGCCGCCGCCGTTGGCGACCAGCCGCGTGGCTGCCCAGTCGCGGTTTCCCTGGCCGGAATCGAAGATGCCGCGCACGGCGACCCCGCCCTGGGCCACACCGCCGCGGGACATGGCGACCAGGGCGTCATCGATGCCGGAGGATTTGGAGAAGGTGAAGATCGCGAAGTCGATCCTTTCGCGCGCCTTCAGGATCTGCTTCATGATCTCCATTTCCGGTGCGTGGTCCGGCGCGAAGAGGGCGCGGACGCGGATGCCGGCCACCCGGTTGTTGCGCGGCGAGGGTTCGTGGCGGTTGCGCTTGCGCCCGAAGGTGCCGGTCCAGATTTCCGCAAACTCCAGGTCGTATTCGTTGCAGACCCGCTGATCGTGCAGGATCACGACGTGATTGAGGTTCCGCCCGACCCCCGTGGGCGTGAAGTTGGTGGAGCCGGTGAGTAGCGCCCGGCGCGGCTTGCCGCTGTCGCGGACAATGAATTTCTGATGGAAGATGTCGGGGTTGTAGTCTGCCCGGGCATCGATGTTGGCGCGCAGCATGGCGGCGAAGAGGGCGCGATTTTCCTCGTCCTCGGCGCCGACGCCGCCGAAGGGATCGGCCGGCGGCTTGCCGGCGCGCAGATAGTCCTGCTCTAGCACGATGCGCACTCTGACCCCGCGCTGCTTGGCGCGCACGAAGGCCTCGGTGATGGCGCGGGATTCGATCTCCTGCACCGCGGCCTCCAAAGTGAACTTCGCCCGGTCGATAAAGTCGACGATGGCGGCCTCCAGGTCATCCGGCGCGCCGATGGTGCTGGGCCCCATATAGATTTCGATACGGTCTTTCAGATTGAACGCCAAGGTCTCAACCCCCGCTGTGACCGGACAAGCCCGGTCAGTCTAACCCCCGGGTCATTACAGCCCAAAGACGATTAGCGGTGGCAAATATGCGCAAAAGGGGTGCGGTTTCACTCAACAGAGGTAGTCTTGCGCTCTCACAGCCCGCCGCTAAGCTGCGGGACTTTTTGTGATGTTGGGATCAAGTTCATGCAGGCATTCGATTTGAGCGGCAGGGCCGCCGTGGTGACCGGCGGCAACGGCGGCATCGGTCTGGGGATTGCCCGCGGCCTCGCCAAGGCCGGTGCGGCGCTCGCCATCGTCGGTCGCAATCCTGAGAAACTCTCCGCTGCGGCGGACGAACTCAAGGCTTTTGGGTCGAAGGTCCTGGCGCTGACCTGCGATGTTTCCGACGAGACCGCGGTTGCCGCCATGGCGGCTGAGGCGGTGGCTGGGCTTGGGCGTATCGACATCCTCGTGAACAATGCCGGCACCAACATCCGCAAACGCCCGGAAGACTTGAGCGCGGCGGACTGGCACAAGGTCATGGACGCCAACCTCACCAGCACCTTTCTCTGCGCCAAGGCTTGCTACCCCCATATGAAAGCGGCTGGTGGGGGCAAGATCCTCAACAACGGCTCCATGCTGTCGATCTTCGGGGCGCCCTGGAGCCCGGCCTACGGCGCCAGCAAGGGCGCTGTGGTGCAGTTGACCAAGTCCCTGGCCGCGGCCTGGGCGGCGGACAACATCCAGGTGAACTGTATGCTGCCGGGCTGGATCGACACCGACCTGACACGCCTGGCCCGCGCCGAGGTCGCGGGGCTGAACGACCATGTCCTGCAGCGCACCCCGGCGGATCGCTGGGGGAAGCCGGAAGACTTCGAAGGGCTGGCTGTGTTCTTTGCCGGGCCGGCCTCCGACTTCATCACCGGCGCTGCCTTGCCGATCGACGGCGGCTTCTCCATTTCGCTATAACCTCCCCAACCCAGCCGCGCGACCGAAAGGATGTCTCCGATTGTGAGTGATTTCATTACCGCCCTGCCGAAGGCTGAGTTGCATATCCATATCGAGGGCTCGCTGGAGCCGGAAATGATGTTCGCCCTGGCCGGGCGCAACGGGGTCAAGCTGCCCTATGACTCGGTCGAGGCGCTGCGGGCCGCCTACCGCTTTGCCAACCTTCAGGAGTTCCTGGATCTCTATTACCAGGGCATGTCGGTATTGCTGACGGAAGAGGATTTCTACGATCTGACTCTGGCCTATCTGCGGCGTGCAGCGAAAGACAACGTGCGCCACACCGAGATCTTCTTCGACCCCCAGGGCCATACCGGGCGCGGCGTTGCCTTTGCGACGGTCTTCAACGGCATCCACCGGGCCCTGCGCGACGGCGAGCGCGAGCTGGGCGTCAGTTCGGAGATCATCCTCTGTTTCCTGCGTCACCTGCCGGCGGCGGACGCCATGACGACCTTGGAAGAGGCGATGGACTACCGCCAGCATATCGTCGGCGTCGGGCTCGATTCTTCCGAGAACGGGCATCCGCCGGAACTCTTTACGGAGGTCTTTGCGAAAGCGCGCGACGCCGGTTTCTTGGCCGTTGCCCACGCGGGTGAGGAGGGGCCGCCGGCTTACGTCTGGGGTGCGCTGAACGCCCTGGCCGTCGACCGCATCGATCACGGCAACCGGGCGCTGGAAGACCCGGCGCTGGTGGCGGAACTGGTGACCCGCAGGATGCCGCTTACGGTCTGTCCGCTTTCCAACCTCTGCCTCGGCGGGGTGAAAGATCTCTCGGGCCATCCGCTGCGGGCGATGCTCGATCACGGCCTTTTCGTCACCCTGAACTCGGACGACCCGGCCTACTTCGGCGGCTATGTGAACGAGAATTACCGGGCCACCCAGCAGGCGCTTGGCCTCAGTGATGCCGAACTCGGCCAGATCGCCCGCAACTCCTTCGAGGCGTCTTTCCTGGACGACAAAACCAAAGCCGCGCGCATCGCCGAGGTCGACGTCTACCTGAACGGCGGGTGAGAGACTCGTTTCTCGGGCTGCCGGACTGCAGACAACCGTTTCGATGGGTGCAATGCTGAGTTCAGCGTCGCAAGATCAGGGTCGACAGTAAAGTCGTGGGCGCCGAACTGGGCTGAAGCACCGGAAGGCGGTTAACCACCAGGGTGACAATTCCTGAAGGTGTTCCGGCGATAGGCCGCCGGGCGGTTGGAATTGGTTGGCTGGAGCGGTGGTCGTGTCATGGACGCCCAAGCCGACAAGCAAGTGGATTGCCTCGATGTGTTCTGCCAGCCGGTCTGGCGCCGCGTCCGGTTGCCGTTCTCCGTCCCTGCGCTGTCTGCGCAAGGTAGGCGGCTCAGATGGGCTCGTCGGCGTCGAAGGCGGCCTGCGATTCAGCCGTTACCATCTGCAGCCAAGTGCGGAAGGCGGCGACCGCTGCCCTGCGTTCGCGATTTTTCGGGCTGACCAGATAGATCTGATGGGCGAAAGGACGGCGCAGGGTGAGCAGCCGCACCAGGCGGCCGGCCTTCAGGTCATCCCAGGCCGGTGCGCTGCGCGCCAGAGCGATCCCCTGGCCGTCGATCGCCGCTTGCAGGGCCATGTTCGTGTTCGGGAAGCGCACGCCGCGCCGCAGAGCCGGGGCAACGATGTCTTCCGGCACCACGGCGTCTTCGAACCAGCTCTGCCAGTCCGGCGCCCCTTTGTTGTTTTCGGTGCGCAGCAACAACGGATGGCGGCAAAGGTCCTGGGGCACGGCCGGTGCGCTGCAGCAGGACTTCAGGAACTCTGGGCTGGCAACGGGAAACACGTACTCCTGCATCAGCCGTAGTGACCGTTGCGAGGCCCGGCTGTCCGGTCCGAACTGGAGGGCGGCATCGAAGTCGTCGGCGGGGCGCAGCCTTGCGTCGGCCTGGGTCTTGATCCAGACGTCGACCTCCGGATGTGCCGCGCGAAAGTCGGGCAGGCGGGGCACCAGCCATTTCAATGCGATGGAAGGCGGCACCAGCACCCGCACCTGGGCGACCGCGCTGTTGTCCCTGACCGCCGTCAGGGTGGTGTCGAGATCCTGAAAGAACCCGCGCGCCAGTTGGGACAAAGCCCTGCCCGCTTCGGTCAACTCAAGACGGCGGGTCAGTCGTGTGAAGAGCTTTACCTGCCACAATTCTTCGAGATGTCGAATCTGGTGACTGATGGCGCTCTGGCTGACGTGCAACTCTTCTGCAGCTTTGGTGAAGCTCAGATGCCGTGCGGCGGCATCCAGTGCGCGAAGGGCGGTTGTCGGCGGCAGCCGCATCGTTGGGCTTTCCATGCATGAATGATTGCTCATGCATAGCATGACGAACGATCTTTTGTCAGCCCTTCGGCGGCGCTCTAGAACCCTTGAAACACAGTGACTTCGGCCCGGCAGCGTACGCGCCGCCATGGCGCCGGCGGCGGCAACGAGGGGCGTCAGATGATGACCGGCTTTCCCGACCACGACCCCCTGTTTCTTGCCGTGGCCGCCGTGGCGGTGCTGGCCATCGGAATTTCCAAGAGCGGTTTTTCCGGCGGCATCGGCGTTCTGGCGGTTCCGGTGATGGCCCTTTTCGTTTCACCGCTCACCGCCGCCGCCATCATGCTGCCGATTCTCTGCGTGATGGATGTCTTGAGTGTCTGGGCCTATCGGCGGCGCTGGCACCGCCGCAATCTGCTGTTGCTGCTTCCCGGTGCCTGCGTTGGGCTTGCGCTCGGCGCCTTGACGTTCCGCTATGTCGATGACGCCGTCATCCGGCTGCTGTTGGGGGCGGTCACCCTGGGCTTCGGCCTGCAGGCCTTCGCTGCCGCTGGTCAGGCCGGCGAGGTACGGGCAGGCAAGGCGGCGACGGGGGTCGCCTGTGGCGCCCTTTCAGGGTTCACCAGCTTCATCGCCCACGCCGGCGGCCCGCCGGCGAAGTTCTTCCTGCTGCGTCAGCACCTCGACAAAACGGTCTTCGTCGGCACCAACGTGGTCTTTTTCTTCCTGATCAATCAGGCGAAGATTCTGCCCTATGCCTGGCTGGGCCAGTTCTCCCGGGACAACCTGATGACATCGCTGCTGCTGGCGCCTCTGGCGCCGCTGGGTATCTGGTTGGGCCTTCGGCTGCATCACCGGGTGCCTCAGGATGCTTTTTACCGGGTCAGCTACCTTTTGATGATCCTGGCCGGTGTGAAGCTGTTGCTGGATGGTGGGCTCGATGTGATTTTTCGCTGACCCGCCCGGCGGTGCTTTTTCCTGACGGCGCCTTCCAAAGAGAAAGGGGCGCTCCCTCATTCGTGGAGCGCCCCCTGGCAATGCGGTGTTCCAGGTTATGCGCTGGCGGGTTCGAGCGTGACCGTATAGAGCGCCTTGTCGTTCAGGTCTTTCAAGGTGACCGTCATGGCCTCGGTCTCGCCGTCAATCTTCACATGGCCGAAGAACTGTAGCTCCGAACTGGGCGGCAGATTGCGCTCGCCCGCCGGGTCTTTGGAAAACACGACCTGAGGCCCGAAGGTGTCGTCCATCTGGCCGGGGCCGAAAGAGCCGGCATGCACCGGCCCGGAGACGAACTCCCAGAACGGGTCGAAGTCGCGGAACTGGGCTTTGCTTGGATCGTAGTAGTGCGCCGCGGTGTAATGCACATCGGCGGTGAAGAAGACGGTCTGTTTGATGTCATTGTGCTTGATGAAGCGTAGCAGGTCCGCGATGTCGTGTTCGCGGCCCAGCACCGGCCCGTTGCCGTTGGCGCCGTTCTCGAACGCAGATTCGCCGTCCCTCACGATAAGGCCCAAAGGCATGTCGCTGGCGATGATTTTCCAGGTTGCCTTGGAAGCGAGCAATTCGCGTTTCAGCCAGCGCAGTTGATTCGGTCCCAGAAAGTCGGTGTCGCGGCTGCGCACAGGCTGGTTGTTGGCGCTGTTGGGTCCGCGATAGCTGCGCAGGTCCAGGAAGAAGATGTCGAGCATCGGCCCGTAGGGAATCTTGCGGTAGATGCGCTCCCGGTCGCTGGGATGCTGGCGGATCGGCATGTACTCCAGAAAGGCTTTATTGGCGCGGCTGGCCAGCAGCGAGGCACTTTTCACCTTGTAGCGGTCGTCGGAGATCAGCATTTCTCCGGGATACCAGTTGTTCACCACCTCGTGGTCGTCCCACTGGGCGAGCATCGGCACCTCGGCATTGAAGCGCTTCACGTTCTCGTCCATCAGATTGTATTTGTAGTTGCCGCGGAACTCGGCCAGCGTCTCGGCGACCTTGGCCTTTTCCTCGATCATGACATTCTTCCAGATGGTGCCGTCGGGTTGGGTCTTCTCGGCTTCAAGGGGATTATCGGCGTAAATGGTATCGCCGGAGTGGATGAAGAAGTCCGGGCGGTTGTTGCGCATGGTCTCGTAGCAGCGCATGCCGCCCCAATCCAGATTGATGCCCCAGCCCTGACCGCAGGTGTCGCCGGTCCAGACAAAGCTGATGTCGCGCTTGCTGCCCGGCCCTGTGCGAAAGCGTCCGATGATCGGCTCGCTCGTCAGATTGACGTCGGCCAGATCCTGCCACTGCAGGCGATAGAAAATGTCCTGACCCGCGGGCAGCCCGGTCAGATCCATCTTGGCGGTGAAATCGTTGCCGTCGATGGCGGCCGGGCCGCGCAGGCGCTGTGCCGAGGCGAAGCTGTCGCTGGTCGCGACTTCTACCAGCAGGCGCGATGGGCGGTCGGCGCGGGTCCAGATGATACCGCTGTTGGTGGTCACATCGCCGCTTTGCACGCCGTGGGTGAAGACCGGGCGATTGGATTGCGCTATGGCGGGAAAACCGAGCAGTCCGGCGCCGGCCAATCCGCTGCCGGCGGCGGCACCTTGCAGCACACGGCGTCTCGAAAAACGGGGAGTCGGAGCGGCAGGGCGCTTTGCTGGCATGATCTTCTCCTTAGGTTTGCCCGCTGGCCGCAGCGAAACGGTTGCGAAGGGCGCTAATCTGCTGGGCCGGAATCCGGGCGTTATCGAATCTTGGTTAACGACTTCGATAACGCTCCTCGGTTGCCGGACGATGTCGCTCGCGCTTCAGTTTGATGAAGCCTTTATCCTCATTGCGCGTAAGCGGAATCGATTGGATTTGTGGCGAATTCCAACCGATCTTCAACGTCTCTTAACCGTTCTCTGATGAACTTTAACGCTGTCTTTAAAGCGTTTGAAGGGGGATGCCGGTCTTTGCCCACAAAGGCGGAGTTAACCGAGGAATTGGCACGGCTCAGGCAGCGGGTCGAAGAGGTCGAGAGCCTCGAAGCTGAGCGAGTCATGGCCGAAGATGCTTTGCGCGAAAGCGAAGAGCGTCTGCGCGACTTTGCGGCTGCCGCCTCGGACTGGTTCTGGGAAATGGATGCGGAGCTGCGGATCTGTTACCTCTCCGAACGCCTGCGTGAGGTAACCGGCGTCAATCCGGCGGAGGTTCTGGGGAAGTCCCGGCTCGAACTCGGCGCCGGCGATACGGATGCCGATAAGTGGGAAGCCCATTTGGCCGACCTGCGCGCCCACCGTCCTTTTCGTGATTTCCGCTATGTCTATGTTGCCGCTGATGGCGGGCGCCAATACTGGTCGATCAGCGGCGTTCCGCTCTTTGACGAGAAAGGCGTTTTCCTTGGGTACCGGGGCACCGGCCGCAACCTGACCGAGGAGTACAACGTCCGCCGCATGGCTTTCGAGGCGCAGGACCTTCTTCTGCAAGCCGTCGAATCCTTTTCTGACGCAGTCGCTCTCTTCGACGCCGACGACTGCCTGTTGCTGTTCAACGAAAGTTATCTGGCGTTCCACCATTCCTCGGCGATGACCATCGGCCCGGGCATGCCCTTTGAGGAACTGATCCGCAATCAGGTCGAGAACGGCATGATTCCGGCTGCCTTCGGGCGGGAGGAGGCGTGGCTGGCCGAACGCATGGAGCGCCACCGCAACCCTTCCGAGGAAGTGGAGGTCGAACGGTCGGACGGAAAGTGGTTGCGCATTCGAGAGGAGCGAACGGCGAACGGTGGATTGTTCCTCACCGCCACCGACATCACTGAAACCAAGACCATCGAGCGTGCGGAGCAGGAGATACGCGACCGTCTGCGCGCGGTTATCGACCACCTGCCGGCCGGCCTGACCCTGAAAGATCAGGACGGCCGCTACCTTCTGGTCAATCAACAGTTCCGCGACCTCTTCGGCCTGGACGGCCGCGACCTTGTCGGTGCGACGGCCTTCGACAGTTTCAACAAGAGCGAAGCGGAGGTCTTCAATGCCCAGGATCGTATGGTCCTGAAAACCGGCATTCCCATGGAGGTCGAGTCGGAGGTGACGCGCCGTGACGGCAGCAAGGTTCTTGCGATGGTCACCCGCTTCCCGGTGCTGGATTCAAAGGGCGCTGCGATCGGTGTCGGCGGTATCCAGGTCGACATCACCGAGATGAAGGAAAAGGAGCAGCAGCTTCGCGAAGCCCGTGACGAGGCCGAGCGGGCCAACCGCGCGAAGTCGACCTTCCTGGCCAACATGAGCCACGAGCTGCGCACGCCGCTGAACGCCATCATCGGTTTCTCGGAGATCATGGAGCAGGGCCTCTTCGGGCCTCTAGGCAACCCGCACTACAGCGAGTACGCCGAAGACATAAGGCGCTCGGCCAGTCATCTGCTGTCCATCATCAGCGACATCCTCGACCTGTCGAAGATCGAAGCCGGCCGCATGGAACTCCACGAAGAACCCATCGACATTGCCTCGGTGGTCGAGTCCTGCCTCACGATCGTGAAGGAGTCCGCAGCCAACGGTGGCCTGGTTCTCACCTCCGCTTTGCCGGAGACCTTGCCTTTGCTGCATGCCGACAAGCGCTCGGTACGGCAGATCCTTCTGAACCTCCTGTCCAATGCCATCAAGTTCACGCCCGCCGGCGGCACTGTCGTTGCGGAGGCGGCCTTGGAAGAAAGTGGCCGGATCGCGCTGACCGTACGCGACAGCGGGATCGGCATGGCCGCGGACGACATCGAGATCGTGCTGCAGCCTTTCGGGCAGGTTGAAGGCGCCCATACCCGCAGCCACGACGGCACCGGGCTCGGCTTGCCGATCACCAAGTCCCTGGCAGAGATGCACGGTGGCAGTATGACCGTGGAAAGCGTGGAGGGCGAAGGTACGGAGATCATTGTCCGCTTTCCGGCCAAACGGGTGGTCAAGCGTCCTGCCGGCGGCGGTGCGCCCTCGCAGCGTTTGGCCTGATCCGGATCTGCGCTAGAGCGGCCAGACCAGCAGAATCATCGGTACGCTCACCGCAATCACCAGGACTTCCAGCGGCAGGCCCATGCGCCAGTAGTCGCCGAAGCGGTATCCACCGGGGCCGAGGATCAATGCGTTGTTCTGATGTCCGATCGGCGTCAGAAAGGCGCAGGATGCTGCCACCGCCGTCGCCATCAGAAAGGGGTCGGCGTTGACCCCCAGACGTTCGGCGATGGTGGCCGCGATCGGCGCCATGACCACGGCCGTCGCCGCGTTGTTCAGGATATCGGAGAGGGTCATGGTGACCACCATGACCACGACAAGCACCACGGCGGCCGAAAGTCCGGCGGTGACCGCCAGCAGGCTGTCGGCGATCAATGTGGTGGCGCCGGTGGTCTGCAGCGCCCCGCCGACCGGAATCAGCGATGCCAGCAGCACGATGACCGGCCAGTCGATGCCGTCGTAGAGTTCCCTGACCTGCAACAGCCCGGAGACCACCAAAAGGGCGACGGCGATGCCGAAGGCAATCTGTATCGGCACCAAACCCAGGCTGGCGGCGAGAATGGCGGCGGCGAAGATGGCGATGACCGCCGGCCCCTGTTTGCGCTTGCCGAAATGAAGTTCGCGTTCCGCCAGTGGCAGACAGCCGAGGGCATGCACCAGGTCGGCCAGTTGCTCGGTTTCACCGTGCAGCAGCAGCACGTCGCCCGGGCGGATACGAAACGACCGCAGACGTCCCCGGAAAGGCGTGCCCTGGCGCGACACCGCCAGAATGGTGATCCCGCGGCGGGAGAACAGGCGCAGGGAACCGACCAGGCGCCCGTCCAGGCGCGACCCCGGCGCCACCACGGCCTCCATCAGGGTTGCGTCTTCCGGCGCCTTGACCTTTTTGCGGTCTGTTTCGTCGCGGTCGCCGATCACCAGGCCGAGCTTGCTGACGAACTTGTCGATCTCGTCGGGCCCGGCCTCGATCTTCAGGATGTCGCCGGCCTGAAGCTGCTTGCGCGTTGTCGCCGGGTAGACGCGGTCATTGCGGATCTGGTCCATGATGACGGCGTCGATGTCTTCGGTCAGTTCGTCGATTTCCTTCAGGGTCTTGCCGATGTGCGGGTTCTCGGCGGGTACGGTTACCTCTGTGATGTAGTTTTCGATGTCGAAGAGATCGCCGCCGGCCGTGCGGCCGCTGTCGCGCAGCGGGACGAGGCGCCAGCCGATGAGGGCTATGAAGACAAGGCCGGCGAAGGCGACCACCAGGCCGACCGGCGCATAATCGAACATGGCGAAGGGCTCGCCGCTCAGTTCGCCGCGATAGGAGGCGACGATGATGTTCGGCGGTGTGCCGATCAGGGTGACGAGACCGCCGAGAATCGATCCGAAGGAAAGCGGCATCAGCAGTTTCGCCGGCGAGCGGGCGACCTTGCGTGCCGACTGCAGGGCCATGGGCAGCAGAATGCCCAGGGCCCCGACGTTGTTCATCATCGTCGACATCGCCGCGCCGAGACCGGCGAGAACGCCGACGTGGCTGCTGGTCGACCCGGATGCCGGGCGGATAAGGCGCGTGAGCAGATCAATGGCGCCGGAGCCGGAGAGAACACGGCTGAGGACCAGCACCGCCGCCACGGTGATCGTCGCGGGATGGCCGAAGCCGCTGAAAGCTTGGCCCGCCGGTACCAGGCCGGTCACGACCGTCGCCATCAGACAGGCGAAGGCGACGACGTCATAGCGCCAGCGACCCCAGACCAGCAGACCGAAGAGGCCTGCCAGAATGGCGAAGATCAACATCTGCTGTTCGGTCATTGGTGCCTTTGCAATTCTGTCTGGAAAAGGATGCGGTTTGCTGAAGCCCCAAGAGATTGTGGCATTCCGATTAGAACGCCGCCAGCGCAAAGCCGCGCCCCCCTGGTCTGCGGCCCTGCAGATTGCGGTTTCCTTCGGCCGGGGCGATGGCTAAGCTCTTGGGATTAGTGAACTGGGGTGCCCGCTTTGTCGCGGGCTGAGAGAGTCCCATCGAACCTGATCTGGGTCATGCCAGCGAAGGGAGTTGTCACCGAGATGACCAAAGCATACAGCCTCTCATTTGCGGTCTCGGCCTCCCTGACAAAGGAAGGGAGTCAAGAGTGCAGATTGACCGCGTCGCGCCTCTGCTTGCGGAACTCCGCGAAAAAAGGCCGCTTGTACACTGTATCACCAATGACGTGACACCGGCCGTTATGGCCAATGTCCTTTTGGCTTGTGGGGCGTCGCCGATGATGGCGCGCGATGACGCCGAAGTCGAAGAGGTCGTCCGGCGTGCCGATGCCTTGGTCGTCAACCTCGGCACCCCGAGTCCGGCGCGCATCGATGCCGCGTTGAAGGCCGTGGCGGTGGCAAGGGACGAAGGTATCCCCTGGGCGCTCGATCCCGTCGGGGTCGGTGCATCGCGGCTGCGGCGCCGCGCTGTTGCGGCGCTCCTCGGCGAAGCGCCCGCCGTGGTGCGCGGCAACGCTGCGGAGGTTGCCTTCCTGGCCGGAGAAGCGGCGGCCGCTCCGGGGGTCGATGCGCCGGAATCCGCAGGGCGGGATGGCGGGGCCGCGCTTGCCTTGGCGCAGGCGCAGGGCTGCGTGG
>JANQMC010000040.1 GCA_028280305.1 Pelagibius sp. | reverse complement strand
CGGCTTCCTGCTGTTCCTGCCGTTCCTGATCATCGACATGGTCGTGGCCTCGATCCTCATGTCCATGGGCATGATGATGCTGCCGCCGATCATGATCTCCCTGCCCTTCAAGCTGATCTTCTTCGTGCTGGTCGACGGCTGGTACATGGTCGCCGGCAGTCTGGTCCAGAGCTACGGCGGATAGGGTCCACCCGTCGTAGGGCCAGCGATGGCCGTGGCCTTCGCTTGAAACCAAAGCGCGAAAGTGAGTATCGCGCAAATTCTAACGATTCCCGTGGCTTGACAGGTGGGGCAACCGAAACTTGGCCCTGGACGGGAAGGCGCAAAGCTTTACGCTGTTCAGCGAACCAGACCCCAGCCGTTGGCCGGGAATCACGGGTACGGAGCCTCGCCGTGTTCAAGTCCTGGACTGTTCTCTTTATGACCGCGACCCTGTCCCTTGCTCTTCCGGCCTCGGCGGCGGAGCCCGCGGATGCGGTCATCGACAAGGCGCAACAGGACTGCCGGTCGTTCGAAAACGGTGTCTTCGCGATGACCGACCGGGCGGTCTCTCTTGTCGACCTGACGGGCGACGGCAAAGCCGAGAAGATCATTGATGCACGCCACTTCTCCTGCTCGTCCGCGGCCTCCCTCTTCTGCGGAACCGGCGGCTGCATGCTCACCATCATCGCCGGGGGAAAGCCGACCGAGTTTCTGGCGAAGGGATGGAAAGTCGTGCAGTGGAACGGTCAGGCAATCCTACTGCTCGCCGTTCACGGCAGCGCCTGCGGCGGCACCAATCTGCGACAGTGTTTCAAAGCAGTAGTGTGGAGCGAGGACGGGTTCCGGAGCCTGGACGGCGAATAGCCGCAGCGGAACAAGCCCTACCGGGCCCGCGCTTTCCGCGTCAGTTCAGCTGGCTGAGCTCGCCGTCCTTGAGGCGTTCGCGATAGTTGGCCATGAAGTCCTGGGCTTCGGCCACCTTGCTGAGTTCCTCGGCAATTGACGAGATCGCACGTTTTTCGCCGTCCCCGACCAGAAGATTGAAGGTGTCGCTGTGCGGTCCCTTCGCCATGGCGGCGCCATAGCGACGGTCAAGATCCTCGAGTTCGACGGTCTGGTTCGACAGCATCAGCGCAACCGCCAGATTCACCACCAGTTGGCTCTCCGACAGCATCATCTCGCGGCGCGGTGGCAACAGCGGAATCAGCTTGGACAGAGACTCCACGGCCTGCGGCCATTGGCGCAGGCGCCAGTGAATGTCGGCCCGCAGGGTTTCGGCATCCAGGCTCTCGTCGCCTTCCAGCATCTTCAGGCCGTCTTCCGCCCGGTTGAGGTCGGAAAAGGCCCGTGCCCGCAACTGCCGGCGCTGTGCCGTCAGCTCGGCGTCGTCTGTCTTCGCCTCACTGACGTCGAGCGCCGAAAGGCTGGCTTCCGGGTTGTAGTCCAGCAAGTGGATCAGCGCCAGACGCGCCCCGATCCGCGCCTTTTCTTCCCCTTCCAGGCGATAGCGCACCTGCCCCTCCAGCAACTCGGCCGCACGGTCCAGCAGATCCACCTCAACCAAGCGGTCCGCCAGACCGGTGATGAGACGGTCGCCCTCGGCCCCGGCCGGCGTCAGTTCCTTGAATTCCTGATAGAGCGCCAGCGCCCGCAGCGGCGGAACGTCAGGATCGCCGACACCGCGATAGATCTCCGCAAAGACATCCCGCATCTTCTGCGCCGAATCCTGGGCGCCCGCGCTGTCGGGGAAACTTGTCACCGCCTGCCGCAGAACGTAAAGCGCTTCGCGATGTCTGTTCTGTTCGACATAACGGTCCGCCAGTCGACGCAGCAGGGTGAACTCGAACTGATCGCCGCGCCAGGCAAAGCGCAGCCGCTCCAATTCGGCGATCGCCTCATCCGACGACAGTGAACCGTCCTCGCGGCCCAGCTCCGTCAGCGCGAGACGGGCCCGGGCCTGAGAGGGGGGATGGCGGCTGTCGCGGGCCGATTCCCAAAGGCGGCGCGCCTCCTCCTTGTTGCCGCGGGCAAACTGCAATGCCCCTTGAATGACCTTGGCCTGGGCATCCTCCAAGGAGTTCAGGTTTTCCCGCCGCAGCGCGCCGAGCTGAAGGGTTGCAGCCGAGTCGTTGTTTGACTTCAGAAAGGCCTCCGCTGCCGCCAGCCGCAGCCGCAACCGCACCCGCCGCGGATAGGCGTCTATCAGATCATCCGTCGCGGCGAAGCCGTTGGCGGCCGCCAGCCAGTCTTCTGCCTGGGCTGCGAGGGCTGCCTGCCAAAGCATCGCTTCGCGCTCCGCGGCCAGGGAAGCATGGGCGAGCCCACCGGCAGCGGCGCGAAAATCCTGTATCAGGACCTGGCTGGCGGCCTGCATAAGACGCAGTTCCGGGTCCAGGGCCAGGCGCGGATGCTCTTCTTCAATGACCCTGAGCGAGCCCAGCGCCTCGCTGTCGAAGCCATGGGCAAAGTAGAAGCGCGCCAGTTCCACCCGCTCGACCCCGAGTTCCTCCGGACTGCTTCCCACCATCGCGGCCATCAGATCCCGGCGCTGATCCTGATAATCGTCAGCGCTGCCTCGACGCCAGGCCTCAAGGTCGAACAGGCGCGGCTCGCTGGGATCTTCTCCGCCCAGGCGCCGCGACGCCTGGCGTTGCTCCGCCTTGGAGACAAGCAGACCGTTGGCGTCTCGCACCAGGACACCGTTGCGTATGACCGCAACCTGAAGACTGGAGGCAAGAGGTTGCAGGACCACGCCCTGCTGACTCTGCAGGCTGCGGAACTGCGGGTAGGCATGCGGCAGGGTCATACCCATTCCCGCGCCCCGGGTCGGCACGATGACGAGGCGGTCGCCGGCATCGGGGTCGGTTACCCAGACAAGGTCGCGGGCGCCGGACAAGGGGAAGCGCACTCTTTGATAGCCCTCAGACTCGATAACCGGATCGGCCAGCGCCCGCAGCGGCAGGGCGCTGCGCGGCCTGAGATCGACGATCCAGCGGTTCTCGTCCCGGGTCAGGCGCGGCGCAACTGTCGGTATCGCGTTGACGACCATGACCGTCGCACTGCCGGCAGGCACCAAGCGGACACTGCCCAGATGCGGTGCAGCGGCTGCAATGCTCTTAATCAGGTCCCTCGGCGGCGGTCGATCGAAGGTGAGCCAGAGGTTCTCTCCCCGCCGAAAGGCAGCGGCGGCGGTCGGTCCGGCCCATTCGAAGGTCAGGATCACCGGTACGAAACGATCGGCAGTCGGTCCCTGGGCGGTCGAACTTTCGAAGGTAATGACGGGTTCAAGCTCGATCTGCAGCAGACCGCGGGCCGAATCCAGGAAGTCCAGGGCGCCCTGCGCCTGCGCGCCTTGGAAAGTTGTCGCTTCACCCTTTGCCGTCGCGGGCTCCGGTGCGGCAACCGGCCCAGCCTGGCCGCTGGGCAGCACCGCTTCCTTGGCCACCGCTTTCTCGCCCTCCGTATTGTCACCGGCAAGGGGCGCGGGTTGCTGAGGTTGCCGCTCCGCCTTGCCGCCCATGATTTCCGGCACCAGGGGCGTCGGTGCCGCAGCGGAGGCGGTATCCTCCTTTGCCTTTGGCTCTTGCGCAGAAACGCCGCTCTCGACCGGGTCCGGCTGCGCGGCTGTGGCGGCAGTTTCCGAGTTGGGCTTCAGCGCCTCCGGCTGCTGCGGTGTTGCCGCTGCTTGCTGTGGCGCCGGCTTCTTCGCCGTTGCTTCGGCCCCGGCCAGGACATCCAGGATCACCTTGGAGCCGCTCCGCGTGACCCGCAGTTCAGACGACTGGGGCAGGCTGAGGCTCAATCCGTCCGGCCCGGCACTCACCGAAGCGATCTGTGGCAGTCCCTGGGGACGCACGGCGGAAAGATCAAAACGTGCCGGACGGTCGAACACGATCCTTGCCTTGCCGGGGCTTTCCTCAAGCCGGCTGCCGACCGTCGCCGGCCAATCGAAAACCAGGCGGGAGTACTCGGCGTGCCGTCCGCCGCGAACCCTGACAGTCGCCGGGTCGGCTGCCGCAGAGGGCGGTGTTTGCGCCACCGCACTTTGCGGCTTCTCCGCTTGCGGTGCTTCCGCCTTCGCTGCTGCCAGCTGCACTTCCCGAACCCGGAGATCGAGAACCACCTTGGGCCCGCTCCGAAAGTGATTGAGATCGAATTCGCCGTTGAGAACGAAACTGAGGCTGCGGCCGTTTTCGGAAAGCTGTGGCGCCGATGCATAGCCGCGCAAACCGCTTTCAATCACTTCGCCGGCGAAGGAGGCCTCTTCATCGAAGCTGATGTTGAGACTGTTTCCCTCCACTGCCGCTTCGTAGGCGACTTCACGCGGCCAATCGAAAACGATACGGCCGTAGTCGGGATGCAGTCCACCGCGCAGCGATACCGTTTCCGCCGCCTGCAGCGGCAAGGCCCAGCTCAAGATCAGAAAGGACAAAAAGAGAAGACGGCCGCACATTACCGCCGCTCCCCTGCGTGGGCGTGAATAATGATATCGACCCGCCGCGCCGCGGCCATGCTCGCCTCCCGGTCCTCGGCCAGCGCCGGCGCCTGATAGCGCGCATGACCGTAACCGCGGACCAGAATCTCACCGCGGTAACCGGAATTGGCCAGCTCGCCGGACAAGGCCGCCGCCCGGGCCAGCGACAGCTCCCAGTTGTTGGCAAAGCGGGTGCGCGGCGGCGCCGGATCGGCAAAGCCGGCCACCTCGACTACGTTGCGAAGGTTCCGAAGCGTTCCGCCGAGAGAGAAAATCGCAGCCTTGGCTTTCTCATTCAGCACGATGGAACCGGAAGCAAAGAGAAGATCTCCGGGCAGCGACAAAACGATACGCTCGTCTTCACGCGTGATCTCGGCCCTGGTCAGGACCGGGTCTTCGATCACCAAGTCCCGCAACAGTTTGGAAAGATAGGTCAGGTCGGTGCCGGGGATACGCACGACCGCCTCTGCATCCTGATCCAGCGTCGGCAGGGCAACGGTCACCTCCTGGACGCTTGTCAACTTGGGCGACAGCGCCTCGACCAGGTTCTGCCAATCGTCATCGTTGATGGTCGACATCGAATAGAGCAGAACGAAGAATGTGAGCAGCAGCGCCGTCAGGTCTGTAAAGGTCAGCAACCAGGCCTGCCCCCCATCATCGGCCCGGCCCTTATAGACCGGCACCCCCAATGGCAGGCCGGGCGTAGCGTCAGTCATATGCAGGCTGGGAGTGCCGTTCCTAGCCATCGGTCTGGCGCCCTTCGGCAGAGTCACCCGGCGCTTCAGCGGTGGCCGGAGGAAAGGTAAAATGAATACGCACAGAACCCGGGAACGAGGGCATAAAGCCGGCCGACAGGCGTGCCGAGGGCAGCGCTTCGGCCTCCAGGGCGGTCACCAGCGCCGCAGCGCGCCGCATGGCCGGAAGCCGGCCTTCGATGCCACTGTCCGGGCCTTCGAGCCCATAGAGCAGGTCGACACGGTAGTCTTGGTTGGCGAAGCGCGAATCGGTCAGAACCGCCGCGATCGCGCCGAGCGTGTCGAGTGCCTGCCCGGTAATCACCGCGCTATCGCCGGAAAAAAAGTCGCTAATCGGAATATCGATCTGTAGAAAGCGGCTGTTCGCCGCATCTTCGCTCTCGACAAGCGGCAGGCTGTCGTCGAAGAGGCGCCCCAAGGCCTCGACGACGTCCTCAGAACCTTCCATGACGTCAAGCGCCGCTTCGGCTGCAGACATGCTTTCCTGGGCCGGAACAACGCCGCGGAAAGCCTCACGCACGCTGTCGATGACAGCCGTACTGCGCTCGACCTCGAAGCTGGAAAGCGCATTCAGCAGAATGAAAAAGGCAAGCAGCAGCACCTTCAAGCTCAACAGCGCCATAATGTGGCTGTTGCTTTGCCGCGGGCCGGGTTGGTGCTGCACACCCGCCATGGCGGCGCTACCCGAAGAGCGCGTCGATATCGTCCTGGCTGATCGCCTCGTCCGGCATTTGCGGTCCGTTCAGGAGGTCCTCGTCGGGACGCGCGGGGGCACCGCTGGGGGTGGTGGTTCGCTTTTCCGGCTCTTTCTTCGGACGGTCGGAACGCTTGATGTCGTCGCCGAAAGCATTCAGCAGCGCCTCGACCTTCTCTTCCACCTTCTGCAAGGCGGTAACCACCTTGGTGATCCGCTGACCGGTGATGTCCTGGAAACCGCAGGCCTCAAAAATAGAGGTCACGGCCTGGGAAATCTGGTCGGCCACCTCGTCAGGCATCTTTTCCGTAAGCGCTTCGATGGTCTCCACGGCTTCGAAAATCGTATTCGTCGCCTGTTCCGTGGCACCGACGATCGCTGTCAGTTCATCGGTAGCCGCCGGCAGATGCTCATCGTTGATGTCGTCGGGGCGCAGGTCTGCGATCTCAGCACGCGCCGTGTTGATATAGAGGGCCAGCGCCTCTATATCGGCATAGACCTTTAGGCCATCCGCCGACATATCCCCTTCGATGCTGTCGACAATCGATTCCACGATCGCGACAATCTCCTCAGGGTCAATGGAGCCATCAGCCTTCTGCAGATCCTGCAGTTGCGAAGCTATTTTTTCTTTGACCGCCGCGACAGCCATAATGCGGCTCCTTGCACTGATAAGGGGTACTGATAGAAGAGCTTAAAAATTACCGAGTACTGCGGAAAGCTTGGTTTTCAGCGTGGCAGCGTTGAACGGCTTGACGATGTAGTTGCTCACACCGGCTTCCTTCGCGGCGATCACGTTCTCGGTCTTGCTCTCCGCCGTGATCATGATGAAGGGCAGTTCCTTCAGCTTGGTGTCGGCGCGCACCTCGGTCAGAAGCTGCATGCCGCTCATCGGCTCCATGTTCCAGTCAGAGATGACCAGGTGGTATTCCTTGTCGCGCAGCTTCTGCAAAGCAGCACTACCGTCGGTCGCCTCGTCGACGTTGTTGAAGCCCAGCTGTTTCAGCAGGTTCCGAATGATCCTCAGCATGGTCTTGTAATCATCCACGATCAGGATCGGCATTCCCATGTCGACTGTCGACATCACTCACTCCCGTATAAAATCTGGCGCTGAGATCGCGCGTATCTGTCGATGGCAAAAGCTAGTCAATCGACGTTAATAGTCAGTAAAAAGCCCCGGAAAAGCCTATAAAGCGGCCTATTCGCGTGGCAGGGGAAGTTCTCGGCGCTGTGCCAGTTCAAGGGTCACCGTTTTCGCGCGCTGCGGGTTCATTTGAGCCAGGATTGGAGCTGACTTCCGCTCTTTCATGCGCTCGATCACCTCGAGCAGGACCTCCATGTCCAGCTCCTCGAAGATGCGGGCGGCCTGCTTGGGCTTCATGCTCTCGTAAATCTTAACCAGGCTCTTCATCTGGGCCTCGGTCTGCTCGTCGTGCTCGACCAAAAGGGCCTCGATTGAGCCCTGCAGCCCTTCCAACTCCCGAATCTTCTGCTCGATCCTCTGCTCGGCAGCCTTCAGAAGAACCTCGCGCTCGTCCACTTCGCGGGCGCGCTGCTCCAACTCCTCGCGTCGCTGCGAGAGGGCCTGCAGCAGACTCAGTTCCTCATCGGTCAAGTCGAAGAGGTCCGACGAGAGGTCGGTGACCTGGCCTTCCGGAATCGGTGGCTCGGTGTTCGCAAGGAGGTCCTCGGCTCCTGCCGCCGGAGCCGCCGGATCTCCAGCCTCCTCAGCCGTCTCCGCAGCAAAGGCAAGCGTCGATCCGCCAAGCGTCTGCCATATGCCGGCGAGCTTGGCCGACATGCCGAGGCCGGCAACCAGGATAAGAACAGGTAACAACCTTAACCGCATCACAAAAACTCGCTTGCCTCGCCGGGACTATCGCATGGCCTGAAGGGTGCGCATCAACTCGCTGTCCGAACCCGAAAGCTTTCTCTTTGCGAGCTTGGCAAGGCCCACCGGCTTGGCCGACTTTGCGTCTGCGTCATGCTGACTCTGCGAGACCTTGCGCTCCATCTTGGAGATGTCCATCGGTGCGCGCGGCGCCGGCTGCTGGCCCAGCCCACCGGGCATTTTACCTTGCTGTTGATCAAGCTTGCGCGAAGCCGCGACAGCGACCTCCAGGCGGTCGGCGATCTCGTTGCCTTTCTTCACCAGAAAGGCCATTTCATCCGCAAGTCGGCAGGCGTCGTCCACCGTCTTGGCCAGGCCGTCACCCGCATCGGCACTGCGCGCCTTCAAGGCATCCAGGCCGCCCTGCGCCTTGCCGGCAGCAGCACTGAAATCCGCAACCACCTTTTCCATGTCGCTGCGCGCCGACCGCAGATCCGTCAGCTTGCGGTTCAGCACCATGGCATAGCCGATGGTCGTTACCAGCAGCACACAGATCGTCACGTCAAAAACAAGACCGTAGTCCTGAAGCCAAGTCATCAGGATTCTCCCTCGCGCACGACTTTGTCGGCCACCTGGACGGCAATATGACCGCTGCGGCGCCCCATGCGTCCCTTGAACATCGAAACGTCACCGCAACGCAGCTCCACCTTGGAGTTCGGGTTGCAGTTCAATTCCAGTTTGCTGCCCTCGACCCATTCGAGGATTTCACCCAGCGGCATTTCCACCTGGTCGAGCACCGCATCGATGCTGACATCGGTCTGCCAGAGCTCAGCCGTAAGATGCCCTTCCCAGATCGAATCGCGGCCGAACTTCTCACCCATGAACATCTGCAGCAGCAGCTCACGAACCGGCTCCAGCGTGGCATAGGGGATGAGCAGTTCGATAAGGCCGCCGCGGTCTTCCATGTCGACCCGCAGGGTCACCACGATCACCGCGTTGGCCGGTCGCGCGATGGTGGCAAAGCGCGGATTGGTCTCCAGCCGGTCGAAACGGAAGGTCACCGGTGACAAGGGGTCGAAAGCCGCCGAAAGATCGGCCAGCACAACGTGGACCATACGCTCGACCAGATTGCGCTCGATGGTCGTATAGGGCCGCCCCTCGATCCGCATGGCAGCGGTGCCGCGGCGTCCGCCGAGCAACACGTCGACGATGGAATAGATCAGCGCGCTGTCGACGGTCATCAGGCCGTAGTTGTCCCACTCCTCGGCCTTGAAAACGGAGAGCATCGCCGGCAGCGGAATGGAGTTCATGTGATCGCCGAAACGCGCCGAGGTGATGTTGTCCAGGCTGACTTCGACGTTGTCCGACGTGAAATTCCGCAGGGAAGTGGACATCATCCGGACAAGCCGGTCGAAGACGACCTCCAGCATCGGCAGGCGTTCGTAGGAGACGAGAGCCGAATTGAGGATCGCCTGGATACCCGACTCGTCGCCCTCGTCGTCGCCGCCGCCGGCAACGCCGAGAAGGCTGTCGATCTCGTTCTGATCGAGGACCCGCGCCGAGCCGCCACCGGTCGGCGCCGCGGCTGCGCCGCCGCCATCACCGTCGGCGTCGCCGTCGCTTTCGCCGTCGGCGCCGTCTTCATCGGCCATGGCCTCCCACTCGGCCATCATCGCTTCGTCGTCGGCCATCAACTCAGAAATCCTTGCTTTTCGCTAACAGCATCGGCGGTGATCGATCCGGCAGTTACTGAACCAGCATCTCTTTGAAGAGCACGTCGCGCACCTCAATGGGCTGGGCGGCTGTGTTTACCCGGATCAGCAGTTCCTCGCGCAACCGCTGCAAACCGGCCGAACCTCTCAGGTCTTCGATCCTGAGTTCGCGGAGATAAACCTGAAAGTTGTCGACCACCCGGGGCAGCAGCGTGGCCAGCTCCGCACGGTCCTCCTCGCGCGCCAGCTCCAGGCTGATGGAGATCTTCAGGTAGGTGTTTTTGCGCCCACTGGAGTTCAGGTTGACCAGCATTTCCGGCAGGTCATAGAACACGGCCTTACTGGCGACAGGCGCAACCTCCTCCTCGACCACCGGTTCGGATTTGCCAAGCAGCGGGTCCAGCAGTCCCGCTATGAAGGCACCGGCGAGCCCGCCGACCAACAACAGGATCGGCAGAATGATGAAGAGAACCAGCTTCTTGCCATTCATCCCGGCTTTCGGGGTGGCTTCGATCTCGACATCGTCTGAAGCTACAGCCTGATCGGCCATCTCGGTCAACCTATTCAGTTATTTTGAGTTTTCGACTGCCAAGAGCCTACGGATGGTTGGTTAAGACTTGGTTGAAAGATACCGATTCCGGCGGCTTTCCCGGTTTCGGCAAGTTCTGCCGGGCAAGCTCTTCCCGATGACGGATTAGAACGGCGCCCGCGCCCAGAGAGAAAGGCTTAAAGTATTGAAAAATATAGATTCTCTGGCTGGCACGGTGCTTGCTTCTATCGTTGGGCCGGGCAAGTAGCCCGTCCACTGCCCAATTGAAACAGCCCAACGAGTGTCAGGTAAGCAAATGGAGAATGCCAGCTACATCGCGCTATCGCGCCAAATGGCCCTAAGGCGGGAGATGGATGTGATCGCCAACAACATGGCGAACCTCAATACCACCGCCTACAAGGGCGAAAGCATGCTCTTCGTCGAGTATCTGGAGACCACCGAGACCGGCGAAAAGATGAGCTTCGTGCAGGACATCTCGCTTGTCCGGAATCTGACCGCGGGAAATCTGAACAGCACCGAGAACCCCCTCGACACGGCGATTTCCGGTGACGGTTACTACGAGATCGAAACGCCCGTGGGGCCGCGCTACACGCGCAACGGGTCGTTCCACCTGAACGGGGCCGGCGAGCTGATCACGGCCAACGGCGACAAAGTGCTTGGTGAAGGCGGTAACCCCATCGCCCTGCCGCCCAACTCGTCCGACGTGACCATCACGCGCGACGGCTCGGTTTCGACCGACCAGGGACCGGCGGGAAAGATCCGCATGGTGCGCTTTGAGAACGAGCAGGCGCTGATCAAGATGCCCGGCGGCCTTTACGACGCCGACGGACAAGAGGCATTGCCGGCCGAAGGGTCCGAACTCATGCAGGGCATGGTCGAGAACTCCAACGTCTCCGGCATCATCGAGATGACCAAGATGATCAGCACGGTGCGCAGCTACAGCTCGACCGGCCGCATGGTCAACGAGGAACACGAACGCCAACGCCGCGCCATCCAGGCGCTTGGCAGCCCGGCCAAGGGCTAAGCCCCGGCCACGGCATAAGCGAGGACAAGATCATGAGATCATTGAACATTGGCGCGACCGGTATGCTGGCCCAGCAGCTGAATGTCGAGGTTATCTCGAACAACATCGCCAACATGAACACCACGGGCTACAAACGCCAGCGGGCGGAATTCCAGGACCTTCTGTATCAGAACGTCCGCCGCGTCGGCTCAGCCTCTTCCGACGCCGGCACGATTGTTCCGACGGGTATTCAACTTGGTCTGGGCGTCAAGTCCGCGGCGGTATACCGCCTCTCCGGCCAAGGCAATATTCTGCAAACCGAGAATCCGCTGGACCTGGCAATCAACGGCCGCGGTCTCCTGATGGTCGAACTGCCGAGCGGCGAGACCGCCTACACCCGGGCCGGATCTCTGCAACTGAGCCCGGATGGCGACATCGTCACCGCGGACGGCTACGTGGTGCAGCCGGGCATCACCGTACCGGCCGATGCCCAGGCCATCACCATCAACGAAAGCGGCGAGGTCTTCGCCGACATTGACGGCCAGGTCGCCCCACAGCTCGTGGGCCAGTTGGAATTGGCGAACTTCGCCAATGAGGCCGGCCTCGATGCCATCGGGAACAACCTGCTGCTGGAAACCAACGCCTCCGGTGCGGCCAGTGTTGCCACGCCCGGTTCCGCCGGCTTCGGCACCATGATCCAGGGCGCCCTCGAAACTTCGAACGTCAACACGGTTTCCGAGATCACCAACCTGATCACTGCTCAGCGCGCCTACGAGATGAACTCGAAGGTCATCGAGTCTTCTGACGAGATGATGCGCAGCGTATCGCAGCTTCGCTAAGGATCGAGGACGTAATGCATAAGCTTCTTTCTGCAGCAGTCTGCACCCTGCTTTTGATGACGGCGCCGGCAAGCGGCGGCGTCACCGGGGGCATCGACGGCGAAGATATGGTGAAAAGCCTGATCACCCTGAAGAGCAACGCCGTCATCGACGATCGCATCGTTCGGCTCGGTGACCTCTTCGATGGAATAGCGGAACCGACACTTTCCGACACGCCCATCGCCCAGGCCCCGCGCCTTGGCGACACGGTCGACATCGGCGCCCGCTGGCTCTATGCCGTGGCCAGAGCACATGGCATCGATTGGCAACCGCGCTCTCGCTATGACCGGATTTCCGTGCGCCGGGCAAGCAGCAAGATCAGAACCGAAGAAATCGAGTCCGCTCTGCGGCTGGCGCTGAGCGACCGCGGCCTGGATGGAGAGATGCAACTGGCGCTCGACAATCCGGGAATCGAGTTGCAGGTGCCGTCGTCCAGCGAGTCGAGTGTGGCTGTTACCGGCCTCACCCTCGATGACAGCAGCGGGCGCTTCGTCGCCCATGTAACCGCGCCCGCACAGGGTGAGCCGCTGGCACGCGTTTCGGTAACCGGCCGGGCGCTGCGGTTGATTGAGGTACCGGTGCTGAGCCGCAACCTGCGGCCCGGCGATGTGATCCGCTCCAGCGATATCGAGTGGATCAGCATGCCCGCCAACCGCATGACCCGTGGAACGGTCAGCGACCAGCAGACCTTGGTCGGCATGAGCCCGCGGCGGCCGATCCGCTCCCAGGAGGTAATCCGCACCTCCGACCTGGAAACCCCGGTGGTCGTCGCCAAGAACAGCCTGGTGACCATCCGTCTGCAGACTCAGCGCATGGAGCTGTCGGTCCGGGGCCGGGCCTTGGAGGATGGGGCCCAGGGCGACGTGGTCCGGGTCATGAATACCAAGTCGAACAGCGTCGTGAACGCAGTGGTCATTGACGCCGGCAACGTGGTGGTGACCCCGCTCACCGCCGCCGGCGCCAGCTAAGGGGACTGAAGACAATGACATCCATGACAAGAACCCAGCATGGGCCGTTCCTGGCTCTGTTTCAGCGCGGCCTCGTCATCGCCGTTCTCGGCCTGTCGCTCAGCGCCTGCAATATGCTGACCCGGTTGTCCGAAGTTGGTGAGGCCCCCAAGCTCTCCAACATCGAAAGCCCCGCCCCGCTGGTCGGCGAGCAGGCCGCATCTCTGCCGATGCCGGCGCCGGTCGAGATCGAACGCCATCCGAACTCGCTCTGGCGTCCGGGATCACGAGCCTTCTTGAAGGACCAGCGTGCCAGCGACGTCGGCGATATCCTGACCGTGATCATTGAGATCCAGGACAACGCGGCCATCAACAACACGACGACACGCACCCGGACCAATGCCGAGGACGCCTCCGCCAGCGCCTTCCTGGGCTACGAGGCCAGTCTTGCCGAGCTGCTGCCGGAAGCCATCGATCCCACCGACCTTGTCGATCTCGACAGCACCTCGACCTCGGAAGGCAGCGGCGGGGTCAATCGCAACGAATCCATCAACCTGCGCGTCGCGGCCCTCGTTACCCAGGTCCTGCCCAACGGCAATCTGATCCTCGCCGGCCGGCAGGAAGTGCGGGTGAACTATGAAAAGCGCGAGCTGCAGGTGGCCGGGATCATCCGCCCGGAGGACATCACCTCGCAGAACACCATCGGCTACGACCAGATCGCCGAGGCCCGCATCGCCTATGGCGGCCGTGGTCAGATCTCCGACGTCCAGCAGCCGCGTTACGGTCAGCAGGTCTTCGATATCATCTGGCCGTTCTGATGAGCTTCTCCCCGCGCGGGAGTCACAAAGGGCCGCGTCACCGACGCGGCCCTTTGCTTTTCAGTCGCGTGCTGCCAGTGGCAGCAAAAACCTAGTCGTCGCGGTGGGTGCGCTCCATGCGCTCGTGACGCTCCTGCGATTCGATGGAAAGCGTGGCGATGGGCCTTGCTTCCAGGCGGCGCAGGGAAATCGGCTCGCCGGTTTCCTCGCAATATCCGTAGGAGTCTTCCTCGATCCGCCGCAGCGCGGCATCGATCTTGGAGATCAGCTTGCGCTCGCGATCACGGGTCCGCAGTTCCAAGGAACGGTCGGTTTCCAGCGAAGCACGATCGGCGATGTCGGGTTCATGCAGTGATACCTCTTGCAGGTGCTGCAGCGTCTCACCCGATTCGCGTTGCAACTCGTCCTTCCACTGCAGAAGTTTCTGACGAAAATACTCACGCATCTTTGGGTTCATGAAGACCTCGCCCTCTTTCGGGCGATAATTCTTCGGTAGCTTTACAGTCATTCCCGGTCCCGTAAATGAGTACCAAAACGCGCCGGGAGTATATGGATTTTGCCTTGCCCGGCAAGCCTCTGAAGTCATCAAATCTTCTTGCGTCGCCGCCCTTTGGTGTCAAAGCCTGCGGGAAAGCTCGGCTTGCGGGTCCCGACGCCGCTCAGCGGCCTCTCTTCGCCAGTTCGACGGCGGCCCGTATCTCTATTTCATTAATGATTTCAGATAGTTTAGGATCATCAATCGATTCGTCGCGCTGCCTGAGCAAGTCACCGAGCTGCTCCAGTCGGGCGACTGAGACGTTGCCAAAAACAATCGAAAGGCGCAGTTCTTCGAGCTTGTCGAGAATGTCTTCCGCCCGCTGCCGCCCCTTTGACGGCCGCTCCGTGGCGTCCCCGACCTCCTGTATCGCCAGAAGAGCGTTGATTGTCTGAGACGGGGCAGCGGCGCCGCTGCCCTGGGCCTGGGGTGTGGATCCCGCCAGGGCTTTGGCAAAGCCGCCATCTCCGGTAGCCGCAGCCTCGCCGCTGCGCCGTTTGGAGGAGGTACGTGCCCCTGAGAGACGATCGATCTTCATGATCTGCCCGACATACGATTAGTCCTGGACGGAGACTGCGCTGCGGCGGTTAATATGCAGTTAACCATCTGAAAAACCGGCAGAAATTTCCCACAGGCCAATGGCGGTTTTTGCCTCGCCGGCATCGGCCGGCAACGGCGAGAAATCGGAGAAACGGCAGAAAACAGGGATTTCCCGCAGCTTGTTGCGCCGGCCCGAGTTGGCACGCCTTTCGCATAAAGAGGGAGCGTAGAGACTCTCTTGGTTGGAAGACCCTGATGAAATTTGCCTTGCCCATGTCCGAGCCTGTCCAGATCCGGCGACGCCTCACCAAAGGCGGCCGGCGGCTGATCCAGCTCTTTTGCGTTGTGATCTGCCTTTCGCTGGGGATCGGAACGGCCATTGCCCAGACCCAGTCCCGGATCAAGGACGTGGCCGACTTTGAAGGTGTCCGCGACAACCAGTTGGTCGGTTACGGCCTGGTTGTCGGCCTTAATGGCACCGGCGACGATTTGGGCAGCGCCGTCTTCACCCGGGAGAGCCTGATCGGCATGCTGCAACGCATGGGCGTCAATGCCCGTGACGACGACCTCGACACCGATAACGTTGCCGCGGTGATGGTCACCGCCGATCTGCCTCCTTTTGCCCGTCAGGGTACCCGCATCGATATCCAGGTCTCAGCCATCGGCGATTCCGAAAGCCTGCTGGGCGGCACCCTGCTGGTGACCCCTCTGCTGGCCGCCGATGGAGAGGTTTATGCGGTCGCCCAGGGCGGCATTGCCGTCGCCGGCTTCAGCGCTGCCGGAAACGGGGAAACGGTTGTTCGCGGCGTCCCCACCGCCGGGCGGATCGCCAACGGCGCCATCATCGAGCGTGAGCTGGGCTTCGAGCTGGAGCAGATGCGATCGATCAAACTGTCGCTGCGCAATCCGGACCTGACCACGGCGCGGCGCATTGCCGACGCCATCAACGGGTTTACCGGCGAGACGGCGGCCCGGTCACTGGATCCGGCCACCGTGCGCGTCTCGGTACCGGCAAGATACAACGGCGATACCGTGGCTTTGATGACCGATATCGAACAGCTCCGCATTCGCGCCGATCAGCAGGCCCGCGTGGTGATCGACGAAGCCTCGGGCATCATCGTGATGGGCGAGAACGTCCGGATTTCCACGGTGGCCATCGCCCAAGGCAACCTGACGATCCGCATTACGGAGACGCCCCAGGTCAGCCAGCCCAACGCCTTTTCCAACACCGGCGATACCGAAGTCGTCGATCGCACCGACATCCAGATCGATGAGGACGCCGACAACCGCCTGGCCGTGGTGCCCGCCGGGGTCAGCCTGCAGGAACTGGTGAACGGCCTCAACGCTCTGGGCATCGGCCCGCGGGACATGATCTCGATCCTCCAGGCGATCAAGGCCGCCGGCGCCCTGCAAGCTGAAATCGAGGTGCTGTAACCATGATCGACGCTGCGACCTACGTCCCCTTCACCAACCTCCAGCCGGCCGGCACGCAACGCGCATTGCCGCTTGCCGATAGACGGCAGATGGACGCCGCAGCAGCCGAACAGGCTGCCAGGAAAACCAGCGAAGACTTCGAGGCCCTGTTCATCGCCGAGATGCTTGGCCCGGTTTTCGAAGGATTGAAGACGGAAGGCATGTTCGGCGGCGGCTCCGGTGAGGAAATCTACCGTTCACTGATGGTTCAGGAGTACGGAAAAGCCATCGCGCGCGCCGGCGGTGTCGGGATCGCTGAGACGGTTCAACGCGAAATTCTGAGAATGCAGGAGATGCAGTGATGACCGAGCAAACAGTTGATCAGGCCCCGCCGTCGACGGCGGAGTTGCGCCAGATCATTCAACTGGTTGAGGACCTGACCGCGGTGATGAGCCGCGAGGTCGAACTGCTGCGCGCCATGCGGGTGCGCGACTTCGGCGAGCTTCAGGATCACAAGCTTTCCCTGGTGCAGAGCTACGAGAAACAGACATCGAGCCTGCGCAGCAACCCGGCATTCGCCGAACTCATCGACCCCCGCCTGCGCGAGGAACTGACCGACGTTATGGAGCGCATGCACGAGGTGATGAGCGAAAACGAAATCGCGATCAATGCCGCCCGCAGCGCCAACCAGCGGATCGCCACGGCGATCGTAAATGCTGTTCAAGGTCAACAGAGCGAAAACGGTGGCTATTCCAAGAATGGCGGCATCAGCCAGTCGGGCAATCAGCCACCGGTGTCTCTACAGATCGACCAGCAGCTTTAAGCCGGCTGCCGAGCCAGCGCCTTAGACCAAAGCGAGACGTAAGACATGTCGCTCAGCATCGCCCTCTCAAACGCCCTCTCAGGGCTGCAGGTGAACCAGACCGCGCTGCAGGTCACCTCCGGCAATGTGGCCAACGTCAACACGCCCAATTACGCCCGCAAGATCCACAATCAGGAAAACCGGGTCCTCGGCGGCCAGGGCGTCGGCGTCGACACCGCCTCGATCATCCGCCGTATCGACCAGTTCCTGCGCCGCGATCTGATGAACGAGACCACGGTTCTGGGTAACAACAAGGTCACCTCGGACTACTACAACCGCATGCAGGCCATGTTCGGCTCCCTGGGCAACAACAATGCCCTCGGCAATTCGATCACCGACCTTTCCGTCGCCATCGAGAACGTTGCCAACAGCCCGGAGGTCGCCGCCCACCGTTTCGACGCCGTCAACGAAGCCGTTGAAATGGCGCAGTATTTCAACGACATGGCCACCAACGTCCAGTCGCTGCGGTCGCAGGCTGACGCCGAGATAAATGCCGCGGTCGATATCATCAATGCCGAGCTGGAAATCATCGCCGACCTCAATTCCCAGATCGCCAACAACGACACCAAGGGCCTGCCGGTGGGCGATCTGCAGGACCGCCGTGACGTCGCCATCAAGACCATCTCGGAGTACATGGAACTGCAGGAGTTCACCGATTCCTTCGGCCAGATCCGGCTCTTCACGACCGCCGGCCGCTCGCTGGTCTCCGGAACCTCCTTCAGCACCCTCTCCTACACCAACACGCCCTTCATGACGGCCAACGAGACCTACCCGGCCACGATCAGCGGTATCTATCTGAATGGCGGGGCCACGCCGCCGCCGACAAGCGATATCACCACCGAAATCAGAGGCGGCAAGCTCGAAGCGCTGATCGCGATGCGCGACGAGACCCTGCCGGCAATGACCAACCAGATAGATCAGCTCGCCGCTCAGATGCGCGACGAAGTGAACCGGGTTCATAACCGTGGCGCCAACACCCCCTTTGGCCTCGGCACCGCTGCCGGTGATCCGGCCGCCATGTACGGCACCCGCGTGATCAACACCCCGGGCGATCCGCTGACCTTGGGTTCGGACGTTACTTTCGCGATCCTGGATGCCAACGGCGATTCTGTCACTGCGCCGCTCACCATCGCGGCCGGCGCCACCACGCCCACGGCCATCATTACCGCCATCAACGGGCACCTGACCGCGGCGCCCGGTTACGGTACCGCGGCCTGGAACAACGACCGCATGGAAATCAAGCTGGAGCCTGGCTATCGGCTGGCCATTCTGGACAACGGTCCCGCGGCAGACTCCGGCGATGCGACGATCCAGTTCGATGCCGACGGCGATACGGTACAGGAGACCTATCTCGGTTTCTCGAACTTCTTCGGTCTGAACGATATGTTCGAAACGCCGGACCTCGCCACCGGCACCCCTGCCCTGGCCAATCAGGGCGCCCAGCTCGGCATTTCCAGTAACATCCAAGTCCGCCAGTCAATCGTCGACGACCCTTCCTACCTCTCCCGCGGCATGCTGCGCGGAACCCCGCCGACCATGTCGCTGGGTGTCGGCGATAACGAGATCGCACAGCAGTTGGCGGACGCATTCGGCGAGAACTTCAACTATGCCAGCGTCGCAGACGGCCCTTCCGCCGTCAGCACGACCTTTTCCGGCTATGCCGGGGTCATTCTATCGTTCAATGCCTCCGCCACGGCGTCCTCAGATGAGGCGCTGGAATTCCAGACCTTCTTCTTTGAAGACCTGCAGGCGAAGTTCCTGTCGGAGGCCGGCGTAAACCTGGATGAAGAGCTGGCCAATATGACGATCTTTCAGAGTGCCTACAACGCATCCGCGCGCCTGGTTCAGGCCGTCGACGAAATGCTTGAAACCCTCTTGAACTTGGCCCGGTGATAGGAGGCTATAGATGTTCCGCGTTGCAAACTTCGCTCAGCACCAGCTGAACCTGTCCTACACCATGCGCACCCAGAGCTCGGTGGCCGAACGGCAGATCGAGATGGCCAGCGGCAAGCGTGCCCAGCAGTACTCGGCAATCTCCTCGGACGCCAGCGAGTTGGTGAATATCGAACGCTCCGTCGCCCGGACCGAGCAGTTCACCCGTAACATCGATCAGGCGATGACCCGCCTCGGGATCATGGAGTCCTCCGTGGCCATCATGGTGCAACGCTCAACCGAAGTGCTGGCGATCATGAGTTCGGCGATCTCCGGTGAAAACATCAACGATGTGCCGCTTCAGGAATTCTCGAACACCTTCCTGTCGGAAATGGAATCCCTTCTGAACACCCAACATGAAGACCGCTACCTGTTCAGCGGATCGCAGACCGACAGCCCGGCGATCGACCTCAATGACCCGGCCTACACCCCCCAAGCCGGCTTGCCGGGCGTCTTCACCGCCGACTTCGACTACTACCAGGGTGACAACCTGACCCTGTCGGTGCGGACCGATGAAACCTTCGAGACCGACTACGGAATCCGGGCCGACGAGCCGGCTTTCGAGGAGATGTTGCGTGCCCTCTCCTACATGGACTACGCCGGCGCCAACCTGGACGTCGCGGTGCTTGAACAGGCCTACACGATGATGAAGAGCGCCGTCGACGGACTCAGCGACATTCGCGGCCGCATCGGCGCCAGCTCAAAGGTTCTGGAAGCAGCCAACTCCGGCCACGACGACTACCTGACCTATGCGACCAACCTTGTGTCGACCCTGGAAGACGTGGACGTGGCCGAGACGACGACCCGCCTGGCCCAGGACGAGGTGCAGCTTCAGGGTTCCTATCTGTCGCTCTCCAGGATCAGCGAGCTGAGCTTGTTAAATTACCTGAGATAGCGATTTCGTAACCAGATTGCGGCGATAATAGAGCCGTCATGAGTAAGGAGTTAACCATGCCCCGCGAACACACGGCAGCCAAGATGGCAGCACCAGCAGCCCCTGGAGCGATCGCCTCGGCACCGCAGTCCGGAGGGAGCAACAAAAAGACGATCGACACCCGGTTCGGGACGATCGAGTTCGACCTTAACCAGGCCTTAACCTTCCCGAAGGCGATTCCCGGCTTTGTCGGTTATGACACCTTCGGACTGGCCATGGTGCCCAGCGAGACACAATCCAGCTTCATGCTGCTGCAGGCGCTGGAGCCGACCGATCTCTCTTTCATCGTTCTGCCCTATGACGCGGCGGCCAACCTGATCGAGCTCAAGGACGTGGAAGCCGCTCAGCAGGCCCTCAGCATCGCGCCCGCGGACTGCGCCATCATGCTGATCGCCACATTCCGCAAGCTCGGCAGCAGTTTCGAAACCTCGGTGAACATGCGGGCGCCGATCTTCATCGATACGAACAAGCGTCAGGCCTGGCAGTACATCATGCCAAACGACCGCTACGACGTTCGTCATAAACTCTAGAGAACGGCGGCCTGATCGATCTTGGTCAGGCGGTCGGACAGGCTTCTCGCTAGCGATGGACAATTGTCCCCGCCAGCAAGCCCCTCAAACTTCCGGAAAAATCAGATGCTTCCCGCGTCAAGACGTGCCTTGAAGGCACGGGCGACGCGGGCCAGCAGCACCGGCCATTCCTCGGTCCAGTGACGCTGCCAGACCATACGGTTTGGCAGCCCGAAATCACCGGAAACCGGCTGCTCCGTCTGACTGGCGCCGGCCATCATAAGCCAGATTTCGGTACCGACCGCGTCCGCTATGCGGTTCGGCGAGGATGATGTAGAGATCACCAGATCAAGCTGGGATGTCAGGGCGAAGGCGCCTTCCAGATCCATTCTAAGGTCGAGATCTTCCCAGCGATGAATCTTGACCTTGAACTGGTCTTCAATCGCGCAGATCTCGTCTTCACGTGGATCGTACTGAACGTTGACGAAGTTGACCCCCGGGATCGTCAGGATGGGCTCCCACATCTCAAGATCGGTGTAGTGGATGTCGCGATCGCGATGCGAAAACATACTGCGCCAGCAAATGCCGACCTTCGGCCCGTCCGGCAGGCCGGCAATCCGCTCCGCCATCTCGGCCACCCGCTCCGGATCAGGGGTCAGGTAACCCTCATAACCGATTCCGCGGCGCTGGCACGCAAAAGCAGCCTCGACGTCGTCGTCGGGATAGCTGGTGGCCAGGTCCAACTCTTCCTGAGAGAAGGGAAAGTACTGCATAAGGTTGCCGGCCGGCAGATAGAGATCGGTATCATCCCGATTCCAGTCGTTTTTGCCATCGAGCCGCTCGGGCAGCAGCTTCGCCTCTGGAAAGGTGCGCTGGAAGATCGGCACAAGGCGCCGGTCCGCCTCAATCAAAACGGTTCCGGCTGTATCGATCATTTGGCGGAAGCGGCGGGCAAAATCGATCTCGTCACCAACACCCTGCTCACGCCAGACCAGAATCCTCTTGTCATGAATGTCTTCACCGCGCCATCTCGGCACCTGGAACCGGCGGTTCGGCTTCCGCAGCTCGCCCGTCAGACCGGCATCGAAGTGCTCCCAGGATTCCTCATAGAACCCGTTGTTCCACAGTGACCGGGCCAGCGAAAACTCCAGGCCCAGATGCTCCGGCGTAAGCTCATGGGCCAGGCGGAACTGCGCCAAGGCGGCCGCGTGCTGGCCCTGCTCTTGATAGACAAGACCCTTGTTGTGCTGGAACTCACCGCGTTCTGGCTCCAGCTCCAAGGCCTTGTCATAGGCGGCATGCGCCTTTTCCAATACATGAAGCAGCCGCAGTGCATTTCCATAGTTGAAGTAACTGGTGGCAAAACTCGGCTGAAACTCCATCGCCCTCCGGAAAGCCACCACGGCTTCCTTGTAGCGATGGAGATCCATCAACACATTCCCGTAGTTACTCTGAGCGGCGCCGCTCTGGGGATCAAGTTCAGCGCCGCGCTTGGCGTATTCGTAGGCTTCCTCGAACTTCTTTTGTTCGCGCAATACCATGCCCATGTTGATGTGGGCCTGCGCCAAAGTCGGATCAGCCTCGATCGCCCGCAGGCAGGACTTCTCGCCAAGTTCGTGCTTGCCGTGATCAATGGCGATTTTCGCCAGGTTGACATGGGCTTCGGCATAATCCGGTTTGATGCCGACGGCCACAGCATAGGCGTCGATCGCCTCGGTTTCCTGCCCCTGCATCTTCTTGATCAGACCCAGGTGATAGTACGCGACCGCGTCCTGGGGATTGAGCTTGATCGCCATGATCATGGCTTCGGTCGCCTGATCAAGAATACCGGCATCAATCAAAAGAACGCCGAGCTCGCGATAGCCCTCCCCGAACTGCGGGTTCAGCCTCAAAGCATGCGTAAAGGCATTTGCCGCTGCATCCAACTCGCCGAAGCTGTGCAGAATCCTGCCATGGCAAACATGGACTTCAGGCTCCATGACATCGACTTCCAAGGCGCGCTCGATCATCTTGCGTGCTTCTTTGAACTTCCGCTGAAGATGATAGGCCTTGCCCAGGAGTGCCGTGGCTACGGCGTTGTTCCGCTGGATGGAAAGAGCGCGCTTTAGCAGGACTACCGCATCTTTCGGCCGCTTGTTGTCGATCTTCTCGCGTGCCGCCGCAATCATTTTCTCAGGATTGCGTAAGGACTTGGTGCCCTGCTTGCCGCCGGACCGGCCCTTTTTGCCAGGCCGCTTGGTCTTGGAGGACGGCTTGGCACCGGCTTCGGAGGCTGCCTGCTCGTGACTCATACTGTCCTGCTCATCGGAGACATGAAACAAATTGCGATCGCGTGGGAATCCGGTCGCAACCGACACAGATCCGCAGAGGACAGGTTAAGCTCCTATTTACTAAGAGAACCTTTCCGCCTATTAACTTTAACCGAAATAGATTTGAGCGCCGGATCAACATGGGTGCCGAAAGGGCTTTTTGCGCCCGCCTGCCGGCAGACCGAGAGCGTCCTAGATCGAAAGCGTCAGGGAAGAGATTTCTGAGGGCTTCTCTGCTTCCGGGGCCGCCGTCGCCTGACCTGTCTTGCCGTCCGGCGTGCCGGTACGCTGCTCATTCTTGGCCAGTTCCGCCCAGCTCGCCCTTACCTCGCCCAGCGCGGTAATGATTCCATCGCAGACTTCGGTCGAGTTCTTCATGTTGACCTGCTGAAGGTCACGGAAGATCGTGTGATAGAACTGGTCCAGCATCAGGGAAACGTCGCCGCCCTTTTCAAAGTCCAGGTGGGACTGCAGCCCGACCAGGATCTTGCAGGCCTTCTGGGTGGCGTTGAAGCGATCCTCGATCCGGTTTTCCTCGATGGCCGTCTTGGCGTTGGCCACTTCCTTGATCATCGCATCATAGAGCAGCACCACGGCGCCGAGCGAACTGACCATCTTGGAGGCCGCCTGATAAGCGGAAAGGGCGTTGTAAGACTGCGTCACGTTCCCGGACCTCGAACAACAGAATTTTGGGAAAGCAGCGTCGCGACCACTTAGTCGTCACCGCCCTTGAGAAAGGCCTGAAGCTGACTGGATGCCGCTTCGGCGGCGGCTACTGCCCGCTCCATGGCGGCATACTTCTCGATCAGCTTGTTCTGGAAGATCAGCAGGCGGGCCTCGATGGTTTGGATCTCGTCGACAAAATCCTCATTCTGAGCCGACAGGCGGATCACCTCCTCGGTGATCAGACCGTCGCCAGCGTTCACGTAGTCGTCGAGACGCTGATAGAGGCGTTCGGCAATGCCGAGAGAGGTGGAGATATCGATGTTTACCGGCGGCGCGCCTACATCGCTGGTATCCCGGTTATAGGCAAGGCTCATACCCTCGTAAATCGTACCGTCCAAGCCACGCAGCACGCCGCCGTCGACTTCGAAGGCGTCGACACCGCCGACCTGAAGGTTGGTCCCGTCAATGGCGCCGCCGGGATCCACGATGGTGAAGTCGCCGACATTCAACAGCTCGTTGCGCGCAACCAGACGGACGTCCGGAGAGCTGGACTGGAAACCAAACTCGAAGACCCCGCGCACCTCATCCAGTTTGTCGACCAGGTTGGCATTCAAGGTGCCTTCGTCGACCGTCAGCAGGCCTTCGTCGTTCAATTCGATGCCCACATTGCGCAGGGTGGACAGCGCCGTAGAGTCGAGCCCGTCGACCAGTTCGGCGATGTCGGTGCCGAGGTCCCGCCCGAGAGAGCGCAGCAGGTTGTCACCGAACAGGATGGCGGCAGCATCAATCTCGCCGTCCTCAGAGACAACGCTCTGAGACTTCAGGAAGAGCTTGACGTCATTGTAGGCCGCGACAAAGCCGTCGATCTGCCCTCTGACCCCGGTGAGATCGGCTTCAATTTCCAGGGTAACAGTGGTGATCGGATCCCCCATGGCATCGACATCCGCCTTGAAGAGATCGATGGTCACGTTGTCGATCAGATCGTTGATCTCATTGGAATCGCGCTCAATTACGGTGGCAATACCATCGAGCCTCAGCCGAGCCGGCTGAGCCGCATCCAGCTCCGTCGGCGTGGTCGCGTTCAAGCCGGCCAGGGTAGCGGCGCCAGTGAGTTCAATGTTGCGATTGGTCTCTTCAGCCGTGAAAACAATACGGTAGTCACCGTCAGCAATCTTCAGAGCCGAAGCGCGAACGCCTGTGGTGCCGGTCACCGCATTGATCGCAAAGACCACATCGGTCGCGGTCATGCCGTCCGTAATGGCGATATCGACCGTTTCTTCAGCGGTGGCGCCGGCAAGGTTCACAGTCAAAGTCTCGGTGACACCCAGGTTCGTCGTCACATCGGCAAGGGTGCCGCCGGAAATCTTGTGTGCTTGGGCGATCTGCAGGACGTCAATCTCATAGGTCCCGGCGGTGGCGCTATTCGTTGCGGTCGCGCCCAGAATATCGGTTCCCGGCGTCGATGTATTGGACGTAACGAAGGCCGATTTCTGCTCGAAGACATTGTTGAGAATACCGACGGAGCCCGGCGGATTGCGCAGGCCGTTGACGGCCGATTGCATCGTCTCCAAGAGCGCCTTGAACTCGTTGAAGGCGGCGATCCGTGTATCGTTCTCGGAAATCCGGTTGTTCAGCCGGTCGATAGGAATGCGCTTGACCGCAAGCGAGGCCTCGATAATGGCAGCCGTGTCCAGACCGGAAAACGAACCGGTCAGAAGGGGGGAGTTTCCGATAAAGGAAACCGTACCTTGAGTACCTGCAACCATCAGACTTCTCCTATCCGCCCAATGCTACGTCCCCAATCGCTTAAATTCCGTTAAGAATTATTAGTTATCAATGGGTTAACCTTAAACCGAAAAACTGTTTCTGGCCTTGGCCTGCGGGCTCTTCAGCGGGCCGTCAACAGGCCGGAATGCGCGTTCTGGTGGAAATTCTACCAGAACATCACCATTCTCACGGTCGTACACTCTCACAATGAGCCGGCCGCTGTCCTGGTCACGATAGGTGGTAAGCGCTGAATTCGGCGCCCCCTGCCCCGTCGCCGCTGGCCGTTGTCCGTCACTAACGGCCGCGAGCGGCTCTCCAGCCTCCGTCTTTGCCCCCTTAGCGGGCGCCGATACGGTCGCCGCCTCGGCCGGGCGCCGCAGTGCGTTGCCCGCCTGAGGTGACGCTGCGCTCTGTGCCGGCACGCTGGCTTGCGAAGTAACCAGCGCGGTCGAAACCAACAATTTCGCATCCATGATACTAAGCCCTCCTTTTGCGGGCTCGGATCGTCGACTGGCTCAGCAGGGGCGGAGCGGAAATGCCCCGCCCCGACTGAGGACCCAAGCTTAATCCCGGCCTTACTGCAGCACGCGCAGCAGGGACTGAGGGATCTGGTTGGCCTGCGACACGGCCGAGACCGCCGCCTGAACAAGCACCTGGTTGGAAACCAGCTTGCTCTGTTCAGCCGCCAGATCGACGTCCATGATCGCAGACTTGGCCGCATCGATGTTCTCGAGCGAGGTGGCGATCTGCTGACCGCGGAACTCGAAACGGGAAATCAACGCACCGGCCGTGGCCCGGGCTTCGGAAACCGCGTCGATGGCTGCATCGACAGCATCCATCGAAGCCGAGGCCGCACCGGACGTACCGACCGACAGGTTCACGCCCAGGGTTGCCGCACCGAAGGCAGAGAAGCCTGTGGCAAGAGCCTGGAAGTCAACTGTGATGGTATCGCTGACGTCGGTACCGACAAAGTAGTCGGCGGTCGCCGGCGTCCCATCCAGCAGAGACTGACCGTTGAAGCGGGTCGTATCGGCGATGGCGGTGATTTCACTCACCAACTCCTGGAACTCAGCGTCGATGAAGCCGCGCTCCGTATTGGTCGGAACACCCGACAGCGACTGGGCCGCCAGGGCCTTCATACGCTGCAGCACGTCGCCGATGCGGCCGAGACCG
>JANQMC010000115.1 GCA_028280305.1 Pelagibius sp. | reverse complement strand
CTCCAGCGACACCGCATCCGGCTGAACGGCCCGCCCTCGGGATCGGCTTGCGCATCCTGTCGGGCCTTCTCTTCGCGGCGATGGTCGTTTGCATCAAGGCAGTCAGCCTCGATGTTCCCCTCGGACAGGTCGTCTTCTTCCGCTCCTTCTTCGCACTCATCCCGCTTGTCATCTTCTTGTGGCTGCGCAAAGAGTTTCCGGGTGGATTGAAGACAAAAAGACCGTTCGGTCATCTGGCTCGCTCGGGGTTCGGCGCACTCGCCATGTTCGCGTCGTTTGCTTCCATCGCACGTCTTCCTGTGGCCGAAGCGTCACTCATCGGCCATCTTACGCCCGTATTAACGGCACTCGCCGCAGCGATACTGCTGTCCGAACGCCTGACACTCTGGCGCCTTGGCGGAGTGGCCCTGGGCCTCGCCGGGGTCCTGGTCCTGGTCTGGCCCGAGCTTGGACAGGGCGAGACCGACATGCGCAGGCTCGCAGGCTACGGCTACGGCCTCGCAATGGCGGTGTTGACCGCCTTCGCGCTTATCATGGTGCGATCGCTCAACCGCACCGAAAGCCCCGGCGCTATCGCATTCTACTTCGTCGTCGTGTCCATGCTGGGCGGCGTCGCCACGCTGCCCTGGGGCTGGGAGGTGCCAGACGGCCCGACGCTCGCCTTGCTGATCCTCTCGGGACTGTTCGGCGGTATGGCGCACATCGCCATGACCCTGGCCTTCCGCAATGCCGAAGCCTCGCGCCTCGCGCCTTTTGAGTACATTGCCCTGATCTGGCCGGTCCTCGCGGACCTGCTGATTTTCCGTCTCGCCATTGCGCCCGCCTTCGTGCTGGCCCTGCCGCTGGTGCTTGGCGGGGCCGCCCTTGCGGCGATGGAGAGCTTGCCACGACGAAGGAAAGCCGCATGACGCTCCGGAACCTCGACCTGAAGAAAGAGGTACGGGCCTACTGGACGGCCCGCGCCGGTCCAAGACTTCATCGTCCGCCAGGCGGCTTTATTGGCTGCGGGGGCAGGATACCAACGACACTTACCAAAGCTGTGCTCTACGATTGCAGTCATCAGCTCGATACGGCGACAGTGAAGCAGTCAAGTCAGCGCCGTTTCTGGTATGCCAAGCCCTTCAGCAGACGCAACAATCTGCTGCCAAACTCCCTTGGGAACATCAATGCCGTGTTCGATTCTGTGTCTCTTTTCCTGAGCTTCGGGCTCTCCAGGTATCAGGACAGAGGCATTGGAATCACGGGTGGCGCATCTCTTAATCCAGGCTAAGTACGCTAGCGCGATTTCGTTTGCCTGGTCCTGCATGCTGCATGCTTTGGAATCCATAAAAATCGAGAGCATATTGTTGCGGTTCACCGTTTCATCAGGGCCAACGGTTTTTCCGCCCGTGAAAGCGCCAGCGAGAAGATCCGTTGCCAAGCTGAGACCGAATCCCTTGTGACCACCCATTGTGAGCAGTGCTCCACCACTGTAGTAATCATTCGGATTGGTTGTCGGATTACCGTCCTTGTCGAGAATCCACCCTTCCGGTATCGATGCCCCCGCAGCGCTCGCTACACGCAACTTGCCTTCCGCAACAGAAGAGGTCGTCATGTCAACGATCAAGGGGTCTCGACCTGCAACTGGATAACCAATACAGACTGGATTTGTCGCCATCCTTCTCTCGATGCCACCAAAAGGTGAAACCCCAGGCTTGGCTGGAGAATTGACGAAATGGAATGAGACTACGCCTTGCGCCGCGGCTAACTCGGCCCAGTCACCCAGGCGCCCAACGTGAGAAACGTTTCTGAGACCAATCGCGGATATTCCGTTCTCTTTCGCAAGGTTTATCCCCGCTTTCGTCGTCGTTTCCGCCGCAAGCTGGCCGAAGCCGAGATGTGCATCATACACTTTGATGGCACCAAACTGAGCAATACATTCCAACTCCGCGCCAGAGCGAATGGTTCCGTCGCGAAGCTGATCGGCGTATTGGCAAACACGAATAAGTCCGTGGGAATCATGGCCGACCAGGTTGGCGTTGGCTAACCGATAGCCGACTCGTTCAGCTTCGGTTTCACTCGCCCCAGCAGCGCAAAGAATACGCTGCACGACCCTTCCTATTTGTTCCGCTGTCAGTTTCACTCTGTTCTCCTGGCGCATCTCTATTTCTTGCGTTTCGTCAGTCCGCGAAGCCGATGGCCTCCGGGTTGAAGCAAAGCTCCCGGCTAAGCCGGCCGTCGAAAAAGTCGAAGATGTTCTGCACCGAGACCATCGCCATGCGCCGGAAACAAGCGTCGGTGTGGGCCGCGCAGTGGGGTGTCGCGATCAGGTTGGGCGAGATCACAAGCCGGTGTTCCGGCTCCGGCGGAAGATGCCGCCAGACATCGGTTCCCGCGCCGAGCAAGTGTCCGCTTGCGAGGGCCTCGGCCAGATCGTTCTCATCGATCAGGCTGCCGCGGGAGACATTGATGAAGAGCGAACCCTTTTTCATTTGGTCAAACTGCGGCGCAGTGAACAGTGGACTATCTTCCGCACTGGCCGGCAAACAGAGCACCACGGCATCGGCTTCGCTGAGAAACGCTTCGAACCGCCCGATATGCCGATAACCCAGGCCTTCCACAAGACGCGGTTCGACGTAAGGGTCAGCGACGGTGATCCTCATGTCAAAGGCGGCCGCCAGCTTGGCCAAACGTCGCCCGATCCGCCCGAAGCCCACGATCAAAAGGTTCCTGCCGGAGAGCTCCATCGTACCAACAGCGTCACGAGCCGCCAGGAACGTCTCGCGCGCCAAACCCTCTCCCGACGTCTGCAGCAAATCCATGCAGGCTCGCAACCGACGCGCGGCGGCCAGCAATAGCATCATGGCATGCTCCGCGACGGAGACGCTGTTGGCATCACCGACGGTCGTTACCGGAATTCCGCGCTGGGTGAGACGGGCCACATCTACATTGTCGCAGCCGACGCCGTGACGCGAGACCATCTTGAGATTATCGGCCCGATCCACAACATCACTGCTAAGGTGCAGCTTGCGCAGAAGGATGGCATCGGCTGATCGCGCAGCATCCAGAAGTTCCAGAGGCTTGGGATCGGCGAGCAGAATGCGCTCAAAAACAGGCCGGCTGTCGAAGAGGCGATGCCCTTCCGGATGAATGTCACCGACGAAGAGGACTCTTGGCATAGGACAACCCGCTCAATTGGCTGCACAAACTGGGTTCGGGAACCGCATTGTCAAACCCCGGGTCCTGCTCTTTCCGACAAGCGGCCTTGGCCGCGCTGCAACAGGCCGATGACGATCACGCAGGCAAGCGCTGGGATCGAAGCCCGCCAGTCGGGGTAAATCAGTCCGATCGTCGCGAGGAGCAGAAGGCCTTGCTGCCACTGCTTCAGGGGAGCGAGAAAGTAGCCATGCAGGGCTGCAGCGAGAACCACCACCCCGAGCACTGCCTGGGCGAGAGCCAACGCCACATTGAAAGGGTGGCCCTGCAGGAGGATCGCGGGCTCATAGACGAAAAGGAAGGGAATGATGAAACCGGTGATGCCCAGCTTGACCGCCTTGACGCTCGATTCCCAGACTTTCGCCCCCGAAAGCGCGTTCGCAGCATAGACCGCCATGGCCACCGGTGGCGTGATAGCGGAGAGAATGGCGAAGTAAAAGACGAAAAGGTGTGCTGCCTCGGTCTGAACACCGAGACTGACCAGCGCTGGGACCATCAGCGCGACCTGCACAATGTAGGCCGGCGTGGTCGGCATCCCCATACCCAGAATGATGCCCGCCACCATGCTGAGCAACAGCGCGATGAGAAGCGTGTCGTTGGCGGCCGAAATCACGAAGTTGGAAAAAGTCAGCCCGATACCCGAGACATTGATCACCCCGACGACAATCCCCGCGCAGGCCGTCGCCGCCGCGATGGGCAGCGCGTTGCGGGCACCCTTTTCCAGCGCGGCCAGCGTGTTCTCCAGGGTGACGTAGTGCCGGGTGGTCTTGCGCAGAAAGGCCATGGGCAGCACTGAAGCGATGCCGCAGAGGGCCGCGAAGGGCGCCGAATAGCCCATCAAGAGAACGCCGACGATGAGGGCCATGGGAACGAACATGTGGCCGCTCTCGGTCAGGACCTGGCGCAGCGGGACCAGTTGTTCTTTGGGTACGGCACCGATGTCGAGTCGCTTGGCCTCGAAGTGGATCGCGGCGAAGACCGCGACGTAGTAGAGCACCGCCGGAGCCAGCGCGAGTGCTGCCACGGTCAGGTAACTTACTCCGAGATATTCGGCCATCACGAAAGCCGCGGCGCCCATGACCGGTGGCATGATCTGACCGCCGGTGGAACTCACTGCCTCCACCGAAGCCGCGAAGGAGGGCTTGAAACCGATGCGTTTCATCAGCGGGATCGAGAAAGCGCCGGTGGTCATGACGTTCGCGACGGCGGAGCCGGAGACCGAGCCGAACAACCCGCTTGTGATGCAGGAGACCTTGGCCGGACCGCCGGCCTGGCGTCCAGTCAGAGCGATCGCGAACTCGGTGAAGAGTTTGCCGATGCCCATGCGCTCGACCATGGCGCCGAAGACGATGAAGAGCACCATGAAGGTGGCAGAAACCGCCACAGGAATACCGAAAATGCCGTCCGTAGTCAGGAAAAGCTGTTCGATGACCAGGGTGAAAGACGTTTTCGTCGCCACCAGGGCAAAGATCACGAATCCCAGCGCTGTCAGGGGCAAGGCCGGGCCCAGGGTCCGGCGCGCCCCTTCAAGCACCAGCAGCACCAGTCCGGAACCGACGATCAAATCCCACTGCGTCAGGTCGTCGACGTACATGAAGCGCTGCTCCACGTAGTCGATGTTGATCGCCGGATAGAGCGCGGCAAGGCAGACCGCGATCCCGAGAAGCAGGTTCAGGACCGATGGCCGCTCGACCGGCTCGCCCCGCCAGTTGGTTATCAGGTAGATCAGCCCAAGACCGATGCCGACGTGATAGCCACGCAAGTAATAGGGACCGGGATAGCCCATCAGGGCGAAATAGAGATGGCTGACCGCGAGCGTGAGCAAGATCGCCTTGATCGCCAGTCGGCAGACCCGGGTCCAGCTATGTTCGATGTTCAACAAAACGCTTTCCTAAAGACTCGCGGCCCAGGCATTGCTGACAGGCGGACTGCCGTCTCGATGCCGGGAAAAACGTCGCGCTGGCGGTTCGGCCGTGCCCACCGCGGATCACACGGGCAGGCACGACCGGCTTACGGGATGACCTACACGGTTACTGCGCGCCGCGTTCCTTGTAGAAGGCTGCCGCCGCAGGATGCAGCGGGACGCCGATATCGGCCGACATATCTTCCATCGTCAGGGTGGCCATGCTTTTGTTGACGGAAGAGAGCGACTGAAGGTTATCCGCAACGGCAGCCAGGATCGTCTTCACGACATCCCCGTTGTAATCGCAGGCCGCGATCATATGGGTACCGTAGGTAATGGCATCCGCTTCGCCGCTGAGATTGGGATAGCTGTCCGCCGGGATGGTCCGTCGGATGAAGGCCGCGTTCTGCGCCTTGAAATGCGCGAAGATCTCGTCGGTGATCGGCACTATCTCAATGTTGCGGCTGGTCGCGACGTCCATCACCGCACCGGCCGGCAGCGCTGTTCCAAGCGTGAAGATATCCGCGTGCCCATCCTTCATCTGATTGACGGAATCCGAGTAGGAAACATGCGAGACGTCGGCCATGTCGTCATAACTCAGGCCAACTGCATCCAGCAGGCTGCGCGTAAGAAACTCGCCGGTGTTGCCGTTTTGCTGCGTGGTCAGGCGCTTACCCTTGAAGTCCGCGATGGAGGTGACCTTGGCATCGTCGCGCGCCACGATCTGGAACCACTGCGGATAGAGCGTTCCCAGGTTGCAGACGTTCTCCACCTTGCCGCGGAACGGCGGGCGTCCGGCCAGGGCATCGACCGTTGAGATGGTATTGGCGAAGGCAATGGGGAACTTGCCCACCGCGACACCGACGACATTGGCCACACCGGCGCCCGGCGTGACGGTGATCGAAAGATCGGAATCCATCTTTTCGGCGATAGCCTTGATGGCACCGGCCAGCGGATACCAGGAGCCGCCCTGCGAACCGGACGACAGGACGAATTCTTCAGCCTTGGCAACGCCTGTCATGGCAATCGCGACCCCGGCAGCAACCAAGGTTGTTTTCAACGTACTCTTCAAATTGGACATGCGTTCCTCCCTTTTGCCCAAAGCAGCTCCGTCTTTTGTGACGGCCTCGACACCTGGCGGCTTTGCCGCTCTAAAGGGCTGCGCAGCTTTGGTTTAAGCTTCCACATGGCCCTCGCTGTTCGATGTCGGACGCTAAGCAGACCCCCAAAATTTGTCAATCAAAATACAGAAAACTTCATGACAAATCGGATTAGAGAATCCATTCAGGATTCTGATTGAGCATTTTTCTTATTTAATTTCATATAGATAGCTAATTTCCTGCGAAAGATATACATTGACAGTTCACGAAAAGCTGTCTTACAAATTTGTAAATTGAAATTGTTTTGAGGCCGCAGTCTTATCAGGCGAGGGGATAAAGCGGTCGGCAAATGACAAAGGGGCAAATGAATGAGAAGAAGCAGCAGTTTGACCGACAGCGTCTACGACGCGATTCTGAGCGGCGTGGTCGATGGCCGCTTTCCGGTCGGCAGCCGCCTGCCCTCGGAGTTGGATCTCTGCGAGAACCATAGCGCTTCCCGGCCCGTCATTCGCGAGGTATTGGCGCGTCTGCGCGCGCAGGGGATTGTCGAATCCCGCAAAGGCTCGGGCAGCTATGTCCTGCGTCGGACTGGCGCGACGGTGCAGATGCCCGAGGATGTTGCGAGCATGGCGGAAATCGAAGCCTGCTACGACTTTCGCATTTCACTGGAGGGAGAGTGCGCCTATTTCGCCGCCCAGAACCGGACACAAGCCGACGTCGAGGCTATGAAAGCCACCTTCGCCGGCTTTTGCCATGCCCTGACGGAAAACAAGCGCGGCGGTATCAACGATGACTTTCAATTTCACCTGGCGATCGCCGAAGCCACCCATAACGCCTTCTTCGTGAGTGCCTTTCTGACCATCAAAAGCCGGGTTCACATGGCCATAGATATCTCCAGGCAACTGACGGCGACGCCACTCAATGTTAGGCGCAGGACGCTGGTCAACGAACACCGGTCTGTGCTGGACGCCATTGTAGCCGGCAATGCTGCCAAGGCACGCCGCGAGATGCGGCGTCACGTCACGAATTCCAAGAACCGGGTCTTCAAGGGCGAGAGCCACTGATCGGAATCTCGCCTGCGGCTCATGTCAGCAATTAATACTCGCCGCCTTGAAAAATCCGCAACCGGGCGTTTTCCAGGTGCTGATGCATCAGTCGCCTTGCTTCATCCGCATCCCGCGCGGCGATCGCATCGTAGATCGCTCTGTGCTCTTCCTGGACCGCGATACGCCTTGACTTGGGCTGCTCCAGGGTCAAGCTGCGATTGAGGCCGATGCCGACACGTATTTGGCTGGCGATCGCCGCCATGGTCGATAGAAAGAACCGGTTGTCTGTCGCGGCGGCGACCGCCTGGTGGAAGGCAATGTCTTCGTCGATCCCTCCCGTCCCACCTTTCAACGATTGCTCGAGGCCGCCAAGCGCCTGCGCCAAGCGCTCGAGGGCCTCCCGGTCATGCTCCACGGCGGCAAGGGCTGCCGCTTCGCTTTCCAAGGCGATGCGGAACACGAAGCACTTCTGAATGTCGGCAACACTCCCGACCGCGGCAAAACTGAAGACCTGGTGGGCCGGGCGGCGAACGACGAAGGTTCCCGCGCCCTGGCGCGACGTTACGAGACCATCGTCCTTCAGGCGCCGCAAGGCCTGTCGGACAACAGGTCTTGACACAGAGAGCCGTTCCGCAAGCTGCATTTCCGTCGGCAAACGGGCGTTGAGCGCAAAGGCGCCGACGATGATCTGACTGACGATATAGTCGTAGACGCGGTCGTTGAGCACCCCCTTGAAAGCTTTCGTCTCCTCCGGCTTTCTTCCTGCCGGCATCAGCTCGCTCCCCCGCCGCATGGCCGCTTAACCCAGAAGCTTTCATCAGCAACCTTGACAGTGTTGTTTTTACAAATTAACAAATATTTTACAAATTGAGAAGCGAGCGTCATAAGCAGCAGACCATGTCAGTTTCACAAGCCGTGAAAGAGGTGCGACGGGTTTCGTTAAGTATGAACAGAGGCTCTGATCCGCGCAACTTCTGGCCCCGGGAAGCCAGCTACGCAAACGACGCAACCGCACTTGGCCCCTGCCGGGTCGCAAACGACGAAGTCTGTAAACACGCAAAAGAAGAGGTATGTAAAAGATGATCACGGACGACAGCCTAAAGCGTCTGCGCCAGGACCTGGAGAAGGTTTCCACCGCAACGGTCTCCACCGCGCTGTTCAAGCACGGCCTGCGCAATCAGTTCGTCCAGGACGTCCAGCCGCTGAAGGGCAAAGGCCGCACAATGGTCGGGCTGGCCTTCACCCTGCGTTACATCCCGGCGCGCGAAGACTTGAACGGGCTCGAGGTGTTTCGAGACCGCGCACATCCGCAGCGCGCAGCGGTCGAACAATGCCCCGAAGGCCACGTCATGGTGATTGACAGCCGCAAGGATGCGCGCGCGGCCTCCGCCGGCAGCATCCTGGTCTCCCGGCTGATGGTCAGGGGCGCCGCCGGCATCGTCACCGACGGCGGCTTTCGCGACGCGCCGGTCATCGCCGACCTGGATATCCCGGCCTATCACAGCCGACCCTCGGCACCGACTAACCTGACCTGCCATCAGGCCATCGACATCAACGTGCCAATCGGCTGCGGCGATGCCCCCGTCTTTCCGGGCGACCTGGTTCTCGGCGACGATGAAGGCGTCATCATTGTACCGGCGCAGCTCGCCGAGGAAGTGGCGGCCGAAGCCATCGAGATGACTGCCTACGAAGACTTCGTGACTGAGGAGGTGCTGAAAGGCCGGTCGATCCTCGGTCTCTATCCGGCCACCGAAGAGCGGGCGCTCCAGGACTATGCAGTCTGGCGCGAGGCTAATGAACGCTAGCGGCAGTCATTTCCAGCTATCTACTTTTTCAACTGCGCGCAAGCTGTTCGCCCCTACCGGACCTCTTGTTCTAAAGGCTCCGAAGACTGTGTGGTAAGTGCCCCCCCGGAGGCGATCTTCACCCTGTTCGGCATAGCAAAAAGACCTGGGTAACCAGGTCTTTTTTTGGCTGCACATCGGCTTGGTGGTCGCGGGGGCCGGGATTTGTAATTCATAGACTCATCCGCGCCGATGAGCTGATACTGTCAAGACATCAGCTTATTAACCATTTAGGTGTGTTTCGGGCGCGCGATACCAACGATACTTACGAAACCAGTTTGAAGCAGCGGCGTAGCAGCAAAACCGCACCGGTGCTCCGCAGGATGTTCAAATGTACGCGCCATTTTCTCAAGTCCATCTATGATCGGGACTCAATTGATCCACCAAGTGACGGAAGCGGCCAAGCAGATACCGGAGAGGAAGGTGTCGGCGCGTTTCTTGTCCGCATAAGAATGGGGCAGGATACAGCGGCCATTCGAGCAAGGAGCGGGGACGAACCCCTGCTACCCATGGACAGAACGGCGCAATATGAGAACAAGGGAGACTTTGGCGAATTGCCGCGAGGACGGAGAAAGGCAATTTCAAAAAGGATCTGCGCTTCGTCCACTCGATTGAAAGAGATTCCGATTTGCCTAGGGTCAAGACATGCGTGACATCAATCTAAAGGCGACAGAATACTTTGAGGCAGCAGCCCGTCTTGGAACAGTGACCAAGGCGGCTGCCGAGTTGGGTGTGTCACCGTCGGCGGTGAGCCAGCAAATCAAACTTCTCGAAACGCAGTTCGGCGTGAAGCTCTTTCGCCGAGAAAAGCGGCGTTTGAAGTTAACCTTGGATGGAGATCGTCTGTTTCAGACCACGACGCAAGCTTTTGCGGCACTGCGAAACTCGCGGAACGCAATTGGCCGGCAGCGGGGGCAGCGTAGCTTGAACATGCGGGTGTCGCCAAGTTATGGCGTGCGTTGGTTGGGTCCCAGGATTGCCGGTTTTGCTTCTGACAACCCTGACTGGAACATCCGAATTGATGCCGCGCCAGAATTCTCGGAATTCGACACGGAGGCGATCGATCTGGATTTGCGCTATGGGCTTGGTGAGTGGGCCGGGCTGACCGTCGAGTGCATTATGCATGATGCCGTGCTACCGCTGTGCAGCCCAGGGTTCCTCGAACGGACAAAGGAAGTGTCAAACGCCGTCGAACGTTTGAAGGCCGCGCAGTTGATCGACAGCGTCAAGTCGCTATACCGCTGGGAACTTTGGCTGGCCGCCAGCGGTTTCGAGATCCCTGACCTGACCTATCCTTTCCGATTTGACCGGTCTTCTATGTCCATTGAGATGGCCAAACAGGGGGGCGGCGTGGCACTGGATAGCGCTATGCTCTGCCGGGGAGAGATCGAGCGCGGTGAGCTTGTGCCGTTTCTGCCTGAAACGCCGATTATCGAGTTTGCCGCCTATTGGTTTGTCTGCCCGGCCCGGCACCTGAACCGCCGAGTTGTCAACAGGTTCTTCGAATGGGTCTCGGACGAGGCAAAAGAGCATCAGGGAAAGGTGCGCGGGATGTTGGAGGATCTCGGCTGCACGTTTCGGGTCGCACCGAATGATGAGCTTTTGTCCGGGGAAGCCAGTCAGTAGATCGTCAATGCAGGGACGAATGAGATCAGCGCCAAGACCGCGAGCGCGACGACATAGAAGGGCAAAAGGGCCTTCACCGCCTCGCCGATCCCGACTTTGGCAATCGATGAGGATATGAAAAGCGTGGTGCCAACCGGCGGTGTGTAAAGCCCGATCGACAGGTTGACCACGATCATCAGGCCCAGTTGCACCGGATCAAGCCCAATCGCCTCAGCAATCGTCACAAAAATCGGACCAAGAAGCAGGACAGCCGCAGGCAGGTCGAGGAACGCGCCGACCACGAGCATGACAAGGTTCAGCGCAATAATGACCATCCAGGGCTCGGAGATCGAGGCTGCCACCCAGGCAGCAAGATCCTGTGGCACGCGCTCAGCGGTGAGCACCCACTGGACCGTTGACGAGGCCATGATGATGATCATGACGGCACCGGTCATGGCGGCAGTATCCACGCCGGCGCGCCACAAAAGCCTCGGGTTCAGGTCCCGATAGATAAAGCCGCTGACCAAAAGCGCATAGGCAACGGCCATGACGCTGACCTCTGTGGGCGTTGCGATCCCAAAGCGGAGCGTACCAATCACGAAGACAGGCATGAGCATGGCCGGAATCGCGGCGTAGACCTGACTTTTGAATGCGGCAAAGCCCCCCTCAAGCGGCGCACTTGGCAGGTTGCGCAGCCGGGCGATGATCCAGACCATGGCAAACATGCCAAGCCCGAGCATCAGGCCCGGAAAAATCCCAGCTACGAACAGATCAATCACCGAAGTATTCGAAATCAGCCCGTAGAGGATCAACGGGATCGAGGGCGGGATCAGCACGGAGATTGTCGACGATGATGAATTGATCGCGGCAGCAAAGCCGCCGGGATAACCCGCCTTCTTCTGCACCGGGACCAGCGCATTTCCCAAGGCGGCCGCGTCAGCCACAGCAGAGCCCGAGACGCCGCCAAACATCACCGATCCAAGGATGGAAACCTGCCCCATCCCGCCTTTGAATCGCCCGACCAGAAGCCGGGCAATGTTGACAAGATATTCGCCAAAGCGGCCCGACATCATGAGGTTGCCCGCCAGAATAAAGAACGGAATGGCAAGCATCGGGAAGCTCTGGGTCGGCGTATAAAGCCGCTGCGCCAAAACGGCCATCGGTTTGCCGTCGAGCCACAGGGCGGCTGCGGCGCCGCCCAGCATCGCATGTGCGACAGGCACTGAGAGCACGAGAAGCAGGAAGAAGGCCCAGAGAAGCGGCGCGGTCATGGGCTTAGCTCAGGCTCGTGCCGGCGTGTTTGATATCGCCCAGCAAAGCGCGGGTCGCATCCATGAGAGCGATAACGGCCATACCCCCAAAGGCATAGATCAGGCTGGCATAGCCCCAGACCTGCTTCAGCCCCAGGGTCGCGAGGCTTTGGAATTTCGCGGCCCGGAATGTGGGCTGGCCCGTCCAGACCACGGAAACGCAGATGACAAAAACCAGGAGACTGACCATCACCATCAGCCACCGCAAAGCGTTGGCACTCATGAGGCTGGGCAAAATCGTGATAGCAATGTTGCGCCCCTGTGCGGCGGCGACCAGTACACCCCCAGCGACGAGCCAAGGTAACAGGATGGCATGGATCTCATAGGCCCAGGGGATCCCGTCTCCGACCGCATAGCGCAGAACGACGTTGATAAACAAAAAAACGAACATCACCGCAAGGCAGGCAACGGCGATAATCCGGCCGCTCCAATCAAGAAGGGTCGTCAGGTCACGGCAGGCGGAAAGGAAAGGGCCCGTAGGCCCTTGTCCCGTGCCTTGTGTCAGATCGCTCACTCCAGACCAGCCGCCGCTTTCAGGGCGGCGACCAAATCTGGATAGTCGGCTGCGTATCTGTCATAGACCGACGCAGTCGCTGCGATATAGGCTGCCTTGTCCGCCTCAGCGAATTGCGCGCCTTCCTCGGTCATGCGAGGACGCAGTGTTGCGTCACCCTTCAAGGACAAGCCGCGCTGGATTTCGCCGGCCTCGGCTGTCGCGTTCAAGGCGCATTCCTGCTTTGCCGCATCCAAACCGGACCACCAGGCCATGCTCGCGACCACAGGTGTGGATTCATATTTGTGTCCGGTCATGGTGACGTAGGGCGTGATGTCATGCAGTTTTGCCGAATGGATGTTGACCAGCGGGTTTTCCTGTCCTTCGAACACACCTGAGCGCAAGGCCGACGGCAGTTCGGACCAGGCCAGAGGAGCCGGGTTCGCGCCAAGCGCTTCAAAGATGGCAAGCGTCATCGGATCTGGGGGCGTGCGGATTTTCATACCCGCAACATCCTCGGGCGACGACACATGCTTGCTCGTATGGGTGATATTGCGAATGCCGTTGTCCCAGAAGCCAAGCACTTTTAGGCCAGCCGCCTGCGCGCGCTCGTCGATCATATCACCGACCTCGCCGTCCACAACTGCCCAGGCCGTCGGCAGGTCGCTGAACAGGAACGGCAACCCTAGAAGGCCAACTTCGGGCACAACCTGGCTCATGGCGCCCTGGCTGTTTGCGGAAACCTGAATGACGCCGGATTGGGCCGAAGTCAGCATTTCAGAATCGTTGCCCATGGTCGCCGCAGGGGCGTGGTTCACCTCTTCACCGGCGCAGGCCGCATAGAGGTCAGCCCATTCTTCAGCAGCGATATAGCGCGGGTTGCCGGGATTGGCCCCATGCGCAAAGATAACCTCGGCCTGAGCGGCCCCGGTCATGGCCAGAACGGCCACGGCTGCGAGAAGTTTCGTCTTCATTTGGTCTTCCTCCCTTGATTATGACCATGTTATGACCGGTCATCCGGCCTTCTTTTAAGGTGTTCACGTTAGTTTGCGCACAGGGTTGCCCGACAAAAACGCATCAATACTCTCAATGACCTGCCGCCAGACTTCGGCCATGGCCTGATCGCTCGCCCAGGCGGTATGGGGCGTCAGTATGACGTCGGGACGTGCTGCCGCCCCGAAAATCGGATTGTCAGAACTGGGCGGCTCTGACGTCAAAACGTCGAAACCCAAACCGGAAATCAGTTCCTCTTCCAGAGCCGCCACGGCATCTGCTTCATTCACAAGACCACCCCGAGCCGTGTTCACAATGATGGGTCGCCGTTTCATCGCGCGAAACTCAGGCATCGCCAGAACATTTCGGGTTCCAGGGGTCAGCGGGGCGTGGCAGGTGATCACGTCAGCCTCCGCCAGCACCTGCTCGAATGGTGTATATAATGGGCCAAGCCCCTTGACCCCTTTATGGGCGGCGAACATGACCTCCATGCCAAAGGCGGCGGCAATCTTGCCGACCGCCTGACCAATGACGCCTTCGCCGATGATGCCAATCTTGCCGCCTGCCAGATCGCTGACCGGATAGTCAAAGAAACAGAACTGTTGCTCTTCTTGCCAACGCCCCTCAAGGACGGCGTTGCGATAGCCTGGGATCGACCGTTTCAGCGCAAGGATCAGCGCAAAGGTGTGCTCAGGGACGGTGTTCTTCGAATAGCCGCGCACGTTGGAAACCCTGACGCCACACGCGTTGCAGGCGTCAAGGTCTATGCAGTCATATCCCGTCGCAGCCACCGTGACGAACCGAAGGTCAGGCAGTTGCGCCAAAGCCTCTGCTGTTATCGGAACCTTGTTGGTAATGGCCACTTTGGCCCCGGCAAGCCGGGGGACAACGTCTTCGGCAGCGCTGCGGTCATGCTCGACCCACTCATGGGCCGCGTTGGGGCGGATCAGGTCCACCCCAGGCCCAATGGTCGCACGATCGAGAAAGACTATCCGCGTCATCAAAACCTCAGTGGATCAACGAGCCGCCGTTCACATCGACCTCGGAGCCCGTGCAATAGGCCGACAGGTCCGATGCGAGGAACAGGGCACAGCCTGCAACGTCTTCGGCAGTCCCGGCCCGGCCCATAGGGATACCCGCCAGAACCTGGGCGCGCATCTCGTCAGTCAGCCTGCCTGCTGTGATGTCGGTGGCGATGAAGCCAGGGCAGATGGCGTTGGAGCGCACATTGTCCGGCGCCAACTCGCGCGCCATCGCCTTGGTCAGCCCAAGAACGCCCGCCTTGGCCGCCGAGTAATGCGGTCCGCCAAAGATACCGCCGCCCCGCTGCGCCGAGACAGAGGACAGGTTGACAATGGAGCCGGATTTCTGCGCCCGCATGGTCGGGATTACGGCCTGGCTCATATAAAGTGTGCCACGCAAACTGACGTCCGTGACCGCGTCGTAGTTCTCCGGCGCAATCTCCATCAGTTTCAGCGGCTGCGTGATCCCGGCGTTGTTGACTAGAATGTCGATGCGACCGAACTGGTCCGCGATATGTGTTGCCACCCGCAGACAATCCGCTTTGTCAACCACATTGCCCGCGAGGCCGATATGACCATCGCCCGGCAAGTCGGACGCGGCGGCTTCGGACGCGCCGGCGTCCAGGTCGGTGATCACAACTGTTGCCCCGTGCTCTGCAAAGAGCTTCGCCGTTGCTTTACCGAGCCCACGTGGGCTGGCCGCCCCGGTTACGATTGCGATTTTGGCACTTAGAAGCGCCATGTATCCTCCTGCCGGTCTCAGAGCCAGTCTTTGATTTGAGTTGCGACCCCCTGGGTCGAGATGCCGTACATATCGTGAAGCGTCGGCAGCGCGCCGGCCTCAAGAAATTCGTCGGGCAGACCAATCATACGAAATGTCGGGTGGACGCCCGCGCGCATTAATGTTCCGGCGACGGCCTCCCCCAACCCGCCAATGACAGTGTGGTTCTCTGCCGTCACGCAGAGGCGACCTTTGCCCGCCTCGGAGATGATCGTGTCCGTATCCAGCGGCTTGATCGTCGGCACGTGCAGCACAGCGACATCGACGCCTTCCTTCTCCAACTGCTCGGCTGCATCAAGCGCGCGCATGGTCATGATCCCGGAGGAGATCACCAATACGTCCTTGCCGTCGCGGATCATCTGCGCCTTGCCAAGTTGGAATTTGTAGTCCGGCTTATGGCGGGTCAGTACCTTTGGCACCTTGCCTCGCAAAAGGCGGGCATAGACCGGGCTGGGCTCAGCAATCATGGCGGGCACCATCCCAGCCACATCGCAGGCATCGCAGGGATCGATCAACACCATATTGGGCAGCCCTCGGAAAATCGCGAGATCCTCGAAGGCCTGGTGGCTTGGGCCGTATCCCGTGGTCAGGCCGGGCAGAGCGCAGGCGATTTTCACCGGCAGGTTCTCTTCAGCAATCGCCATGGCGATAAAGTCGTAGGCGCGGCGCGAGGCAAAAACCGCATAGGTGGTGGCAAACGGCAAGAAGCCTTCCCGCGCCATACCCGCGGCGGCGGAAAACAAAAGCTGCTCGGCCATGCCCATCTGGTAGAACCGCTCCGGCATCGCATCCGCGAAGACGTGCAGGTCGGTATACTTCGACAAATCCGCCGACAATCCGACGATGCGATCATTCGACTTGGCGGCCTCGACGAGTGCATTGCCGAAGGGCGCAAGCACCGTGTCATACCCTTCTGCCGCGAGCGAGGCGATCATCGCACTGGTGGCGACCTTGGTATCCGGCGCTGTGCGGGGTTCGTATCTACGGGCCATGGAAGCGGTCGTCATTGCGGCTTCCCCTCTTCCAGTTTGGCCAGGGCTTTGGCCCATTCATCCGGCTCGACCCGGACAAAATGCGTGATCTCCCGCGCCTCCAGAAAATCGACACCCTTGCACATCGTCGTGTTGCAAATGATCACGCGGGGCCGCGGATCGTCGAGCGCGCGGGCCGCGTCGAAAGCCGCCACGAGCGCGTCCATGTCGTTGCCGTCCACCTCCTGCGCGTGCCAGCCGAAGGCCTCCCATTTTTGCGCCTCCGCGCCTACAGCCAGGGCATCCCGCGTCGGCCCGTCCGCCTGCTGGTTATTGAAGTCCACGACACAGATCAGATTATCGAGCCTCCATTGGACGGCCGACATGACAGCTTCCCAAGTTGAGCCCTCGCCAAGCTCACCATCCGACATCAGGTTATAGACGAACGCCGGATTACGTTTACGCTTCAGCCCCAAGGCAGCCCCGACCGCGATCCCCAGGCCCTGACCAAGCGAGCCGCCTGTGATCTCCATTCCCGGCGTATAAGACGCCATACCCGACATCGGCATCCGGCTGTCGTCCATGCCATAGGTCGGGATCTCGTCTTCGGGCAGGATCCCGGCCTCGATCAAGGCAGCATATAGCGCAATCGCGTAGTGCCCGATCGATAGGTAGAATCGGTCGCGACCCTCCCACTCGGGGTCTTCCGGCCGATAATCCATCGCATTGAAGTAGGAGACCGCCAGCACGTCAGCAATGCCGAGCGCCTGTCCGATATAACCCTGCCCCTGCACCTCACCCATCAAAAGCGCTTTGCGGCGAATGTTCCACGCACGCATCTCAAGTGAGACATTGGATAGTGGTGCCGTGCGTTTGGCCACGCCCATGCCGTTCCTCCCATCTTCTGGAGGAGAGGCTAACAGCCGCTCCCTCGCTTGAAATTTTAAAAAAACGCAAAACCTGTTTAGAAAAACTACACAACTTCCTCCCGAAAAAGATCGTAAATCTTTGCCTGGACAAGAGTTGGGAGACACAAGGTGGCGGATGTTCAATCGATGGCCAATGCCATTCGTTTTCTTGCCATCGATTCAATTCTGGCCGCTGGGGAAGGCCACCAGGGGGTGCCACTCGGCATGGCCGAAATCGCGGCAACCCTTTATGCGCGCCATCTGAAAGTCGATCCCGCCGATCCGCTTTGGCCGGACCGCGACCGTGTCATTCTGTCGAACGGCCATGGCTCCATGCTGCTTTACGCGTTGCTTCACCTATCCGGCTACGAGAAGGTCTCGCTCCACGCGCTCAAGACCTTCCGCCAGTTGGGATCGGTCTGCGCCGGACATCCGGAGATCGAACAGGATGCGGGCATAGAATTGACGACCGGCCTGCTGGGCCAAGGGATTTGCTCTGCCGTCGGCATGGCCGTTGCCGAGGCCAGGTTGGCGGCAGAATTTGACGGTCTCGTGGACCACCGAACCTGGGCCTTTGTCGGAGACGGATGTCTGCAAGAAGGCATGGGACAGGAAGCACTATCGCTCGCCGGGCATCTGAAACTGGGCAAACTCGCCTTCCTTTGGGATGACAATCAGATTACCGACGACGGCGCGACCGATCTGGCGATTTCCGAGGATGTCGCAGCGCGCTTCCAGGCAGCGCATTGGCATGTCCAAAGCCTTGACGGCCATGATATTGAGCAGATCGACGCTGCCATCAAGGCCGCGAAGGCGGACCCGCGCCCGTCTTTGATCGCCTGCCGAACCCGGATCGCCCGCGGCATCCCGCGGTTGGAAGGACAGCGCGGCGGTCATAGCGCGCCGCTTGTCCCTCAGGATAGGATCGAGGCGCAAGACGCACTGAACTGGCGGCATGCGTCCTTTTCGCTGCCTGAAGGTGTTTACAGGGATTGGCACGCCTCATTCGCGGTTGCCAGGGAAGAACGCGCCGCCTGGGTTGAACGTTTGGCGCAGCACCCGGACCGGCCAGAATTTGAACGGCGCATGGGCTCGGAGTTGCCCACATCCCTTCAACACATCTTCTCCGATATCGCAGCACAGGCTGGCCGCGAGAACACCCCGCGTGGGACGATTCAGTCTTCCGGCGACGTCTGCGACGCACTCGCCACGCCGATGCCCGAGGGTTTCGTACTCTGTGCCGATCTGGAGGCACCGACCAATCACAAGCGGTCCCGGTCCGCGTTCACTGCAGAGAACAGCGCTGGCAGTTATGTCCATTGCGGTGTACGCGAACACTTGATGGGCGCGATGGCGAACGGGATTGCGGCCCATAATGGGCTGCGCCCGATCGCCGTCACCTATCTTGCTTTCAGTGACTATGAACGGGCGTCCATGCGCATGGCTGCCTTGATGGGGCTACCCGTTGTTCATATCTTCAGCCACGATTCCATTGGCGTCGGCTCGAACGGGCCGACACATCAGCCTGTTGAAATTCTCGCCAGCTTCCGCGCGATGCCGGGCATGACCTTATTCCGCCCAGCAGATGCGATTGAGACCGCGGAGTGCTGGCAGATCGCGCTGGAACGCCGGGATGGACCGTCCATGCTCGCCCTGTCCCGACAGGATGCAGCGCCGGTGCGCACCGAGGCACGTGAGAATCGCTGTCGTCACGGCGCATATGTGCTGCACGAAACGGATGGGCAGCGCGATGTGACTCTCATCGCCACGGGCACCGAAGTCGCCCTGATCACCGAGGCTGCCAACCGTCTGGAACAGGACGGCATCAAGGCGGCCGTAGTTTCCATGCCAAGTTGGGACCTCTTTGCGGAAGCCAGCAACGACTATCAGCAAAGCGTATTGGGCGAGACCCCAAGGATAGCGGTCGAAGCCGCCGTGGGCTTTGGTTGGGAAAGATGGTTGCGGCCAGAAGATAGATTCATCGGCATGACAGGTTTCGGCGCGTCGGCAAAGTCAGGAGCGCTTTACCAACATTTTGGCCTTACTGTGGACACAATAACCGACGCAGTCAGAGCGAAGATTTAGACTACTCTGCTGAATTCGCTCACTGAGTAAGTATGCCGCGCGTTAAGGACGCCAAAATACGGCCATTGAAGCTAGGGCCGCCAAAGCTCGCCTGGCCACTCGGCGAACCTCTCCAACGTCGCTCCAAGCTTCGGTTGCGGCAACCGTGGGCCCATCAAGCGCGAACCGCCGTAGAAAAGGATATTGAGCACGAGCTAAAGAAGCTCATTGAAGCGCTCAAGGCCGTACTGGCGAATGAACCGGGCAGCGCTGATAACCCGCCGCCGCTTCACCCGAACATGGCAGGCATCTACCGTGAGCGTGCAGATAACCCCTACAAGGCCCTCAATGATGAAGTGGGCCGGTCAGCCGCGGCTGAAATCATCCGCACCCTGATTGAAGAAATAGTGGTCGCACCTCAAACCCGCACAATGTCGGTAGAGCTTCGGAGTTCGGTCAGAAACGGTTATTGGTAAGCGGACTCCGCAGTGACCGGAACGATCCCGTTGCGGGCGTTCACTTGAACCCGGTTCCGCGAAGTGACATTCGAACAGGCGATCCTGCTAGGCTGCACCGTATCGAGAGGAGCCAATCTGCCGTGTATTCAGATCTGAATGAATTCAATCGGAAGCCAGAGCCGTTTTCCCGTTACACAACCGATATGCTCTGGACCGATCCCTGGATCGCGCAGCAAATGCTAAAAGTGCATCTGGACGAGAGCACTGACTTGGCCTCGCGCAGGAGTCAG
>JANQMC010000104.1 GCA_028280305.1 Pelagibius sp. | reverse complement strand
AGATTCCTTCGGATCACAATGCCCCCTTCAAACGACCTCAATGCGCCTCGGCCCAGTTGGCGCCGGTGCCGGCATCGGCGACCAGGGGGATGGAGAGTTCCAGCGCCGGCGCGCAGGCGTTTTCCATCACCGCGCGCACCAGAGCGGAGGTTTCCTCGACTTCGTTCTTCGGCACCTCGAACAGCAGTTCGTCGTGGACCTGCAGCAACATCATCGCCTTGAGCCCGGCCTGCTCCAGCGCCGGGGGCACGCGGATCATGGCGCGTTTGATGATGTCGGCGGCGGTGCCCTGGATCGGTGCGTTGATGGCGGCGCGTTCGGAGAAGCTGCGCCTTGCCGGGTTCTTGTCCTGAATGCCGGGGATGTGGATCTTGCGCCCGAAAAGCGTGGTGACGAAGCCCTGCTCGCGCGCCTGTTCCTTGGTGCGGTCCATGTAGCTGCGGATACCGGGATAGCGCTCGAAATAGGCAGCGATGTAGTCCCGCGCCTCGCCCTGGGGAATGCCCAGGTTCTGCGCCAGACCAAAGGCCGACATGCCGTAGATGATGCCGAAGTTGATCGCCTTGGCCTTGCGCCGGGTCATGGGGTCCATGCCCTCGACCGGAATGTCGAAAACCTGGGCAGCGGTGATGGCGTGGATGTCCTGGCCGTCATGGAACGCCTGCTTCAGGGCATCGACCTCGGCGATCTCGGCGGTCAGGCGCAGTTCGATCTGGCTATAGTCCACCGACAGCAGAACATGATCTTTCTCGGCGACGAAGGCGGTGCGGATCTTGCGCCCCTCCTCGGTACGGATCGGTATGTTCTGAAGGTTGGGGTCGTTGGACGACAACCGCCCGGTGGAAGCCACCGCCTGGGAATAGGAGGTGTGGACCCGCCCGGTTTCCTCGTTGATCTGATTCTGCAGCGCGTCGGTATAGGTGCTCTTCAGCTTGGAAAGCTGGCGCCAGTCCAGCACCCGCGCCGGCAGATCGTGGCCCTGAGCCGCCAGGCCCTCAAGAATGTCGGCGCCGGTGGCATAGGAGCCGGACTTGCCCTTCTTGCCGCCCGGCAGGCTCATCTCGTCGAAGAGGATCTCGCCGAGCTGCTTGGGCGAGCCGATGGTGAAGGGCCGCCCCGCCAGTTTATGGATCTCGACTTCCAGCTCGCCGATACGCGCGGCAAAGTCGTTGGACATGCGGCGCAGGGTGTCGCGGTCGGCCTTGATGCCGATCAACTCCATGGCCGCCAGCACCGGCACCAGGGGCCGTTCGATGGTCTCGTAAACCGTGGTCAGACGGTCGCTCACCAGACGCGGTTTCAGCACCTGATGCAGCCGCAAAGTGATGTCGGCGTCCTCGGCGGCGTAGTCCAGTGCCTTGTCCAGCGGCACATGGTCGAAGGTCACCTGGTTCTTACCGCTGCCCGCCACGTCCTTGAACTTGATGGTCTGGTAGTCCAGGTGGATCTGCGCCAGGTCGTCCATGCCGTGGCCGTGCAGCCCGCCCTCGACGACGTAGGACAGCAGCATGGTGTCGTCGATCGGCGCCACCGCGATTCCCTGGCGGGCGAAGACCAGCATGTCGTATTTGATGTTCTGGCCGATCTTCAAAACGCCGGGATCTTCCAGCAGCGGCTTCAGGACGGCGATGGCCTTGTCCATCGGGATCTGCTTGGGCGCCTCGGCGCCGCCGCCTTCCAGATCGAGACCGCCGTCGCTGGGCGCATCCCCTTTGTGGCCCAACGGAATGTAGCAGGCCTTACCCGCCTCGGTCGCCAGGGAGATACCGACCAGATCGGCCGCCACGGCGTCCAGCGAGGTGGTTTCGGTATCCACCGCCAGGACACCACGCTTGCGCGCCGCGCTCACCCAGCCCTCCAGCGATTTCAGGTCCTGAACCAGTTCGTACTTGGCCTCGCCCGGTGCCGCCGGAGCCGCCGCCGCTTCCTCCGCCGTTGCATCGCCCAGCTGTTCGGAAAGCCGGCGCAACACGGAGCGGAACTCATAGCGCTCCAGAAAGGCGCGCAGGGCTTCGGGCTCCGGCTGGCGCAGGGCAAAGCCCTCGATGCCCTCTTCCACCGGGGCATAACGCTCCAAGGTCACCAGCTTCTTGGAGATGCGCGCCATCTCAGCGTTTTCGATCAGCTTCTCGCGGCGCTTGTTCTGTTTGATCTCACCGGCCCGCTCCAGCAGCGTTTCCAGGTCGCCGTATTCGTTGATCAACTGGGCGGCGGTCTTGATGCCGATGCCGGGCACCCCCGGCACGTTGTCGACCGAATCCCCGGCCAGGGCCTGGACGTCGACCACCTTCTCCGGCCCCACGCCGAACTTCTCCACCACCTCATCCGGGCCGATGGATTTGTCCTTCATCGGATCCAGCATGGTGACGCCGCCGTCGACAAGCTGCATCAGGTCCTTGTCGGAGGAGACCACCGTGACCTCGGCCCCGGCCTCCTTGGCCTGGCGGGCATAGGTGGCGATCAGGTCGTCGGCCTCATAGCCCTCCATTTCGATGCAGGGCAGGTTGAAGGCCTTGGTCGCCTCGCGGATCGCCGCGAACTGGGGGATCAGGTCTTCCGGCGGCTCCGGCCGGTGGGCCTTGTACTGGTCGTAGATTTCGTTGCGGAAGGATTTCGACGACTTGTCGAAGATCACCGCGATGCCGTCCGCGTCGCTGTCGCGCAGCAGCTTGATCAGCATGTTGGTGAAGCCGAAGGTCGCGTTGACCGGCGTGCCGTCGGAGGTGCTGCGCGGCGGGATGGCGAAATAGGCCCGGAAGATATAGCCGGAACCGTCAACCAGATAGAGGTGCTTGTAGGGGGCTGTTGTCATACCCCGGAGAATGCCGGAGCGTCCGGCCTAAGTCGAGCGCGCAGAGGCGCAGGACCGGCAAACCGCCTGACAGATCCTGACGCCGCCGGCGGACTACTCCGCAGCGCTGTCCTGCTTCAGCACGAAGCGCCTGCCGCAGTAGGGACAGTCGATCTGGCCCTTGCCCTCCATATTCAAGAAGATGCGGGGATGGCCGAGGGCACCCTTGCCGCCGTCGCAGGCGACCTGCTCGCGGTCCACGGTGACGATTTCAGGCGGCTCCATGCGTCTTCTCCAAGAGGCGGTCGATGGCGCGATGATAACGCGCCACCCCAGCTAATCAATCCCTGAAGGGTCTTCTTAAACAGCCACTTCCGAACGGAAATCCTCGAACTTGCCGCTGGAGCCGCGGGGAATTTCCTGATGATAGCTGAGGGCGACATTAAAGGCGTGGCCGCTGCGGTCGATGAACCAGCCGCGGACCTTTTCCTCCTCGGCGGGCGTCAGCGAGCGTTCGGCGACGATCTTGATCTCGATGTCTTCAACCGTCTTCTGGACGATCTGGAACTGCCGGATCGCTGGGATCTCGGTATAGTACATGTCGCCCAGCAGGGCCCAGGCCTTGCGGCCGTCGGGATAGACCAGGACGTTGCGCACCCGCCCGAGGATGCGGTTCAGCACCGGCAGGCCGCGCCCGCAGGCGCAAGGTTCCCCCACTTCGGCCAGATCACCCACCGCATACCGCAGCATCGGCATGGCGAAGTTGTGCAGCGGGGTGACCACCACGGTGCCGACCTGGCCCGGCAGGCAGGGCGCGCCGCTGTCGTCCAGCACCTCCAGCAGCATGGTCTCGGCCTGGACGTGATAGGACCCTTCTTCCGGACACTGAAAAGCGAGGTAGCCGCATTCCTGAGTGCTGTAGAGGTCGGCGATCTCCAGGCCCCAGACCTCGCGGCAGAGATCGCGGATTTCCGGGTTCAGCAGTTCGGACAGGGTCCGGATTTGCCGCAGCTCGGGGAATAGCAGCGACTTGCGCTGGCAATAGAGCAGCAGTTCCCGCAGGGCCGAAGGATAGGTCAGCAGATAGTCGGCCTTCTGGCGCTGCAGCCACTCGGCCTGATGCTCGATCTTGCTGCCGATATGCAGCATCACGGCGGGGCCGGTTTCGAAGACGTCTTTGGTCGAGCGCCCCCAGAATCGCGAGGCGGCGCCCTTGGGATAGTCCGCCGCGCCGTTGGGAAGGGATCGGATGGCCGCCAGCTTGCCGCTGAAATCGCGGCGGTGCCAAAGATGCTCGCGCAGCGTCATCGCGTCCCAGATGAACTGCACCAGCCGGGTTCCCTTGGCTTTCACCGGCCGGCCTGTCGAGCCGCTGCTGGAGATGTCGTAGGTCTTGCCGTGGCGCTCCGGAATTTCAGGGCTGAACAGCTTGTCGCCGGCCTCCTGCAGATCGGCGCGGGTGAGCACCGGGATGCGCGACCAGACCTCTTCACTGAGGGCCTGGCCAGGCACGAATCCGGCCTGGGCCAGGCGGTCGCGGTAAAAGGGCACGGTGCGATAGGCATGCACCATCAGGGCATTGGCCTGACGTAGCTGCTGGCGACGCAGGTCCTCCGGCGACCACCACTGGCTCTCGTCGAGCTGCTGCAGCATGCCGGTCAGAAGCGCGACCTCGGGGCCGGGCAGGGCCGGCCAAGCGATGGTGCTGTGGGCGGAAGGAAGCGGACGATAGAGCGGCGGGACCGTCGGCCGTGAGGATTTCATGCTCCCGGATAACAGAGGTCCGCCCGCCAGGTAAACCCTTTGCAATGCCGCTTGATCCGCCGAATCCCGCCATTTTGGCCGATCCGCGGCCTCTGTTGACCCTGTCAGACCCTGGTGTTACCCATGTCAGCCGCAATTTCCGCCTGAAAAAGCGTCTGAAAAGACGCAACAGGCGGCACCGCTGCCGCAGCGGCTGCGCGTGTCTTCGTATAAGCTCAGCACCGCACTGAAACGGCAGGGTCGAAAGCGTCAGGATCGAAGGATTGGGACCGAAGCACCTGCGGTTTGCGGAGATCCGCTTTGCTAGGAAAGGCAAGCATGAACAGTGAACCCCCCAAGGCCACCATGGACGGCCTCCCGCCAGCGGCGATCGAGGGCCTGCCGGAACAGGCAGTCTCCGTCAAAGGCCTGACCAAGACCTACAAGGCCGCCGGCAAAGCGCCGGCAAAGCTGGCGCTGGACGACGTGGACCTGGACATTCCCCGCGGCTCGCTCTTCGGTCTGCTGGGCCCCAACGGCGCCGGCAAGTCGACCCTGATCAACATCCTGGCCGGGCTGGTGAACAAGACCGCAGGCGCGGCGGCGATCTGGGGCTTCGATCTCGACCGGGAAACCCGCCAGGCCCGCAGCGCCATCGGCGTGGTGCCCCAGGAACTGAACATCGATCCCTTCTTTACCCCTTTTGAGTTGCTGGAATTGCAGGCCGGTCTTTACGGCGTGCCGCCGGCAGAGCGCCGCAGCCACGACATCCTGGCCGCCATGGGCCTGGCGGACAAAGGCGATGCCTATGCCCGCACCCTCTCCGGCGGTATGCGCCGCCGGTTGATGGTGGCCAAGGCCATGGTGCACCAGCCGCCGGTGCTGGTGCTGGACGAACCCACCGCCGGCGTCGATATCGAACTGCGCCAGCAACTCTGGGCCAATGTGCGGGAACTGAACCGCGCCGGCACCACGGTGCTGCTGACCACGCATTATCTGGAAGAGGCCGAAGAGCTTTGCGACCGCATCGCCATCATCAACCACGGCAAGGTGATCGCCTGCGACCGCACCGAAAGCCTGCTGGCGCGCCTCGACAACAAGGCTCTGACGCTGATCTTCGACCGCGACCTGCCCGGCGTGCCCGAGGTGCTGAACCCCTTCGCACCGGAGCAGACCGGGGCGCGGCGCCTGCTGTTCCGCTACCACGCCAGCGACAGCCCGGTGCCGCAGATCCTCGACGCCGTCTGCGGAGCCGGCCTCTCGGTCATCGACATGTCGACCGAAGAGACCGACCTGGAGGACATCTTCCTGCAGTTGACCCGCGGCGCTCATGAGGGGAGCGGGCGCAGCGAAGACGGAGACAAGGGCGCCGCAGCCTGACGAGACGGCCGTCATGAAGATCCATCGCTCCACCCGGTTGTTCACGGCCTTTCTTTTGCTGGTGCTGATCGCAGGGGGCCTCGGCGCCTGTGCGCCGCGTCTGGCGCCGCCGGGGCCCGGCCTGGACGCTTTGGTCGCCGACGGCCTGACGCTGGACGGCCCGCAGGTCCGGGAGAGCGAATTCATCACGGCCGACGGCACCCGCCTGCCGCTCCGGTCCTGGGCGCCGCCGGGCGGCAGCGAACCCCACGGCGTGGTGCTGGCGCTGCACGGCTTCAACGACTACTCCAACGCCTTTGCCGAAGCCGGTCCTGAACTCGCGGCGCTCGGGCTTTTCGTCTATGCCTATGACCAGCGCGGCTTCGGCGCCGCGCCCCATACCGGGCTCTGGGCCGGCAAGGAGATACTGACCGGCGACCTGACCGACGCCGCCGCCCTGTTGCGTGACCGCCATCCCGGCCTGCCGCTGTTCCTGCTGGGCGAATCCATGGGCGGGGCGGTGGTGCTGGCCGCCCTGGCCGGCCCCAGCCCCCCGTCAGCCGAGGGCGCGATCCTGGTGGCGCCGGCGGTCTGGGCCCGCTCGACCATGCCGCTCGGCCAGCGCATCGCGCTCTGGACCAGCGCCCACCTCTTTCCCTGGGCCCGTTTCAGCGGCAGCGGCCTGGGCATTCAGGCCTCCGACAATATCGAGATGCTGCGCGACCTCGGCCGCGACCCGCTGTTCATCAAGAAAACCCGGGTCGATGCCGTCTATGGCGTGGTGAACCTGATGGACGCGGCCCTGCAGGCGGCCCCGCAGATCGACGGCGATGTGCTGCTGCTCTATGGCGCGCGCGACGAGGTGATACCGGCCGAGCCGACCTACAGTTTCTGGCGCAGCCTGCCGCCGGGGGCCGCCGGCCCCAAGCCCTCTGTGCAGCGCTTCGCCCTCTATGCCGAGGGCTGGCACATGCTGCTGCGCGACCTGCAGGCCCGGGTGGTGATCGGGGACATCGCCGCCTGGACCCGCGATCCCCAGGCCCCGCTGCCCTCCGAAGCCGAAGCCTACGCCGCCGAAGTGCTGGCCAAGGAGGAAGCCGGGAACGGCGCCGCGGGAGAGGACGAAACCGCCGAGGCCGGGGCCTGCGGCACGCCCGCTTGCTGAAAAAGCCGCACAACGCCGCCGCAAAGCCCTTTGCGCCCGATGCCGCAATGCAGTAAGGTCGCCGCGCTCAGAGCAGCGGGAAGCCCTATCTCCGCTTCCCCCAGAGGACCCGTAGCTCAGCTGGATAGAGCGCTGCCCTCCGAAGGCAGAGGTCACAGGTTCGAATCCTGTCGGGTCCGCCAATCTCCCGAAAATGATCTGACGAGAGTTGCCTCGCCGGGGCCGCCGGGCCGATGCCGATTTCACAAACGACCGGTCACTGGGCGCCGGTCACTCCGTTGAGGCCGGGGGCGGAAAGCGCCACGCCAGGACCAGCCCGGTTGCGAGCAAAAACACATAAGGCGTGATGACGTTGGGTTGGAAAGCCACCCCAAGCCAATGCCCGACGCCTGTCCAAAATCCGCCCAGTGTTTCGAACCAACTGGTGTAGATCTGGAGCGGCTTAAGGTCGGTACATCCGTCGCTCAGGCATTTCTCTATATCCTTGGTCCGTTCCCCATGGAGATGTTGAGAGAGTTTCCAGAAACTCTCCGTCAGCCAGAAGGGAACAGCGGATAGTGCCGCAATCATCACCCCCACTCGGCCGGCCGACGACACCGGTTTTGTATAAGCGGCAATGAGCGCAGCGATGCCGACGGTAACGCTCCAGCTTTTGAACTCGATAACCTGCTTGTTGAAATCCTCTATGGTTTGCTGAAGGAACAGATATTCCTTGAGGATGCAGTTGGCCTCAACGCAATCGATCATCGGTACCGCCTTTTTGGGTGTCGAGACATGCCGGGTTGCAGCTACGCAAACAGGCCGATGGTAGACCGGCACTTTTTATCGCAAAGAACGACCCGGATCACAAAGACACAATCGATCCTGTCCATTCCTCCCGATCAAGGAATGGACGACCCACGGCCCCGGTGGTTTCGACCCGTCCGGTCCCTACGCCGCGGCTTTCGCGGCGCGGTACATCATGTAGCCGCCGGGCAGGGCGCCCAGGTACATCAGGATGCCGTACATGGCAGCGGGCAGGGCGATGACCGGCAGGGCCTCCGGCCCGGCGTGGAGGATGCCGGCAAGGGTGATGGCGACGGTGCTGTTCTGAATGCCGGTTTCCATGCCGATGGCGGCACGGTCGGCGACCGGCAGGCCGATGAGGCGGGCGATGATCCAGCCGAGAGCCAGCAGAGAGAGCACCATCAAAGCGGTCATCGGGGCCAGGGTGACCCAGTTGGCGACCAGAACATCCCAGGACGCGATAACCGCACCGACGACGATGACCACGAAGAGAACCGCGGCAATGAAGGAAAGCACAGGCTCGATGCGCGCGGCGAGCGCGCTTGCTGTGGCGCGGAGAATCATGCCGAGCGCCACCGGCACCGCCGTGATGGCGAACATCTTCAGGGCAAGGCTGGTAACGCTGACGGTGACGTCGCCGGCATTCAGGAACAGTCCCGCCCAGAACACCACCAGCAAGGGCACGGTGATGACCGACAGCAGGCTGATCAGCCCGGTCAGGGAGATGGAGAGCGCCAGCGTGCCGCCCACCAGCTTGGTCAGGATGTTCGAGGTGACGCCGCCGGGACTGGCCGCCAGCAGCATGAATCCGAAGGCAAGTTCGCCGCTGACCCCGAAGGCAATGACAAAGCCATAGACGGTGATGGGCAGCAGGACGACCTGCGCAAACAGCCCCGCGATGACGGCGCGGGGCTGACGGATAATGCGCCCGAAATCCGCGACCGTCAGGCCGAGCCCCAGGGACAGCATGATGATGCCCAGAGACAGCGGCAGAAAAACTGAAACAACCAAATCCACAACACGATTCCCAGTTACTTGCTGGCGGCGAGCGTCATATCGGTGGCTGGAGCCATTTTGTCAAACGGGATAATGCGTTCTCCTGCCACCCTCCAAAAAGGCGGAGTTGAACGGGTCAAATCTGCCAGCCGCGTCAAGACCCGAACAAAGAAAGCCATTCAGCAACCGATATCCTCCCCCTGATCGTGAAGCGCCACGGTTCGCTCAATGAAGGTGGCAATCCCGGTGTCGGCGGGATTCACAGACTTACTGAAACGGATACATCCTTTGCCGACGCTCAAGCCCGCCAGCAGGGTTCCATCGGTGTCGATTTTGCCGGCGTCGCCGACATAGAGGCTGACATAGCTCTTTTGGGCATTCAGGTGGAACACAGCGCCCCGCGCGTCGCTGTAGCTCAGCATTTTGTAATTGATGCCTTCTTCGAGCCGGGGCGCCGCCGACTTGATCAGCGCCCTCAATTCCTCAAGCGTCCTGCGCCGCCAGTCCGGGTCAAGTTTGTCCATGTACTCCGCCGGCGTCTTCACGTCGTATTGCATCCGCGCTCCTTCGATCGTTTCGTGTGTCGTTGTACAATCATGGCCTTCACAGGATGCTCTTCGCGATCAGGATCACGGCGCTGGCGCCGGCGATGACGAGCATCAGGTTGCGGGCGAAGCTGTCGGAGATGTGGGCGCGGCTGCGCTGGGCGGCGAGATAGCCGAGGGCGAGGCCCGGCAGCAGCGACAGGCCGGTCATCAGCTGCGGTCCCCTGAAGATGCCCTCCAGGTAGAGGGAAAACAGCGAGAGCAGGCTGGCGATGACGAAGATGAGGGCGATGGTGGCACGCGCCCTGGCGTGGTCGGCACGCTGATACAGCACCGCCAGGGGCGGGCCGTGAATACCGGAGATGGTGCCCATCAGGCCGGCGACGAAACCGCCGGCGCCATAACTGGCCCGCGAACGCGGCGGCGCGGCCACGAGCTGACCGATGGCGATGGCGGCCAGAACGATGCTGCCGAAAACCAGGCCGAACCACGCGGGACTGAGGGCGCCCAGCAGCAAGGCCCCGGCAATCGTGCCGATGCACAGACCCGGCAGCAGGCTGGAGAGGCCCTGGCGGTCGATGTGCCGGCGGTCCACCGCCGCCATGGCGATGGAGAGAAACAGCATGGCAAAGAGTGAGGGCCCTGGCGCGTAGGCGAGGTCGATGAGCACCAGCAAGGGCACCGCGATCATGGCAAAGCCGATGCCCGCCGCCGCCTGCACGAAGGCGGCGAAGCAGACGATGAGATTGACCAGCAGCAGTTCGGCCGTCTCGCTGGCAAGCAGGGAGTCGATCACGCGGCAGAACCGGAAGGACTGGCGCCAGAAGATGGGGCGCCAGAAGATAGGGCATCCGTAAGCTGGTCCGCATAGGCAAAGAGCGCGGGCGTGCCGCCGCTGTGCAGGAAGACGACGCGCCGGCCGGCCAGGGCCCCGGCTTCGGCAAGCTGGATCAGACCGGCCATGACCTTGCCGGTATAAGCCGGGTCGAGGACCAAACCTTCACGCTCGGCGGTCCGGCGGATGGCTGCGACCGTTGCGGCGTTCAGCCGTCCATAGCCGGGGGCCAGCACATCATCGGAAACCCGGATATCAGATTCCGGAATGACGACCGGCAGGTCAAGCAGGCGGGCGACATCAGCGCAGCGCCGCAGGACCCGCGGCTGCTGTGCCGCCGCCGGGCGCCGCACGCAGATCCCACGCACCGGCGTTTCCAGGCCGAGGGCACGCAGGCCGAAAAGCAGGCCGCTGTGGGTCGCCGCCGAGCCACTGGCCAGAACGATCTCGTCGACCGGGCCCTGCTCTTCAAACTGCCGGGCCAGCTCCATGGCCGCGACGACATAGCCGAGCGCCCCCAGGGGCGGATGATCCACGCCCAGCGGAATGATGTAGGGCTTGCGGCCCGCGCCGCGCAGCTTGTCGGCTATGGCTGCGACCGCGGCATCGGCGCCGGCTTCGTCCTCGCCTTCGGGGAAGCTGTGCAGTCTGGCGCCGAACAGGCGGTCGAGCAGCACGTTGCCGTTGTTGCGATGGAGCGGCGTGACATCCGGCACCCGCTCCTCAAGCTGGATATGGCATTCCATGCCGAAGCGCGCGGCCATGGCGGCCGCGGTGCGCACGAAGTTCGATTGGACGGCGCCGGTGATCAGCACCGTATCGGCCCCCGCCGCCAGGGCGGCGCCGAAATAGAATTCGAGCTGGCGCACCTTGTTGCCGCCAAAACCGAGCCCGGTGCAGTCGTCGCGCTTGGCCAGAAGGGAAAGCCCGAGGTCGGCGCCCAGATTGGCAAGCGGCTCCAGCGGCGTCGGCGCATGGGTCACCGCAACCCGCGGGAAACGGGCCAGAGCCTCCTCAAGGTTGTCTTCGGCCGATCTTTTCGCTGCGCTCATGGAAGAGGGTCCTGCTGTGCTGGGCTGCCTGGGTTGGGCTGACTCTGCTGGTCTGACTCTGCTGGGCTGCGCGGGCGTCACGGGCGGCGTCCGGCCGGGGATTTCTCGAACATCATTGCAATGCCCCGTCAGGCTATACAACACTATCCGTTCAGCAGATCCGATCACTTTCAGCCAGGCGCCGCAAGCGGTGTCGAGGGAGAGCTTGCCATGAAACATATCGATGCCCAGCGGAACTGGCCGCTGCATCCCGCCCAAACCGCCGTTCTGGTGGTCGACGTGCAGGGCAGCGAAGTGCAGCCCGAGCTTCAGGCGCGGGAGCCCTACTACGCCCGCAGCGTGAAGGAGGAGATGCTGCCGGCGCTGACCCGCCTTGTCGACGGCGCCCGGGCCGCCGGCTGCGAGATCGTCTATACGGTGATGGAGGCCCTGACCCGGGATGGCCGCGACCGCAGCCTGGATTACAAGCTCTCCGGCATGTTGATTCCCAAAGGCTCGCCGCTGGCCGAGATCCTGCCCGAGGCGCGCTACCAGGACGACGACATCGTCCTGCCCAAAACCTCCTCCGGCGTCTTCAACTCGACCACCCTGGCCTATGTGCTGCGCAACATGGGAATCACCAATGTGGTGGTCGCCGGGCTGATGACCGACCAATGCATCGACATGGCGGTCCGCGACGGCGCCGATCTCGGCTTCTACATGGTCTGCGCCGGGGACGCCTGTACGACACGCAGCCGCGAGCGCCACGACCAGGCGCTGAAAGCCTTCGGCGGCTACTGCCGGGTTCAAACGGTTAGCGAGGTTCTGGACGACATCACGCAGGCCGGCGCAGAAAGCCGGAAGCGCGCAGGCTGAAGATCCCCGGGCGTTTCGCGGGAGGCCCTATGGTCCGGCGTTCGATGAAATGGTGCTGGAGGCACTGGTGTTCGGGGAAATGGCGCGGGGCCGCGCCCTAGAGCAGATCCGAGCTTGATGGGACCGCTTGCGCGATCCATCAAGCCGGTGAATCTGCTCTATCTTTTAAGTGTCGAGCGGATCAGCGCGAGCCGGGAAGAATGGCCGTCAGTTCGGCGCGGCGGTGAATGCCGAGCTTGGCGTAGATCCGCTTGCGGTGGGTTTTCACCGTGTTGAGGCTGATGCCCAGGGTCTCGGCCACCTCGCCTTCGTCGCGGCTGTTGACCAGGGTGGTCGCGACCCGCCATTCACCGCGGGTCAGGCCGAGCGCTTTGCCCCAGTCGCCGGTGGTTTGGGGCCGCAGGGCATCGGGATCACTGATGGTGACCAGGGCCGTGGCCATGACTTCGGTCGTCCAGTAACTCTCAAACTCAAAAGGCGTTACCTCCGCCATGTAGGGACGGCCGCCTGAGGTTCTTTCAAAAGCAATGGCGGCGGGCTCGGAGGCCCTGTCCATGGCGTCTTCGCTGATCTGGCGCGCCAGCGCCTCTCGCAGCTTTTTCTGCCCCTCGGGCCCGCCGGCGATCAGCCGGTTGTTGCGCACGGTCAGGCCGTCATCGGCATCACAGATGGCCTCGGCCAGCGCGTTCATGCGGACCACCCGGCCGTTGCGGTCGACCAGAAAAGCGGCCCGGCCGATCTGGTTCAGGGCATCGAAAGCGGCATCCATGGTGGCGCCCATCTGGGTGATCTGGCGCTCCACCTTGAGGGCCCTCATGATGTGCGTGGTCAGGGAATCGAAACGCGCGAGTTCCAGATCGTCCAGCGGCCTTCCCTGCTCGCTGCGGTTCAGCATCACCTTGAGCTGAAGCTTGGCATCGAACCGCGACGTGAAACGCGTGAGATGGAAGCTGTCGGCGCGCTTTGCGAAGTCCTGATAGTACTCGCTGCGGGCAAAGTCTTCCGGATCGCAGACCTCCTGGAGCCGCATGATCGACGGCGCAAAGGCGATCGGCACCGACAGGCGGAAGGGATCGATGCGATGATAGTAGTTGAAATAGAGATCGGGAAGCTCGTCCAGATCGCTCGACATATGAACCGCCACGGGCTCCGGCGTAATCTCCGAGGGATCGAGCCGGATCTGCGAGAGCTCGCAGCGTTCCAGCACGATGGCGGCGAAAGAAGCATCGAAAGCCGATGCAATCGACCGCAGCGCGGACTCCCAGGTTATCTCGCTGGTCGATGCGCGATAGACTTGCTCGACAAGAGCATCAAAGGTTTGACGGTCTATGACCATGGCCCGGTCTCACGCAAAGCAGACGACCTGGCAGGCGAAACGAAAGCGCGCTCATGACCAACGGCGCCGGCGAAGGAATCCGTCTTGCGGACCCAAGGCAGCGAAGCCGAAGTCAGTTTCAAAGCGCGTTCTACCAAACCCTTTTCTCCCCTTAGGCAAGCTAGCTGCGACTGGCGGAAACCAAGTCACCCTGAGGGGTGATTAACCTCGAACAGTTGCAACCAAACCTAAACAGAAAGGTCGAAGACCTTCATTCAAGCGACCTCTTCGATTTTTTCGGGTGATGCCGGTTAGAGGCTTTTGAAGACTTGCCCGAGCCACTCCGAGCGATGCCTCTTTTCCGAAAACGTGGTCTCTCGTCTCCCTGCGATGACCTTTTTCGAACGGGCCGAAGGCTCCCCGACAGAACGATCGACCTATGGTTATTATAAAATCCAGCGGAAGTTGATTCAAATCAATTTCCACTAAAATAGCTCAAAAACTGCGAAAAATACCCGAATAAACCTGTATCTCGTTCTCAATTTAAATATATTTTTCGGCTAATATGCCCTATTAGGGCAAAATATCAAACTCCTCCAAAAATCTACTCCCGCATTCAATATAGGTATCCGGATAGCCGCGTCCAAATTAGGGCAAATTGCCCATCGCCGTACCGCGCCCTCTGTCGCCGTCGGCGACTGCGGCGGCCGGTCCGCCGCTACACCAGACTGTAGGCGCGGTTGCGCCCCTTGCCGGTTACTTCCTCCACCACCCCTTCGCGGATCAGTTCTTCAAGCAGCCAGGATGACCCCGGCGAGGTGAGTTCGAGCCGTTGCACGATGAATCGCGTGGAAATGGCCGGATAGTTCAGAAACAGCCAGGCGAGGCGCGGCAAGCGCGAAGCGGCGCGGCGCTGTGCCAGCAACTGCACCAGCCGCCCGCGGCCGCGGTTGAGCGTATGGTGGTTGTCGAGGCCTGCATTTGCGGCCACCTGAACCACCTCGCAGAACCTTTGAATCCAGACCCCGAGGCTGTCTTCATCGCTCAAGCGGCGCTGTGCTTCACGCAGGCCGATACCCAGACAAACCGTCAACCCCTTTGTCTTGCCCCAATGCCAGAGCAGAACCGAAGCGAGCACCAGGCCGATCTCGTCATCGTAGTCATCCAGCGGCGCCGTACGCCGCCAGACGCGCAGCGCCACCGCCGCCGCCGGCAGAGGGGGCGTCGATTGCAACTCCTCCACGACCGCGAGCCAGCGCTCCAGACGCTTGCGTTTTTCCTCCAGCTTGTCATCCCCGTCCGCTGTCGCGTCGGCCTCCGCCTCTTCGCCGAGACCCTCGTTCGGGTCCTCGTGGAGGCATTCGACCATTCTGGCTTCCAGGGCGAGAATGCCGTCGACGGTCAGGGTCTTCCCCGGCCCCGCCCTGGCGATACGGCGACGCAGGGAAAGCAGCGCCCGGGCCTTGTGCCATGCCGGCGTCGCATCGTTGGGCGCCGTATTGGCATCGACCAAGGCAAGGTCCTGCAGAGCGACCGTCTGACCCTCCAACTGCAGCAGAGCCGCCGACTCTTCAAAATCCGCCCGGCATATCCAGGAATGCCGCAAATCACTGGACAGCAACTGCTGCTCCAGGCGGGCCAGCCGATCCTCCGCAAGACTCCAGGCGCGCGCAAAAACCTCCCAGGGCAGACCGGTCTCAAACTGGGCCGTTGCCCTTTCCTGCTTTCTCACCAGCAGTTCCCCGCGCAATTCGCGGCCAAGGCGACTGCCGTTTTTCTTCGGAGGCTGTGATGTGATCTGCATAACTGAATCTTTCCGGGGCAACTGTTGTACGGACTTCCGACTCTCTGGTTTCAATTCCTCTGGCTTCACTTCCCTGGGATCGGCATCAGGCGTCGATCTTGCGCCACAGTGCGAAAGGGCTGCCGGGCGCCTCGCGCGCAACCCAGCGGTAGGGCAGCGCGCGCCAGGGCATGACGGGCAGACGGCGATTGTCGAGGGCGTAGACCCCGCGATCGGTATGCGCCAGAAGCACCGCATGACCCTGACCGGTTTCGGCATAACAGGTCGCCAGGGTGAGCGCGCCGCGCGGCCAGCCGAAACGCTGGATCAGAAGCTCCAGCTTGCGGATGGCGAAATCCTCGCAGTCTCCGGAACGGCCGGCCGGCAGCCAGACGTCCCTGTTCTCGGGCGTAAAGAGAACCTCCTTGTTCACCAGCCGCTGCACATAGTCGAGCTCGGCTTCGCGCAGCTTGGTGGAAGCAAGCCGCTGCGGTGACACCTTGCCCGGATGCAGGGCCGGAAAACGCTGCACAAGACGCAGCCAAGCCGGCGGCGCGTTGACGAACTCCCCGCTGCCGATCGGTGTCGAGAGCGGCAGCGGTTCGGGTAAGGCAACCAGGTTCGCTTGCGACTGACGCGGTAAGATCGCGGTCGCCGCGGAGGCCGTCATGGCGGCCAATAAGAGCCTTCTGGTCAGCATACTTTGCTCCACTTCCTTGTTTGCTGGAGGCCGTCCTCTCTCCGGAACCGCTCCGCGCCCTGCCCGAATGCATCGGGCCTGCGCGTTCCGTTCCGCCTCCTCCGGCAATCTCTCCGGGACCTCTCTTCTGGCCCGAAGCATCACTTCGAGACACAACCTTAGATTTATTCAAAGTTTGCCTCTCATTCCCAAGAACACTCTTACGCAAAGTCAGCACCCCTGCCGTCACCCCAGGGGGTGAAGCTAGAGAATTGTGTTGATTAGTATTTTCGGACAATCTGATGATTATTAATCAGATAAATTCACCCCTAGGGGTGATGCCGATACACAACCTTTGCTTTACATCAGTCGCCAATTGGGGGTCGGCGGTTCAAAAAAAGGGAGCATGGTCAAATGGGGTCGATGGACATTAACGAGCGCTCGGAGAGCGGCTCGACGAATCAGCATGCGGACAACAATCAGCATGCGGACAACACTGCAGTGGAAGGCGCGACGGGGATTTCCCTGCTCGAAGGTCAGGCCGAGGCACCGCTGACGGTCAAACAGCCGGCTGCCGGTGAGACCCTCGAAGTGCCGGGGGAGGCCGGAGCGGTTTACCTTCTCGACTTCGATCCGGCAGATGCGCGGATAACCGTCGAGGGGCAGAATCTCGTCCTGACTTTCGATAGCGACGGCGACGGCAGCGCCGATTCACGGATCGTCTTCCTGGAACTCGCCGGCATGGCCGATGGATCGGACGCCCCGGTGTTTCAGATCGCCGGGGTCGACTACGACATCGCCGGGCTGGTCGAAACGGCGCTGGCCTTCGCGCAGGAACGCGGCGAAGACGCCGGCGAAGCGGGCCAGAGCCCGGCAGGGCCGACGCTGGAAACCGCCGGCGGCGCTAGCCAACCGGCTTTGGGCGGCGGCGCAACGCAGTACCAGGATAACACCGGAAGCACCGACTTCAGCGGGGGCAGCGATGCCCTGAGCGGCGTTGGCGGATCGTTGGGCGACGACGTCGGCCCGGAGGTCTCTTCGGGCACGGTGCTCTCGGGTCTGCCCGTCGTGTCCGGCGGCCGGACGGAGATCGTCAGCACACCGGAAAGCAGCGACGGCGGCGGCGGTGACACCGTAGAGATCATCACCGGCGAAGTGGTCGACGGCTACATCGCCAACGCCACGGTGTTTCGCGATGCCAACGGCAACGGCCAACTGGATGACGGCGAAGTTTCGACGATCACCGACATCAACGGCAACTTCACCCTGGAGGGCGGCAGCGGGCCGCTGGTGGCTGTCGGCGGCACCGACGTTTCCACCGGCCTGGCCTTCGAAGGCGTGCTGAAGGCCCCGGCCGGCGCCACGGTCATTACACCCCTGACCACACTGGTGCAGCAGTTGGTCGAAGACGGCGACCAGACGGCCGAAGAGGCGGAAAGCGCCGTTAAAGCAGCCTTTGATATCGCCGACGACTTCGATCTGTCGAATACCGACCCGATCGAAGCGGCCGCAGGTGGCGATACTGTCGCGCTGAATGTCGTGAAAGCCGGCATCCAAGTCGCCAACACCGCGACACAGGTTCAAGCCGCTCTGGAGGGCGCAGGTGCCACGGACACCGAAGCTGCCTCAGACGCCGCCTTTCAGGCCATCGCCGAACAGGTCGCCGAGCAAGGTGCCGACACCAATCTTAGTGACCCAGATCAGATTGCCGGCACCAACGAAACTGTTGGTATTCTGGACAAAGCAGCGAACAATGTGGAGGACGCATCATTCGATGGAGACGATGTCGCCAATGCGACTTCCGTGATCACCGCGACCAATACGGCGGTCGAAAACATCGAGATTGACGAGGAAAGCGATGCAACCGAGGTGCTGACCGACTTGGCCCAGGTTGCCCAGGTTGCTCAGGAGGAGGCAGCCGACGCCATCGAGAACGCGGTCGAGACCGGTAACGACACCCAGGCAGGAGATGTCGGAAACTTTGGCGAAGACACCTTCATTTCCGGCGAGGCAGAAGATGCCAACGTCGGCAGCGTCACCGGCTCCGACACACTGACCGATGGCGACGACGAGTTTGCCGCCGATCCCGAAGCTACATCCGGTATCAGCATCGATGGTCTCGGCGGCGACGACCTGCTCACCGGCGGGGACTTCAGCGACGCCATATCCGGCGGCAGCGGCAACGACACCATCAATGGCGGTGGTGGCAATGATATCCTGTTGGGTGGCAGCGGCGACGACTCGATCAACGGCGGAGCCGGCGACGACGACATCGTCGGCGGTCCCGGCAACGACACCATCGACGGCGGCGGCGACACGGATATCGTGCGCTACGACGCCGATGTCGGCGGCTTCACCTTCGCCGGCGGCGACGATGGCGCGATCCTGATCACTGAGACCGCCAGCGGCGATACCGATGTCGTGACGAATGTGGAGAACATCGCCTTCACCGGCAGCAACGTCCTGCTGGTCGGCGAGGGTCATCCTTTCGACAACATTCAGGCCGCCATCGATGCCGCCGGAGAGGGCGACACCATCCTGGTGGCCGACGGCGACTACGGCCCGATCACCATCGACAAGTCCCTGACCCTTCTGGCCATCGGTGACGATGTGACCATCACCGGCGCCGACGCCGGCGACCTGGGGCACGGCCAGGGCGCCGCAATCCGCGTCGAAATCGGTGTCGACGATGTCACCATCGGCGGCCCCGACAACGGCTTCGACGTGGTGAACGGCGTTGGTTCCCTGGCAGCCATCTTTGTGGCCGGCGATAACGAAGGCATCCTAATCGAAGGCATTGAGGCCTTCGGCGGCACGGGCAGTGCCCTGCTCACCGGCGGCAAAATCGACGGCATGACGGTGCGCGATAATGAGTTCTTCGGCGACGGCACCACGGCCATTGTTTACAACAACGGCGAGGCCAGCCGAGGCGCCGACGAAGCCTCCAGTAGCTTCAGTTTCATCGACAACACCATTACCGGTGGCGATGACGCCGGCCTGCTGTTGGGTGTCGAGGCGGACGATGCCGTCATCACCGGCAATACCTTCGAGGGCGAGAACGCCGACTTCGGCCTGCTGGAGATCTTCGGCGAAGGCGCCACGATCACCGGCAACACCTTCGAGGGTGAGGGCTTCGTGCCGGCGATCCGCGACAGCTTCGACAACTACGACGACGACGCCCTTGTGGCGGCCAACACCTTCAGCGGTAGCGCCATCACGGTGCTGAGCCCCGGTGCCGCCGTCAGCATCGACGCCGATGCCCTGGGCAATGACGTCGAGGCGTTGGACGTCTCCAGCCTCAGCGCCGCGGCTGTGACCTTCACAAGCCTGGGTAACCTGACACAGATTGAAACCACGAACGGGCAGACAGTCGAATTGGATGGCAGCCAGATCGCGGCGGCTTTCCCCGATGCCAATCCCTTGGCGACGGACCAGACCCTGACAATCGTCGGCGGCGCGGCGGTAAACATCGTCAATGCCGGCCTGACGCTGCCCAACGACGGCACCGCGCCGACGGTGAACAACCTGCTGGCCTTGGAGTTCGAAGGCCTGGCGGACGAGAAGTCACTGGTGCCTGAAAACCTGACCATCGACGGCAGCCATGCCTCGGTCTTCGCGGCCTTCTGGATTCATCTCGACGCGAGCTACGTGGCCACGGAGGACAGTTATTTCAATCTCGCCATAAACACGGACTTCGTCCGCCTGGGCAACGACTACGTGCGCTATCTGAACTCCGGCGGCGAGGCTCTGTTGGACTTGGTCAAGGTGTCAGATACACGCCTGCAGACTCTCCATGACAATCTGCTGGGCAATCTGGGCGACGGCCCCATCAACAGCCGCTTCATCAATCTGACAAACGAAGGTCAGCCCGATCCGCAGCCGGACCCGCGCACCGATGCAGCCTTGGAGTTCGGCGACCGGCCCTATCACAGTGGCACTGTCAGCGACGGTGAATACACCAGCGCCGATCTTGCCTCCGCCACCGTCGGCTGGGACCTTGCCCACGGGATCACCTATCCCGCAGACCTGCCGGCGCCCTATAGCGTGCTGGACGGCGCCAACACTCTGAACGGCAATAACAGTGACGACTATTTCTTCGGCGGCGGCGGCAACGACACCATCAATGGCGACGACGGCGACGACACCGCGACCTACCGCGGCGAGCGATCAGACTTCGAGATCGTCGCCACGGCCGACGGCGGCTTCACACTGACCGACACCAACCCCGCCGATGGCGACGAGGGCAGCGACACCTTGAGCCAAGTCGAGAACATCCAGTTCGCCGACGGGACACTGCGCTTCGGCGCGACCCTGGCCCGGGGCGTGGATGAGATTGCCGTCGACCCCGGCGAAGTGGGCGGCAACGAAAACAGCGACAACTTCCACCCAGGCACCGGTAACTCCAACGTCAACTTCGTGATCCACGACAATACGGACGCGAAGATCGAAGTCGCCATCAAGGCCAAAATCCGTTTCCAGGGTGACACAGATTCCGAGGGCCTGACTTACAACGTCAGCACCGCCGAGACCGGCAATTCGCCGACCGGCCCGTGGAACTTCGATTACAGCATCATCGACTACGGCGCCGCTGACATCTCAGCCGGCAACTATTCCATCTCCATCGTTGCCGACTTCACCGATATCCATGGCAACGTCACCGAAGGAATCATGGCCTTCGACCCGCTCGCCCATCGCGACGGAGGCGGCGAAGACTATTACCAGGATGCCAGCGGTGAGACCGACGGTCTGCAGAACTCGCAGAACATCGGCTGGTACGACAACGGCGACTACGATGCATCAACGCCGGGCAGTTATGACTTCGTGCTGACGGTGCGGGATGCCGACAGCGGTGAGATCCTGGCTCAGACTCAGATGCGAGTCGATGTGGCGCCGAACATCGTCGTCGATGCCGCCGGTGGTGGCGACTACACCACCATCCAGGAGGCAGTCGATCACGCCAACGAAGGCGACACCATCCTGGTGCTGGCCGGCGACTACAACGAGACCGTGACCATCGGCAAGCAGGTCACTCTGCTCGGCGCCCAGACGGGTGTCGATCCGACGGCAGGAGCGCGGGGAGACGAAGCCGTGCTGACCGGCGCCATTATCCTGCAGGATGGCGCCGACGGCTCCAGGATCGAGGGCTTTACGATTGCCGAGGGGGCCAATATCGGCGGTGAAAACGCCGGTATCTATCTGGCCGCCGGGGCGAGTGAGATAACCGTGGAGAACAACGTCTTCGCACGCAGCGGCGCTGTCGACGGTGACGGGGTACGCGGTGTCCTCACCACCTCTGGCGGGGCCAACAGCGGTCTGACGGTTAGCCAGAACAGCTTTTCCGGCTGGGCAACCGGCGTCTTCCTGAACCCTGATGCCACCGATGCCGTCGTCTCCGGCAACGTCTTCGACGGCAACTATGTGGGCATGTCGGTCGACGGTCCTGACGCGACAACGATTGTTGGCAATAGCTTCAGCAACAACAGTTATGAAGGCCTGGGGATCGGTCCGGGTGAGGCCACGCCAGCGCTGACACTCAACGGCAACACCTTTGCCGACAACGGCAGCGAGACCAATGGACGTTCGATCGGCGTCTACGACAGCGGGATCACCGTCACCAGCGACGATGCCGGGACGAACACCGTTCTTGAACTTCAGGGCGGGGTCACCGACATCACCCTGGCCGGCAGCGCAGATCTCTCGGTCACCGGCAACGATGCGGCGAATGACATTGTCGCCAATGCCGGAGCCAACCTGCTGAACGGTGGCGATGGCGCCGACACCATGGACGGCGGCAACGGCGACGACACGCTGAACGGTGGCATCGGAAACGACGATCTGGCTGGCGAAGCCGGTGCGGACCTGCTGTACGGTGACGAAGGGCAGGACACGCTCTACGGCGACGGTGGTGCCGATACGCTGATCGGCGGGGGCGGCAACGATGTTCTCTACGGGGACACTGAAGAAGCCAGCTACTCGACGGACTTCAGCGACTTCAATCTGGGGCCGATCACCGACGGTGAGAATGACTGGGCCCTGAACGGAAACGCTGCCCGCGACCAGGAGGTGGTCGACCTGGGTGGCGACCGCGGCCATGTGTTCCGGATGTCGAGCGATCCCACGAGCGGTGATTTCGCCGGTCCTTACTCGGCATCGCTGTTGGACAGTGACGGTGAGGCGCTGACTGTGGGCGAGCCGCAGACCTCCGCCGACTTCGATACGATACGGCTTTCCTATGATTTCCGGGCCGTCAGCGACAATCCGGACTCCTCGCGGCTGGAAGTCGATTTCAGCCGTGCCGGCAACACAGACCGGAAGAACTTCATGGTTCTGGAATGGGACGACTCGGTCGGCCTACGCATTGCCGTGAACGAACCGACTGCGACCAACGACGAGTGGAGCAACAACGATTTCGCCGCCTTCACCGGAAACCGCACACTGGTCGAAGGATTGGATGTGAACGGCGCGGAATGGCATCAATTGGAGATGGTGCTGCGCTTCATCGACGGAGCCGACAATGACGTCATCGATGTCTATCTGGACGGCAACTTGATCGGCACGACCACTACTTTTGAGAACTATCGGGACTGGCTGAACGACGACCATGCGGCCAATGCCGAAGCGAACCTCGCGTCCGGTCTCTTCTTCCGGCCCGGCAATGGCGGTGGGGCGGCAGAGGACGGTCCCGGCGGCGGCAACCAGGGCTTCTACTTCGACAATGTGAACATCACCGCCTGGAATGAGCAGGCCGACAGTTTGAGCGGCGGTGCCGGCAACGACACGCTTTACGGCGGCGCCGGCGACGACACCCTCAGCGGTGGCATCGACAATGACGAGGTCGACGGCGGTGCCGGGAACGACCTGCTCTACGGAGACGACGGTAGTGACACCATGGACGGCGGCGCGGGCAACGACACGCTCTACGGCGGCAACGGCAGCGACGACCTTGCCGGTGATGCCGGCAGTGATGTCATCTTCGGCGGTGAGGGCAACGACACGTTGTTCGGCGATGCCGGAGCGGACACGCTGATCGGCGGCGCCGGAGCGGATTCCCTTGTCGGTGGGGCCGGCGGCGATACCTTCGTCTATGAGGTCCTGCTGGATGCCGGCGATGTCATCGACGGCTTCAGTTTTGCCGACGGCGACCGGATCGATCTGGATGCGCTTTTGGACAGCCTGGGCCTTGCCGATGACGAGATCGAGCGCGCGACCCGCGTCGAGATCCAGCAAAATGCAAGCGGCGAGGATGCGACCATCTCCATCGACAGCAATGGGGATGCGACTTTCGACACTGTCGTGGCGACGGTGACCAACGTCACCGGCGACCTGAACAACGACAGCCTGATCCTCTCCGTAAGCTGAGGACAGGCGGGAAGTAACGCGGTCACCCTTGCGGGTGACGCGCCCGGCGGTGACCGCGTTACGTTGATTGCGAAGGGGCGTCCCGAACTCGCCAAATCTGCGACCCCGACTTCCCCCTTGGTGGGCCGGGGCGCCCCGTCGCTACCAGAGACTCTCTGGCGGTTGAACGGGGTGGAAGGTGGGAGCGGTCCGGGGGTCACTTCGGGCCGATGTATAACCGGATGACGAGCGATCGCCGCGCGCGGGCCGGGCAGGGCCGCCCTGCCGTCAGGGACGGCAGCTTCACCATGAAAAACAAGCGGGTGCCAGGCACGCAACAACTGCGACGGCCCGCGCAGAGCCAAATCGTCGCTGTCCAACTGAAGCCGGGCTTGCGCTGTCGCCTGCCCGCCGCGGCCGCCAATGCGCGTGTTTTCGTCCGCGAGCGCGACCTCCTGTTGCGCTTCGAGTCCGGTGGCTGCCTGCAACTGCAAAACCTCATCACCGTTGAGGCCATGGCGAACCCGCCGGTCTTGGAACTGCGTGAACGCGATATTCTGGCCAGTGTGATCGGGGTTCTGGCCCTGGCGCAGGGTGACGGGGCAACACTGGCAAAGCTCATCAAGCTGTCCGCCGACGTCGTCGCGGTTTCCGGCGACAGCCATTGCGCCGCCCTGCGGGCCCTGATGCGCGACGGTATCTTGCCGCGCAGTTGTTTCAGGTCCCGGGAAACACTCTTGAAAAGGACTGCAGTCTCGCAACACCGGGCTTTCCACAGCGATAGCAGTTGACAAGAGACCGGATCTGAAAAATATTCCAATAAGGAAAATAATTTCAGATCCAGGGAAAGCCCAGGGAAATGGCAACGCCCAACAAAGCCGGCCCCGCCCGTGCGGCTGCGGCCGATCCGCGCCACGAGGCGGAGATGGCGGCCCGTGCCGCCTGGCTGCATTTCGTCGGCGGCCTGACCCAGAGCGAAGTCGCCAAGCGCCTCAGCGTGCCCAATACCCGCGCCCACCGCTACATCGCCCGCGCCCAGAACGAGGGCCTGGTGCGCGTTTTCGTCGACATCGAGTCCGCTGACTGCGTTGCCTTGGAGACCCGCCTGATGGCGGCCTACGGCCTCTCGACCTGCCGGGTCGCCATGGAAGCGCAGGAAAGCGGCCCGCTGCCACTGCGCGCCCTCTCCGTCATCGGTGCGGACTACCTGATGCAGGTGCTGGCCGCCGGTGATCACGAAGTGATCGGCATCGGTCACGGCCGCACCATTGCTGCCTCGGTCGACGCCATGGGCCGGACCTCGGGTGAAAGGGTCCGCTTCGTTTCCCTGCTCGGCGGCCTGACCCGCAGCTATGCCGCCAACCCCTACGACGTGATCCACAACCTGGCGCGCAAGACCGGGGCCGAAGCCTATCTGATGCCCGCGCCGCTGTTTGCCAATTCCGCCAAGGACAAAGAGGTGATGCTGGCCCAGTCCGGATTGGCGGCGACCATGGAGTTGATCAGCGAAGCCTCGCTGGTGATCGTCGGCATCGGCGATATGGACAGTTCCGGCGGCGGCGCCTCGACCGACGCCCTGGAAGGGCCCGACGCCATTGCTGAACTCAGCCGCCTCGGTGCTTCAGCGGAAATCCTCGGCCAGTTCCTGACTGCCGAAGGGGAGATCCTGGCCACACCTTACGACAAGCGCGTCATGGCGCCGGCGCTGGACAGCCTGCGCGGCCGCGAGGTTGTCGCCATCGCCGGCGGCGAGAGCAAGACAGGCGCCGTGCGCGCAGCACTGCGCAGCAAACTCCTGACCGGATTGATTATCGACGAGGCGACCGCTCGCCGCATCGTCGAAGAACTGTAGCCGGACCTTCGGCTAGAGACAGATACAAAAAGAGCAAACGGGAGGAACACAATGTACGAGAAAGAAAAAGATCTCATAGACGCGTTCCGCCGGGGGCAGATGAGCCGCCGCAATCTGATCCGCGGTCTCGGTGCGCTTGGCGTTTCCGCAGCCACCGCCGGGGTTCTGGTGAACATGGTCTCGACCCAGGCCATGGCCGCGGACTTCGACTGGAAGAAGCATGCCGGAACCGGCGTCAAACTGCTGCTGAACAAGCACCCCTACACCGACGCGATGATCGCCAACCTGGAAAACTTCAAGGCGCTCACCGGTATGGAGGTCGCCTATGACGTCTTCCCCGAAGACGTCTACTTCGACAAGGTGACAGCGGCGCTGTCCTCGCGCTCCAGCGAATACGACGCCTTCATGACCGGCGCCTATATGACCTGGACCTACGGGCCCGCCGGCTGGATTCCCGATCTCAACGAATGGATCCAGGACGACAGCAAGACCTCGCCCACCTATAACTGGGACGACATGCTGGAAGGCGTGCGCAAGTCCTGCGCCTGGAACGGCCGGCCGGGCGGCGAGCTCGGCTCCGACGATGCCAAGCAGTGGTGCATCCCCTGGGGCTATGAGCAGAACAACCTGGCCTACAACGCCGACATGCTGAAGCAGATCGGCGCCTCGGTGCCGACCAACATGTCGGAGCTGATGGAGGTTGCCGCCAAGGCCACCAAGGATATCGATGGCGCCTACGGCATCGGCGTGCGCGGCTCGCGCAGTTGGGCGACGATCCATCCCGGCTTCCTCTCGGCCTATGCCAACTTCGGCGAGAAGGACCTGAACGTCGCAGGCGACGGCAAGCTTTCGGCGGCGATGAACACCGCCAGTTCGAAGGCCTTCCATGCCGACTGGGTGAAGATGATCCAGGAAAGCGGGGCGGCGGACTGGTCGTCCCACACCTGGTATCAGGTCGGCACCGACCTGGGCGCCGGCAAGTCGGCGATGATCTTCGATGCCGACATCCTCGGCTACTTCATGAACGGC
>JANQMC010000033.1 GCA_028280305.1 Pelagibius sp. | reverse complement strand
CCTGACCAAGAGCGTCGCCAACCGCCTGCGCGATTTGATCGCGCAGGACGCCCTGCCCGCGGGGGAGCGCATTCGTGAGCGTGCCCTGGCGGAACGGCTGCAGGTCTCCCGCACCCCGCTGCGCGAAGCCTTGAAGGTTTTGGCCACCGAAGGGCTCGTGGAACTGTTCCCCAACCGCGGTGCCGTGGTCTCCAATCCCGATCCAACGGAGGTACAGGACCTGCTGCAGGTGCTGGGTGTGCTGGAGGCCCTGGGCGGGGAACTGGCCTGCGCGCGCGCCAACGCCGCAGACCTGGACGAAGTGCAGGCATTGCACTACGAGATGCTGGCGGCCTATGCGCGCAAGGACCGCCTCGCCTACTTCAAGGCCAATCAGCAGATCCACAAGGCCATCGTCGCCATCAGCGGCAATGCCAGCCTGATCGAAACCCACGCCCGCATAAACGCCCGGCTTTACCGGGTGCGTTACCGCTCCAACAGCCGCAACACCAAGTGGGACGTGGCGATCGAGGAGCACGAGGCGATCCTTGCCGCCCTGCGGGCGCGCGACGGGGCCGCGCTGTCAAAGATCCTGCGCAGTCACCTGGGCAGCACCTGGGCCAATGTCAGCGAGACTTTCGAAGGCAGCGGCGAGAAGACCTAAGCCGCTCTAGTTCTGGAATGGTACAGAGGAGTGGTGGACGCTGATACGCAGCCGACCGTCATCGTCCTTTATATAGCCAAAGGTGTACTCCACCTTTGTCTCCGCATCGGAATCGGTGGGCGTGAAATAGTAGTTGCCCATCGCAAAAGCCGTCTCGCCGTTCAGGATGATCTGCTGCTCGCCGAAACGCACCTGCCGCCAGGGCTTGATCGCAAAACCGCTGTCTTCCGCAATGTCGCCGCCCACGAAGTAGGACAGCGCCTCGTCGAAAGTCTCGCGGAACTGATCGTCGGACGCCAGGGTCGGCTTGAAGAGAACGCCGCCTTGTTCATAGGCGTAAAGTTCCCTGATGTGCTGCGAAGCGGCAGCCGTGTAATCGCCTTTGTCGAGGTAGGCTTGCCCGATCCCGACAATACCCTCGGCCCAGCTCTGTTGCGCCGCCAGGACCTCTTCTTCGGTGATGATCGCCACCTGGGCCGCCTGGGCAGCCGTTGCCGTCATGCCCGTTACCAAGGCCGCGATAACCATCTTCTTCATTGCGTAATCTCCGCTCATCCCGGGTCGCCGGATACGACCCCTGCGTTCATCAAATGGCCAGCGGCGGCGGCTTTGCAACGCATCCTGAGCAGATGCTTTGATAGGAACTTCCTATGAAAACACCTGAATTATGTCCAACGTGCCTTATTTCGCGTTCACATCGATCGCATAGTCCGCAACGGGGCCGGTCGCCGGGATCATGCCGCTTTCCACCATGAAGGCGGCGAAGCGGGCATAGCGGCCCTGGTCCAGTGCTGCAGGCCGCAACGCGAGACGCGGCAGGGTGTCGGTCCAGGCCCGCCGGTTCAGTTCGTCGTCCAACGCCTTGTCGCTGGCGACGAAAAGTGCCCAACCCGACTGCGGGTGATTCATGAGAAAGGTTGTCGCCTCTTCCAGGGCCAGGAGAAACCGCGCCAGCTTTTCCCTGTCGAGGGTATCGGTCTTGGCGACCAGCACCAGTTCGTCGTAGGGCGGCACCCCTTCCTCCTCCGGATAAAAGGCGCGGCCCGGGCGGCCGACGATATCCATCTGGTTCAGCTCGAAGTTACGAAAGGCGCCGATCACAGCATCCACCTGCCCGGCAATAAGCGCCGGCGAGAGGGAGAAGTTCACGTTCACCAGTTCGACCTCCTCCAAGGCAACTCCGGCCCGGCCCAGCATGGTCCGCAGCAGCGTTTCCTCAAAGCCGCCGATGGAAAAACCGATCTTGCGCCCTTTGAGATCGGCCAGAGTTTCGATCGGCCCGTCATCCAGTACGACCAGGCTGTTGAGCGGTGTCGCCACCAGGGTGCCGACCCTGACGAGCGGCAAGCCGGCAGCGACCTGCATGTGAAGCTGCGGCTGATAGGAAACGGCGAGGTCGGCCTTGCCCGCGGCGACCAGCTTGGGCGGATCGTTGGGGTCGGCGGGGGCGATCAACTCGACCTCCAGACCATGGCGTTCGAAGAAGCCGGCGTCGCGGGCGACGATCAGCGCCGCATGGTCGGGGTTGACGAACCAGTCCAGCAGCACGGTCATCCGCTCCGCCGCCTCGCCCGTGTCGGCGCGAACGGCGATCAGAAGAAACAGCAAGGCGGCAAGCAGTCGTTGGACCATCAGAGAGACTCCTTTCGAGACGACAGGGAAAAGCCGGCGGCGGAATCCGAATCGCTTTCCGGCTGCCAGGCGGTCAGGCGGCGCAGGACCGCATCGAGCGTGAAGTAAAGAATGAGAGAGAAGGTTGCGAGCAGGGCCAGGGCGGCGAACATCAAGTCGACCTGCAGCCGCGCATTGGCATGAAGCATGAGGTAACCGAGGCCGCGGCTGGACCCCACCCACTCCCCCACCACCGCACCGATAGGCGCGGTCGCAGCGGCAACCCGCAGACCGGAGGCCAGCGCCGGCAGCGCCGCCGGTATCCGCAGATGAAGCAGGATGGTCCGCCGGCTTGCGCCCATTACCCTTGCCAGGTCGATGAGGCCGGGATCGCAACGGCGCAGACCATCGGCGAAGGCGGCGGCAACCGGGAAGTAGATGATGAGGCTTGCCATCACGACCTTGGAGGCAAGCCCGTAACCGAACCAGAGGGTGAGCAGCGGCGCCAAGGCGAAAACCGGCAGGGCCTGGCTGATCACCAGCAGTGGCATCAGCCAGGCCCGGGCCGGGCGAGACGCAACGATCAGCAAAGCCGAGGCCATGCCCGCCAGCGTGCCGAAAAACAGGCCGAGCAGGATCTCGATGGCGGTGATCCAGCCATGATGCAGAAGCAGCTCGGCCTGCGAGATTATCTGCATTGTGACGGCCAAGGGAGCCGGCAGAATGAAAGGCGGCACGGCGGTGACACGCACGAGCGCTTCCCACGCCAAAAGCAGGCCCAGCGCAACAACGAGAACCCGAGCGCCCTTCATGCGGCTGCCGCAGGCGCGCCGAGAGCCGACAACAATGCTTCCACCTGCTTGGCAAGGGCAGGATCGTCGAGCGGGCGCGGTGCCCGCCCCACCGGCGGCATGACCGGGCGAAGCCGCGGCGGCGAGCCGGCCAGAACTTCGATGCGATCCGCCAGGCGCAAAGCCTCCAGGGGGTCATGGGTGACCATCAGCACCGTGCGGCCGTGCAGCAGTTCCACCGCCAGTCCCTGCAGCCGATGCCGGGTCACGGCATCAAGGGCGGAAAACGGCTCATCCATCAGAACAACCGGGCGATCTTCGAAAAGCGTCCTGGCGAGGGCGACGCGCTGGCGCATCCCGCCGGAGAGCTGCGCCGGCAGCGCGTCTTCGCGGCCGGCGAGGCCGACCCGGGCCAGCACCTCTCTGGCCCGTGCCTGCCCGGCGCGTTCCGCGGACCGTCCGCCCCGCAGGCGCGCGCCAAGCAGGACGTTCTGCAACACCGTGGCCCAGGGCGCCAGAAGATCGCCCTGGCCCATGTAGGCGACCCGCCCGGCGAGCGGCAAGCCGTCGCTGCAAGATAGCGTCCCCTGCGCCTCTTGCGGCGCGCACAAGCCCGCAATCAGGCGCAGCAGGCTCGACTTGCCGACACCGCTTTCGCCCAGCAGGCAGATCCAGCGTCCGGCCGGCAGATCCAGATCGAGGCCTTCGAAAACCGGCCGGCCGTCAAAACGGACGGCGGCCCTGCGCAGGAAAACCGACGGCGCCTCTTGCGTCATGCCGGGCTGATCATCCATCCCGTGCGGCCAGGAAGGCACCCTGCCCAACCCGGCTCCAGTCCCGCGCCCGCTCAAGCGCCGTGCGGTAGGACGGCAGAATCTTGGCCGACATGGGATCGCGCGCGGCGAGATCATCCAGCACAGCCACGGCCTCCTGCCGCGCCCCGGCCATCACGTCAGATGGGAAGGCACGAAGCTGCACGCCCTTTTCCGCCACCAGCCACTTCAGGCGCGCGGCGTTCTGCCAGTCCGCTTCAGCCAGCGCGTAAGCGTTCTCCGCTTCGCAGGCCGCGGTCACAATCGCCTGCAGTTCGGGCGTCAGCGCGTCAAAGGCCGCCTGGTTGATCAAGCATTCACCAGTCCCATTGGGCTCGTGAAAGCCGGGCCAGTAGTAGTAGGGCGCGACCTTGTAGAAGCCGAAAGCGGCGTCACTCCAGGGCCCGAGGAATTCCGCACCGTCGATAAGGCCGGACTGCAGGGCGGCAAAGATCTCGCCGGGCGGCACCACCACCGCCGTCGCGCCGAGGCGGCGGTAGACTTCACCGCCAAGGCCGGGGATGCGGAACTTCAGGCCCTGCAGATCGTCCAGGGAAGTGATCTCCCGCGTGAACCATCCGCCCATCTGCATGCCGCTGTTGCCGCCCATCAGAGGCTTCACGCCAAGAGGGGCATAGAGTTCGTCCCACAGCTCTTGGCCGCCGCCCTGGGTGATCCAGGCGGCATGTTCGCCCGGCGTCAGACCGAACGGCACGGCGGTAAAGAAAACCGCCGCCGGCATCTTGCCACGCCAGAAGAACGAAGCACTGTGACCCATCTCCACCGTACCGCCGGAAACCCCGTCGAGAACTTCCAGCGGCGGCAGCAGGTCACCGGCGCCGAAGACCTCGACCCGAAGCGCGCCGCCGCTCATCGTGGTGATGCGCTCGGCCAGTCGTTCAGCGGTCATTCCCGGACCGGGGCTGTTCTTCGGCCAGGAGGTTGCCATGCGCCAGAGCCGAGCCGAACGGGCAACGGCCGGCGCCGCCAGACCGGCCGTACCAAGGGCGGCGAGCCCGCCGGTCAGTACCCGGCGCCGGGCAGGTCTATCGGGTTTCACGTTCCTGCTCCTTTCCCTGCCAGAACGCATGGAAGTGGTGGACCGGCCCATGACCGCTGCCGACCCCCAGTGAGTCGGCGGCGGCCAGGGCACGGTTCAGGTAGTCCTTGGCCTCCGCCACCGCGCCGGGCAGCGGCAGGCCCTTGGCAAGACCGGCTGCAATGGCGGCCGAGAGCGTGCAGCCGGTGCCGTGGCTGTTGGCGGTCGCAATCCGCGGCGCCGCAAAGCGGTGCAGGCGTTCCCCATCGAACAGCAGGTCGACGCTCTCCGCGCCGGCAAGATGCCCGCCCTTCAGCAGAACCGCCTTTGGCCCCAGGACATGAAGCGCCCGCGCCGCTTCCGCCATGGCGACCTCGTCCGCCGGTACCGGACCGTCGAGCAGGGCCGCCGCTTCCGGCAGATTGGGTGTGATTACCCCGGCCAGGGGCAGCAGGTCGTGGCGCAGGCGCGCCACTGCGGCGGGCGCCAGCAGGGCATCACCGCTCTTGGCCACCATCACCGGATCGACCACCAGCCGGGCGACCGCACGCTGCCGCAGGCCTGCCGCCACCGCCTCGATGGTCGGGGCTTCGCCGAGCATGCCGATCTTCACGGCACCGATGGCAAGATCGTCAAAAACCGCATCGAGCTGCGCTGTCACGAAGTCCGGTGGCGCCGCATGAATGGCCGTCACCGCCCGCGTGTTCTGTGCCGTCAACGCGGTGATCACCGAGGCCCCGTAGACACCGAGTGCCGAGAAGGTCTTCAGGTCCGCCTGAATGCCGGCGCCGCCGCCGGAATCCGAACCGGCGACCGTAAGGGCGATGGGAACGCTCATGCGCTTTCCGCCCGCGCATCCAGCGCCCAATCGACGACATTGCGCAGCTCGCCCGCCGCCACCCTGGGATCGGATGCCGCGGCAATGGCGGAAACCACAGAGATCCCGTCACAGCCCGCCGCAATCACCGCGGCGGCAGTCTCCACCGTAATTCCGGCAATGGCGCAGATCGGCAGGCCGGGTGCGCGCAGCGCAGCCGCCTCGGCAAGATCCGCCAGACCGTCGAGGCCGATTGGCGGATGGGGGTTCTGCTTGCTGGCGGTGTCAAAGACCCCGCCGATGGAGACATAGTCCAGCAGACCCGGCTCCATCGCCGCAATGTCTTCGGCGCTCTGTACGGTAAGGCCGAGTATCCGGTCCGGTCCCAGCAACTGGCGGGCATCGGCGGGGGCCATGTCCTGCTGGCCGATGTGAACGCCCTCGGCCCCGGCCGCCAAGGCGACATCGACGCGGTCGTTGACGATCAGCGGCACACCGAAGGGGGCCAGAGCCAGCTTCAGCTTTCTTGCCTCTGCAATCAGCGTTGCCGTACCGCCCGTCTTGTCGCGCAGCTGCAGGGCCGTCACCCCACCGCGCGCCGCCGCCTCCGCCACCTCGACAAGGGAGCGGTCGCCGGCGTGATCCGGTCCGATCACGAAGTAAACCCGCAGATCGGGCTTCAGTTTCTCGCTGCTGTTCACGCCGTCATAGCCTTCCTCGTCTCCGCTGTCTTGCTGCGGCGAAGGTTGGGAAGCTTTTGGCGCTTGTCGCGGAAGGCTTCTCAAATCCCTACGCCGGTACAAACCGGATCAGGTTCCGCGGGTTAGCGGTGCGACCGCCTCTCAGCCCCTTTCGGGCACCCCGTTGAGATGTCTGAAAAGAATGGGCGCTTTAGGCCCAGGCTGTCAAGTCGCGCCCCTCGACATCGGCAAGCGAACGCGTCACCAGCAGCACCTCGGTGCTGTAGGGGTAACAGGGATGGGCGACGATGGGGCGGCGGTCGGCCACCTCGTAACCATGATGCTGGTAGAACCGAAAGGCGCGTTCGTTCTCCGCGAAGACCTGAAGGCTCAGGCTGTCGCAACCGGCAGCCCGTGCCCGCTCTTGCGCGATGCTCAGAAACGCGCCGCCGAGCCCATGTCCCCGGTATTGCGGAAAAACCGCCAGGGCGTTGATGTAGAAGCTGCCGGGAACTTGGTATTCCAGCTCCAGCAGGGGGCGCAGCAGGGGCGGCAGTTCCGGCAATGCCGCTAGGTCTGCGGCGGTGGGTGTCGGCAGGCGATACCCCAGGAGCATCCCGGCGACGGCATCGCCGCGTTCGGCGAGGACCGCGTTGCGATAGGAGAAATTGGCATTGTCGCGGGCCGCCCGCGCGGCACCGATTTCCAGAGGATTCTGGCCGGGTTCGGCTTCCTGAGACCAGAGAAACCAGGCGATGCCTTCGCCGGCAATTTCAATGAGCTGGGCGACGGCGCGCGCATCGGTTTTGCGGGCATCGCGAAAACGCGGCAAAGCGGGACTTGCGTCAGCGACTTTCACGTCGGGATCCGATCTTGACAAGGGCCTGTTCTAAGCATCTACGCGGTTCGATGCAGATTGGCTGCAAATTGCGTCCGGATTTATGGTTTCAGCGGGGTTTCTGATGGGGTTTCAGGGGCGAAACAGCAAAATCCGTTGAACCGGAGCCCATCTGGGCGCGACAAAAGAGAGACTCCGGCTCTGCTTGGCCACAACCGTCCCCTCTGTCTGAGCCCCTACTGTCTGGGCACCTCTGATGTCTGAGCCCCTACTGTCCGAGAACGCCATGTCCGATCTGATCAAAAACCTCTCCCCCCTCCTGGTTCTTCTAATCGCGCTTCTGGGATCGATCCAGGCGGTGGCCGAGCCGGCCAACCCAGCCCCCGGCTTCACGATTCCCCAGTTGATCAAAACGCTGGAGAAACACTTTCCCGTAATCCGCAGCGGCGAAGGCTCTCTGCAGTCGAGCGACAATCTGCAAAGCGACCTGCTGCCCTCCACAAACCCGAACACTGCGCTGGAAACGCTGGGCCCGCCGGAAGCGCTACGCAGCTTCGTCTTTTCCTACGATCCAAGCGAGGAGCGGAAACTCCGCAATAACCGGCACTGGGCCGGGAAAATCATCCGCAACGCCCTGCCGGAATGGCGCGAGGGTAAACGATGGACGCATCGCGCCACAAAGCAGGTTGAAAAGACCCCCGACGGGCCCGAGGTCAGTGAAATCGCCGAAGGTTACCGGATCGCCGTCAACAACGCCGAAGGCCGGGTGACGATCACTGTGCGCCCCGCTGCCTTCACAGACACCGACCCGGAAAGCCTCGGCGTCAGCCTGTCGCAACTTCTGACCGGATTACAGGGTGCCTTCCCGCAGCGCGACGAGGGTATGGGCAGCCTCTATGGCGGTGACAACGGCTGGATCAGCGACCGCTTCTTCTCCGACAACGCGCACGCGGAGCTGGAAACCCTGGGACCGGCGGACGGCCTTGTCGGGCTGCGCTACCTCTATGCTCTGCGCGAGGACGATCACCCCGAGGCGACGGCGGACAACCGCCGCTATGCCCTCACCCTGGTGCGCAACGTCTTTCCCGACTGGGCGGGTGCCGATGCCTGGATGAACGCCACCATCGACAAGGTTGCCATGGAGGCGGACGACGGCGCCGAGCATATGACGATCGACCACGGCACCCTTCGCCTGAGTTTGCGCTACTTCGTCGGCGCGACCGCGTCCATCGAGATCCTGATCCATCCAAAGGACAGCTATATCTGATTGGCGTTCTTTGCCCCGTCAGCCACCCTCGGCGTCGCGGTTCTTCTTGGCGTCCTGAAGCGTCACCACCTCGGCGCCCGGCGAGTCCGGCCTGTCCTCTGGATCGTCTTCTGCTTTGTCTTCCGGCCCGGCCAAGTCCGTTTCCTCGCGTTCCGCCTGCCGCCCTTCGTTCACGGCGCGGCGGGCGGCGGCGACCTCGGCCAACTGTTCGCGCCATTCCGGCAGCATGATGCTGATCTCGTCGAAGGCGGCGCGCGGCAGGAACAACAGATGGGAGTAGCTGATGGAGCGGGCATCGGCGGAGCGCCGGCGCTGATCCAGCAGCGCCATCTCACCGAAGAAATCGCCGCGCCCGAGCCGGTGCTGCTCTTCGTCGATGCGGATTTCCACCGCACCGGAGGCGATGAAGTACATGCCGTCGCCCGGATCGCCGCGGCGGAAGACATGGGCGTCGTCGGCAATGACGCGGGTCTGCAGCTTGCGCGCCACCTCGGCCAGTTCCGCCGCCGGCATCGCAGCGAAAACCGGAAAGGCATAGAGCAGCTCCGGCGTCGTCGCCTTGATGTCGACCCGGGCCCGGCGCCGGCTGCTGGCATGTACGCTGCCGGCCTCGGTCCTGAGGTCGCGGGCCAGATCCTCGCTGATGATCCCGGCCCCGCGCAGTTGTTCGATCTGCTCGATCTCCTCGCGATAGGCAAAGCGTTCGAGCACCTCGTGATCGAGCTCCCTTGCGTAGTTCGGGTACTGAAGGCGCAGGGCGGCCAGGTGCCGTTCGACCTCCGCAAGGCGCAGGTTGACGATCTCCCCCAGCACCTCGGTCAGGCGGTCGCCGAGCAGGCCGGCAAGGCGGAACTCCAGGAAGTAGATGAGCTCCAGAATGATGATGCGGTTGATCAGCAGGAACTGGAAGCGCTGGCCGAGATAGAGCGCCAGCGGGCGAGCGATGCCGAGGCGGAAATGCAGCCAGGCGATGAAGCGGAACCAGCGGCTCTGGCGGAAGGGGCGCCGCGCCGCACGGAGGTAGCCGAGGCGCCCGTCGGCGCGCACCGCGTCGATCATCGACTCCACCGACAGCAGGTAGCGGTCGACCAGGGAGGAGCGCAGGCCGCCGCTCCAGCCCTGTTGCAGCAACAGTGATTTTTCCTGATTGGCCAGCGCGATGAGACCGACCGTCAGACGGTCGCGGTCGGAGATGGCGGCGGCGAAGGAATCGTCCTCGGCGACCCGCGACAGGCGCTCGTTGTAAGGCCGTATCGCCCGGCTCACCAGTTCGTCGTCAAGCTCGTAACGCCCGGCGAAGCTGCGCAGGCTGCTGCCGACGCTGGACAGCGACTGGGTCAGCACCTGGCTGCGGAAGGCGCGGTCGATGGGCGAAAGCTGGTCGAGACCGAGGCGGCGCATCAGCCAGCTCAGGGTCGTGCCCTGCACCAGCAGGGTGAAGAGCGCGAAGCCGGTCGCCTGGATGGCGATGAAGCGCTTCACCTCCGGATCGATGAAGAAGTTCTCGCTGACTGCCAGCACCAGAGCCAGGGTGACCGAGCCGCGCAGGCCGCCCCAGATGATCACCGTCTTGGTCTGCGTGGTGACCTTTTGCGTGACCCGCGCGAACGACAGCAGCGGGAAGATGCCGAAGAGGATCACCGCGCGGGCGGCCAGGGCGGCGATCACCGCCACCGGCAGGTAGACGAAGTCGTGCAGCGTGGCATCGGCCAGCAGGCGGGGCACCAGCAGGGCGGCCAGCAGAAAGATCAGCGAGGTCGACCAGAAGGCGATCTGCTCCAGGGTTTCCTGGAAGAAGCGGAAGGTCTCGGCCTGAAAGCGCGAGCGGCCCACGGCGCTCAGCACCAGGCCGCTGATGACCACGGCGGTGACGCCGGAGATGCCCAGGTAGTGGTCGCAGAGCACATAGACGGCATAGGGCAGCGCCACAGCGATGGTGAGTTGGGCGGCGCGGTAGAAGCGCAGCCGCTCCAACATCCAGGCGGCGGCACGCCCGGCGAGGAAGCCCGCCAGGGCGCCGCCCAGCAGGCCGACGACGATGGACTCCGTGACCATCCAGAAATCGAGGTCCCGCCCGGTCAGGATGACCGCCAGAAAGGCACTGAAGGCGGCGATGGCGGTGGCGTCGTTCAGCAGCGACTCGCCCTCGACAAGGCGCGTCAGCCTTGCCGGGGCGCCGAGGTCGCGGAACAGGGCGATCACCGCCGAGGGATCGGTGGTGGCGACGATGGCGCCGAACAGCAGGCAGACCGCCAGCGGCATGGGCGCCACCAGCCAGACCGCCCCGCCGATCATGCCCAGGGCGACGATGACAGCGAGGACCGCCAGCAGGATTACCGGCGCGATATCCTGCATCAGCCGCCGCGCATCGATGGTGACGGCGCCCTGGAACAGCAGGATCGGCAGGAACACCGTGAGGAACAGTGAGGACGACACGGGAATGTCGATCACCGCCTCGGCCACCTGGCTCACCTGATCGGCGACCCGGTGACGCTGCAGCCAGGCCGCCGCGAGGCCGATGCCCACCCCGGCCAGCGCCAGCACCACCGTAAACGGCAGCCCGCTGCGCTTCGCCAAAGGCTGCACACTGGCCACCACGATCAGCAACAGCGCCGTGGTAAGGGTGATCTCCGTTATGCCCATGAGAAGAAGCTTACACCGAATTGCGGCGGATTAGGGGCTGGCGGCGGGGCAAATAAGGATCAGCAGGCATCCCGGCATCGAGAACAGGAAGCGGCGATCCGTTCTGAAATCTCTGAAAGGTTTGGTGGGCGCACAAGGACTCGAACCTTGGACCCGCTGATTAAGAGTCAGCTGCTCTGCCAACTGAGCTATGCGCCCCCAAAGAGGTCCCGGCTTTGGC
>JANQMC010000050.1 GCA_028280305.1 Pelagibius sp. | reverse complement strand
TACGTTTTGCAGCCCTATCAGATGGTCAAGGATCTGCGGACTGCGGTTGAAAAGGGCAATGCCCAGGGCGTGCTGGACGGTGATATCGACGACTTTCTGGAGGCGTCCCTTGCCTCGAAGATCGATGGCGGCGTGGCGTCGGAAGCCGAAGCGTGATTTCTTAACCTCAAAGAGTCAGATCTCGCGCGCCCGGGAGCGGTTATAAAAAGGCAACAGGCGATGGGGCGGCAGCACGACGGTGCAGGAGCGGCGGAAGGCACAGACCGCTTTCCAGCCCTTTTTCGGGCGGGAGTCGGAGACTGAAGTGAAGACAACGCAGCCGGTTTGGCAGACCAGCACCTCCTTATGCGGGATGCGTTCTTTGCCGCTGTCCGTCAACCCGCATTAGACGGCACGCTTTTTCGGATTGGGGGGACGAAAAGTGCGTACTCCAAAATCAACGGTTCCTGGGATTGTCAGTCCGGCGATTCCCGGGCGCATGGCCTCTCTTCTCCTGTCTCTGCTGTATCAACTGGATCAGACCCAGTGGCTCGACGAAGAGGCATTGTTTTTCCATCAAGCGCGGCAGCTTCAGTTGCTTTTTGGCCATGTGGGCAACACGGTTCCTTTTTATCAGCGCCGCTTTGCGGAGGCCGGGCTTGATCCGACGGCACCGGTGACGCGCGAGACCCTAAATCGTCTGCCGGTCCTGCGCCGCACCGACTTGCAGGGCGCTGGCAATGACATCAACACAACCGCCTTGCCGAAGTCTCACGGCAAGATCCATGAGGTCGAGACGTCCGGATCGACCGGACGGCCGGTGCGCCTCAACGCCTCCGAAGTGACCAACTTATTCTGGCGCGCCTGCGTGATGCGCGAGCATCTTTGGCAGGGCCGTGATCTTGGCGGCAAGCTTGCCGCCATTCGTAAAGCACGCGCCGGCGTTGCGATGCCGCCTCATGGCGCGAAAAGCGAGTTTTGGGGGCCGGCGTCGGGCTCCATTTACCCGACCGGCTCGGCAGTGCTGCTTAATGTGGCGAGCAGTATCGCCGACCAAGTGGATTGGTTGCAGCGGGAGGAACCGGATTATCTGATTTCTTTCCCCTCCAACCTGCTGGCCCTAGCGGATTACTGCCAAGACGGTGGTATTGATCTACCCAGCTTGCGACAGATCATGACGGTGGGCGAGACCGTTACCCTGGAACTGAGGCAGAAGGTGCAGGCCGTGTGGTCCGTCCCGCTGGTTGACTCCTACAGTTGCCAAGAAGCCGGCTACCTGGCGATCCAATGCCCGGATTCGAATGGTTATCATATTCAGTGTGAAAACGTTCTTCTCGAAGTATTGGATGAGGAGGGTAGGGCCTGCAGACCGGGTGAAGTCGGGCGTGTTCTGATCACCAGCCTACATAACTTTGCGACGCCGCTCATCCGATACGAGATCGGCGACTACGCAGAGGTAGGTGCCCCTTGTGCTTGCGGACGCGGCCTGCCGGTGATCACCCGGGTTCTGGGACGCTACCGCAATCGACTTGTGTTGCCCGATGGGCGTAAGGTCTTCCCGACCTTTGGATATCATGACGAAGTGCGTGCCATCACGAGTAAGATACGCGCATTCAGGTACATTCAGCGCAGTGTCGAGGTCATCGAAAAGCTGATGGTTGTTTCACACCGCCTGACGAATGAAGAAGAACAGGCACTCCGATCGTTGATCGTTAAGAACCTCGGTTTCGACTTCAAGATAGTCCTCAGTTATCACGAAAAGCTCTCGCCGGACGGTTCGGGCAAGTTCGAGGAATTTTTCTCGGAGGTTGCCGGCTAGATCGCTCTTTCAAAGGATACAGCCGGCCGCTAGCCGTTTTTGCGCGTCGCCAGATAAATCCCGGGCAGCACCATGACGGCGCCGAGCAGATGGTAGAACTGCAGCGCTTCGCCGAGCAGCAGATAGGCCAGGACGGCGTTGTAGAGCGGAATCATATACATCAGCAGGCCTGTCGGGCCGGCGCCCAACGTCCGCTGAACCAGCGCATAGACCTGATAGGCACCAAAGGACGCGAAGAGCGCCAGGAAGCCGACGGTCAGGAAGCTCGTCGCGTTGAGCGGCGGCAGGTCGCCGCTCAAGCCTTCGGCAATGGTGAACGGCAGCAGGATCAGGACACCGCCCGCGCTGATGGCGGCAAAGCGCACCATCAGCGGCATGGCCGACGGCCGGTGGCGCAGCATGATCGAATAGACCGCCCAGGCGATCATGGCCGCCAGTACCCAGAGATCCCCGGCGGCAAAACTCAACTCCGCAAGGATTCTGAGGTCGCCGCGGCAGATGATGGCCAGTACCCCGGTCAGGGAAAGGGCGATCCCGAGGCTCTGCAGCGGCGAAACGGTTTCATGGTAGGCGAAACGGGCGATGACCACGATCAGGATCGGCGAGGCGGCATAGATCAGGCCGATATTGGTGGCAGTGGTGGTATCGGCGCCGATGTAGACGAAGGCGCCGCAGACCCCCATGCCGAGGGCGCCGAGGATGAGCAGGTCCAGCCACTCCCGCCGCAGCGCCGCACGGTGCTGCCAGAGCGCGGTCGCGGTGAAGGGCATCAGCAGCAGGAGGGTGCAGAACCAGCGCCAGAAAGCGAGGGCGACCGGAGGAAAGAGGTCATGGGTTGCCCGGGCGGTCAGCATATTGGAGCAGAACAGCGCCGGGGCGATGAGCAGCAGGGCAAAGGCGATCTGCCGCTCGCTGAGCCCCAGCCATCGCGGCCCAGGCGATCCCTTGGTTTCTTCGCTAGCCATTGGTGATCAGGCGTAACCGCTTCGGCACCGACCGTCAAACGCAGCTCTGACAAGGCTGTCATGCAGCTTTAGGGGTCAGCCCTGAGGAGGATCAGGCGGATTCCAGCGGTGCGTAGAAATCAGCAGGCAGGCCGGCGGTATCCCTGGCGGCTTCATTGAAGGGCGGCTTCAATTGCCCGCGGAAGTGACGGCGCACGAGGTCCTGCCAGCTTTCCCTCGGGTCGAGGCCACGGCGTTCACAGAGATGATCGAACCATCGCTTGCCAATGGCGACGTGGCCGATTTCATCCTCATAGATGACCGTCAGAACGGCGGCGCTTTCGTGATCCTCGGCGGCCTGGAGCTTGGCGATCATGGCCGGGGTCACGTCCAGGCCGCGGGCCTCCAGCACCAGAGGCACGACCGCCAGCCTGGCAAGCAGGTCGTGGGCGGTTTCTTCGGAAGCCTGCCAAAGCCCGTCATGGGCCGGCAGTGCGCCGTAGTGTCCGCCGAGTTGCTCAAGCCGCTGGGCGAGCAGAAGATAGTGTTTGGCTTCCTCTTCGGCGACCAGCAGCCAATCGTCATAGAAAGCCCGCGGCAAGTCCTCGGCGGTGAAGCGGGCGATGATGTCGCAGGCCAGATCGATTGCATTCAACTCGATATGCGCCAGAGCATGGAGCAGGGCGATCCGGCCCGTCGTGCCGCGATTGATCTTGCGTTTGCGGACCTCGCCCGGGCGCTTCAGTTCGGGTTCCCTGGGACGCCCGGGCCGCTCCAGCGGGTTGCCCTGACCGATGGCGGCGATCCGCCCGGCCTTCCAGTCCGCCGCCATGGCACTGGCGAGCGCCGCTTTCTGTGCCGGGTCGGTCTCCTGGAGAACGGCGACGGCGCGACCGGCCAAACCCAGCGGTGTGTCACCGTGCTCCAGCGAGGCCGGCACTAGAGCGCCTGGGCCGCTTCGAGAACCTCTTCGACATGGCCCTTGACCTTGACCTTGCGCCATTCGCCGCGAAGCACGCCTTTCTCGTCGATCAGGAAGGTTGCCCGTTCGATACCCATGTACTTGCGGCCATACATCGATTTCTCGACCCAGGTGCCGAAGGCCTCGCAAACATCGCCGTCTTCATCGGAGATGAGGGTAAAGGGCAGATCATACTTGGCCTTGAATTTGTCATGCTTGGCGACCGTATCCTTGGAGACGCCGATGACCGTCGCGTCGACGGCCGAGAAGTCGGGCAGGGAGTCGCGAAAGCCGCAGGCTTCTTTCGTGCAGCCCGGCGTATCGTCCTTGGGATAAAAATACAGAATCACCTTCTTGCCCTTAAGATCCTTCAAGGCGACGCTTCCACCCCCATCGGTGGCTGCCTTGAAGGCCGGTGCTTTTTTTCCAACTTCGACCATGCCCAGTAATCTCCCGTCAGCTTTGCATCGAAACAACAGTTGCGTTGGCTAAAGATCGTGCTCTGCGGTGGAAGGTCAAGGCTGTCGTTACCGAATCCGTTCTAGCCGAGGGCGACAGTCTCCGGTTGCTGACCGCTGGGCGGCGCCGGGTCGTCGATCATCTCGACGAAGACGCTGTGCACCCAGTTCTGGGTTTCGACCAGATGGCGGCGCAGCTCGGCGAAGCCGGCCATACCAACGCTGCCGGCCAGGGCCGCCTGCAGGGCCGGTGAAAGGGTATCGGCGTCGAAGGCGGGGCCGACGGTGAGGCGCAGGGCCTCCTGCACCTGACGCAGGAAACGGGTGGCCTGGATCAAGGCTTCAGCTTTCGGCTTTTCGAGGATACCGGCGGCGGCCAGGGCGGCAAAAGCGTCCTGCGTTGGGGTTGCCAGCACCTCCGGATGCGCGGCCGCCTCGCGCAGCTGCAGGTATTGGGCCAGAAACTCCAGATCGATCAGGCCGCCGGCGACGTACTTGACGCTCCACAGCGACTTTGCCGGCTTTTCCTTGTGGAGGCGCCGGCGCATGGCGGCGACATCGGCCAACAGGCTATCGCCCTGTCGTGGCTGAGTCAGCGTCTGCCGCAGGCAGTCCGTCACCCGTTCGCAGAAATCTGCCGGGCCCGCAATTACCCGGGCGCGGGTCAGGGCCATGTGCTCCCAGGTCCAGGCCTGCTCGGCGTAGTAGCGGCGAAAGGCGGAAAGCGAGGTGGCGATAGGCCCGGCGTTACCGGAGGGCCTGAGGCGCATGTCGATCTCGTAGAGGGTTCCTTCGGCAGTCTGCGCGGTGACCGCGTTGATCAGCCGCTGGGCAAGGCGGGCATAATAGCGCGGCGGGTCCAGCGGCTTGGCGCCGTCCGATTGCTTATGCTCCGGCGAGGGTTCGTAGAGCAGGATCAGATCAAGATCGGAGGAAACGGTCATCTCGCGCCCGCCCAGTTTGCCGAGAGCGATCAGCGCGAGGCCCGAGCCGCCAAGATGACCATGATTGCGGGCCAGATCTTCGATGACCGGCTGGTAGAGCGCCCGCAGGGTCGCCGCTGCAATGTCGCTGAGGGCGCGGCCGCTGTCATCGACGTCGCCTTTGTGCCGCAGAATATGGACCCCGACCTGGAACCGCCGGTCGTTGGCCCAGCGGCGGGTCAGGTCCAGATGGTCCTGCAGGTCCTGGGCATCGGCCAGCACCTGTTGCAACTCCATCTCCAGCACCGCGCCGTCGGGCAGGGGGTCGAAGAAGTCGCCGGAGAGAACGGCTTCCAGAAGTGAAGGATTTTGCCTCAGCCGCTCCGCCAGCATCGGCGCCGAGCCCATAATCTCGGCCAAGAGCTCCAGCAGGCGGGGGTTGCTGCACAAGAGGGAGAAGATCTGCACTCCCGCCGGCAGTCCGGCCAGGAAGCTGTCGAACTTGATCAGGGCCTGGTCCGGCTCGCGGGTTTTCCCAAGCAGATCCAGAACCGTCGGCACAAGTTCGGTCAACATCTGGCGGCTGCGGTTCGAGCGCACGGCGCGGTAACGTCCGTGGTGCCAGCCGCTTACCAGGCTCCAGGCGCGACCGGGGGCGTCGAAACCCAGGTCCTGCAGGGTCGAGAGGGTCTCCGGGTCCGGCTGTCCGCCGGTGAAGACCAGGTTGCCGGGACTGGAGAGCGAGGGCGACTCTTCGAAGAGATGAGCGTAGTGATCTTCCACAAGACGCAGCCTGGCCAGCAGGTCCTCGCGGAACCGGGCCGGGTCCGCATAGCCCAGAAACACCGCAAGTTTGTCGACCGCCTCGTCATCCTGCGGGATCAGATGGGTTTGCTGATCTTCGATCATCTGAAGACGGTGCTCCAGACGGCGCAGGAAGTCATAGGCCTCGCACAGGCCTTCCGCCACCGAGGGCTCGATATGCCCGCTGGCGACCAGGGCGGCCAGCGCTTCCTTGGTCTTGGGCAGGCGTAGGGTCGGATCGCGGCCGCCCCAGATGAGCTGCTGGGTCTGGGCGAAAAACTCGATCTCGCGGATGCCGCCGCGCCCCAGCTTCACGTTATGGCCATTCACCGCGATCACGGAGCCGCCTTTGTGGGCATTGATCTGCCGCTTGATGGAGTGGACGTCCTGAATGGCCCAGAAGTCCAGATGTTTGCGCCAGACGAAGGGGCGCAGTTCGGCCAGGAAGCGCTGGCCCAGCTCGCGGTCGCCGGCGATGGGCCGCGCCTTGATCATGGCCGCGCGTTCCCAATTCTGTCCGAGGCTCTCGTAGTAGGTCATGGCGGCATTCACACTGATCGCCAGCGGCATCGCGCTGGGGTCGGGCCTCAAGCGCAGGTCGGTGCGGAAGACGTAGCCCTCCGCCGTGTGCTCATCGAGAACGCGCATCAGGTCGCGGGTGAGGCGCACCATGCCCTGCTGAACCCCGCGACTGTGCCGGTAGTCGGTCTTCTCCGGATCGAAGATCACGATGAGATCGATGTCGGAGGAGTAGTTGAGTTCGCCGCCGCCCAGCTTGCCCATACCAATAACCGCAAGCCCGCAGTCTTCGGTGGCCGTCTCTCGGCCAGCCTTCAGGCCAAGCTCTCCGCGTGCCTCGGCCAGGCGCAGCAGGCCTTCAAGCGCTGCCTCGACCGCCGCCTCGGCAAACTCGGACAGCGCCTGGGTCACGGCGGAGACACCTGCTTGGCCGGTGATGTCCGTGTAGGCGATGGCAAAGGCGGCGCGGCGGCGCTGCTGACGCAGCAGCACCATCAATTCCGCTTGATCGCGGCAGCCGGGAGCCTTGCTTTTGAGCTCTTCTCGGACTTTCCTGAGGACCCATTGCGGCCCATGGTTTAAAACATCGGGTAGGAGACCGATATCGGCTGTAAGGCATTGGCTGAGAAAGGGCGAATTCGAAAAGATCGATTCGAGGAGGCGGGGTCCGGCTGGCGCTCCGTCGAGTTGCGTCAAAAAATCGTTGCCGGAAGCAGCCAACGCGCTTTCGGCCTTGCTGCGCCACCGCTCAAGCCAAGCTTCGCCGGATGACGGATGCAAGGCGCCCGGCAGTTCGGATGCCTCTGGCAGATAAGGGAGTTTAACCATCTCACAACACTCGCTCAGCGATCAGACTGCGGAAAGCGGTCCTGGCGGTCAAGGCCCGGATGCCCCGGAAGCGGGTGTGCAGGCGGCTTCGGCTGAGCGGGCCGGAAAGCCGCCGTCCGGGCGTGATGCGGGTCCGGGGCGGGACGATAAAGGCAAGCAGGGCGGGAAACGTGGTCGTTCGCGGGCCGGGCGCACCATGCGGGTCTGCGTAGAGGTTTTTGGCGGGCTTTTCGCCGCGATGGTCCTGATTATCGCCGTGGCGGTCTGGCGCTTTTCCGAAGGGCCGATCCAGATCAACTTTCTGAAGCCTTATCTGCAGCAGGCCTTCAGCGAAATCGACGGCAACACCATCGAAATCGGTGAAACCTTCCTTGTATGGGACGACCGGTCTAGGGATATCGTCCTCCACGCCGCCGACATCGTGGTGCGCGATCCCGAGGGCAAGCGAATCGCCTCGCTGCCGGAAGTTGCCTTTGAGCTGAGCAGTACCGCGATGCTGCAGGGTACGGTTGCACCCAATCAGGTCGAAATCATCGCGCCGCGGATCCGTCTGCTGCGCTCTGCTGACGGCAAGATAAGCTTCGGCGGTGACGGCGGCCGGCTTGAGATCCCTGAGGGTGTGGAGGGCTCTCTCGAGGGGTTGGCAACGGGGGCGGGCCCGGAACAGGCCGGCGGCGACGAAGCGCTGATCCTGGGTGGCATGATTCAGGAACTGTTGTCGGAGCGTACGGCGGACAATCCGCTTTCCTTTCTCGACGAGGTGCGCATCAGAGACGGTCAGGTTTTCGTCCGGGACGACCTTGCGGGCTTCTCCTGGACCGCACCGGCGGCCGACATCTCCCTGCGCCGCGATATTGCGGGCCTTGCCGGGGACGTGAGTCTCGGCTTCGTCGGTCAGCGCGACCCGGCGACGGTCGATGCCGCCTTCATATACGACAAGCAGGCGCGCATCGTCGACTTTGCCGCCGGGTTTTCGGATATCAGCCTGGAGTCTCTGGCGGCGGCCTTTCCGCAATTGGCGCCGGTTGGTGGCATCACTTCGCGCATCAGCGGTTCTCTGGCGACCTCGGTCTCGCTGGATGGCGAAGTTGGTCCGACCAGCTTCAACGTCCAGGGCCTGGCGGGCAACTTCACAATTCCCGGCATAGAGATGGCGCCGATTCCCGTGCGCGACCTTACCATGAAAGGCCGTTATGACGATGCCGCCAGCCGCTTCGATCTCGACGAAGCGAGAATAAGCCTCGGCAGCGACGGGGCGGCGGGGCCGGTTTTCAGCATCGCCGGTGTGTTCGATCATGATCCGCAGGCTGGCGGCGACTGGGCCATCGATGCCCAGGCCAAGCTGGAAGACGTGGCGCTGGCTGAGTTGTCGCGCTATTGGCCGGAGGCGGTGGCCCCGGATCCTCGGCCCTGGGTGGTTGAAAACATCGCCGGCGGCACGGTCTCGCTCGCTACCGCCGATGTTAAGATTGTGGTCCCTGACGGTGACTTTGACGCTGCCGACCTCGTCGAGTTGTCGGGTACCATGACCTACCGCGACCTTGAGGTTCACTATCTTCGGCCCTTGCCGCCGATCACCGGCATTGCGGGAACCGCGAAGTTTGACAAGAGCGCGCTGCGTTTCGATGCGGAGTCCGGTTCTCTGCTTTCCCTGGCCTTGGGCAAGTCCAAGGTCGAGATCACAGGGCTCGATACGGCTGACAAAGCGCGCAAGATTTACGAACAGTTGGCCGTCGAGGTGAAGGCGGCCGGACCGGTATTCGAAACCTTGCGGATTCTGGAGCATCCCCGTCTGGACCTGATCTCCAAGCTCGGGTTTTCGGCCGAGGGCAGCGGCGGTGCGCTAACGGCTGATCTCGGGTTCCAGTTTCCTCTCATCAAGGACCTCAGTTTCGATGACCTGGGTTTCCAGGTCGACGCCCAGATACGCGACGCGGCCTTGCAAAATGTCCTGCTCGGCCAGACCATGACGGAGGGGCGGCTGGCGCTGCAGCTTGATGCCAATGGCATGGAGATCGCCGGACCTCTCACTCTGGGCGGGGTTCCCCTGACGATGCAGTGGAAAGAGAGTTTCCTGGCGGATCCGAAGTTCCGCACCGTGCTTGAGGCCGACATTCCTTCTGTCGACGATGCCGGCCGGGCCCGCTTCGGTTTGGATATCGGGGATATGCTGACGGGTCCCGTTGCAGCCCAGGTTTCGATGGTCGGTCTGGACGGCGGCTTCTCGACGCTGCAGGTGGCGGCCGATCTTTCGCGTGCCGAACTGGCGGTACCCGATATCCACTGGGAGAAGCCGGTCGGGACCGAAGGCAGCCTGCGTATGGCGGTCGATCTGGATAGCGGCGGTCCGGTCGCCTACCGCGACATTATCCTGCAGGCCGGGGACCTGATCGCCCGCGGTGAGGCGCGGCCCGGCCCGAACTACGAGGGCCTTGGCTGGATGCGCTTCGACCGCGTGGCCTTTGGCCGCAGCGACCTGCAGGATGTCGTTGTGGAACAGAGCGACGGCGGTTTCGCGGCGACCATCGGGCGCGGCATTCTGGATGCCGAGCCGTTTATCGCCAAGGACGAAACGCCGGAGGGTCCGGCGGAAAGCCAGGCAGAGGCGTCGCAGGAGGCGGCGGCCGCAACGCCGCCGCGCAGCTTTGAGCCGCTTTCGGTCAGCGCGCCTGATCTGGATCAGTTGTTCTTTGCTGAGAACAGGCGCCTGCAGCAGGTCAATCTGGAACTCGTGCGCAAGGAAAGCGGTTGGGAAACCATCCGCATCTCCGGCAGCATTCCCGAGCAGTACTGGTCACCGCGCGATCCGGCGGAGGCCGAGCGTGAAGGGGTAGATCCGGAGGCGGTGGTGTCCCTCGACCGGCGCTTCTTGCAACTTTCTTTGGCGCCCGATGCTTCCGGCAGCGGCCTGCGGCTTCTGGCCCAGAGCGATGATCTCGGGGCCTTGCTGCGCGCGGTCAACATCGCCGACACCGTCGTCGGCGGCACCATTCAGGTGACGGGATCGAGCGAGGGGCCATCGCCGACCCATCCCATCAAGGCCAAGGTGGTCGCGCGCGATTTCGTGATGGTGAAAGCGCCGGTGCTGGCCAAGCTGCTGACGGTTGCTTCCTTCACCGGTGTTGTGAATTTGCTGGCCGGCGAAGGGATTGGTTTCGACGGGATGGATGGTGAATTCCTGCTGGACGACGGCGTCGCGACGACGGAACTGATGCGGATCTATGGCGCCTCGCTTGGCTTGACCGCCAAGGGCCAGATTGATTTCAACAGAGATGAAATCGACTTGGTAGGCACTGTGGTGCCCGCCTATTCGATCAACAATTTTCTCAGCAATATACCGCTGATTGGATCGATCCTCACCGGCGGAGAGGGAGAGGGGCTGATCGCGGTGGTGTACGGCGTTGACGGGCCCGTCGACGATCCCAAGGTCAGCGTCAACCCGCTCTCAGCGCTGACCCCCGGCTTTCTGCGGGGAATCTTTACCGCCGAGCCCAATGCCGAAGGGGCGACCGCCGTGCCCGAGCGCATCGACCGCTAGGTCGGAAATAGATGCCCGATTTTCGGCGGCACGCCTCCTGCCGATGCGCTAGGTAAGCCAATGCTCTTCGAATTGCCCGACGACGATATCCTCTATGAAGCTTTGCTGGCCCGCGACGCGCGCTATGACGGCAGGGCCTTTGTCTGCGTCACTTCCACAGGCGTGTTCTGCCGTCTGAGCTGCCCGGCGCGCAATCCAAAGCGCGAGAACAGCATCTTCATGGACTCCGTCGCCGCCTGTATCGAGTCGGGTTTTCGGCCCTGCCGGCGATGCAAACCGCTTGGGTCCCTTGCAGAGATGGAGCCTCTGGTTTCCGACCTCATCCAGCAGCTCGAACAGGATCCGGGGCGTCGCTGGCGGGAGGCCGACCTTGAGGCCCGCGGTTACGACCCTTCGACGGTGCGCCGCGCTTTCAAGCGTCACTTCGGCATCACTTTCCTGGAGATGGCGCGGGCCGGGCGCATACGCACGGCTGCCGGTACGCTCTCCGCGGGCTCCAACGTCATCGAAGCGCAGTTGGATGCGGGGTTTGATTCGGCCAGCGGTTTCAGAGCGGCCTTTGCCAAGACTCTTGGGCGCCCACCGTCCTCTTTCACCGGTGATGAGCGTTTGAAGGCGGATTGGATCAAGACACCCCTGGGGCCGATGATCGCCGTAGCGGATCAACATGCGCTGCATCTGCTTGAGTTCTTCGACCGCAAGGCGCTGCCGCGAGAACTGGTGAGGCTGCAGAGCCTGACCGGCGCCGGTATCGGTATCGGACGGTTCTCCCCCACCGATCAGATAGAGGAGGAACTCGACCTCTATTTCGATGGTGCAAAGGGTGACTTCGCAGTGCCGCTGGCGCTTCCCGGCACGCCCTTCGAGCGTCTGGTCTGGCGGGCGCTGCAGGAGATTCCTTTGGGGGAAACGCGCAGCTATGCGGAGATGGCCAGGGCAATCGGCAAGCCTTCCGCCGTAAGGGCCATGGGGCGGGCGAACGGCGCCAATCAGTTTGCTATTGTCGTTCCCTGCCACAGGGTCGTTGCCGCCGACGGCGACCTTACAGGTTACGGCGGCGGCCTTTGGCGAAAACGCTGGCTGATCGACCATGAACGGCGCCTTGCCGCAACCCAATCCACTCTTAAGATCGAGGCTTAAATGAATCAGACCGAGAAGGCCGAAACCTTTCACCGCCTCCACGTCGCGGGTGACCCCTTGGTGCTTTACAACATCTGGGATGCCGGTACCGCCAAGGCCGCGGCGGCGGCTGGTGCGAAGGCTGTTGCCACGGGCAGCTGGTCGGTCGCCGGCGCCCAAGGCTATGGCGACGGTGAGCAGATACCGCTCGATCTCGTCGAAACCCTTGCCGCACGGATTGTCGCCTCTGTCGACTTGCCCGTTTCAATCGACTTTGAAGGCGGTTACGCGGTGGCGCCAGACAAGGTCGCGGTGAACGTCGCGCGGCTCCTTGCCTGCGGGGTCATCGGCATCAACTTCGAAGACCAGGTGGTCGGTGGAAGCGGCCTCCACGACATCGCCGCGCAGAGTGAGCGGATCGCCGCCGTCCGTGCGGCGGCGGAGAAGGCCGGGGTAAACTTCTTCATCAATGCACGGACCGATCTGTTCCTGAAGGCCAAGCCCGACGCCCACGCCTCACATCTTGAAGAAGCGCTGGAACGGGGCAAGGCTTACGCTGCCGCCGGCGCCAGCGGGTTCTTTGTGCCTGGGCTGATGGATGAGGGCCTGATCGGCCAGGTCACCGGCGCCTGCAGTCTGCCGGTCAACGTCATGATGAAGAGCGGCGGACCTTCTCTTGAGAGCCTTCGCAGCCTGAAGGTCGCCAGGGTCAGCCACGGGCCCGGCCCCTTCGTCGCCGCCATGAGCGGCTTCGAAGCGGCGACGAAAGAAGCGCTTGCCGGCTAGAGCGGGTCCTGTCTAGGCCACCTTCAGCAGAACGTGCCGCTTCTTGCCGGCTGAAAGCTTGATAACGCCTTCAGGGTTGCGCTCCGACAGCGAGACCGTCTGCTGCTCGTCCTTGATCTGAACGTCATTGATACGCCCGCCGCCGCCTTTAATCAGACGCCGGGCTTCGCCGTTGCTGGCGGCCAGGCCGGCGCGGCGCAGCAGTTCATAGGCCGGAATACCGGCAGCGAGTTCGCTCTCGGGAATCTCGATGGTCGGCAGACCTTCCGCGCTGCGGCCTTCTTCAAAGGTCTGCCGCGCGGTTTCCGCGGCCTCGCCGGCGGCGGCTGCGCCCCGGCAGAGGCGCGTGGCCTCATCCGCCAGGATCTTCTTTGCGTCGTTGATCTCCGAGCCTTCGAGCGCCTCCAGGCGGGCGATCTCCTCCAGGGGTAGTTCGGTGAACAGGCGCAGGAAGCGCCCGACGTCACCGTCCTCGGTGTTGCGCCAGAACTGCCAGTAGTCGTAGTTCGAAAGCCGGGCTTCGTTGAGCCAGATCGCACCGGCGGCGGTCTTGCCCATCTTGGCGCCGGAGGCCGTGGTGATCAGCGGCGTGGTCAGACCGAAGAACTGACGCTGGTCGATACGGCGTCCCAGCTCGACACCATTGACGATATTGCCCCATTGATCGGAGCCGCCCATCTGCAACGTACAATCGTGGCGGCGGCCGAGTTCCAGGAAGTCGTAGGCCTGGAGAATCATGTAGTTGAACTCCAGGAAGGTCAGCGGCTGCTCGCGGTCCAGGCGCAGACGCACGCTGTCGAAAGTCAGCATGCGGTTGATGGTGAAGTGCGGGCCGACATCGCGCAGAAAGTCGATGTATTCCAGCTTGTCCAGCCAGTCGGCGTTATTCGCCATGATGGCCCCGGTCGGCCCGTCGTCGAAGCTCAGCAGGTTCTCAAAGGCGCTGCGGATGCCGGCGATGTTGTCGTCGATCCGCTGCGGCGTGAGAAGCTGACGGGATTCGTCCTTGCCCGAAGGGTCGCCGATCTTGGTCGTGCCGCCGCCCATCAGGGCGATCGGCTTGTGGCCGGTCTTCTGCAGCCAACGCAGCATCATGATCTGCACAAGCGATCCGATATGCAGGCTGTCGGCGGTGGCATCGAAGCCGATATAGGCGGTGATAAGACCCTTGGACGCCTGCTCGTCCAGCGCCTCCATATCCGTGCACTGGTGGATAAAGCCACGTTCCTGGAGAACGCGCAGAAGGTCGGAGCGGGGCGCCGTCATGGTCTTACCTATGCCTTAATCTTGCCTATACTTCGGACAGGTACTTCGGGTCGGCTTGGGCTCTGCCGGAGCCCCCGCCTTATTGGATCGTTATGATTTGCGGCGCTATAGTGCCGCGGGGGCTGGCCTTTAGCACAGTCCACCCGGTTTCACAATTTGCCCTGATGCGGGGCAGCCCTGCGGGGGTCGACAGATGGCGGCGGAAAAGATGGTCTCAAACCCTTCAAATGACGGTTTGTCCTGGGCTCTGGGCCTGATGAGCGGGACCTCTCTGGACGGCATCGACGCAGCCCTGATCCGCAGTGACGGCCTGACACGGGTGGAGAGCGGTCCCTTTCTTTCTTTACCTTATGACGGCGAACTGCGCCGGCAGTTGCGCTCGGTGCTCGGCGGGCAGGGGCCGGTAGAAGCGGTCGAGCGGGCGCTGACCTTGAGGCATGCGGAAGTGGTGGACAGTCTTCTGAAGACGGCCGGTCTTTCCCCCCGGGACATCCGGGTGATCGGCTTCCACGGTCACACCATCCTTCACCGTCCTGAAGAGCGGCGCACCTGGCAGATCGGCGACGGGTCCTTGTTGGCCTCTGAGACCGGGATCGATGTGGTCTCGGACATGCGCAGCCGCGACGTTTCCCTCGGCGGCGAGGGGGCCCCCCTGGTGCCGCTCTATCAGGCAGCCCTGGCGGCGGCCCTGCCGCGGCCTCTGGCGGTGGTCAACATCGGCGGCGTTGCCAACGTCACCTGGATCGGCGAAGGCAGGGACAGCGTCCTCGCCTTTGACACCGGGCCCGGCAATGCGCTGATCAACGACTGGGTGGAGGCTCACAGCGGCGAGCCGCTGGATCGCGACGGCGCCCTGGCCCGGGCCGGCGTTGTGGATGAGGGGCTCCTGGAAGATCTTTTGAACAACGCATACTTCGACCGGCAGCCGCCGAAGTCCCTGGACCGGGACGATTTTTCCACGGCGCCGGTCAAGGCGCTCTCCCTGGAGGACGGGGCTGCAACGCTGACCGCTTTCACGGCGGCCAGCATCGCCCGCTCGGCAGGCTACTTCCCACAGCCGGTCGGGCGTTGGCTGATCACCGGCGGTGGCCGCCACAATCCGGTTCTGATGGCCGCCCTGGCGGCGCGTCTTCAGGCGCCGGTCGACCCGGTAGAGGCGGTCGGTTGGCAGGGGGATGTGCTGGAGGCGCAGGCTTTCGGTTATCTGGCGCTGCGTTCGCTCGCCGGCCTGCCGCTGACACTGCCGGGCACGACCGGCGTGCGCGAAGCCGCGAGCGGCGGCCGCCATCACATCGCGGCCTGACGCCGCTTTCGCGTCCGAAAAGGCCGCTGCAGGTCAGCCGGCGGCGGACTTGTCCGCATCCGCCGGCAGGGCCTTCCTGAGATAGTCGTCCACGTGGCTTTCCAGGATTTCCATCTCATTCTGGAAGAAGTGGCCGGCGCCGGGCACCACCCGATAGTCGATGGTGATGCCGCGTTGTGACGACAGCTTGGTCACCAGCTTGGCCACCGAAGGCTCCGGCACCACGTCGTCGGCATCGCCCTGAATGATCAGGCCCGATGAGGGACAGGGCGCCAGGAAGCTGAAATCATGCATGTTCGCCGGCGGGGCGACGGAGACGAAGCCGGTAATCTCCGGCCGGCGCATCAGCAACTGCATGCCGATCCAGGCGCCGAAAGAGAATCCGGTGATCCAGCAGGCGCTCGCCCCCTGATTGTAAGCCTGCAGCCAATCAAGCGCGGAAGCGGCATCGGACAGCTCACCCTCGCCGCGGTCGAAGCTGCCTTGGGAGCGCCCGACGCCGCGGAAATTGAAGCGTAGGACCGAGAAACCCTGGCGCACATAGGCATGGAAAAGGGTGTAGACGACCTTGTTGTTCATCGTGCCCCCATGCTGTGGATGGGGGTGCAGCATGAGGGCGATCGGCGCGTTCGCCTGCTTGCTGTGGTGGTAGCGTCCTTCAAGACGGCCTTCTGGCCCGTTGAAGATCACGTCAGGCATAGACCAAATGTTCCCTATTTTTCTTCCACAAACGGCGCAGCGCCGGGTGCTTTGTTGCTTTTACGTGTCCCTGCAGCGCCTCCGAAGGACGCAGGCAGGCCGATCCGATAACCATACAATCGCCTAGGATAGTGCGGGTTTCAGGCGATATTGGCTTCGGCAACTCTCTGATATCGGGTCATTTCCTCTTGCGCAGAAACTTGACCAATTTACTCGGACTTATTATCTATCGGGGTGTTGCAGGTTCTGGTCGGATCGGCGCATCATCTGCCCACCAAGCCGCCCCGGGCGGCAAAGGGCCGCGATCATAGCACGATGGGCAAAGCCATGTTCAAGTCTCTGAGGACCGAAATCGACGCCACCATGCAGCGTGACCCTGCGGCACGCTCCCGACTTGAAGTGGTGCTTTGTTACCCCGGTTTCCAGGCCATCATGCTTTATCGTCTGTCGAGCGCCTGCTGGCGCCGCGGCTGGACCCTGGCCGGGCGCTGGCTCTCGGCGATCGGGCGCATCCTGACCGGGATCGAAATCCACCCGGGTGCCATTATCGGCGAGCGTTTCTTCATTGATCACGGCATGGGCGTGGTGGTCGGCGAGACGGCGGAAATCGGCGACGACGTGACCCTCTACCAGGGTGTCACCCTGGGCGGTGTCGCCCCCAGTGTGGACAGCGACAGTCAGCGCAACACCAAGCGCCACCCGACCCTGCTGGACGGGGTTATCGTCGGCTCCGGCGCCCAGGTACTCGGTCCGATCACCGTGGGCCGCTGTGCGCGTGTCGGCGCCAACGCAGTGGTGACCAAAGATGTTCAGGACTGCGCCACTGTCGTCGGCATCCCGGCCCGTGCGGTGCAGACACAGAAAACCCCTGAGGATACCAAGGCCCCCTTCGTCGCTTACGGCACGCCGACAGGCAATATTCCAGACCCCATCGCCCGCGCTCTCGACGGACTGCTTGACGAAGTTCAGAGCCTGCGCGCCCGGGTCAATGAACTGGAAGAGGGCGGCGCCTCGAACTCGGGCACTGCCATCGCAAGCGATGGCGACGACCGGGATGTGAAAACTTCTGAGACAGCCGAAGGCAAGTGCTGATGCTCCTCCGATAGTCGGGGGAGGGGCCTGCGCCTCGGGAAAGGGATAGTCCGGTGAAACTCTCAACGAAGGGCCGCTACGCCGTCATGGCGCTCTGCGATCTTGCCAGTCACTCCGAAGACAAGCCGGTCGCGCTTGCCGATATCGCCGAGCGGCAGGAGATCTCTCTTTCCTATCTCGAGCAGCTCTTTGCAAAGCTGCGCCGCGGCGGTCTGGTCAAGTCGGTGCGCGGTCCGGGGGGTGGCTACCTGCTCGCCCACAAGGCGGCGGAGACCCGGATATCCGACATCATCCTCGCAGTTGATGAGCCGATCCGTGCGACCCGCTGCATGCCCGGCCAACCGGTCGGCTGCCGCGGTAATCAGAGCCGCTGTCAGACCCACGATCTCTGGGAGGAACTGGGCAACCAGATCTATCTCTACCTTTCCTCCGTGACGGTGGAGGATGTGGTCGCCCGGCGCCTGCTCGGCACCAGCGGCCTGATGCCGGAGCCCGGCTTCTCCGGTTGCGGGCTGAAAGGTGACGGCGAAAGCAAGCCGCCCGCCCTGGCGGAAGCCGGCGAGTAAGCCGATCCTTTCCCATGTCTTCCACAACAGCCTATCTCGACTATAACGCCACCGCCCCGCTGCGGCCCGAAGCGCGGGCTGCGATGCTGGAGGCTTTGACGGAGCCGGGTAATGCCTCCTCGGTGCATGGGCCCGGGCGCCGCGCCCGGCGGCTGGTCGAACAGGCGCGCGAACAGGTTGCCGCCCTTGCCGGCTGCGACCCGCGCTGGGTCATCTTCACCTCCGGCGGCACCGAGGCGAACAATCTGGCCCTGAAAGGTCTGGGCAGCGGTCCGCGGCTGGTGTCGGCGGGCGAGCACGATTCGGTTTTGCAGGCCGCGCCGGAGGCCGTGCGTCTAGCGCTGCGCCGTGACGGCCAGATCGACCTTGCCGCCCTGGAAGCGGCGCTCTCCGGCTGTCCCGAGGGCACGGTGGTCTCCGTCATGCTGGCCAACAACGAGACCGGCGTGATCCAGCCCATGGCGGCGGTTGTGGAACTGGCCCGTGCCGCCGGTGCGCTGGTTCACTGCGATGCCGTGCAGGGCGGCGGCAAGCTTGCCCTGGACATGGCCGCTCTTGGTGTTGACTGCATGACCCTCTCATCTCACAAGGTCGGCGGCCCGCCGGGGACCGGCGCGCTGCTGTGCCGTGACGGTCTTCCCCTCGCGCCTTTAATGGCGGGTGGTGGGCAGGAGGGCCGGCGCCGCGCGGGCACCGAGAACCTGCCGGGAATCGCCGGATTCGGGGCTGCTGCGGAAGCGGCGCAGGGTGACCTTCCGGAAATGGCGTCGCTCGCCGGCTTGCGAGACAGGCTGGAGGCCGGTGCCCGGGCGATCGCGCCGGATGTGAAAGTCTTCGGCAGCGAAAGCGAGCGTCTCGCCAATACCACTTGTCTGGCCGTTGCCGGCATGGCGGCGGAAACCCAGATCATGGCGCTTGACCTCGCCGGTGTTGCGGTCTCCGCCGGCGCTGCCTGCTCCTCCGGCAAGGTGCAGCCCTCTCATGTGCTGACCGCCATGGGGGCGAGCGCCGCCGAAGCCGCCTCGGCCATTCGTGTGAGCCTGGGATGGCAGAGCCGCGCCGAAGATATCGACCACTTTCTCGTGGCCTGGGGCGATCTCTATCGCCGCAGCCAGGCGGCTTGAGGAGGCGGGCATGACAGCAGGTGAAAGAGAGGGGCTGCCCAACCGGTCGATCCAGCCGGTCTATCTGGACAATCAGGCGACCACGCCGACCGACCCACGGGTGGTGGAGGCCATGCTGCCGTTCTTCACCGAACGCTTCGGCAATCCCCATTCCACCGCCCATGCCTATGGCTGGGACGCGGAAGAAGCCGTTGAGCGGGCGCGCGAAGACCTCGCAGCGCTGATCGGCGCTTCCGCGCGGGAGATCATCTTCACGTCCGGCGCGACGGAGTCGAACAACCTGGCAATCAAGGGGGCCGCGCGGTTCCATCGCGCCGCCCGTCCGAAAGTCGTGACCTTCGCGACAGAGCATAAGTGCGTGCTGGAAAGCTGCCGGCAGTTGGAGCGCGAGGGCTTCCAGGCCGTCTTCCTGCCGGTGCGGGCGGACGGCTTGATCGATCTGGACCTGCTCGCCGAGACCGTGGACGAAGAAACCGCCGTGGTCTCCGTCATGGCGGTGAACAACGAGATTGGCGTCATTCAGCCTCTTGCCGAAATCGGCGCCCTCTGCCGGGAAAGGGGCGCCTACTTTCATACCGATGCGGCCCAGGCGGTGGGCAAGATACCTCTGGACGTGAATGCCGAAGGCATCGACTTGCTGAGCATCTCCGGTCACAAGTTCCACGGTCCCAAGGGCATCGGCGCGCTCTATGTGCGGCGCCGTCCCCGGGTTCGTCTGGAAGCCATGATCGACGGCGGCGGGCAGGAGCGGGGCCTGCGCTCGGGTACCTTGGCGCCGCCGCTTTGCGTCGGTCTCGGGATGGCGGCGCGACTGGCAGCCGAGGAAATGGTTGAAGAGCAACAGCGTATTTCGGGCTTGAAGGCTCGGCTGCTAGAGGGCATTAGAGGCCGCCTGGACGGGGTTCTACTGAACGGTGATGCCGAGCGGCGGGTCGCCGGCAATCTGAATCTGGCCTTCGAGGGCGTCGATGCCGAGGCGCTGATGAAAGCCATGCCGCGCCTGGCGCTGTCGAGCGGGTCGGCCTGTACCTCCACCTCTGTGGAGCCGTCATATGTGTTGCGGGCGCTCGGCCTTTCGGAGGAACGGGCCCGCGCCTCGCTCAGGGTCGGGATCGGGCGCTTCACCAGCGAGGCCGATATCGATCTGGCGATTGAGGAGTTTGTAGACAAGGTTGGCGGTCTGCGCGCCAAGGGCAGCGCGGCGGCGGAGTAGGCGTCGGGGGGACGCCTGCAGCGACGGTAATTTGGGAGCAGAGTGTAATGCCGAAGTTGGTGTTTGTTGAGAAGGACGGTAACCGCAAGGAGGTCGACGCTCCGGTGGGCTTGTCGGTGATGGAAATCGCTCATCGCTTCGACGTCGATATCGAGGGTGCCTGCGAGGGCTCGCTCGCCTGTGCCACCTGTCATGTGATTGTCGAAGACGGCTGGTACCAGAAACTCGGCGAACCCTCGGAAGACGAAGAAGACATGCTCGATCTCGCCTTCGGCCTCAAACCCACCTCCCGTCTCGGCTGTCAGATCGTCATGAGTGATGAGCTCGACGGTCTGGAAGTCGCCCTGCCGAAAGAAGTGAACAACATGCTCGGCTGAGGCCGGGCGTCTGTTGAAAACACGACGCAACACTTCCGAGTTTCGCAAGACTGGCCCCTACTGGGAATAGCGGCAGCCGGCTTTACGTTGCGCTCCGTCGGCTTCCCGGATCGCTTCCAAGGGCGAAAGAATGCCATTCCGGAACCAACATAGTTTTTTGACCTGAAACACCTCTCCTGACCTGTGGGCAGCCATGGGCCGCTTCTGGCCATCAGTCCCGCCGTGGTAGGGTGATGGCGGTCTGTAGGGGCTCTCTCCTGTTTCGTTGGATTGGATGAACATGCTGTATCTTGAGATAGTCTTCGTGCTCCTGCTCATACTCATGAACGGCGTACTGGCGATGTCGGAGCTTGCCTTGGTGTCGTCCCGTAAGAGCCGGCTTGAGCACATGGCCGGCCTCGGCAACAAGGGCGCGCGCACTGCGCTTCTCCTGATCGAAGATCCGACCCGATTCCTTTCAACGATACAGATTGGCATAACGCTGGTCGGGATCCTCGCCGGCGCGGTCAGCGGCGCGACCTTCGCCGATCGGTTCGGCGATTGGCTCGAGACTTTTCCCTCCGTCGCACCGCACGGCGATACGATCGCCATCGGTCTGACAGTGATTTTGATCACTTACCTTTCCCTCATCGTCGGCGAACTGGTGCCCAAGCGTATCGCGCTGGCAAATCCGGAAAAGGTTGCTTCGCGCGTCGCCAGACGCATGAAGTTGCTGTCCCAATTGGCCGCTCCCGCAGTTTGGCTGCTCAAGGTCTCGACCGATGCGGTTCTACGCTTCATGAAGCTTTCCGCGATGCGCAAAGACAGCGCAATCGAGGATGAGGTTAAGTCGTTGATCGCCGAAGGAACGCTCGCGGGCATCTTCGCACCCCAGGAGCGCGAGATGATCGATGGGGTGCTCCGCCTCGCCGACCGGCCTGTCCGGGTCATTATGACACCGCGCGCCGAGGTTTTGTGGATCGATGCGCAAGCCGATCACGAAACGCTGATGCGCGTGGCGGAAACGTCTCGCTTCTCACGCCTGCTCGTTTGCGATGGCTCAATCGACAAGGCGGTTGGCGTGGTTCACACCAAGGATCTTCTGCCGCTGGCGCTGAAGAATGAGCCCATCGCCCTGCAGTCCCTGATGGTGCCGGCCCTCATCGTTCTCGAACGCCTCTCCGTCCTGAAGCTCATCGAACGGTTTCGCCTCGAAGGCGTGCACATGGCCGTCGTGGTCGACGAGTATGGGGTGACCGAGGGTGTCGCAACCTTGACCGATCTTCTGGAGTCGATTGCCGGTGACCTGCCGGAGGGGGGAGAAACCGCCAAGCTGCTCATCGTTCAACGCAGCGACGGAGCCTGGCTTGTCGACGGGACCTTGCCCATAGACGAGTTCGAGGACCGCGTCAGCCTGCGCGGTCTTCGAGAGCAGGGTGGCTTCGACACCGTTGCGGGTTTCATTTTGCAGCAGCTTGACCACTTGCCGACTGTCGGCGAGAGCTTTCTCTACCAGAATGCACGCTTCGAGGTCGTCGAGATGGATGGCCGGCGCATAGACAAGGTTCTCGTGCGGCTCGCCGCTGACCCTGATCTATAGGCGGGCTCTGCCGACAGTCACTCAGCCACACTCGTCAGTTTGAATCATGTTCGTGAAGAATACTGCCCGCTAACGCTAAGGCGCGCTCGACCTTCGGGTATCCAACATATGGAATTAGATTGAGAAGTGTCTCGATAACTTCATTCGGTGTCGCACCAACGTTCAACGCGGCCTCTATATGCACCCGAATTGGCGTTTCGGAGGTCATGGCTCCGACCGACGCCATGCTGGCAATCGCTGTCAGCTCACGTACCTTTTTCGGCAAGCCGGGCCGTGAGAAAATATCGCCATAGGAATGGGTTACGATCATTCGTCCAATTTCCGGCGCGATATCTTCAAAACTCGCAACAATTGCCTGCCCCGTGCCGCCGGAGATAACGGACAAAGTGTCGGCTCCCCGCTTGAATCGCGCCGAATGGGCCTCTGATGGTTCGCTGGCGACAGTCTTTGCGGATTCAGAAAGCGAAACGACATTCGCATCGATGTTGCGGAACAACTCAACAATGGTGAAGAACCCGACCAGGGCGGTTGGGAAGCCGGCATAGACGGTCAGTTGAATCATCGATTCAGTGATTTCGTCGCGCGTTACGCCCTGGCGCAAAGCAGAAATCACATAGTCTCTAAGCCACTGCTGATTGTTTCCGGCTGTTGCCAGCATCGAGATGACCGACAAATACTTTGTTCTCGCGTCAAGGCCGTCGCGTGTTAGCAACTCGCCGTGGACAAACTCGACCAACAGCTTGGCGAATACCGGCGACGTTTCAGCGAGCTCTCGAAAACGCTGTGGGCCGTTCTCACCATGAGTGGCAAGGTTTCGAAGCCCGCGCAGATGGCGCTCGGTGCCGTCTCTTTTACCGACTGGCACCGGAGGCACATGCTGGCCCCGTTCCTTCAATACCTCCCGAATCACGGCGATGGTGTTGATCGCAGCCGGAAAACCACAGACGCCTATTGAAAGAAAGCAAAGCTCCACCAACGCTTCGGGCCTGCCACCGACGTTCAGGAACCCGTTGACGTGAAAGTGGGTGGGTAACGGATGGTTGCCCTGTGCCATTAAAGAAGCAACCGTGAGAGCTTCGCGCGTAACCAGGTCAAGATTGGGGCGCGCCAAGACGTCGCCGTAGCCATACTCCACAACGAAGCGGGCGAAGTCTGGGGACGCCTCCTCCAATGTGTTGATCGGTGCATCAGAACCGCCCCCGCCGACTTCGCGCAGCACGGTGACCCCACGTCGGTAGCGTTCGCTCGTTCTCTGGGCTTCATCTTGTGAGGACGCCAGCGAACGGGAGCCGATGATGCAGCTTGCCGACCCTATGCCGACGGCGCTCAGAAAAGCCCGCCGGCTGTCTTGTGACCATTTTCTCTTCGCCATGTGATGTTCCGCTGCCAGTGCGTTGTCGTTTGCGTTGCAGCGTTGTACTAAGACGCAGAAAATGAATTAAACGAATAAATTGGATCACCTTAATGAATGAAATTCAGTTAAACGCGGTTGATCTCAACCTTCTTAAGGTGTTCAACGCGCTCCTTGAAACCGGCAGCACTGTGGGGGCTGCTAACAGGCTCGGCCTGACCCAATCGGCGGTCAGTCACGCCCTATCCCGTCTCCGTCATCTGTTTTCTCACAAGCTGTTTGTTCGTGAACACGGTGGTCTCACCGCAACCCCGTTTGCGCGCGAAGTTGCGCCCCGGATCCGTGCTCTCTTAGTGCAAGCAACGCAGATTGTTCATCTGGGGCATGATTTCGACCCAGCAACATCAACGCGAACTTTCGCCTTGGCGATGCCCGACTATGCGATGCTGACTGTGCTCCCAAATCTGAGAAATGCGCTGGTCGGTGGCGGACCCGGCATTGGGCTTGAAATTCACCAAACCGACGGCCTGAAGGTAATGGAAACCCTCGACCGTGGTGTCGTTAGCATGGCCATCGCAAACATTCCCATTGCGTCAGCTGATATCGAGACCATTCCCTTGTTCGAAGACAGTCTGCTCGTTGCGGCGGCCGATGCGCACCCCATCTGGAATGGCAGCCTCACCTTGTCGGCATACCTTGCTCAGGATCACCTTGATGTTGTTCGCAATCCCGCGGAACCCGGCCTAACGGATTCAGCTTTGGCTGCACACGATGCAACGCGATCAATCAAACTGAAGGTAGACACTTTTCTTGTCGTCCCTCAGCTCGTCGCCTCGTCTGGGTTGGTTGCCACCGAACCCTCTCGTGTGTTGAGCCAATTCAGCGATACGCTTGGCTATCGAACCGAGGCCCCACCTTTCAAAAGCCCGAGGTTTACAATCTCACTTGCTATACATAAGCGGATTTCGGGGGATCTCGGTTATGAATGGCTCGCAGATCAAGTGATCGCGCTGTTTCAGCCTGGGATATCGAGGTCGCAGTAAACCTCAGTTAACCCAGAAGAGCAGCGGTTCCATTGCCTGACTCCGGCCTGCGCCGATGTTTGGGAACTCTACAAATCAGCGCGACAACCGGGTGAGTGCCGTAGCTGCGGTGCCATGCCCGACGTGCTCCGGCTCTCAGCCGTCGAGCGTAAACAGTTCCTGCGGTTCGCGCACGCCGCGGAGTGCGTGAAAACCCAGGGAGATCAGTCCGCCGGAATCTGCAGCGGCATTATCCTCGTCCGCCGCTTCTTTGAAGGTGCTGGAGATCAGAACGTTGCGTTCGAGCGGGCGGCAAAGCGTCTGGATGCGGCTTGCTTCATTGACCGCCGGTCCGACCACCGTGAAGTCGAGACGCTCGCTGGCGCCGATGTTGCCGTAGAGCACCTCGCCCAGATGCAGGGCCAGGCCGACGTCCATGATCGGCTTGCCTTCCTGCCTGCGGACCTCGTTGAAGACCGGAAAGGTGCGGCGCAGTTCCGCCGCAGCCCTCAGCGCCTCCCCACAGACTGCCGCTTCGTCGCGACCGGTCAGATCGAAGGTCGCGAGCAGACCGTCGCCCATGAACTTCAGGATCTGCCCGCCGTTGTTCTGCACCGGGCCCGCCATGGCTTCCAGGTAGTCGTCGAGCGTGGCGATGAGTTCGTCGCGGGGCAGGCTGTCGGTCAGCTTGGTGAAGCCGCGCAGATCGGAAAACCAGATGACGGCGCGGATCGCCTCGGCCGAGCCGCGCTCGATCTGCCCCGTCAGAACCCGGCGCCCGGCATCCCTGCCGAGATAGGTCTCCAGCACCGTGCTGGCGACGTCGTAGGTCAGGCGCGATTTCGCTGACAGCGCCAGGTAGGGAAGCATCTGGGCGACTTGATCGAGCTGCCCGTCGTCGAAGCCTTCCGGATGGTCGGTGGCACAGGAAAAGAAGATCCCGTCGAGAGCGCGGTCTGGATTGGTTGGGGCGCCGACTGTGTCTGCCGCTTTGGCGATTGCCTCCGCCTGGCCGAGATCGTAGGGCACCAGGAAGGCGGCATAGTCGACAAACCCCTCCGCGCGCAGCTCGCCGAACAAAATGAACTCCTCCGTATCGCCGCCGTCCAACCGCCGGCGGAGCGTTCGGAGGCCCCTGCTGCGCAGATAGTGGACCGGGCTCTTCAAGTAGATGTCATGACCAACGACAGCGCGTTCGCGCGGTATGTGTTCGATGGTGTCGTCGCCGGGCCGCCAGACGAAAGTGTGGGAACCATAGCGGGGATGAAGCGTGTACATGCCCACCGATACCCGCTTCATAGGAAAGCCGCTGTCGAAGACTCTCTGGCAGAACCCGGCGATCTGTTCGCTGAGCGGCAGGCCCTGCATGCCGCGTTCAACCAGCCAGAGGGCCAGGCCGTCGAGTTTCAGCGCCGGCGCCGCTGCCGATTTCTCGCCTGATTGTTCACCGCTTTGTTCAAGGGTCATGTCATCCCGCCGCGAGGGCCTGAGCGAAGAGCCTCAGGATAGCGCGATTTCGCCGGAACGCCAGGCGGCGCGGCCCCCGTGGAGAAAGTGGGCGGCGGCGGAGCCCGGTTAGCGTCCCGCGGCCTGGGCCGCAATGCGCGCAAAGATCCCGTCGAGTTCCTCGGCCAGTTCTTTCAGCGCCGCGCCGCCGTCTTCGTAAGGCGCGAAGACGGCGCTCGGCGCCTTGTAACTGAGGTCCGCGGTGCCGTCGGCGTTCTCGGTGACATAAAACCGGATCGGTGCTTCGATGCCGGCGGCGAGGCTGGCCTCCAGCATCCGCACGGCAAAATCGGGCCGATAGACGCCGATCACCATGTTGCCGGGAATCGTTTTGTTCAGCATCCGCTTGGCGCCGAGGGTGGCGCTGGCGCGGCTGACGAGGCCCATCTTGTTGTCGGCGATCGCCTGTTCCAGGCGCTCCACCAGCACTGGATAGCTGTGCGCTGTCTTCATGACCTTCCAGCCGGGCAACTCGGCGGCGGGGGCGAGCGCGGGGAAAGCGAGCAGAAGTGCAAACAAAGCGCTGGCCAATGGTCGTCGCATGGACGGCAGTCTCCTCAGTTCTCTGTCTCGGGGAAGCTGTCATAAGTCTAGCTGTTCCCCGGATGCGGACCGCCATAAATTTCCTGTGAATTGAACGCGTGGCGGCTATGCTCGCGCGCTATGACGGAACGCGATTCGAAGCTGCCGGTTCCGCGCAGCAACCCCTTGGACTGGAATCCTCTCGGTGCCCTGGTCATGCGGCCCTGGTACGACCGGCTGGCGCTGCATGCCGTCAGCCGCTGGTACCTGCCGTTGTCGCGGGCCTGGGCGGCTGCCCTGGCCCATCCGGATGACGAAGCGGCCTTTGCCGAGGCCTGCGGGCTGACGGCCTTCCCCGGCGGTCTGACCGGAAGCAGACTGCGCCGTGCCATCGCAAAGACCCGGCAGCGCGCACGCGATTACCGCAGCGCTGATGAGCGCTGGTTGGAGGCTTTCTTTGCCCCGGTTGCCCCCTCGGACAGTGTTTTGGTCACCCGCGAACGAGCCCGTCTTGCCGCTGCCTCTGCCTTGATGGCGGCCAGGTCGGGCTTTACGCCGATCCGACGCCGTGCCGCCCAGGTTCGCTGGCGGATGACATCACCCAACGACTTTGCGCCACCGCAAGACTGGCTGGGCAGTGCCGGCACCTGTATCGCCCCGCCAGCCGGGAAGGGATCGGCTGCGCCGCTGCCGCCGGTCGAGGTCTCTCATCCGGTGCCGGGTCCTTTCGGACCGGAGCGCTGGCTGCGCTTTCTTTCACCCGGTCTGCCCGGCGATACCGCCTGGGCAAGGGTTTTCGAGCCGGCTGATGTCGAGAACCCGCCCAGCTTCATCAATCTGCACGGCATCGGGATGGAACTGGATTTCTGGTCCGGCGCCATCGACAGCACCGCCAGCCTGCTGCGCAAGGGACTGCGGGTGATCCGGCCGGAGGGCCCCTGGCATGGCCGCCGGCGGATCGCCGGCTGCTATGGGGGCGAACCGGCCATGGCCCTGGGGCCCGAAGGTTTCCTGAAGCTGTTCTCCTCCTGGGGCGCCGAGGCCGGCTTGATGACCGCCTGGGCGCGGCAGAACGGCAGCCGCCGGGTTGCCATCGGCGGGGTTAGCCTGGGGGCTCTGACCAGCCAGTTGACCGCGGTGGCCGCCGCCGACTGGCCGGAGACCATGCGGCCCGATGCCCTGCTGCTGGTGGCGACCAGCGGCAACGCACTCGACGTCGCCATGACCGGCAGCCTGGCGCGCGCCGTGGACTATCCGGCGGCGCTCGCCCGGGCCGGCTGGTCGCCGGAAGACCTTGGCCGCTACGCCCCCCTTCTGGAACCCCGTGGCGTCCCGGCCATGCCGGCGGCGCGCATCGTGATGACCCTCGGGGAGGCCGATAGCGTGACCCCCTTCGACGGCGGGCTCGCCCTGGCGCGGCGCTGGGGGGTGCCGACCGATAATCTCTTCATCCGCCCTCAGGGCCATTTTTCCGTATCTCTGGACCTCAACCGGCAACCGCAGCCGCTCGACCGCATCGCCGCCATCCTGAAGGATGAATAGGACTTCGATCCTTTTCCGATGGAGCTCCGGCGCTCTTGCCGCCCCTTGCGCCTGCTGCCGCTTTGCCTATAGTCCGGCCTCATGAATTCCATGGGTATAGACAAGGCGGTAGGGGCCACCCGGGTGGTGGTGGCGATGTCCGGCGGGGTGGATTCCTCGGTCACGGCGGCGCTTTTGCATGCCGAGGGCTATGACGTCGTCGGCATCACCCTGCAGCTCTATGATCACGGCGCGGCGGTGGCCAAGAAGGGTGCCTGCTGCGCCGGCCAGGACATCTATGACGCCCGCCGGGTGGCGGAGAACCTGGGCATTCCGCACTATGTGCTGGACTACGAGAGCCGCTTTCGTGACTCGGTGATGGAGGATTTCGCCGACAGCTACCTGCGCGGCGAGACGCCGATCCCCTGCGTGAGCTGCAATCAGACGGTCAAGTTCCGCGACCTGCTGACGACAGCCCGCGATCTGGGGGCCGACTGCCTGGCCACCGGCCACTACGTGCAGCGCCGGATGGGGCCGGAGGGCGCCGAACTGCACCGCGCCGTCGACAAGCGCCGCGACCAGAGCTACTTCCTCTTCGCCACCACCCGCGAACAGCTCGACTTTCTGCGCTTCCCCCTGGGCGGGCTGGAGAAGGACCGGGTGCGGGCCGAGGCCGAGCGCCATGGCCTCGCCGTGGCCGACAAGCCGGACAGCCAGGACATTTGCTTCGTGCCCCAGGGCTCCTATGCCTCGGTGGTGCAGAAGCTGCGCCCCGGCGCCGCCGATCCCGGCGAGATCGTCCATGTCGACGGCCGCGTCATGGGCCGCCACGAGGGCATCATCCATTACACCATCGGCCAGCGCCGCGGCCTCGGCCTCGGCGGCGAGACCGAGCCGCTGTTCGTGGTCCGGCTGGAGCCGGAGGCGCGCCGTGTCATCGTCGGCCCCAAGGCGGCTCTGGCCCGGGACGCGGTCATCCTGCGCAACCTCAACTGGGTGCCGGCGGGCGAGATTCCGGCGGAGGGCAGGGCGGTCGAGGTGAAGCTGCGCTCGGTCAGCGAGCCGGCGCCGGCGCGGATCTTCATGCGGCACGACGGTGCTGCCGAAGTCGTGCTGGACGAACCGCAGTTCGGCATCGCCCCGGGCCAGGCCGCCGTCTGTTACGACGGCGAGCGGATCCTCGGCGGCGGCTGGATCGTCGCGGCGGAAAGCCGGGCCACTGCGGGCGTGCCGAACCGGGAGACAACAACGACCGCTGCGGCGGTTTGAAAACAAAAAGCCGTCGGAGGAGCGCCCAACCATGTCCCTGGAAAATCTGGTCGAGCAGTTGAAGTCCCAGGCGGCGATGAATGCGCCGCTCGGCTACCGGGTGGTTTTCGACCTGGGCGACGACGGGGCCATCCTCTGGGACGGCACCGGCACTCCGGCGGAAATCGCGCCGGTCGACGGCACGGCCCCGGAGGCCGACACCACCCTGCGCTTCGGCCTGGACGACCTTGGCAAGCTGCTGGAGGGCAACCTCGACCCGACCCTGGCCTATATGACCGGCAAGCTGAAAATCGAGGGCTCCATGGGCGTCGCCATGAAGCTCGCTGCCATGCTGGGCGATTGAGGGCCTCTCGCCCTTCGAGACAGGCGCTGCGCGCCTTCCTCAGGGTGAGGCCTTGGAGCAGATGGCATCGGCCTCATCCTGAGGAGGCGTAAAAGCGCCGTCTCGAAGGATGACCGCCGTCTGGGACCCTGCCGGCGGAGCCAATCGGCTTGACAGGGCAGGGGGGGAGGCCATATATCGCAGCGCGGCGCCCGTGATAGGCTGCCGACACCCTATGGCGGGGTAGCTCAGCTGGTTAGAGCAGCGGAATCATAATCCGCGTGTCGGGGGTTCAAGTCCCTCCCCCGCTACCATCGGCATCATCCGAACATCCTGGCGACCGGAGTCCCCGGTCGCCAGGATCAGTTCGGCCAGGCTGCCGTGCAGCGCCAATCCGCAGGGCGCCTTGCGGTGCGGGCCTGGGGTCACCACGACTTTCTCGATCATCGATCTGACGGCCGCCAGGTCCTCGGCATGGCCGCCGGCCGCCGCGGTGGCCAGCTCCTCCTGGAGTCGGCCGACCGCGTCGCGGAACTGCTGGGCCAGGTTCGGCACCAGGCGCTCGACGCCGGCGCCGCGCTCGCCCGAGGTCGCGGCCTCCAGCTCCGCTTTCTCGGCTTCAAGCTTCAGGAGCCGGGCGCGGCTGGCCGGCGTGTCGCTGCCGTCGCAGATCCCGTCGACCAGGCGCTCGATCGTTGCGGCCAGGTCGGCGATCCGCTTTTCGTCGCGCCGGCGCGTCCGTGCCGCTTCCTGCTGAAGCCGGCGCCGTTCCCGCTGGTACTCCTCGACATAGAGCGCGACGTTCTCAGGCGTCAGCAGGGAGGCCTTTAGAGCCTCCAGGATGCGCGCCTCGGCCTCGGCTGCCCTGATGGTGCGGCCGTTGCTGCAAAGGCCCTTCTCGCGGTGCGTAACGCAGCCGTAGGCGCCTGATTTCACGATCGCCATGGGGCCGCCGCAGGCACCGCAACGCAGCAGGCCGGAGAGCAGGCGCTTGGCTCGGCGGCGGCGGCCGAAAGGCTCGGCCGCGATCTGCCGGCGGCGGTCCTGCGCGGCCTGCCAGAGTGCATCACCCACAATCCGCAGTGCTGGCACCTCGGCCGACTCCAGCTCGGCCGCGTCGTTGATCCGTGAGATCCGTTTGCCGCTTTCCGGATCCTTGACCATGCGGACCCGGTTATAGACCAGCCGGCCGCGGTAGATGGGATTGTGCAGGATCCCGTTCTGCCGGCCGGCATTGCCGGTGATCGTGTTGGCCCGCCAGGCCGACGAGCGCGGCGCGGGGATCCGGCGGCGGTTCAAGTCGTGGGCAATGCTGCGGGCGCTTTCGCCGGCGGCGTAGCGCTCGAAGATCTCGACCACCACCGCGGCCTGATCGGGGTCGATCTCCCGCTCGCCGCGCACCAGCTCGCCGGCGTCATCAAGACGGCGCACAACGCGGTAGCCGTAGGAGAGGCCGCCCGGCACCTTGCCGGCCTTCACCCGGCCGCGCTGGCCGCGGCGCACCTTGGCCGCGAGGTCCTGGAGGAAGAGGGCGTTCATGGTGCCCTTCAGTCCGATATGGAGGGGCCCGATCTCGCCCTCGGACAGGGTGACCAGGGCGATGCCGGCGAAGGTCAGGCGCTTGAAGATGCCGGCAACGTCTTCCTGGTCGCGGCTGATGCGGTCCAGGGCCTCGGCCAGGACGATGTCGAAGGCGCCGGCGCGGGCGGCATCCTGCAGCGCCTGCAGGCCCGGGCGACGGGCGGAGGCGCCGGAGATCGCCGCGTCGGTGAATACTTCGGTGATGGAGAGGCCGCGGCGCTCGGCTTCGGCACGGCAGACCGCGATCTGATCCTCGATCGAGGCCTCGCTCTGCAGATCGCTGCTATAGCGAGCGTAGATCGCCGCCCGGGTCATAGGGGCCGGCCGTCATCAAGGCGGCGACTCGCGCAGTCGTGGCGCCAGATGGCCTCGCGATCGCTGCGGTCGATCAACTCCAGTTCATAGGTGAGGTCACAGAACGCCTCGGCGCAGCGCCTGGAGGCGCGCGCAAGATCACGTAGGGCTCTTGTCGATTCCGACACGCCTTTCCCTTCCCTCCGCAAGGTCGGCAGCCAATTCAGCGTCATGATGCTCCCGGGCGTGCCGCCGGGCAAGGGACATGATCAGCGCGCGCAGAGCGGCCGCGGCATCCTGCCGCCTGATCGCCGCCTCTGCGCGCGCTTCCTTCATGAGAGCCGCGTGCCTTCGAGGATGACAAGGGCGCGCCCGGCCGTGATCCGGCGTTCGAAGTCGAGGCTGTCCGCGCGGACCACGAAGCGCGAGGCCCAGCGTGGGAGATCTTCGCGTGCCTCGCATCCGGCCGGGCTGATGAAGAATGCCTCGCAAGGATCGATGGCGGCCTTGGTGCAACCCTGAGACTTCAGATAACGGGCGATCGGACAATCACAGGCCCGGCAGGCTCGGCCGACAGTCTTCCGGGTGCCCTGGGATCGCAGCCAAGCGGCGAAGCCAGCGCGTGTGAGGTAGCGACTGGGCATCACTCCGCCGCCTTCTGCGCTGCGATCGCCTCGATCGGGCTGGCGGCGGGTGCGGCTTTGCCATTGGCTTTAGATGCTACGACCTTGGGCTTTGATGTCGCCTTGCGGCGCGCCGCGGTCTTCTTCGCCGTGGCCTTCTTGGTCGCCGGTTTCTTGACCGCCTTCTTCGCCGCCGCCTTCGGCTTGGCCGCGGCCGTGGGCGCTGCCGGCGTCTTGGGTTTCAGGTTCTTACGTACCTCGGCGTCGGTGGATGCGAAATGGAACAGCGGCGGGAGGTAGTCTGCGGCTCCGGCGGCGCTGCGCTTGCTGTGCAAGATGATCTCGATGCGGTCGCCGGTCTTTTTCTTCCCGAGTTCCTCGGCTTTGAAGGGCAGGCCCGTACTGCCTTTGCAAAGGCCCAGGTCGGTGGCGGTCCGAAGCTGGCCTGACTTGCTCAGCGTCTTCATATACGCCTCGTCTAGGGCCCAAACTTCGGAAACTTCGGGCTGCACTGCCTGAGCCATCGCTCTGATCAGCGGGCCGTCTTCCAGGGCGAAGTTGTGGCCCGGCCGGGTGCCGATACTGGCGGCGATCAGCGCCGTGAAGAGTTCCTGCACCTCAGCGGGTTTCCAGCTCGACAGTTCGCGGAACAGGGACGCCGCCTTGCCTTCGTCGCTGTATCCGATGTAGAGGCGCCTGCGGTCGCCGGGCTTGATATGATTGTGTCGGCCGACGAACTTCGACAGCCGTGGCCAGAACTTCCCAAAGACCGCTTCCACTTCCGGCGCGGCGATCGCGTCGTCGTTCCGGTTGCCGTGGCGATGGTCGAGGGCAACTGTGTCGCCCATGGTGATCAGGCCAATGCAGGCGATGATCATCGCGTGATGGTGGCCCTTCTCTAGCAGCGCCTTGCGCAGGGCTCTGGTCTTTGCGTGCTTGGCGATGACCTGACCCGCCTTTGAGGGGATCGCCGTCTCGCCGGCGGCTTCCGCCTTGGCCTTGGCGGCGGCCTTTTGCTCCGGCGTTGCCTTCGGTCCGGCGGCCGCGCCATTGGAGCGGCGGAGGTCGCGCATGACCAAGCCGGTGAATGTCTTCACACGGCCGTCCGGATAGACCGCCACGACGGCCGAGGCTTTCTTCTTGTCTTTGCAGCCGTCCTCCCAATTGTCGTAGTAGGGGCTCCAAAGATTGGAAGTGACTTCCTTCAGAAAGGCCTCCGACCAGGTCTTCGCCAACTTCGCGCGGCGCGCCTCTGCCGCTTCGAGCTGCAGCTTGCGGAACTGTTCGACATCGGCGGCGAGTTCGACCGGCTTCGTCGGCTTGACCGTAACATGGTCCGGATCGTCCATGCCGTCGTCGACGATGACTTTGCCGGTGTAGGCCTCGCGCTTGAAGATCGCGCGGGACAGCGGGACCGATTCGCGGCGCAGGGTTTCCGTCAACTGCGACGGCGAGCCGTAGCCGTGGTTGTAGCGCTCGCCGATCATTTTCACCACCTTGGCCTGCCGCTTGGGATCGGGACAAAGCGCAGCGATCACGCGGGCCATGGAGAGGCTGAAGGCCTCGGCGCGGAAGCCCTTCTTGGTCGCCGGCGAGAGGTTGTCGTGAAGCTGCAGCCGCAATTGGATATGCCGGAGCGTATAGGGCACAAGCCTTTCCATTTCGTCGGTCTTCATGCCCAGCTCGCGCAGCTTGGCGAAGCCTTCGGCCTCGTCCAGCGGGTGCAGGTCGGTACGCTGCAGGTTTTCGATCATCGCCAGTTCGACCAGCTCGCGGTCGCTGCAGGGATCCTTGATTTGCACCGGCAGGCCGTCTTCCGGCTTGCGCTTGCCGGTTTTCACCAGCCGTTCGAAGGCCTGCCAGCGGCAGGCGCCGGCGATGATTTCGAAGGCGCCTTTGTTCTTCGGATCCGGGCGGGCCGTGAGGTTCTGCAGGACGCCGTCGGCGTCGATCGAGATGGCAAGCCGCTCGATCTTCTGCGCGTCGAAGTCCTTGCGCGGGTTCAGCGGCGAGGGCCGCAGCTTCGCAAAGGGGATTTCCTGGACGTTGTTCATGACGGGTTCCTTTCTGCTTTGGTTTCGCTACGGTTGCGCAGATACATGAAGTTGCCGCAGGTGGCCTTCCCGCCGATCGCCTGCATCATGTCAATCGTTCGGCAACTGATGTTGTCCAGTTCGGCTTCGTCGAACCGCTTCAATCTGAGGATTTGGATCACCGGCTCACGGCCTGCCCTCAACAGGTTCCACAGCAGGTCGATCTGGTCGCCCGGGACGCGTAAAGAGAGGCTGCCATCATGGTGGCGGGTTGTTTTGACTTTGGACATGACGGGTCCTTTGGGGTTGTCCGGCGAACGCCGTTCGCCGGGGACGGGCCTCAGAGGCTGAAAGTCGGTCGGTAGCCGATGAAGGCGGCCGGCGTCCGCGCCGCCGCATCGAGCCGGGCCTGATGGCGGCGGGCCAGGGCCAGGGCATCCTTGGGGGTGATGGCGCCCGGCCGCCGTTCCTCACGAGGGGAATCGTTTGGAAGAGGACCGGGCGCCGCTCGCAGATCCTGACCTTGCGATCGGGATGACAGGTCAGGACAAAGATCGCCGCTGTTAGACCCGGCGATCGCTCCGCCCGGGGAAGAGGGGCGGCTGCGAGAATGGACGGCTTTCAGTGATGCCGGCATCACAGCGCCTCTAAGAGGCGTTGCAGGATGGTGGGCCCGCCGGCCACGGCGTCGATAGCCGCCAGGACGAAGAGAATGGCGCCGACAACGAAGGCGGCGAGGGCGAGGAGATCCGTCAGATCGTGCCGGGTCATTGGTTCGCCGCCTTCCATGCATGGCGTGCTTGGCTTGCCCAGAAGCGCGCGTTATCGACGCTGTTGCGGCGCAGGGAGTCCAGGGCGTAGGCGTTACACTTGCCAAAGATGACAAGGCATGCCTCGCGGTGGGTCAGCTTCGCCCTTGGCCCGATTGCGCCACCCTCGCCAGGATGCTTTGCATCCGCCTGCCGGGTGTGATCGCCAGATCCTTTGGATCGACAGTTCATCGCTGATATCCCGGTATGAAGGCGAGGCGACCGGCGCGGTGGCGGCGGGCGATGTCATCCAGGGCGCAGGCAAAGGCGCCGTGTCCGATGGCGTGGTAGAGCCTGCCGCTATGGGCGTCCTGCCAAAGCGCGACCCAACTGATGTCGGCCGGGTTGTCAGGTGTGGATTCAGCGACCACAAAGCGGCCAACCAGCGCGGCGCCACCAAAGGCCAGCGGCGTGTCTTTCGACAGCAGGATGGTTCCGCCCTTGCAAAGGTCAATGATGAACCGGTCGAGGTCGGCGCGGGCGCGGCGGCCCTCGCGGGCCTCGGCTTCGCTGCGGCAGGCGCGGTCCAGAGTAGCGACCGGGCCGTGGCTTTCAGGCGGGTCAATGGGGCCGGAGGGCCGGCCGGCAAGCGGGTTTGGGTTTTCCATGATGCTATCCCCTCGTGATCAGGGGCGCATCATAAGCGGGGTAAATTTACCCCGTCAAGGTTCGGCGCACTCTTTTTTCAGGCAGGATAGGGGTAACAACGCCGCGCCTTGCCCGTGTTTGGGCCGGAAACCCTGCGATTTTGAGGCGAGGATTCGATCCGGTTTTTTTGTGAACCCCGGCGGGCAAACTTCATCGCGCGGCGGCCGCCGATTGCGGACGGCTTCAAAGAGCGCGGCTCTGATTTCGAGTTTGCGAAGTCGCATAGGCACCCCCAAACAGGTCCGGCGGCCGGCGGACCGTCAGTGTGGTTGGATCGGGCGATGGGTGCGCTACGCCTGCGATCAGTGATTGTTTTCTACCCTGGCCAAATGATCTTCTGCGCGTGTGATTGGAGTCAAGCTGCAATTTGAAGTCGAGCACGCGAATGGGTCTATAAACCGATGGAATTAAACAACGAGACCGGTTCGCGCTGCACGCTCCGATTAGTTTCGTTCTGCTTTGAAGTCTGTCATTTCTTGTGACGGCCGCGGCCGGCGGGCCGGCCCGAATTCGTGCGAATGCGCAGGCCGGTGGCTTCGGGAGGTGCGCTTCCGAAGTCGGCGGAGGTCCGCTTCACTGCGGCCTCCGCCCCGCAAAACGCAGGGGCGCCGGTTTCAGTCGCTGGTGACCTGGCCGGCGTAGTCGAGAGAGATTTCGAGGGCGCGGCGTAGTTCGCCTGGCTGCCGCTTCTCGGTGCGGCGGGCGTAGTGGTCGCAGACGGCGATCACCAGGCTGGCGCAATCCTCGGCAGAGAGCTGGCGGTCGCCTTTGTCGCGCAGCTCGATGGTTTCGATCACCGCGTCGCGCAGCAGGTCGCGATCGAAGCGCGGCACGCCGGCGGCCATGTCGACAAAGTCGTCCTTGCCGATGGCGCGGGCCGCGAGATCCAGCCGCTCCAGCGTCGGCGACCTTACCTTGCGGTTGCCGTCCGCCTGGTCCTTCATCAGGTCCTTCAGCAGATTGGTGTCGCCGGCCTTCTTGCCCCAGGCATACATCGTCAGGCCCTGCGCCTCCGCAACGCGCATCAGCAGCGGCCGGATGTCCGTAATGGTCGGGTGATCGTTCTTTTTCGCCATGGGGGATTTTTCCCACAGATTTTTCCCCAGGGGCAGTCGCCAAATAAGCCCCTTGACGAGGGGTAAATTTACCCCTATTTAGTGCTCCCTAGTCACAGCGGCACAAGCCCTAGGGGGTTGCCCAAGATGTTGCGTCAACAAAATCAGAGCATCCGTGAACAGCTTTTGGCTGAATTTCACGATTTCGTGATCGAAGTCGGGATGTCTGAGACGGGCGCCCTTGTGGGGGCCGGGGTCGAGAAAAACACGCTTCGGAACATCCGGGACGGCAAGGACTGTCTGACCGGCACCGTCGACCAGATCCGGCGCTTCATGCGCGAGACGCGCGAAGAGATCGCCGGCGTGCAGGCCGAAGCCGCGGCCCGGGCAGGTGGCGCATGACAGGGGCGCGGCGGGGGTCAGAAACAGGCGGCCTTCAGCGCTGTGAAGGTGTTGTTGTCGGTGGTCGCCAGCAGTTTGCGGCCGTCCTTGAACCTGGCAACGAAGGTCACGTCCTTGCGGCGTTCGCCGGTGCCGAACCCAGCAAGGGGGAATTACGCCATGAGTAGCGGCAACTTCGCCAAAGACCGCCTGCGGGGCTTCGTCGAGCGGATCGAGCGCCTGGAGGAAGAGAAGGCGGCGATCGCCGCGGACATCAAAGAAGTCTACGGCGAGGCAAAGGGCGACGGCTTTAACAACAAGATCATCAAGGCGGTCGTGAAGCTGCGGAAGATGGACAGCGCCGACCGTGAAGAACAGTTCGCCTTGATCGATCTCTACATGCAGAACCTCGGCATGGGCGCGCGGGACCAGACCCGGGCGGCGCTTGCCGGCGAAAGCGAGCCGGTCGAGGCCGCGGTCGATCCCGACTACCTGGTTGCTGCGCTGAACCTGGTCGCGGCGAAAGGCCAGGGCAAGCTGACCTGCGAAGACGGCGGCCTCGACGACGAGGGCCGCGGCGTGATCGAAGTGGTGAAGGCAAAAGGCGCCAAGGGTGCGGCCGGCGCGGCCTTCGACCTGGTTCACACCGCGCTGCTGGAAGCGGGCTTTCATCACCTCGGCAAGCACCGTTTCCAGGCGCCGCCGGAGGAGGCGGGCGACACTCCCAGGGAGCATTCGCTGGAGGATGCCCGGGCGATCGCCGCCGAGGTCGGCAAGGGACAGGTCGTGGTCAAGCAGTCCGCCGGCGGCCTGACCGTCGCGCGGAAGAGCGGCGCCGAGGGTGACGTCGGCGCCCTCGTGCAGGCGGTCATGGATGCTCTGGCCGCGGCCGGCTACCGCCACGCCGGCGGCAATATGTTCGCGCTGCCAGCGTCGGAAGAAGAGGGTGGCGACGAATGATTACGCGACTAGCCCCTGCCGACCCCAATCCGCCGCTTGCCTTCGACGACACCGGCGATCCCTACATCAACCTCTTCGCCCGGGCGCTGGCCTATTGGGTCTACTGCCAGGCGGAACCGCCCAGCATCGAGCACGCGGCGATGGCCTGGAACGCCACAACCGACGTGATCCGCCAGGCCGTCGAAGCGAGCTATTGGCTTTTCGAGTGCGACGGCCGCATCAAGTGCGACGGCGAATGACAAGCGGCCCCAACACCAGCAGCGCCGTCATGCAGCAACGCCACGAGCCGCACGACAGCCTCGACGACTTCCCGACGCCGCCCTGGGCGACGCGGGCGGCAATCGTCCATGTGCTGCAGCGTCTCTTGTTGCCCTCGGGTCCGCCAAACGGTTTACGGGCGCGGTCCGTCTGGGATCCCTGCGCCAATCGCGGCCACATGGTTCGTCCGCTCTTCGAATGCTTCGGGCGGGTCTATCACTCGGATGTTCACGACTACAACAGTGACCCGCGCCGGGCGGTGTTGCCAGGCGGTAGCCTCTTCAAGCTCTCAGAAGTCGGCGACTTTCTTTGGCCGGGGTATCTGCCGCCGCGTTTCGAGCCTCTGGGCATAGACTGGGTCTTCCTCAATCCGCCCTTCAAGCTCGCCTTGGCGTTCATTCTGAGGGCGCTGGAGGTCGCGCAAGAGGGCGTGGCCGTCTTTGTCCGCTCGGCCTTCCTGGAAGGCCAGGACCGTTACCGCGATCTATTCCGGGACAACCCGCCGACCGTGGTCGCGCAGTTCGCCGAGCGCGTGATTTTGCACAAGGGCGTGCTGCGAGATCCCGCGCAGGAATACTCGGATCCTGCCCTCGACAATGGGAAGGGAGGCTGGAAACGGCCCTCGACGGCGAGCGCCTATTCCTGGCTGATTTGGATGAAGGACGCGCCGCCGCGGCCTTTCCAGTTCATTCCGCCCTGCCGGCTGCAGCTTGAACGCCCCGGCGACTACCCGGTGAACCCGGACGAACGCCGTTCGCTAAAGCAAGAGGGGAGCCTGATCTGATGGGTTGGCGACCGCAAGTCAACTGCGTTCACATCGACAACTTTGGTCATTGCCGTCTGCACCGCGCGCCCTGGTGGTTGCGTTGGCTGCTGCCGAAAGGGCGGCCGCCTTGCACGGAAGCGCAGCGCGAAGTCGCACGCTTGCAGGACGACGACGACATCCCGCGTTGCCAGGATCGCACACCGCGAGTGCCCCGCGGCCGTCCGCCAGCGCCACCGCCGGAGAAATGTGGGATATGAACGCGCCCCGACGGCATTCCGATTTCGCGCCCCTGGAGCTCGATATGCATGACAGGGCCTTTTTGCACCAGATCAAGTTCTACAGCCCGCAGGGCCTGGTTCTTGGCGACGGGCAGATCGTGCCGGCACAGCGGCTCGAATGTATGGGGCTCGTCACCATCACCGCCATGCAGATGAAGGTTTGGATCGGGCCCTTCTGCAAGGTCGCCAGCCAGGCAAGCATCACGCCGGCGGGCCGCCGCGTCTTTAGCGGGCCGCTGCTGGCCAGTGCCGACGGCGTCCGCTTCGACTTCGATCCGCCGCCGATCAACCACGTGGCCGCACTGGCCTCGGCCGAGGTGACGGCGATCGGCGTCGACCCCGCGTCGCCGGATGGCGACCGAACGGCTTAGGAGACGTTCATGCGCCTTTCAATCATCGAGACCGACCGGGGTTACGATCCCCGCGCAAAGGGCCGGGGCGTGCGTGTCCTGCTGGACGGTGTCGAGGTGCCTAAGCCGCTGACGGCGGATGAGGAGCTGGGAGAAGTTCTCTGCTTCAAGCTCAATGGCAACGGCAACCTCACCCTCGACCCCGACAATCCGAAACAAATCGCCCAACACACCCTGACCGGCAAGGTCGAAATCATCCTGCCTGACAACTGGGAGGGCTGACCCGTGGGCTACTGCGACACCTGCCACAACATGGGCGTGATCGAGTGTCTCTGCGGCGGGGATATGTGCGTCTGCGGGCGGGGTGAAATCGAATGCCCGAACTGCGATGGCGGATGCATCGACGATGACGAGGGTTATCACGAGGTCGCGTGCTGGCCTCCCGATGATGAAGAGGACTGATCGATGTGGGACGCATTGGCCAAGGGAATGATCTATGGCGCTGGCTATTTCACATCAGCCGTCTTCGTGATGGGCGCAACGCGGATGATTGATCGCTTTTTTGATCTTCCGTCTGCTGTGGCGGTGTCCATCGGCATGGCGTCTTGCATGGCTGCAGGGGCGCTCTGGTGTGTCCTCGGTAGCGCTTCAAAGAAGACTGGAGGCTGACCCATGGCAAAGTCGCGTATCGAGTGGACCGACGAAACCTGGGACCCGATCCGGGCGCGCAATCTGGAAACGGGCGGCATCGGGCATTTCTGCGAACACGTCTCGGAGGGTTGCCGCAACTGCTATGCCGAGGCCATGCAGAAGCGGTTCCGAAACTTCATCCGCTATGCCAAGCAGGACCGGGACAAGGTCGAGATCTTCCTGGACGAAGAGACGCTGTTGCAGCCGTTGACGTGGCGCAGGCCGCGCATGATCTTCGTTTGCTCGATGACCGATGTTTTCGGTGACTGGGTCGACGACCACTGGCTGGACAAGATCTTCGCCGTCATGGCGCTGTGTCCACAGCACCGCTTCCAGATCCTGACCAAGCGCCCGGAGCGGATGTTCGAATACATCGAGAAACGGGGCTCCGGGTTCCGGGTTTGGGTGAAGCTCGTCGAAATTGACGAAAGCCGGTTGGGCTGTGAGGCGCCACCCTGGCCGCTACCAAACGTCGGGCTCGGCGTCTCCGTCGAAGATCAGAAGACGGCTGATCAGCGAATTCCGCTGCTGCTGAAGACGTCGACGGCCTGGCGTTTTGTGAGCTATGAGCCGGCACTCGAACCCGTCGACTTTAACCCCTTCCTCTTCATCTACACCCACGAGGAAGAGGCGTTGTTGACCAGCGAAGGGCCGGACAATGAGGTGTTTGAACTGCCTTATCATGATCCGGCAACCACGCCGCCAGAGGACATCGCCTGGCCGCGTATCGATCAAGTCATCTGCGGCGGTGAGAGCGAGCGGCGGGGGCAGGTCGCACGCATAACGAACCCGGCGGCTGTGCGCTCGGCCAGGGACCAGTGTCTCGCGGCCCTGGTGGCCTTCTTTTTCAAACAATGGGGCGAATGGGCACCGATGGATCAGCTCGGCGCGACCCGCTTCGAAAAGACCCGCGGCAACCGCGGGCGGCTCCATAACGACGACGGGCCGATGTTCCACGGCAAGGCCTTCGAGGGGCGCTTGGGCGAGGACGGCGTCTTTTACGTGAAGGTCGGCAAGCACAACGCCGGCCGCGTCCTCGACTGCGCGATCTGGGATCTGCAGCCGCCGCAGCTTACGGCGAAGGCCGCACAGGGGGAATTGCTGTGAAAGATCGCATGTTCCCAATCATGGGCGGGGAAGACATCCCCTGGTCGGTGATCGGCCCACACGAAGAACAGGCAAAGCGGAACCATTGCCAGAGTCTGGAACAGCTTGCGCGGCGCGGAGGCCTGTCTCCAGGCGAAGCAGTAGCTGTGATCGAGGGTTTTTCCTGGCGAATGATCCCACTTGAAGGGCCGGAAACAAGGGGTCGGCTCCGCCAGTTGGTTCTGCGGCAGCAAAGCGTGATCGTCGGTCGCGAGGATGTCGGCTTGGTCCAGGGCGAAGACTCAGTCTCGATCTGCTTCAGATGCTCCGGGCCGGAAGCAGCCCGCAACCTCTATGACCGGATCGAAACAGCGTCAAAGAGTGGTCGGCTCTTGGTCGAGCTGCGGAACCCGTTGGTCGAGGATCCGAAGTCATGATCGTCGTAAAAGTCGAGCTATGGCCGGCGAGCCGCCCGGGCACCATGAAGACCCTCGCGGTCATGCGGCTCTGTAACGACGGGACCGGCAGCAAGACGCGGCGCAACTACGACGTTGAGCTTCTCAATGTGAAGCGGCAGGCCTGGAAGTCCGGGCGCGTCGAAGGTCATCCCAGCGAAGCGGTTTCGGTCTGGCGACTGGTGGTCAAGGGGATCCAGGCCTGTCTGCCGGCACCGAAGACCAAGGCAGACGAACGGCAAGGCGGGCTGAAGCTATGACCTACCCGGCGCTGTCAATCTGGCAACCTTGGGCCTGGCTTGTCGTCAACGGCTTCAAGGATGTCGAGAACCGCTCCAGGGCGACGCGCCACCGCGGCACGCTGCTGATCCATGCCGGGCTGACCTTCGATCCCGACTTTGATTGGGCCTGGGCCCAGGAGCGCCTGAAACGCGACTTCGGCGTGGTGATGCCGGAAGATCCGAATCTATATCCGCGCGGCGGCATCGTCGGCCGGGTCCGCGTCGTCGGCTGTGGGACGGTCGGCGACGCGATCCCCAACTGGCATCGGCATTTCATCGACGACTCCCCCTGGTTTACCGGCGGCTATGGCTATGCCCTCGCGGAGGCGAAGGCGCGTCCCTTCAGGCCATGCCGCGGGAAACAGGGCTTCTTCTATCCCGATTTCACGCCGCCGCCGGCGCGGCGGGGCAGGCGGCGATGAAGCTTCCGGCAGACAGCTTCACCTTCAAAGGCAAGATCCTTTGCAAGACGCCGAACCGTGCCTATCGCATCCAGGATGACAGCGGGCATAGCACCTTTGTGCCGATTTCCTGGGTCACTGTTGCGCCGGCTGACTTCGATATGGGGCAGACGGTGGAAATCACGCTGTCGCGGCCCCTGGCGCGTCAAAAGGGCTTCCTGCGCGTCGACGGGCCCGACCAGGGCAGGTTGCTTTGAATCGCGGCCCAATCCGTTTCAAGAGCTTCCCGCGGCAAGCCTGTCGTCGCGGCGAAGGGCGGCGCGGGCGGTTCGACCGCCTGACCGTCTCTGAAGGCGTGTTGCCTTCCCTCCCATCAACTGCCCCCGGCGGCGGCTGCTCTGCAGGTGCCGCCGCCGGGGGTCTTTTTGGAGCCTGGCATTGAGCAACACTGCGCAGGGTTTCATCTCTGATCGCGTCATGGAGCTGTCCCGCAAAATGGTTCTGATGAAGTTCGCCGAGTGCGGCAACGACGACGGAACCTCCGTCTTTCCGAAAGCGCACAACGTCTATATGCGTTGCTCGATCGCCCGGAGCACATACCGCAAATTTCTGAAAGAGTTTCAGGAGCACGGCATCATTGCGCCGGACAGCAAAAAGGACGAAGGCGAGGGCGGTGGCCGCGGTAAGGCGCGGCACTGGACGCTGAACCTGCAGCGCATCGCTGAACTGTACCCGCACGTCAAAAACTTCGACGACCAAGGCTATCGGCGTGCGCTCGCGGCGCTGAAGAAGTCGCCCTATGAGAACCCCCTGCGGGCTGCCGGCATCGATGGGGCCGACTCGCAAAACGGTCCACCGGGTGGACAGTTTCAGGCGGGCCAGGATGGCAACGCAGCGTCGCAAAAGGGTCCACCGGGTGGACAGTTTAAGGAACCCGAAAGGGTCCACCGGAGTGATGAAAAGGGTCCACCGGGAGATACAAAAGGGTCCATAAGGGTGGACCCCATAAACCCCTTAAAAAAAACCCAAAGTAACCCTTGCGCGCCAGGCGGCGACCCCGATGGGCCGCCTGACCCGCAAGGGGAAAGCGAAGCGCTAGCGGCTGGAGAGTGCGAGCCGCCGTCGTCGATGGCGGCGGAGCTGCGGGCAATCATGCCGAAGATCCTCGACGGCATCCGTTCGGCGCCGCGGTCGGTGGTCGAATACACGCTGAAGGACGCGTTTGTAACCGAACGGTTGGAAGACGAGTGGCAGGACAGCAGCCCGGACGGCAAGATCCCTTTCGGCGATCCGGTGCCCGTCGTCGTGCTGAAGTTGGCCCTGGCGGACCAGATCCATTCAGGTCGCCTGTTCAAATGGCGGCGTGAAATCGTGAAGGCGACCGGCTATGTGCTATCCGGGACCTACGACCACAGGGCGAAGGCGAACCGCAAGCGGCGCGAGGAGAAAGAGGCCGTCGAGCGGGCGGCACTGGCGAAGTCCAACAGGCGGCGCGCATGACGGTGCGCTTGGTCTCCTGCCGCTGCTTGAGCTGTCAGGCGAAGTTCACGGCGCGCCAGGGCGTGAATGATGCCGCGCCGTCACGCTGTCCCGAGTGCGGCGGCAACGCGCTGCACTGGCTCGACTGGTTCGTCGTTCACACAAACCGCCAGGCCGAAACGCTGGCTGATCAGAAGCTGCGCAGCCTGGGCTATGAGACATTCTTTCCGCGCTATCGCAAGCTGGTGCGGCACGCGCGCAAGATCAAGCCCGTCGTGCGGGCCTTGCTGCCGCGTTATCTCTTCGTCGGTGTCGCGCCGAGGCAGGGGCTTTTCGATGTGAACAACGCGCATGGCGTCGCCACGGTTCTGCACAGCGGCGGCCGTCCGCAACAGCTTTCGGATTCGTTGGTCACCGAATGGCGTGAACGCATGGGCAAAGACGGCGTCTTGGACGTGCCTTCCGTGCATGACCGCAACCGGGCAAAACTTGAGTCGGGCCAAGAGGTTAGGATCATCGAAGGACCCTTCGCGGGAACAACCGGAATTGTCGAGCTTGACAATGGCCGCGAAGTTACCTTATGGACAACCTTGTTTGATCGACGGGTCAAAGCGCAGTTCTACATCGAAGCGCTTTCACCCGTTGTCCGGAGGCATCGCGGATGATGCCGATGACCCGCCCGGCGGCTTGCCGAGGCGGGCTTTTTCATGGCCAATCGGCGACGCAAGAGGTCGACATGCGAGAAGCCCTTCCCGAGAGCGAGCACGAATACAAAGTGACCGAGCAGGGCGACCTGCTGGTATGCCGTCATACCGAGGGCGGGCTCGCTGCATGGGAGCGGTTCAAGCTGAAAGATCTATTGCCGCCTCTTGACGCGGCGCAGCAGTAAGTTGGCGCGCTTGACCGCGGCGCCCTCCGCCCTGGCACCTGCGCCGGCAGCGCTGCCGGACAGCCGCCGGGGCTCTGCCCGGGCTCGCGGCTATGACGCGCGATGGGATAGAGCATCGAAGGCGTTCAAGCGTGACAACCCGCTCTGCCGCTGTTGCACGGCGCTCGGCTTTGTCGAGGCAACCACAGTCACCGACCATGTCATCCCGCATCGCGGCGACATGAAACGCTTCTGGGATCGTGCGCTATGGCAGGCGTCCTGCGACTGGTGCCACAACGTGGTCAAGCAGATCCTGGAGCAGATGTTCGACGCCGGCAAGATCACCGCAGACGATCTCTGGCTCGACAGCCCGATCGCCCTCGAAATCGCGCGCCGCGAGCTGCCGAAGTGCGAAGACTGACCTAGACCCCAGGGGGGGTCAAATCTCTTCAGCCCTGCGGTTCCAGGACCGCTGCCCATCTCATTCGGGGATTTTTTTTCCATGAGCGAGAATTTCGACCTTCTTGGCGACCCGATCCCGGAGAACTGGGGCAAGCGCGGGCGGCCGCCGCATATCGTGACTGAGGAAAATCGTATTAAAGTCATGATGTTACTGGCAATCGGTCGAACCGATGAGCGGATCGCGGCGGCGTTGGGTATCACCAAGCCGACCCTGAAGAAGCATTATTTTCGCGAGCTGCAGTCTCGTGAAGATGCTCTTGAGCGGCTGAAAGCCTCGCACCTGATGATGCTTTACCGCGAGGCGGCGAACGGCAACGCGAGTTGCATCAAGCAGCTCGGCGAAGAGATCCGGCGCCTGGAGTTTGTGCCCGCAGTACCGGGGGCGGAACAAGCCAACCCAGAGACTCTCGGCAAGAAAGCCCAGGCGGATGCCGACGCGAAAACAGCCCATGAGGCCACGAGTTGGAAGGGGCTGCTCAATTGAGTCTGCCGCTCACAGAGAAGACCTGGTGTTTCGCCTGTCCGGACTGGAAGGAGAGGCTGGAGCGCGGGGCGTCGCTGGTGCCGCCGCTGCCGCTCGACACGACGGCGGCCGAGCGCGCGGTCTCGATCTTCAACAAGCTGCGGCTGCCGGATGTCCCGGGCACGCCGACCTTCGGCGAAGCAGCCGGCGAGTGGTTCCGCGACATCCTGCGCGCAGCGGCTGGATCCATTGATCCGATCAGCGGCAAGCGCATGGTCGGGGAGATCTTGGGCCTGGTGCCGAAAAAGAACAACAAGACCACCGGCGCCGCCGGCATGGGCCTTACGTTCCTGATCGACAACAAGCGGCCCCGGGCGCAGATCCTTGTCGTCGGACCGACCCAAGAGATCGCCGACGAGTGTTTCGGGCAGGTTGTCGGCATGATCGATGCCGACGAAGAAGGCTATCTCCAGAAGCGATTCCACATCCGCGATCACCGCAAGGAAGTCGTCGACCGAACGACCAGGGCGGTGCTGAAGATCAAGACTTTTGACACCAAGGTCATGACCGGCACCAAGCCGATGATTGTGATCCTGGACGAGCTTCACGAGCTGTCGTCTTACAGCTATGCGTCGAAGGTCTTGCGCCAGATCCGCGGCGGCCTTCTGCCCAAGCCGGAAAGCCTCTTGGTCATCATCACGACCCAGAGCGACGGTCCACCGGCCGGCATCTTCAAGATCGAGTTGAGCTACGCGCGCAAGGTGCGCGACGGAAAGATCACCGCCAACGTCCGCTTGCTGCCGGTCCTCTACGAGTTCCCTTTGGACATGCAGGCCGATCCCGCCAAGCCCTGGCAGGATCCCCGCACCTGGCACATGGTCAACCCAAACCTCGGCCTCTCTGTCATGCTCCAGGACCTGGAAGACGGCTTTGCCAAGGCGCGGGAAGACGGCGAGGCGGAGGTCCGGAGTTGGGCTTCCCAACACCTCAATGTCGAAATCGGTGTCGCCATCGGCAGTTGGCGTGCCTCCAACTTCTGGGAGGCCGCGACCGAGCGGGTCCTGACCCTTGAAGAGCTGCTCGCCCGCAGCGAAGTCGTAACCGTCGGCATCGACGGCGGCGGACTGGATGATCTCTTCGGGCTGGCGGTGATCGGTCGCTGCAGGACGACGGGTCGTTGGCTCCTTTGGTGCCGCGCCTGGGTCGACGCCGCGGTCCTGGAACTGCGCAAGGATATCGCCGAGCGGCTTCGTGATTTTGAGACCGATGGCGATCTGGTGATCTGTGAGATCGGCACCGAAGATATCGAGCAGATCGCCGACCTGGTCGAGCAGATTCATCAGGCCGGCTTGTTGCCGGAAAAGTACGGCGTCGGCCTTGACCCGATCGGCGTTGCAGTGCTGGTCGATGCGCTGTCGGAACGGGGCATCGAGATCGACGCCAACGGCGGGCCGGTTTGCGGTGTACCCCAGGGCTACCGGCTCAACGGAGCGATTAAGGGTATGGAGCGGAAACTGAAAGACCGCTCATTGATCCACGCCGATCAGCCGCTCATGGCCTGGTGCATCGGTAATGCCAAGCCGATTGCGAAAGGCAATGCGACCATGATCGACAAAGAGACGGCCGGGGCGGCCAAGATCGATCCCCTGGTCGCAGCGTTCAATGCCTTCCAGCTCATGAGCCGCAACCCGGCGTCGGGTGGGATTTCCGTTCCGGACGATTACGAGGTGTTGACGGTATGAGTTGGATCGGTCGACTGTTCGGGATGAGCGCGGGGAGCGGCAATCGAGATCCCGGCAACGATTTTTGGTACGAGCGCGCGCCGGCGCATGCGATGGCGTTGCCGCGCATTCCAGTGACGGCCGAGACGGTCCGGTCGATTCCGGCGGTGCAGGACGGCATGGCGGCCATCACCAACCCGATCGCCAGCTTGCCTTTCCAGTTGTTCCGCCGCGTCAGCGACAATAAGAAACTGCCGGCGCCAGAGCATCCCGCGGCGAAGTTGCTAAGGCGCCCCGCCGAGGGCTGGACCCGCTTTCAATGGCGCGCATTTCAGCAGGACAATCTTTCTTTGCACCGCAACGCCTATGCTGAGATCGTGCCGGGCATGGGTAGCGCCATCGCCGAGCTGAGGCCGATCCATCCGTCGTATGTAACGCCGGAGCGCCGGGGCGGGCGGGTCTGGTTCCGGGTCCAGGATCCCAACGGCGGCCAGGTCCGAAGCCTGCGGGACGATGAGATCTGGCATATGAAGGCGGGGCCGTTCACCACGGACGGTCTCTGCGGTGTGCCGATCTATTGCACCCACCGCGAAACCTTCGCTCATGCCCTGGCAGTGGCTGAGTACGGCGCGCGCTTCTTCGAGAACGACGGCCAGGCCGGCGGCTTCGTCTTTCTGGATCAGCCCTTCAAGACGCCCGAAGACCGCGAGAAGTTCAAGAGGGCCTTCAAGAAAGCGCGGACCGGCGCCGAGGCGCACCAGATCGGCTTGATCGATTTCCCCGGCAAGTTCGAGAAGGGTCCGGAGCGCAACAACGAACACGCGCAGTTCCTGGAAACCCGAAAGGAAAGCGCCATTGATATCGCGCGGATCTTGAACGTACCGCCGCACAAGATCCGGGCGCTGGACCGAGCGACGAACAACAACATCGAGTCGCAAGCCATAGAATTCGTGGTCGACAGCTTCTTGCCCGTTGGCTGCAATTGGGAAGACGGCTTCAACACCAACATCGTCGATCCGCTGACCGTCGACGGAGACGAGTACTTCGCCGAGTACAACGTCGCCGGGCTATTGCGCGGGGACATGAAAAAACAGGCGGAAGCTTTCCAAGCGGGCATTCAGAGCGGCTGGTATTCGATCAACGATGTCCGGGCGATGCTGAACAGAAACCCGGTCGAGGGCGGCGACTCGTACCTGCGGCCGCTGAACATGGAACCGGTCGGCGCTGCGCCGGACACGGGCTCGCCAGACAGCAACAACGCAAGCACGGGCGAACGGCCGCGCCTGGTCGCCGCGGGCGACGACTAGAGAGGGCTGACCATGCCAGACGACGAGATCTCCGCGATTGACAACCGTTACCCACGTGTTTGCCGTGCCGTGGCCGAGATGCCCTGGGCGATCATGCCGCATATGCTGGCGACCATCGTGGATCTGCTGAAATTCCGTTCTGCTGGCGGGCGTCTCGGCCAGGAGGAGATCCGCGCCCGGATCGGTGCGGCCGAGCCCAGCCAACAAGTTGGCCGGGTACGTGCCGGCAGCATCGCGATCATTCCGCTGCACGGTGTCATCATGCAGCGGGCGGACATGTTCGACGAAATGAGCGGCGCTGTTTCGCTCGACAAGGCCCGCGCGCAACTCGACCGGGCCGTGGCCGACCCCGATGTGAGTTCGATCATCCTGCATATCGACAGCCCGGGCGGTGGCGTCTTCGGCGTGCCGGAGTTTGCCGACCACCTGATGAACCTGCGCGGCGGCGACAAGCGTATCGTCGCCAGCGCCTCCGCCATGGCAGCCAGTGCCGCCTATTGGATCGGTGCGGCAGCGGATGAACTGGTGGTCACGCCTTCCGGCGTGGTGGGGTCGATCGGCGTCTACACAGCGCATGAGAACATCGCAGGCCTGCTGGAAGGCATGGGCGTGGAGGTCGAGCTGATCTCCGCCGGCAAGTACAAGACGGAGGGTCACCCGTTCGGACCGCTTGACGATGAGGCCCGCGCGGCAATTCAGTCCGACGTGAACGACTATTACAAGGCTTTCGTCAAAGCTGTGGCCTCTTCGCGCGGTGTGACGCCGGCGGCCGTGCGCAACGGATTTGGTGAAGGCCGCACAGTCATGGCCCAGGCAGCGCAGCGTGAGGGCATGGTTGACCGCGTCGAGGCGCTGCCGGCCACGATCAAGCGGCTGCAGGGCGGTCGCAGTGGCCGGCCCGCCGGCGGACGCGGCGGTCGCGCAGCGAAGGCGTTGAAAGCGCGTCTCGCCTTCAGCTGAACCGTTTCAGGCTTTCTCTATTTCCCGGTCTCTGCCGTTAACCGGGGCGGCAGACCATTTGGGGATCCCTGCCCCCGGCATTGTTAGGAGCAACCCATGCGTAAAGACTTGAAGAAGCTGCGCCAGCGGCTCAGCGCCTTGAAAGACGAGGGTCGCGGAAAGCTGGCGCAGCTGGAAAAGCTGAACGGTGAGATCGGCGAGAATGAAGCCAGTGAAGAGCAGGCTGCACAGCTTGCGCAGCTTGAGGCGGACATCGAGGCGCTGCAGCCGAAAGTAGAGGCCGCGGCCGCGGAGTTGGAAGAGGAAGAGAAGAAGTTGACCCGCGAGCGTTTGTTCGCGCCGCTGGATTCGAGCACGGCCCTGACGGCGGCGCGTTCTATCATTTCCAGTGAGCCCGACCCGGCGCGTACCGGCGGCTTTCACAACCTTGCGGACTTTGCAATGGCGGTGATGCGCGCCAATCCAGCGGCGCCGAATCATCGCATGGATGACCGCCTTGCGGCACTCTTCCGCCGGCCGGAACCGGGCGCAGCGCCGACCAACTTCCACCAAGAAAGCGGTGGCACGGACGGTGAGGGGTATCAAGTGCCGCCAGCCTTTCGGCAAGAGGTATACGAGCTGATGTTGGAAGAGCCCTCCTCGCTGCTGGGGATGGTCGATGGCGAGCCGACTGGCAGCAATTCTGTTCAGATGCTGAAAGACGAAACGACGCCTTGGGGCTCGACAGGCGTTCAGGCGTTTTGGCGATCGGAGGCGACGAAGATGAACGCCTCAAAGATGGAGGATAATCTCGACCAGCTGCGCCTCAACGAGCTGTACGCATTCGTCTTGGCCACCGACGAACTACTTGAAGATGCACCGCGCCTCAATGCTCGTCTAAGCCGGCAGTCGGCGCGGGCAATGAACTGGAAAGCCGATGAAGCGGTCATGTGGGGCAGCGGCGTGGGTCAGCTGAAAGGCTGGATGAACAGCGGATCGCTGATCACCGTTGCCAAGGAAGCCAGCCAGCCGGCCGATACGATCGTGGCCAAGAATGTGGCGAAGATGTACAGCCGCTTGCTCGCCGGCAGTCTGTCGCGTGCGGTATGGTTCATCAACAGCGACACCTTGCCGGAGTTCCTGACGATGACCCTCGGCGACAAGCCGATTTGGACTCCGCCCTCGACGGGCTTCGCGAACGCACCCGGCGGGTTCCTGTTTGGGCGGCCGGTGATTCCCACAGAACACTGCACGACCCTGGGCGATAAGGGTGACATCATGCTGGTGGATCCGCTGGGTTACTACCTGGCGCGGAAGGCGGCAGGTATTCAATTCGCCCAGTCTATGCATCTGTTCTTCGATTACGGCATGCAGGCCTTTCGTTGGACATTCCGACTCGGCGGCCAAGCCTACCTCAACAAGCCTGTCGTGCCGCCGAAGAGTCCCAATGCGAAGTCTCATTTCGTAACGCTGGCAGCTCGCGCCTAGTCCGTTCGTCCGTCTATCGCGGCTGTCGGAATTCCGAAAACACCACAAACCATCGGAGGGTGACATGAACCCCAATGTTCTGCCGAGCGACCGCATCGCGGTAGCCGGCGTTATCGATCCGGACGCCTACGCAGCGTCTACAGTGACTAGTGCTTGGATCGCCATGAGTGTGTTCGACAACATCATGGCGGTCATCCAGGCAGGCACGCTTGGCGCAAGTGCGACCCTCGATGCCAAGCTTGAACAGGCGAGCGACGATACGGGGACCGGTGCGAAGGACATCACCGGCAAGGCGATCACGCAGTTGACTCAGGCCGGCGCCGACTCCGACAAGCAGGCGATCATCAACTGCCGTTCGGATGAGCTGGACCTGGAGAACAGTTTCACCCATGTCCGGCTCTCGATGACGATCGGGACGGCAAATAGCGATGCCGGCGCGATTGTTCTGGGCATGGATGCCCGCTATCAGCCTGCCGACCAGGCGGCGAGCATCGACGAGGTTGTGGCCTAAACGGCAAAGTCGCTACCCCTCGGCCGCGGCGCATAGCATCGCCGCGGCCGTTCCTTCCCCAGAAACAGGAGGCAGCAATGCCACAAGTCAAGATTATCCGGGATTTGCGCTTTCGCCAGATCGGCGGCGTACGCCGGAGTCTGCGGCGGGGCAAGGTCATCAACTTGACCGAAGCCGAGGCGTCCGATCTTTTGCGCGAAGGTGCCGCAGAGCGCGTTGCGATCAAAGCTTCGGCAAAGGCGAAGCGCCCGACCACCCGGTCCACGAAGAAGAAGTCAGCCAAAAAGACCCCCAAGAACACGGCGAGCAAGGCAGCCTTGGCCAAGAAGAAGGCCGCGAAGGTCTAGCGGGCGGTGGCGCTGCAGCTGACATCGCCGCCGGCGGAGGAACCGATCACCGCCGCTGAGGTGAAGGTTCACTCGCGGGTCAGCGGGGCGGCCGAGGATCCGCTGCTGACTCAGCTGATCGGCGCCGCCAGGCGCAGGGCGGAAGCTGATACGAAACTCGCTTTCGTCACGCAGGCCTGGACCTGGTATCTCGACGCGTTTCCGCGGTTCTTCGAATTGCCGCTGAACCCGGTTCAGTCGGTGACGGCGATCAAGTATCTCGATGACGCGGGGGTCGAGCAGACACTGGATTCTGCCGTCTACCGCAGCGATCTATTCAGCCGGCCGGCGCGGGTCACAACGGACTTTGGCCAGACCTGGCCGACCAGTTATCCGGTGGCGAACGCCGTTCGCCTGGAGTTTGTGGCCGGCTTCGGTACGGCTGCCGACGTACCGGACAACATCAAGGCCGGGCTCTATATCGCGGTGAACGATCTCTATGACAACCGCGGCAGCATTGTTGTCGGCACGGTTGCGGCGCGCCTGCCGCAGACGGCGCTCGATCTGATGATGTCTGACTCGATCCGGTCGGTCTGATGCGTGCCGGGGCGCTCGATCGTCAGATCACGATCCAGGAAAGGACCGCTGTGCAGGCCGGGCCGCAGGTGACTTACATCTGGGCGGCACTGCCAGGCGGCGCCGATATCTGGGCGATGAAGCGAGAAGTGCGCGGGGGCGAAGTGATCGAAGGCCTGGCGCGGCAGGCCGAGGTCGAGGTGATGTTCAAAATCCGCTGGCTCGACGGCGTGAAGCGCGAGCAGCGGGTGATCTACGAGGGCGCCGAGTTCAACATCTTGCATGTGGTCGAGCTAGGGCGCCGCGAGGGCCTGGAGCTTTACTGCAAAGGCAAACCGGAGTGACTGACATGAACGAGACTTTCGAAGGCAAGCGCCGGCGGGCGATCCGCGCGGTCGACGCGCTGGGCGAGTTCGACCGGGCGGAGCTGGCGCGGCTGTTCGGTTGCGACGGCCGCAGCATCGCCGCGGCCTTGAAGGCGACCGCGGCGAAGAAGTCGCCAGCGCGCAAGCCGGCAAAGAAGACTGCGGCACGCAATACGGGCCGCCGGCGCTGACATGGCCGACGAGCTGATCGTCTTCGATCTAACCGGCATCGAGGAGATGGACAGAGTCCTGCGCGATCTGGGGCCCAGGATCGCCCGCCAGGTCGCCGGGCGTTCGGTCAAGGCTGGCGCGGAGGTGGTTGCCGAGCGGGCGCGCGAGCTGGCCCCGAAGGACACCGAGGCGCTGGCGGACTCGATTACCGTCGTGAAGGGTCGGCGCGCGCAGAGCGACGAAGTCCTCTATAACATCGGCTTCGAGCCGCCGACGAGCCGCCGCGCACATTTGACCGAGTTTGGCGCGGAAGGGTCGCCGGCTAAACCCTTCATGCGGCCCGCCATGGACGAGAAGGCCGGCGCGGCCCTGGACGCCATGGGCGAGAAGATGGCGCAGGGGATGGAGCGCGAGGCGGCGAAGCTGGCCGGCGAACGGCGTTCGCGGCGGCGTTGAGCAGTGAGCATCGAGACGGCGCTTTACACGCGCGGCCAGGCGGTGCCGGCGCTGACCGGCTTGATCGGATCGCAGCTCTACTATTGGGGCTCGGTGCCGCAGAACGTGACAAGGCCCTATGTGAGCTTCGGCCTGGTGTCGACGGTGCGGTATGACACCATGAGCGTGACGAACGGCGTTCGTTCATCCCGCTTTCAATTCGACTCCTGGAGCCTGCAGCAGTTTTCCGGCGGCGGGATCATCGGCGCGGCGGAGGTGGCGGAAGGCGTCGCCGCGGCCTATCTGCGCTTCCGCGGCACTGTCGGCGGGATCGAGATCCAGGACATCCTGATCGAGGCCGAGCGGGACGTGCCGCCGGATCTCAACGCGGGCCCCGAGAGTGAGGGGCTGTTCCGGCGGCAACAGGATCTGATCGTCCATTGGGATGGCTAAGGAGGATAGAGCATGGCTAAGCAGATCCTGCAGAACGTCGGCATTTTGATCGGCGGCTATGAAATCGGCACCGACATGAACAGCGTCCAGCTAGAGCACGGCGTGGATACGCCGGAGCGCACCTGCTTCGGCGACGATACCCACGTCATGGCCGCCGGCGGGCTGAAGGTGACAACGCTCGGCGGCGCCGGATACTTCAACGCGGAGAACGCCGACGCGGCGCTGTTTGAGAAAGTGGGCTTCAATGACGAGCTGCTTACGGTTCTTCCGAACCGCGACACTGACGGTAGCCTTGCCTATTTCTTCAGGGCGCTTACAAGCCAGTATGCCCCGGGCGGCAGCCTTGGGGAGATGTTCGCATTTTCTCTTAGCGCGGCGGCGGGGGAGTCGCCCCTGGTGCGCGGCGTCCTGCTGCACAAGGCCGACACCATCGGCGCAAGCGGCAGCGGTCCCGCGGTCGAGGCCGGTGCAGTCAGCGCGCAACAAAGGCTCTATGCCGGCCTGCACGTCTCTGCCGTCGGCGGCACGCTGCCGACGCTTGACGTTACGGTCGAGTCGGACGACAGCGCCGGCTTCGCCTCGCCGGTGACGCGGGTCACCTTCGCACAGTTCAACGCGATCGGCGCGGCGTTTGCGGCGCCGGTTGCCGGGCCGATCACCGACAGCTTCTGGCGTCTCACCTTCGCCATCGGCGGGACGGCGCCTTCCTTCAACGTCACCGGCGTTCTCGGAATCCAGTAACCAGGACGCCGGCGGCGGCGTTCCGCAACACAGGAGCATCAACCCATGCCAAAAAGAGTCCTTACGGATGCCTTTATCAGTGTCGGCGGCACCGATATCTCTAACATGTGCAACCAGGTTACCCTGGACTACAGCGCCGACACACCGGAGAAAACCGGCTTCGGTGACGATACCCACGAAATGGCAGCCGGCGGCCTGAAGAACTGGTCCCTGTCATTGACGGCAAACACCGATTTCGACGGCGCTGAATTGGACTCGGTGCTGTTTCCGCTGATTGGTGTCGAGGCTGCGATTATTGTTCGGCCGACAAGTGCGCCTGTCGGGGTGGCCAATCCGCAGTTCTCCGGACAGGCGATCCTCGCCAGTTACACGCCGGTTGCCGGCAACATCGGCGACATGGCGAACACGCCAATCAATTTCGTGGCCGCGGGCACACTGGCCCGGGCCACTTCCTGAGTTAACGCCGCCCCGTCACACCGGCGCTTTGCGCCGTCGAGGCGGCTGAGTCCTTCACCCGAACACAGACGCTACAGACCTGCGCAGGATCTGGCCGGCCCGGCTCTGTTCGGGTGGCCGGGCCGGTGCCTGCGCGCAACCCGAAGAGAGAGACATGAGCAAAACCGAGTTAAAGGAAGCGACAGCATTGTCGCGCGGGGCTATCCTGGAGGCCGATGATATTGCCGTCGAGGCGGTTCCAGTTCCCGAATGGGGCGGGACTGTCTACGTCCGCTGCATGACCGGCGAGCAGCGCGACGCCTGGGAGCAAAGTCACCAGGACATCAAGTGGAAAGGCAGCAAAGTCGACAAGATCGTACGCGTCGGCAACCCGCGGGCGCGCGGCCTGGTTCATTGCCTTGTCCACCGAGACGGCGCCCCACTGTTCAAGCCGGAAGATGCCGCGGCTCTCGGCGCGAAGAGCGGCAAGGTGATCGACCGCCTCTGGGAAGTGGCCGCCCGGCTGTCCGGTATCCGTGATGAGGATCTGGAGGAAGCCAAGGGAAACTCCGCGAGCGGCCATTCCGCCGCCTCCTCTTCGTCATCGCCCGAGACCACGGGCTGACTTTGCCCGCCTTCCTCGCCTCCGTCACCTCGGCCGAGATCACAGAGTATGTGGCGCTCTACGAGCTGGAGGCCGAAGAGCGGAAGGAGGCCGAAATGCGGCGCGAGGCCGCCGCGGAGGCGCAACGTCAGACCGTCTTTGCCCGGCGCAGTGTCGGCCGTCGATAAGTCTTATGGGGTGCCCGCCCCGTCACACCGGCGCATTGCGCCGTCGAGGCGGGCACTAGGGAGGTGACAGTCTAACCATGGCAAGTATCGGATCGCTGGTTGCCGACATGGCGCTGAAGTCCGCGGCCTTCGAGCGGAACCTTCAGAAGACTACCTCGCTGCTGAAGAAGCAGACGGCGATCCAGAAGCGCGCCCTGCGCGAGGTGCAGAACGCCTCGCGCGGGGTGAACCGCGCTTTCCGGACCATGCGGGCCGGGGCGGCCTCCCTAGCCGGCGCCCTGGCGGTGCGTCAGTTCCAGGGCTTCACGAAGGCGGCCCTCGACAATGCCGACGCGCTCAACAAGCAGGCGCGGCGGATCGGCCTAGCCGCGGAGGCGCTGCAGGAGTTCCGGATCCGGGGCGAGGTGACGGGGGTCACCATCCAGCAAATGGACGCGAGCGCGGCGCAGTTCATCAAGAAGGTGGGCGAGCTGCGCGCCGGCACCGGCACCCTGACAACCTTTCTCGATAAGGCCAACGTCTCTCTAAAGAACCAGCTCCTCGCTGCGAACAGCACCGGCGAGGCGCTGGACATCATGCTCACCGCCATCGCCCGGGCGCCGAACGATTTCGACCGCCTCGCCTTGTCGGCGGCGGCCTTCGGACGGACGGCGGGCACCAACATGGTCTTGCTGGCGGAATCGACGGGGACCGTTAGCGATGAGATGGTGGCTGTTACGCTGCGCAGCAATGAAATGCTGGCCGCGTCCGAGCAGTTGAACGACCAGGTCACGCTCCTGCAGCGCGCTTTCCAGGCGGGCTTCGATACCGAGATTGTCTTGGGCATGGCCGGTGCGGTCGACGCCTCCGCCGCCTCGATGCGCGAGGCGCGGGAGATCGGCCAGAACTTCGGCCACGCGGTCGGCGTCTCCATGCGCGGGGTTGCCGCGGCGGCGGAATTCGTCGCCCGCAACATCCGGGAGATCGCCGCGGTGCTGGCTGCGCTGATCGCCATGAAGGCGGCCGCGGTCTTCGTCGGCATGGCGGTGGCGGTGGGCAAGTTCGTCGTGGCCACCGCGGCCGCGGCCAAGGGCGCCCGGTTGCTGTCGATCGTGATGCGGGCGAACCTGATCACGGCGGTCGCCCAGGTCGCCGCCATGGCTGCGGCCGCGGCGCTTGCCTATGAGGCCTTCGGTGCGAGTATCGACGATGTCATCGTCGACGTAACGAAGATGGGCCAAACCATCGCGAGCGGTGGCACGCCGGCGGTGGCGGCCCACGGTAAGGCTGTCGAGGATGTTGTTAAACAGCTTCGCATTGAAAACGAGGAACTGACCGCCTTAGAGCAAGCCCACAGGGGTCTGCGCTCCGACGTTTGGCGAACCAACACCGCTATCGAAACGACCAATCAGCTCCGCGCTGCCGGCGTAGACATCATGTCAGCGGAAGGTCGAGAAATCTCGGACCTTGTCTTTGCGAACGCCGAGTTGCGGCGGTCCATTGACGCCCTGACCGAAGCAGAAGCCGAGCGCGTCCGCGCGGCAGAACAGGCCGCGGAGGATCTGAAGCGGGCGCGGGAGGAAGAGGCGCGGCTGATGCAGCAGCCCTTCCTGAATGCTATCGACGGCATCCAGGACTCCTTTGCCGACTTCTTCACCGATGTCTTCGACGGCGGCGTCGATAGCTTCGAAAAGCTGTCGGATGCCCTAAAGCGGATCATGGTCCGCACGGCGGGCGAGATCGCCGCGTTGCTGGTGTTCCGGCCGGTGGTCGGGGGCGTTCTGAATGCGGCAGGCCTCGGCGGCCTAGCTGGCCAACTTGGTGCCTCGGCATCGTCGCTGCCCGGTGGCGGGGGTGGTGGCTTCGGGTTCGGCGTACCTTCCATTCCAGGCCTCGACAGCCTGTTCGGCTCGGCCGGCAGCCTGACGACGGCGCTCAACAGCTTCGGCGCCAGTCTCGGCTTCGCGGCGCCTGGTGGCGCGGCGGCCAACCTCGGCGTGGCGGCGGTGCCGGGCGGCCTCAGCAATGCTGCCTCGACGGGTGGCCTCTTCGGCTCGACCACCTTTAGCAGCTTCCTCGGCGGTGCCGGTCTTGGCTTCGGCGCGGGTTCGCTGCTGAACAGCTTGGTTGGCGGCAACCCGGTCGGCGGCACCATCGGCTCCGGCGTCGGCGCGGCCGCGGGCGCCGCAATCGGCTCCGCGATTCTTCCAGGCGTCGGCACCATCCTGGGCGGTCTGATCGGCGGTGGCGGTGGCGGTCTGTTCGGCGGTCTGTTCGGCGGCGACGGGCGGACGGTCGGGCCCAACGCGGTCGCCAGTCTCGGCGTCTCCAACGGTGCGCTCGTTTTCGGCACCGCCAACGCGGACAACGGCGGCAACCGTGCCGAGGCGGAACGCTTCGCGCGGGACGTGGCCAGTACCTTCAACGCCATTACCGAGGCGCTGGGGGCCGAGATCATCAATGCCGGCGTCAACCAGGTCGGTACTTTCGGCGGCCAGTTCCGGGTCGGCCGGGCCTACAACGAAGGGCGTCTAGACCGCGCGCTCGGCACCGACTACCGCAGCGCGGTTGAACAGTCTGTCCTCTTCGGATTCAGCGGCTCGCAGTTGGGAGGGATCGATCCGGCCTTGGGGGATGCGGTGCGGCGCGCCGGCCAGATCAGCAAAGACCTGGACGAGTTCTCCGCGAATGTTTCGCTCGCCCAGGCGATCCTCGGCGACGAGCTGTTCGATGTCGAGGAAATCACCCAGGCCGAGCAGGCCATCAAGGACCTGGAGGCGGCCTTCGAAGATGCGGCCAGCCGCGCCGAGGCGCTGGGGCTGGAGGTGACAAAGATCGAGGAGCTGCACGCCAAGGCGCTGCAGGACCTGACGGAAGGTTTCGACGACGCGATCCAGTTGTCGATTCTCGGCTTCACCGATCCGATGCAGGCGGCCCTGGATGACCTAGCGAAGACCCAGGAAGAACGCCTGAAGGAAGCCAAGGCCCTCGGCGCTGACCTGGTCGCGCTGGAGAAGCTGAACGCCCTGGAGCGCGCGCGGGTGATCGAGCAGAGCAACAACGGCCTGTCGGATTTCCTGAACGAGATCACCTTCGGCGGTCTCTCAGGCGCGGCGCCGGGCAATGCGCTGTCCGGCGCCCGTGGCGCCTTCGAGGCAGCGGTCGCCCAGGGCGCCTCGGCGCAACGGATCATCACCCTGGGCCGGGAGTTCATCGGTGCGTCGCGGAGCTTCAACGCCAGCTCGACCAACTTCTTCGATGACCTGGCGCGGGTGCAGGCCGTTGTGCAGAGCCGGATCGGCGGGGCCGGCGGGGCCAACGACAACACGGCTGCGGCCATCGCGGCTGCCTCTGACCGCCAGGCCTTTGATGCCGTGAGGATTATCGATGCTCTTAACAAGGGCGAAGAGGGGCAGGCCGCCGTGATCACGGCGTTGGAGGACATTCTGGCCGAACTGAAAAAGCAGGCAGCGTGAGGTAACCATGGGCTACGCGGACGATTCCCAGGCGCTCGACGCCAAGCTGAACGATCTGAAGAACAACACCACCCGGCTTGTGCTCTGCGCGGGTGAGCCGGCTAACTTCTCTGAAGCCCAAACGAACTTCGGCGTGGGCTCGGGCAAACGCCTGGGCGAAGTAACCGTCTCGGCCGCCGACTTCACCGGGCCGAGTGCCGGCGATGTCGACGGCCGCAAGCTGGTCTCGAATGCGCAGGGCAGCGTGCCGATCAGCATCGATGGTACGGCCGATCACGTCGCCTGGGTGGACACCGTGAATTCGAGGCTGAAGCATGTTAGGCCCTTGGCGGCGCCGATCGCGGTGTCGGCCGGCCAAGTCGGGACGATCGAAGCGCAGACCATCACAGACCGCCAGTCGGCAGCGCCGGCATGATCGTCTTCAAGGATCCCTTTGTCACCCTGTCGCCAGGCGCGGCGAATGCCTGGGTCACGATCGACCTGTCAAGCGAAGTCTCGGCGGCGGCGACCGGCGTCGCGATCCGGGTGCGCAACCTTGTTGACGGCGACCGCGATTGGGGGCTGCGCAAGCCAGGCGCGGCGGTCGCCTTTGCCGACGAGCTTGACGCCAACGCGGCGACCTTCGACTTCTGCGGCCTTAGTCCCGCCAAGGAAATCGAAGTCTGGGTCGGGGATACGATCAACATCGTCCTGGACCTGGTCGCCTACTTCGAAACGGAGGCGACGTTTCCGGATGAGATCCAAGGCGTCGGACTGGGCACCCGCGAGACATACGAGACCGTTAGCATCGCGGGCTTGACCGGCTCCGAGACGGCGACAGCCGCTTTTCTGTTTTCGCGTCCGCGGGCGACCGATGTCTATGCCCGAAAGGCCGGGTCGACTGACTCGCTCCAAAGACAGAAAGACAACCTGCATGCCTACCTCGTGGGGCTTGACGGCAGCCAGCAATTCGAGTTTTACCGCGGGAGCAGTAGCGAGTCCCTCTATTTGCGCGGTTGGCTGACCGGCGGTGTGAACTTTCCAGACAACGCGACGGAAGTCACGCCGGCCGCCGACGCGATCTGGACCGAAGTGACCCTGCCCGAAGGATCGCGCGCCGGGATCTTTTGGATCCTTGACAGTACGCAGCCGGGTCAATGGGGCATCCGGAAGAAAGGAAGCAGCGAGGCTGCGGTTTTCCGCCCGTCGCAGAGCGTGAGCCTGGCTCTGGCGGAAGCGGATGGCGACCGCAAGATCGAAGTCTTTGCGAGCCTCGGCAGCACGGCGGGCAGACCGCAGATCTTCCTGATCGGCACCGTTCTGGAATCTGTGTCCCTGGTCGCCGCGGGGGCGGAGAGCCTGACGGAAGCCGCGCCCGCCGTCTTCTCCATCAACAATGACTTCACGGCAGTGCCGGCGGCGGCGGAGAGCGTCACGGAAGCCGCGCCGCCGGCGATCCGCGTCGCGGCGCCGCGGTGGCAACGCGAGTCAGAGGTTCTGGCGGTGCTGTTTTCGGCCTACGACGAGACCCTGGCCGCGACCATCGCGGGGCCGCCCTGGCCGGTTGGCCTGGAACAGCTTCCGGGCGAAGGGCTTTCCTTCATGGTGCTGGGCGGCGAGCGGCAGTTCTGCGTCGCCGATACGGACTATTCCTCCGGTCCCGACGACACCCCGGCAAACAAGACTTTCGATGCCAGGATCGAAGGGCGCCGGGGTTACGAGTTCTCCGTCCGGGCCTTTCGCGGCAGCCGTCCCGACGGCCGCGCCAGCGAAAGCAGCGGCAGCATTCGCCTGGCTAACGGCGACGGCGCCCTGGATGCCGTCACGCGGCTCGGCCTGACCGGGCGGACGCTCGAAGTGTTCACCGGCTATCGCGGCGATCCTTTCCGCCGCTTCGAAAAGGCTTTTGTCGGCACCATCGGCGCGGTTTCCTGGACGGAAGAGCATCTGATCCTGGAGCTGCGCGACCGCCAGACCATCCTCAATCGCCCGGTGCAGACGCGGTTCTATACCGGCGCAGGTGACGCGCAGGGCTCGGCAGAACTGGCCGGCGCGCCGATGCCGATCGTGCTCGGCGACAAGCGAAACGTCGAACCAGTGCTGAACGACCCGCCGTCTCTGATCTTTCATGTTCATGACGGTCGGATCGAGGCCTTGACTGAAGTCCGGGATCGTGGCGCGGTGTTGACAGACAGCGGCCAGGTGCCGGCGAGCTATGCTGCCTTGAAGGCGCTGACCACAGGCGCGGGGCAGGATATCGAGCCGGGGGAGTACGCCTTGGCGATTACCGACGGGGGGTCCTGGCTGAAGCTGGGCGCCTCGCCGGACGGCCGGATCACCTGCGATGTCCGCGGCGATGCGACCGGCGGCGACTTCGCGGCGACCCATGGCGCCATCGTGCGGCGCCTCGTCGAGACGCGCTCGGGCGTGGCCCCGATCGAGCTGGACGAGGCGGCCTTCGCGACTCTGGATCTGGACCAGCCGGGCGAGGTGGGCTGGTGGTCGGGGCCGGACGTCAAGAACTTTGCCCAGGCGCTGACCGAAATCATGGCTTCCGCGGGCGGCTGGTGGGCTTTCACGCCTCTGGGTCTCTTGACCGTGGGCGTGCTCAAGGCCCCGGAGAATCCGGTTGCCGTGCTGGATCACAGCAATATCAGCGAGCGCCGGCGGCCGAGCCGTCAGGGGCCGCAACCGACCTGGCGCTGGCGTATCGGCCATGCTGCGCTCGGCGTGGTGCAGGATCCCGACGGCCTGGCCGGCAGCCTTTCGGCAGAGGCGCGTGACCGCTATTCGACGCCGGCGCGCTTCGCGAATCCGGCGGCCGCGACAGCGGAGGCCGTCCTCACGAAGCATCGCCTTGCCGAGGATGCCGAGAGCATCGGGCTCTGGGCGGAAGAGGACGACGCCGGCGCGGAAGCGACGCGGCGCCAGGCGCTGCACGGCGTTCTGCGGGACAGCTATGAATGCCAGGCTCTGGGGCTCGGGCGCCGCCTCTGGCTCGGCGACACGGTGACGCTGAAACCGACGCAGCAAGCGAACGACGTTCGCTACGACCTGCCGAAAGACTTCGTTGTCATCGGCATTGAGGAAGGCGCGCGGTTCCGCGACCCGCGCCTGACCCTCTGGGGTTAAGGCTTTGGGCAATTGCTTGATCGCCTCGCCGGCGCTTTCCGATGCCGGCAGTGTCGCCGGCGGCGGCACGGTCGCCGAGGCCATGGGCTTCGGGAATCTGCTGACCCTGCAGCCCTCGCAGCGCTGCCGCTGGACAGCGCTGCCCGGGATGTTTGCGACCTTGGATCTGGGCGCCGCCCCGGCTATCGATACGCTTTACTTCGGGTCGCACAACGGCAGCAACGCGGCGACGGTGCGGGTCAGGGCGGCGGCCAGCGAAGCCAATCTGACAGCGTCGCCCGGCTTCGACGCGACCTATGATCTCAATGTGGTCGATGTCGCCGAGGCCTGGCCGCATCTCAACTCGCTGCGCACTCTGGGGCCGTCACAGAGCTGGCGGTGGTGGCGCTTCGACTTCCTCGATGCCGCCAATCCCGCGGGCTATTTCGAGATCGGGCGACTGATCCTGGCCTCCGCCTTTCGCCCCACCACGAACTTCGGCTTCGGCAGCTCTGCCGGCTGGATCGACACTTCGACAGTGGCGGAAACGGCCGGGGGCGGGCTTGTCCCGACCGAGGGCGGCCGTCGGCGTGTCTGGGAACCGCTGTTCAATACCTTGTCGGCCGAGGAAGCCTGGGGCGATCTCTTCGAGTTCGACCGCCTGCGCGGGCTGTCCCGCGATCTGGTTTTTGCGATGGATCCGGAGGAAACAACGCGCCTGCACCAAAGGCTTTTTACCTGCCTGGTGCGCTCGCTGTCGCCGATCTCGCCGAACTACCCCGGCGCTGACGGGCAGGGCAACTGGGTAAAACGCTACCGTATCGAGGAGTTGGTCTGATATGGCCGTTGCACCGGAGAACGTGCTTGAACTGACCGCGACCACCGGCACCGGGACTTACAGCCTCGCCGGGCCGCCGGACTCCAACTGGCGGTCCTTCGTCAGCGGGGCAGGGGCCGATGCGCAGGTCTATTACGTCGCGCGCAATAGCGACGGCAAGAAGGAGTTCGGCATCGGCACGGTCGCCAGCGGCACGCCGGACACGCTGACGCGCGACACGATCATCGCATCGAGCAGCGCCGGTGCTGCGGTGAACTGGCAGCCGGCGGACGGACAGATTTACGTCCACAGCGCCGTATCGGGTCAGGCTGTCGAGCAACTGCTGTTCGGCTATGCCGACTTCTGGGCGGACGGTGGCACCGCCGACGCCTATAACATCACACCATCGCCGAAAGTGACGGCACTGGTGGCGGGAATGACTTTCAAGACCCGCATCGCCAACACCAATCTGACGACAACGCCGACGCTGGAGGTGAACGATCTGGCGGCCCGGACGATCGTCTTGCCGGGCGGGGCGGCAGTGCCGGCCGGGCGCTTGCCGGCCGCGGCGATCTGCACCTTTGTCTACGACGCCACGGGCGACCGCTTTCAACTTGTTTCCATGACTCAGGGCGCCGGGACGGCGGAAGGTGATGTTCCTGTGCTACAGGCCGGGGGGCTTCTCGATCCGGCGCGCGTGCCGCTGCTCGCTGCAGCAACAGAACTGACGATCGACGCGGGAAGCATCACGCCGACAACCAACTATCACAGCGTGGACACGGAAGCGGATGGCGGCAACCCGGACGGCGTGGCGGCCGATGAAGTTACCACGATTTCCACGATCGGGCTCTACGAGGGCGCTGTGCTGACTCTTCGTGCGGAGGACGCCGCGCGCGTGGTGACCGTGAAGGACGGCATCGGCAACCTTGCCTTGTCAGAGGGCGATTTCGTGCTCGATGATTTGTCTAAGCGATTGGTGCTGCAGCGCCGCGCGGCAGGCTGGGACGAAGTTTCTCGTTCCTTCGACGCGAAGATCACTGACTGGGTCGAGTACACGCCGACCTTCACCGGGTTTGGCGTTGCGTCGGGAGTGTCAATCTGGTCGCGCAGGGTGGGCGACACGCTGGAGATCCGAGGGAAGTTCACACTTGGCGTTCCCACGTCAGTCGAAGCGCGGATGACGCTGGGCTTTGGCGGCACCGATGCCAACGTGACTTCGGACGCCGGCAAGGTGCCGTCAATTCAATCGGCGGGACCGTGGTGGTCAACAGCGCCTGTTGCATTGTCCGGACACGCCCTCATCGAAAGCAACGTGGGTTACATCACCTTCGGATACATGGCAGCCGGGGTGCAGGGACTTGCAAAACTAAATGCTAGCACCGTTGGGTCAACGGGTCAGACCCTGTCGCTCAACGCATCCATTCCAATCTCAGGCTGGTAAAGCAAGGATTTAGACTCATGCCAATCGTCAAGCGATTTCACAACGACATCGATACCGTCGTGCCGACACAACCGCCGGCCGGCGCGCTGCCTGCCGGCTTCGTGATCCCGCCGGGTGTCTACACCTTCGGCGGCGCCAACTACAACTGCACCGAGGAGGGGCTCTACCGTTTTTGGGATCCGCTCGGCCAGACTCAGCAGCGACTCGTTTATCACAGTGACGTGGATGCCCTGATGTCGGGGCTTGCCTGGGTCGTGGTCAACGGCAGGGCGGATGAAGCCCTTTCGGTTTCGGCCATGACGAACAAAGCGGTTACTTCGAAACTGTCGATGCTGTGCGGCAAGACGGTGGAATGGGCCAAGGCGATCTGCGATTCCCTGGGGGTCGAGGCGCGGATCTGCAATGCCTTAACGGGTGCAGCGCCAACCAACTACTACGACGGTCATGTCATGATCGAGGCCAAGCTTGGTGAAGTCTGGAAGCTGTATGATCTCAGCAACAACTTTACATATGGGGGCTTGCCGCTGAAGGACGCGCTACCACTGCTGCCGCCAACACCGGATGTGGCGATCGCCGCCGACGGCTACGCTGTCGAAGGCTGGGCGCCGGGTAGCTTCGACGTGACCATGTGGCAGGAGACGACCATGCGAACGCCAGGGCAAAGCCGGTCCGAGCGTGAGCGGGTATTGCAGATGCCCGGTATCCTGCACAGCGACGGGCTGACCTATTTCTATCTGCCCGCAGGCATGGAGTCGCGGCAGAGCTGGGTCCTCGCTCTCAGCGGTGCTTACCGCGTGGTCTCTAAGACGGCGTGGGAGGGGATGTTTTATCCCTGACTACACGGAACGTCATGCCGGCGGGCGCGTCTATGAAGTCAACCTCGCGCAGCTCCGGCCAAAGCGCGATCCAGTCCCGCACTTCTTCAGCAGTATGCCGGTGCGCGAATTCCGGGTAGTACCAATCAAAGTTGATGTGGGCGTTTTCTTCCAGCGACCACTCGTCGCGCCAGTAGCATTTCAACATGGTGTAGTAGATGAGCCGTTGCACGTCATGCTCGCCGGCTTCGATTCCGAGACTGGGAACCGCGGGGACGGTCACTTTGGCGTCGATGTCGCTGAGCGCCTTTCCGAAGAGCGAGAGTCGCTCCATCTCGGCCCAGGCCTCGGCAGGTGCCATGGTCCGGATGGTTCGGCGCAGGTAGTCGTCGGCAAACTCGCGGATCGGCGCTTTCTGTTTGTAGATGTAGAACGCAAAGCTGCCGCCCGGGGCCATGAGCCTGACCATCGAATCGAATGCCTCGCGCGTGTTCCGTGTATGGTGCAGAACGCCGATCGACATGATGTAGTCGAAGGACGCGGGTTTGAAGGGCGGACTCATCAAGTCGGCTTGTACGAGCCGCAGGTTGTCCAGGCCTTGTCCGTTCCTGGCGGCGGCGTCCACCGCGTCGGTGACATCCATACCGACGATCAACGCTTCCGGGTTAAGGGCGGCGGCGCGAACCGCGACGCGGCCATTGCCGCAACCGGCATCGAGGATGGTGCCGGCCCCTGCCAAGTGCTCCGCGAAGGCTGCTTCTGAGGCATGGCCCAGCGTATCCATCGTCCACTGGATCATCGCCGCCGAGGTGCTGCTGTCCAGGCCAAAGGTCGGTGAGCGTTGCCACTTGTAGGCGAAAGCCTCGGCTGGCCCTGGGGCGGCTGCTTCGACGAACCGCAGGATCTCGCCGGTTTGGGCGCCGTCCTTGAGGATGGCGTAGAGACGTTGGTCAAACTGGTTCACAGGCAATAGTCCCAGCCAAAGAATGGTGTTTCTTGCCCAGTTAATCGCCGCTGTCAACGGCTGTTTTCTTGTCTGAGTTGTAAGGCGAAGGCATGCACTGTCAGTCAGATGGTCCGCGCAGGGACAAGCAGAACAGGAGAAACCCATGCGCCCTTTTGGATGATCGCCGCCTTTGTGTCGGCTTTTCTGTTGGTCCTTGCCGTAACCGCGCCGCCTGCGCGCGCTGAGGCGCTGCATCATGAAGTCCAGGGCCCGCAGTGCGCACCGCGGGAAGCGCTGCTGAAGAGCCTATCGAAGAACTATCAGGAAGCGCCGGTCAACATGGGCGTCACCTCGACCGGCTCGCTGATCGAGATCCTGGCGAGCCCGTCCGGATCCTGGACCATCCTGGTCACCGTGCCCGGCGGTCCGACCTGCATGGTCTCCTCCGGCGAGGGTTGGCGCGACGTGCCGGTCCAGGTGCAGGCTGATCCGGCTGTTTAGAAAAGGGAAAAGCATGGCCGATATGGATCCGCTTGGCGGCGGGCAGTGGAAGGCAATGACCACGGCATCGGCGGTCTTCGCGGCCGCGGCGTTTTTGGGCCGCGTGGCGTGGCACACCGTCCAGGTGCGTGCCGGCAAACGGCGTTTCTGGTCGCTCGATCTGCTGTGGGAGGTGCCGCTGGCGTTGTTTTGCGGCGCCGTCGCCGGCGGGGCCGGCGTCTACTTCGAGCTGCACCTTCTGGTTATCGTGGCCGGCTGCAGCCTGCTCGGCTACCTGGGGCCGCGGGGTGTCGAGGTCATCTTCTATCGGGTGCTGGACCGCTTTGCGCCGGCGCAGTGTCCGCCGGCGAACGACGTTCGCGAGAAGGGGAACGACCAATGATTGACCCAAGGGACCTGAAGCGCTTGGTCATCCGCCCGACCCTGGAGCGGCTCGGCCTGTCGTCGCCGGCGGCCGTCAACCTGCTTCTCGCGACGGCGATCGTCGAAAGCACAGCCGGCGGCATGCAGTATCTGAAGCAGCGCAGCGGCGGGCCGGCGCTGGGGATCTACCAGATCGAGCCGGCGACCCATCGCGATGTCTGGGAGAACTACCTCCGCTTTCGGGACACGCTTGCGGACACGGTTTGGAGCCTCTCGACCGTGGAATGGCGTGGGGCGTCCTTGGCCCATAATGAGCTGATCTGGAATCTCGCTTATGCAACGGCGATCGCGCGCATCGTCTACCTGCGGGATCCGCAGCCGCTGCCGCCAGCCGAGGACCTGCCGGCGCTCGGCGCGTACTGGAAGCGCGTTTACAACACGTCGGCTGGGAAGGGCACCGTCGAGCATTTCCTCGACCAGGTCGAGCCCCATGCGGCCGTGTTCCGCTCGGCGATCTGACCCCTCACTTTTTGAAAAAGGACTCCAACATGGACCAGATCTTTGCTCGCCTGGCGACGGCCTTCGGCGTGACCGTAAGCGCTTGGGCGGCCGGTGTCGTCGTGACCCTCCGGAACCTGGTGCAGTGCCTGACCAGCGACGAAGGCTGGGCCTTATTCCTTGCGAGCCAGTGGGAGATCGCAGGCGCGGCCGCCACGCTCGCCGGCCCCACTGCCCTTGTGCTCCGCCTGCTCGGCATCGCGCCGGTGCCGGCCCCTTCATCCCCACCACCTGAAAACCAGAAGGAGTAAAGACCATGCGTTTGTTATCGAATGGTGTTGGGCTCGCCTTGGCTGCGGGCCTTTTTCTTGCCGGCTGCTCGACCTTCGGGCCCACCGGCCAGCAAAGCCTCGATGCCGACGACAGGCCGAGCGGCAGCGAGGCTTCCTATTCGCCCTTCAACTGGTCGCCGCCGAACTACGCCGGCATGACCGCTGGGCGGATTATCTATCCCGACGCGGATGGCGGCGATCCCGTGGTCGCCGAGTGGTTCTCCGGCAAGGAAGCCGAGGCGGCGATCGTCAGCTTCGCCACGCCGGACGGTAACGTCTTCAGCTATGACGCCTCCGGTCTGCGGGCTTTCGAGGGCCAGTTGGCGCGGGCCCAGGTTGAAAGCGACCTGGCGGCCAGGCTGGGCGATCTCTGGGAGAGCGTCGCCCCGGAGATCAAGACGGGCTTGGTAGACAGCGTCTGTTTGATTGTGACCAAGGCGCCCTGCGGGTAGCGCCGAGCGCCCGCGAACGCCGTTCGTTTCTCCCCTGCATCCCCCGTCCAGGTAAAGGGCGGGGGCCGGGCTGCGCCAACAGCCCGAACCGCGAGAATACCGCTCGCCCAGCATCGATGCGGCCGCATCGCGGCCGGCCCGCCTGCCCCCGAGGGCGGCGGGACTCTAGGTGGGTCTCTCTGCGGTGAAAAGCGATTCTGTTCCGTACAAGCGAAAAGAACGCATTGGCGAAGCTACTCTCTATCTGGCCGACAGCTTGGCGGTGTTGCCAACGCTCGGCGAAGTCGACGCGGTGATCACCGATCCGCCCTACAGTTCCGGCGGTCAGTTTCGCGGCGACCGCTCGCAGCGCACTGCCAGCAAGTACCAGGGCACCGAGTATCGCGACCGTTACCGGGACTTCACTGGTGACAATCGCGACCAGCGCGGCTTTCACTTCTGGTCAACATTGTGGCTCTCTCGATGCAGGGAGATAGCTGCAGAGGGCGCTTTGTGCGTCCTGTTCACCGATTGGCGACAGCTCCCGGTGACCACCGACTACATACAGGCCGGCGGCTTTGTATGGCGCGGCATAGGTGTCTGGGATAAGGGCGAGGCGACCCGCCCGCAGTTGGGCCGCTTCAGGCATCAAGCAGAGTTCTTTGTTTGGGGCTCCAACGGTCCGCGCCCACTTGTTGGGCCCGCTGCCCCTGGGGTGATCCGCGCGCCAGTCATCGGCCGCGAAAAGCAACACATGACCGAAAAGCCGGTTAGCGTCTTCCAGGTCATCAACTCGATCGCTGGCCGCACTGTGCTCGATCCTTTCATGGGTTCGGGAACCACCGGCGTGGCTGCCCTGCAGCTCGGCCGGCGCTTCGTGGGAGTGGAACTAGACCCACACTATTTTGACGTTGCCTGCCGGCGGATCGAAGCGGCTCAGGCCCGGCCGATGATCAATGCTGTCGCGGCTTTGCCAGAGACAAAGCAAGATTCCTTGCTATAGACTGAAGGCTTGTTCTCTTAATGTTCTCATGCCATGATCCGGGCATGAAACCGGATCTGGAAGAGATCAATCGTGACGATCTGCGGCTGAGTCTCGGCTATGCGCTGTGGCGGGAGCGCTTCAAAAAGGTCGATCTCGAAGTCTGCTATAGGGAGGCGGAGGCCGTTCTTGGGCATCTGAAGCTATCCGGCGTCCGCTTCTTCCGGCCGAGGCCGACACTGCAGAACTACTTTCCTAAGACCGGCGCACCCGGGCGCGACGATGACTGAGCGCGCGGTTCGGGCTTTCGCCTCACAGCCCAGGCGGGCCTCGGCCGCGCTCGGTTGTCCGGCCGCAGACTGCGGCGGCGGCGTCCGCTTCTTGCAGCGCGGCTTGACTGGGGCGGAGCGGGCGCTGGTGACCGGGGATGTCTGGGCCATGACCGGCGTTGCCAATCCCGACAACCTGGCGCGCTGCGGCGCCTGTGGGATGGTCTACGAGCGCGGGATCCCGCCTCGGCTGCTTGGTCATATGAAAGAAGAGGCCGGCATGCCGGACTGGCGGCCGCTGCCGTCGCGCTATTAGGCGGCAATAACGATCGCTGCCGGTTTCGGCTGATGCCGGTGGTAGCCTTCCCCCGCTACCAACAAAAACAAGGCCTTGGCCCGAGAGGGACGGGGCCTTGTTTGCATTTGGTGTTGTTATTGAGACTCCCTGTGCGTCGCTGGCCCTCTTGGCTCCATAGGGCTGGCCCAATTGGCTCTTGGGATTGGCCCCGCGGCTGCTCTATATCATAGGGCAGGCCAGGGCTGACGGCGCCTGAACTACAGATCTTGCGCTGATGAAGTGCGCGCCGCGCCCCGGTCTCAAAACCGGGCAGTCGAGCCGCCGATGGGGCGTATCCAAGAACAAGGAATCTCAGAAAATGAAAATGACGACCGAAGAGGCTTTCGTGAAGGTTCTGCAGATGCATGGCATCGAGCACGCTTTCGGGATTATCGGGTCGGCCATGATGCCGATTTCCGACCTCTTCCCGGCGGCCGGAATCAAGTTCTGGGACTGCGCCCACGAAACCAGCGCCGGCATGATCGCCGACGGCTACACCCGCTCCACCGGCAAGATGTCCATGGCCATCGCCCAGAACGGGCCGGGCATCACCAACTTCGTGACGCCGATCAAGACCGCCTACTGGAACCACACGCCGATGCTGCTGGTGACGCCTCAGGCGGCCAACAAGACCATCGGCCAGGGCGGCTTCCAGGAGATCGAGCAGATGGCCCTCTTCGAGGACATGGTCTGCTATCAGGAAGAGGTCCGCGATCCCTCGCGCATTCCTGAAGTCCTGAACCGGGTGATCGAAAAGGCCTGGCGCGGCTGTGCGCCGGCGCAGATCAACGTGCCGCGTGACTTCTGGACTCAGGTGATCGACGTCGACCTGCCGCAGCGCGTGCAGTTCGAGCGGCCCTCCGGCGGCCGGGCGGCCATCGCCGAGGCGGCGCAGCTGCTGTCGAAAGCCAAATTCCCGGTGATCCTGAACGGCGCCGGTGTGGTCATCGGCGGCGCCATCGAGGCCTCAAAGGCTCTGGCGGAGCGTCTCGACGCGCCGGCCTGCTGCGGCTATCAGCACAACGATGCCTTCCCCGGTTCGCATCCGCTCTTCGCCGGCCCGCTCGGCTACAACGGCTCCAAGGCCGGGATGGAACTGATCGCCAAGGCCGACGTGGTGCTGGCGCTGGGCACGCGGCTCAATCCCTTCTCGACGCTGCCGGGCTACGGCATCGACTACTGGCCCAAGGACGCCAAGATCATCCAGGTCGACATCAACGCCGACCGCATCGGCCTCACCAAGAAGGTCTCGGTCGGTATCCAGGGCGACGCCAAGGCGGTGGCTGAGCAGATCCTCGAACTGCTGGCCGCCAATGCCGGCGACCAGGACCGCACCCAGCGCAAGGAGACGATCGCCGAGACCAAGTCGCGCTGGCTGCAGACTCTGTCCTCCATGGACCACGAGGACGACGATCCGGGCACCAACTGGAACGAGCGTTCGCGCAAGCGCCAGCCGGAACACATGTCGCCGCGTATGGCCTGGCGCGCCATCCAGGCCGCCATGCCGCGCGATGCCATCATCTCCTCCGATATCGGCAACAACTGCGCCATCGGCAATGCCTATCCGACCTTTGAAGAGGGACGGAAGTATCTGGCGCCGGGTCTCTTCGGGCCCTGCGGTTACGGTTTCCCCTCGATCCTGGGGGCCAAGATCGGCCGCCCCGACGTGCCGGTGATCGGTTTTGCCGGTGACGGTGCCTTCGGCATCTCCATGAACGAGATGACCGCCTGCGGCCGCAACGACTGGCCGCCGATAACCATGGTGATCTTCCGCAATTACCAGTGGGGCGCGGAGAAGCGTAACACCACGCTGTGGTACGACGACAACTTCGTCGGCACCGAACTCAATCTCGGCGTCGAGTACGCCAAGATTGCCGAAGGCTGCGGCCTGAAAGGCGTGCAGGTCCGGACCATGGACGAGCTGAGCGAGGCGCTGCGTGCCGCGGTGAAGGGCCAGATGGAAAATAACGAAACCACCTTCCTGGAAGTGGTTTTGAACCAGGAACTGGGCGAACCCTTCCGCCGCGACGCCATGAAGAAGCCCGTTGTGGTTGCCGGTATCAGCAAGGACGACATGCGCCCTCAGCAGGGGGCCTGAGCGGCCGGTAGCGGCCGATGAAACCCTTGGACGATCTTCTCGCTGCGGCGGTCAGGGCGCCGCAGCGCATCGTCCTGGCCGAGGGTGAGGACCCGCGGATCATCGAGGGCGCGGCCAAGGCCACGCGCGATGGTCTCGCGAAAATCGTGCTTCTCGGTAACCCGGGGGTAATCGCGGAAAGGCTCGCGTTGGTCGGAGCCAACCCGGCGGATTTCGACATCGTCGACCCCGCCGAGGCGGCTCAGGCAGAAGCCTACGCGGCCGCCTACTTCGACCTTCGCAAGCATAAGGGCATCGACCGCGGGGCCGCGCGCGCGGCCATGGCTGATCCCCTGAAGTTTGCGGCCATGATGGTTCGGCAGGGCGACGCGGCGGGCACCGTCGCGGGCGCGGTGGCGACCACTGCCGATACGGTGCGCACGGCCTTCCAAATCATCGGCCCGGCGCCGGGGGTAAAGACCGTCTCGAGCTTTTTCCTGATGCTGCTTTGCGAGCCCCACCACGCGAAGAAGGGCGCGCTCGCCTTCGCCGACTGCGGATTGATCGTCGAGCCGAGCGTGGCGGAACTGGCGGAGATCGCGATATCTTCAGCCGATTCATTCCGCGCTCTGATCGGAGAGGTGCCCCGTGTCGCCATGCTGTCGTTCTCGACCGACAGCAGTGCCAGCCATGCCCGCGTCGACCGCGTGATTGCCGCGGCCGATCTGGTCAAGTCGCAGCGGCCGGATCTGATCATCCATGGTGACATCCAGTTCGATGCCGCCTTCGTACCCGCGGTCGCCGCGTCAAAGGCCGTGGACTCGCCGCTTGAAGGGGAAGCCAATGTGATGGTTTTCCCAAACTTGGAGGCGGCCAATATCGGCTACAAGATTGCCCATCGTATCGGCGGCGCAGCGGCGATCGGCCCGATCCTGCAGGGCCTCGCCAAGCCGGCAAACGATCTCTCCCGGGGTTGTAGCGCCGAAGACGTCTATCACATCATCGGCGTCACCAGCGTGCAGGCGGCAACGCAGTAGCACCGATACCGTCTTTTCCAACCTCTCTGGACCGTCAATCCTGCCGGGCGTTACAGTTCCGCGGGGGCTGGGTTACTCGGGGGGCGGGTTACTCGGCCGCGCTTTGCGATGGCGGCAGAGACACCGGCTGCATCTCCCCATGCACGATGCGGATCGCGGGCAGACGCAGAGTCACGGTGGTGCCCTTGCCGCGTTTGCTTTTTACCTCGAGCGTGCCCTGGTGCATCTCGATAAGGGCCTTGGTCAACGGCAGGCCAAGGCCGGTGCCTTCGTAGCGGCGATTCAGGTCGCTGTCGACCTGACCGAATTTGCGCAATGCCTTGGGCACGTCTTCCGGCGCCATGCCGATGCCGCTGTCGGCAACCTGGAAGATGAAGCCGCTATCTGCCGCAGACTTGATCTTCAAGGTCACGAACCCGCTCTCCTCGGTAAACTTGATCGCGTTCGTCAGGAGGTTCAAAAGCGCCTGCTTCAGCTTGCGCTCGTCGACGAATATCGGCGGGAGCGGCTCTTCCTGGGTGAAGGTGAGGACGACCCCTGCCTTGTCCGCGCGTTCTCTGACCACGCGAAAGACGGATTCGGCGACTTCCGCGGCGTCGACGACTTCTTCGTTCAACTCGCTGGCCCCGGCCTCGATCTTCGAGAGGTCGAGGATGTCGTTGATCAGGGACAGCAGGTGGTGCGCGGCGTCGTGAATGTCTGTCAGATACTCCTGCTGCTGACTGCTGGTGTCGGCCTTGGCTGTGACCAGCATGAGTTCCGAGAACCCGATGATGGCGTTCAGGGGGGTGCGCAGCTCGTGGCTCATATTGGCCAGGAACTCCGACTTGGTGCGGTTGGCTGCTTCGGCGAGTTCCTTGGCGCCGCGCAGTTTGTTGTGAAGCTCGATCTCGGCGGTGATATCGCGACCCGTGCCGCGATAGCCGGTGAAATTGCCCTGCTCGTCGAAGGCCGGTGTTCCGCTGATTGCCAGCCAGACGACGGTCCCGTCCACCTTTTCTCTGGGGTGCGTGAAATTCCTGAACGGCTGATGGTTGGCCAGAGCCGCCAGATGCTCTTCCCATACCTTCTGCTCGACGCCTGGGATGCCGGTCTCCTGGCGTGTCTTGCCAAGCAACTCGCGCTCATCCACGCCGGTCACCTCGCTGAACCGTTCTGAGAAGAAAGAAAAGCGAAGATCCCGGTCCATTTCCCAGAACCAGTCGGAACTTGATTTGGCGAAGTCTTCGAAGCGTTGCTCCTGTTCGCGCAGGTCACTGCGCCGCAGGTTGGCCAGCCGGTCAAGCAGCGCGTTCAGAGCGGTGACGGTTTCGCCAATCTCGGTGCGCGCGCCGGTCTGCAATTTGTAGGCGTCTGCATGGCTTGGGTCGGCGTGAGCGGCCATGAGATTCCTATGGATGGCCAAAACCGGTGACAGCACTTCCCGGCCCAGAACGGTGATGGTGGCGGCCGAAACAACGGCAGCCAGGATCAATACCAAGCCGCCGATCCTCAAAACGAAAGCCAAGAGCTCGGCGTCAATGGTCTGAGTGCCGATACGGGCCGAGACGATGTAAGGCAGACCAAGGTGGTCGCTTGGCCAGAGAATGGCGTAGAAGCCAAGTTGTTCTCGGAAACGCCGCTGGACCGTCCCGCCATCGCCGCCTTTACGCGACAGCGTGTTTGTCTTCCGCGCAGGGCTCGCCGACGATTGTCTGATATCAGGAACCAGGACAACGGGATCGCCCATGGCCTCCAGCATGCGGCCTTGCGCGTCGAAGACGGCGAGCCCGCTTACACCGATGTTCTGAAAGGCCGGCCAGTTTCGGTTCAGCGTCAGCGCCAGGTCTTCGCCCTCATGCAGGTTCAGGGTCAACTGCGTTATTGTCAGCACGTCTTTTTCGAGATTGTCGTAGAGACTGCTGCGGAGATTCAGATAGGAGGGGATCAGGATGGCGGCTTCAACCAGCAGGAAGCTCAGGCAGACGAACAGCGCGATCCGTCGGCTGAGCCGGGATCTGAGAAGGCTGAAACTCTGAGCCACCGATCGGAGCCGGGCGGTCATGCCGGAAGGTTCCTGTTGCGGGGGAAACGCCCGCCAACCCTAGGTCGATTGCATTCAGTTTTGGTTAATTCGGGAGTCGACGCGGGTTAATCCTTTGAACCGCGGACGGCAATCATCGGGTGATTATTGCGCCGAGGATCGCCCTCCGAGGGCGTCGGTCGCGGCGGGATCGTTTGCCTCAGTTGCTTCGAAAGCCGCCGAATCCCAGTCGTTTAGCCTGGTCGAAGTCGTCAAGGGCCGTCTCGCGGTCGCCCATCAGTTCATGGGCCGTGCCCCGATTTGAGTATGCACCGGCAAAGCCCGCATCGAGAAAGATCGCGACATCGAACCTGATGATGGCGGCCTCGTAGTCGGCGGCGGCCAGAAGCTGCCGGCCTTCCTGATTGAACTGCCGGGCCAGCTCCGTGCGGGTAAGGCTGCCGTCGGCCAGGGCCTGGCGGTGCGGTTGCAGCGCCGCGTCTATCCGTGCTTGGCGCTCGGCTGCCGGATCGATTTCGTCGGGGGCTTGCTCATCCGTATCTACTGCGGAGGACTCTGCCCTTTCGTTTTCCTGGACGGATGTGGCCGGCGGCAAAGCAGCGACCTGCGGCTTCAGTTTGGGTGGTGCCGGCGGCGGCGGCACGATCACTTTCCCGGTCTCGACAGGCTCCGGCGCATCGGGTTCGGTCGTCTCGAGGGCGCCTCCGTCCGGCGGGTTTGAAACCATTGTTTCGGGTTCAATGGCGGCCGCCGGTTCGGGCGCAGGCTCCACCGGGTTTCGAAGGGCGGCAAAGGCGGCGGCGACGCCGCGCAACTCGGTGAGAAGGGCTTGGTTGGCTTCCGGATCACCGGGCAGGGAGGCGAAGTCCTGGTAACGGCCGATTGCCGCCAGCGTGGCATCGTCAACGACGCCGTCGACGGCGCCGGGGTCAAACCCCAGGTCCCGCAACAAAGACTCCAGCTCCTGCAACTCGGGATCCGTCAGCCCCGGTTCCGTTGCGGCCAGACCATTGACGCTCGCAGCCGCCAGGAACAAGAGGATTGCAAGGCTGACGGCCCGGGCGGCGGTGTGATGCAGGAATCCGTGCATCCGGTCATTTTAGTTGATTTGCCTCGCCGCGCCAGCGCGCGAAAGGCGCAGGATAGTGCGGCTTGCGGCTACTCCGGCAGTGTGGCCGTGATCTTAATGGACGCATACCAGGCGGCCAAGTCGGCCATGTCCTCGTCGCTCAGGGTTTCGGCAACCACCGACATGATCTCGTGGGTCCGTTTGCCGGAGCGGAAAGCCTTCAACTGCGTGATCAGATAGATCTCGTTCTCTCCGGCGATATGGGGCGCGATGGGGATTTTGGCGATACCGTCGAGGCCATGGCAGGTCTGGCATTGCCGGGCCTTCTGGCGTCCGGCCTCGGCGTCGGCGCCGAGAACCTCTGCGGGCAGGGCGCTTGCCGCAAGGGCGAACAGCCCCGTCAGCAGAGAAGTCGATCGGATCGGATGCATGGGCAAGGTCGCTGCTGTGTTGCGGGTGCGGCGGCCGGGCCGGATTTCCCGGCCGCCATGATCCTGCCAGCCTATTCGCTGCTGTAGGAGATGCGATAGAGCGCACCGACGAGGTCGTCGGAAACCAGAAGCGACCCGTCACGCAACTGTTTCACGTCGACCGGGCGGCCGAGGTATTCGCCGTTCTCGTCGATCCAGCCTTCTGCGAAGGGCATGCTCTCACCCACCGAGCCGTCCGCGTTCACCGCTGTGAACATCACCCGCGCGCCCACCGGCGTGGTGCGGTTCCAGGAGCCATGCTGCGCCGAGAAGATGCCGCCGCGGTATTGCGCCGGGAACATCCTGCCGGTGTAGAAGTGCATGCCGAGATCGGCGGCATGGGCAATCATATCAACCGCGGGGAACACCAGATCGGCAGGCGGCTCGGAACCGAGGTACTCGTTGGTGCGGGTGTCGCCGCCGCCATACCAGGGAAAGCCGAAGTGCTGGCCCTTGGCGGTCTGCCGGTTCAGTTCGCCCGGCGGAATGTCGTCTCCCATGCCGTCGACCTGATTGTCGGTAAACCAAAGTTCGCCGTTGGCCGGATTGAAGTCCAGGCCGACCGAGTTGCGCACCCCGTAGGTGTAGACCTCGCGATCCGTGCCGTCGCGATTCATGCGGATGATGCCGCCGATACCGGTCTGGTTATAGAGGTCCATCTTTTCCGGCGCGAAAACATTGAAGGGTTGGCCGAGCGTGATGTAGAGCTTGTCGTCAGGGCCGATAACACAGACCCGCGCGGTGTGATTGTAGCTCTCTTCCTCCACCGGAATCAGATCGCCCTTGGCCACGACGTTGAAGGCTGCGACATCAGGGCTTTCATAGAAGAACTCCGCAGCCGGATAGACCAGGACCCGGTTCTGCTCGGCGATGTAGAGAAAGCCGTCTTTTGAGAAACAGGGGCCGTTGGGAATGGCCAGGTCGATGGAGGGCGCAAAGCGCTTCACCTCGTCGGCGACCCGATCCTTGTTGCGGTCGGTTACCGACCAGACGTCCGTTTTGCGGGTGCCGACAAAGGTGACGATGCCTTGGGGGCCGACCGCCATATGGCGGGCATCGGGAACCACTGCATAGAGATCGATCTTGAAACCGGGCGGCATCTTGATGCGTTTCAAGGTCTCGCGGATGGCCGCAGCGTTGTCGCCGCCCTGTTCCACGAAGGTGAACTCCGTCACGCCGGTTTGTTTGAAGCCGCTCAGCTTTTCCAGGTTGCTCTGGGCAAAAGCCGGCAGGGCGACGAGCGTCGCGGCAACCGAAAGGGCAAGGGATTTGGCGGGCATGGCTCTGAACATAATGAGACTCCTCCCGTGATTTTTCTTGTTTGTGCTTTAAGCCTAGCCGGACCAGCCGACCATAGGTAGTAGGAGCATACTACGCGGCGGGGTCAACCGGACGACGAAACTGCAGGAAAAACCTCACCTTGGGACTGTGTTCTTCTTGAGAGTTTGCTGATTGGTCTGTTTGTAAAACCAGAGCGGACGGCAAAAAGGGCCCCGCGTCTGACGCGGGACCCCTTCTTTGGCTATGCGGCGATGTTATCGGGCAAGGCGGCGCTGGGCTGCCGGGGGCGGGCAGTCGTAGGGACAGCCGCCGTTGGCCTTGAAGGCCTTCGGCTTCGCACCCGGGACGGCGACAACAGCGCGTTCGCGGTGGCGCAGGCGCTGGGCTTTCTGCGGCAGGACCGCTTTCACCGCCGGTGCCTTGATCTGCGGACCGCTGCCGACGGCAAAGCTGTTTTGCAGCTGAAACCGTACGCGGGTCATCGGCCGCATATCGTTGTTGTCGGCGTGGCTGTCGTAGTAGAGGAACGGCAGACCGGAGAAGGGGTCACTGGCAACGCAGCTGCCGTAGTATTCCGTCCGGCTGTCCATCACCTCGTCCAAGCTGATGTAGACCGGGCCGGAGTAACCCGGACCGTCGACGGCATCGATGCCGATGGCGACGACGGTATCGAAGTCCCAGGGTTCCTGCTCCAAGGCCTGTTGCCAGGTGTTCTGGTTGACGGGGATGTCGCCGGGGCTCACCAGCTCGAAGTCGAAGTTGAAGACGTCGTCTCCGCGCACCCTGATTCCGGCTTCATTGACCCGGTAACCGACCGGGCAGTTCACCGAAAAGCTCAACTTGATGTACTTGTTGAAGGGCGCGCCGACGGGGTTGTACCCGCCGTCACCGACGTAGTTGAAACCCATCTGGCCGGTGAAGCCTGAGACCTGCTTCAACTGGACGAAATTGTTGTTGCCCCCACCAGGAACGGCGACGGCTTCGGCACCGTTGAAGGGTCCGGCCTGGCCGGCAGTGGCGGAAGAGAGCAGAACGGCAAGGGCGGCAAAGGCTGCCTTCGGCGCTGAGAAACGGTTCTTGGTCATGTACTTATTGTTTATGTACTGGGTCATAGCGGTATCCTTTGGTCATGGACCGCGCCCAATTGCGGCGGCTTGTTCCCATGGGTCGGGGCCGCCTTCGCTTCGGTTCAGTGATAATTTGTGGTAGGGGCGCCTGCGCGCGTCGCCTCAGTCCTGAAGCAGGAAGGGCAGCAAGCCTTGCAGCGTGCCGTCCGGGTCTTCTTCCGGGCCGAAATGGCCGGAGTCCGTTGATGATCCGGTGACATTTTCCGCCCAGTCGCGCCAGATGCCCAAGGGATCGCCGGTCTTGGCCGGAAAGCCGGCCTGACCCCAGACGAAGTGCAGGGGAGCGGCGATTTTCCGGCCCTCGGCGCGCTCGGCCTCGTCGTCGGCCCGGTCGCAGGTGGCGCCGGCGCGGTAGTCCTCGCAGAAGGCATGAAGCCGATCCGGGTCGCCGTAGGCGCTGCGGTAAAGCGCCAGGGCCTGGGGGTCGAAGACCTTCAGGGACTTGTCCCGGGTCCAGGATGCCAGGGTGTGGTCGAGATAGTATTCGGCGTGGCTGGCGATCAGCCGCTCCGGCAGGGGGGCGGGCTGGGCCAGGAAAGGCCAATGGTAGGCCTTGAGCGCCATTTCGGAAGAGAATGCCTCCCACATGATCAGGGTCGGTACCACCTCGATGATGGCGAGGCGTTCGACGGCGGCCGGATGATCGAAAGCCAGGCGATAGCTGACACGCGCGCCACGGTCGTGCCCGACAAGCCGAAAGGTCCGGTGGCCAAGGCCCTGCATCAGCGCGACGACATCTTCGGCCATGCGGCGCTTGGAATAGCTCCGATGTTCGGCCTCGTTCGCCGGTATGCCGCTCTGCCCATAGCCGCGCAGGTCCGGCAGCACGCAGGTGAAGTGCTTTGCCAGGGTCGGGGCGATGCGATGCCAGGTGGCGTGACACTGAGGGTAGCCGTGCAGCAGGACCAGGGGTGGTCCGGAACCGCCGATGCGAAAGTAGATTTCGGTTCCTGCGCCGGCGGCCCGGCCCTCCGTGAAACCCGGAAACAAATCGTCTGTCATGATCCTCACCGTCCGCTGGGTGCCATCGCTCTCGATTGCAAGCTAGCGCCCCGCGACAACAGCGCTCAAGCCATTAGTACCGCTTGGCAAAAAAGCGTGGCAAGCGATGCATATGGGCGAGGGAGCGGTGAGGGTATCAGGAGGTCCGTGACGGCCGGGTGCCGACGTAGATCGCGCCGATCAGGATAAGGGCGAGCCCGATCGTCGTCGCAAGGAGCGAAGACGACACGAAAATCAGAATTCCTGCTGCCAGGGTCATGCCCAGAAAGGCGGCCTTCTTGGACTTCGTTCGAATCACGCCGTGAGTCAGAAAATCTTCCACAGACCGACCGACCACCGGCCAGGCGAAAATCTTCTGCTGCATGGCTGGGCAGCTTTTTGCGAAACAAGCGGCCGCGCCGATCCAGAAAATAGTCGTTGGGAGAACTGGCAGAGCCAATCCGACGAGGCCGACCAGGAACAGACAGTAGCCGATACCGCTCCAGGCCCAGTTGGCACGGCTGCGCACCGCCGCCTCGGCGGTCTTGCCGCCGGTGAGGCTGTCTCTGCGCTCTGTTGCCGTCTCGCCGCTCATTGTCTCGAATCCTTTGCTCCGGACGCGATTTGTCCTGGCGCCAAGTCCTTGAATGGAGATAGGGCAGCCACCGCTACTTTGCCAATCGTTTATTTCAATAGTGTTGATCCGCCGGGCCGCTTCTCGAAAACTGGCGGATTCCCTAGCTATTGGGCATCACCGAAGTCTGCTGTCCGGGCACAGTGGCGCTTCGTTTGACAGTGTTTTTCTGGGCCTTGTACTCGATAAGGGGCGGCAGCGGCTCCATGAAAGGGCGGACTTTTGCGTCGGGGTCGACCCAGACCCGCACAGCGCTTTTCTCCGCGACGGCGTGTTCCAGGCTTCTGAACAGTGGACAGTCGGGGCTGGAGGCCACGCTGAATCCGATAATCACCGGTGCCTCGAAGCGGTCTTCGATCTTCAAGCTGTAACCGATCCGGGGTGAAAGGTACCAACCTGGATCGATTGAGGCGCGCTCGACGACCCTGCCCTCCAAGATATCGCCGCTTTGCACACGCGGCTTGGCTTGTGCGTTCGGGCTCGTTGCCTGGAAACCGTTCATCAGGCGGTAGCGCCGCCACAAGGCCGCTCCGCCGATTGCGATGGTCAGGGCGAAAGCCAGGGCCAGTTCCGGCATCTCGGGCAACAGCACCCGATCCGTGTAAGGCGGCTCCAATACGAGGGGCGTTTCCTCGGGCCGGCCGGCAGGCGACAGCAGTACCTCAAAGACAAGAGACGGCAGAAAAGCTAGGCCGGCAAAAATGAAGATCAACCAGAGCGTGACCGGAGAGACAATCAACTGTTCGACGGCGCGCTGCAGGCCGATTTCGCGACCCTCCAGGCGCAGTCCTTCTTCATCCAGAAGGTGGAAGCGGAAGATATTGCGGAAGCTCTGCGCTTTCGGTGCGGCACCGGTATCCGTTTCGATGGTCAGTACGGCGTCTCTTGAAACCTCGCGGTCCTCGGTGGGGGCACTCTTCAGGTAATAGCGGGTCCCGGCATAGGTCTCGCCGAGGAACAGGCAGCAGCGCAGGCCGCCGTGGCGGGTGGTGGCCCGCACCGCCCAGTCACCGAACATCAGGCCGACGAGTCCCAGAAAAACGCCGCATAGAATGGTAACGACGCCAAGGGCGAACAGGACGTCGGCACTGCTGACAGCCCAGGTCTGCTGCAGGGCCTCCGGAAGGGCCATCCCGAGCACCGATTGAGAGCCCTGATTTAGGAAGTAAAGAAATACGAGACTTGGCAAAAAGGCTGCCGGAAACCTGATCCAGTACATTTTCCACCCCGTTTGAAGCCCTTTCCAAGGGGGGCGGGTTTCACTTCTCCCGTGTCCCCCACGTCTCTCAGTCGCGGGGACTGCGGGATCGGTTCACCGAGAGGCGTTTTTTTACACTTAGGGATTGCCAAGGCCCGTCGGCGGGCCGCATCGTGGGTGGCAGGAAAGGGAGGCGATTCGATGTATCGTTGTGTGGTGGTGACGATGTTGGTGGCTCTGACCGCAGGCTGTGCCGCCGGCCCGGCCAAAGAGCCGACCATGAGTTCCGCCATTTTGCCGGCCGAGATTCGGGACGACCTTCAGCCGGGGCGTGCGGACTTTGCGCCGGACCTTGTCTACATTGCACAGCCGGCTTCGGAAGTCCGCTACGACAAGATTCTGTTGGATCCCTTGCTCTACTTCGCGCCCCTGGAGCAGATGCGCCTGGTGTCACCCGGCGACCGACAGATTCTGATGAACAATTTCTATCTGCTCCTGAGCCGGGAGCTGGAGAAGGACTTTACGCTGGTGCGTTTTCCCGAACCCGGTGCCGCCCGGGTCCAGTTCGCCGTCCTGCCGGTTACCGCCGATGCCGTCGCCCTTGACACTGTCTCCACCGTGACGCCTGGCAGTGGTGATGATGCCGTTGTTCGGGACTTGCTGGCGAGCCCGCTGCTGAAAGGCCGGGAGTTCATCGTTGAGGCGGAGTGGACAGACTCCCAGAGCGGCGCGGTTCTCGGCGCCACGGTTGATCGTCACTTCGGCCGCAAGGCGATCGATCCGGATGCGTTGACAAGCTGGACCGATGTCAACGAACTGCTGCAGGACTACGCCGTGCTGGTCCGCTACCGCTTGTGTCAGTATCGCGGCGCCGCCGACTGCGGCACCCTGCCGGCGGTGCTTCGCTGACGATACGGCGTCGCGCCGCCAGCTTTTTGCGCGGCGATGGTCACCGGCTCGGCAGATCGTAGTACCAGGGTGCAAAGAGACTGAAGGCGATCCAGACCAGCAGGATCAGCGGCAGCCCCACCCTGACGAAATCCATGAAACGATAGTTGCCCGGGGTCATCACTACGAGGTTGGTCTGGTAGCCGATGGGGGATGCGAAGGAGCAGTTGGAGGCAAAGATGACCGCCACCGCGAAGGGCTCTACGGGCAGGTTCAGGGCATAGGCGAGATCGACGGCTATTGGGGTGAAGAGAACCGCTGTCGCCTTGGTGCTCAAGAGATTGGAGAGCAGTGCCAGCAGCAGGAAAAAGGCGGAGAGGATCTGCGCCGGCGTGGCGCCGCTGAGCGCGGCCATCATGGAATCCGCCAGGAACTGTGCGCCGCCGGTTGCCTGCATCGCGGCGCCGAGAGCCAGTGCCATGGCGATGGTGAGCACGATCTTTCGGTCCAAGACCCTCAGCGCATCCCCCAGCGACAATATCCTGGTGGCGATCATCGCGGTGGCGCCGCAGAAGGCGGCCAGGGCGATGGGCAGCAGGCCGCTGGCGGAAGCGGCGACGACACCGAGAAAGATGATCGCCGCGCTGCGCTGATGCTGTGGCGTCACCAGGGGTTGGCGTGACCATTCCATGAGCACGACGCTGCGTTCACCGCGCAGGCGGTCGACATCTTCCGGCCGCCCCTGAATCAGCAGGACATCGCCGTCCTTTAGCGGAATGCGGGTGATGCGTTCGCGCAGCATCCGGCTGCGGCGCTCGATGCCCAGCACGATGCAGTGATGCTTGTAGCGGAACCCTACCTCTTCCAGCGTATGGCCGACGATTTGTGAATCCGGCCGAACCATGACTTCCGCCTGCACCTGGCCGCCGGCCAGCCAGGGCGCTTTGCGCTCCTCGCCCGAGGTGTCGGCGGCAGTCTGAAGGTCGTAGGCGCCGGCGACCAGTTCGGGATGCAGCAACTCCGGTTCGCCCTGTCCCAGCGCCGAAAGCGCAGATCGGGTTGCGGCGATCACCACAAGGTCGTTCACCTCGAGAACCACATCTTCGAACGGCGGCAGGACCGCCCGCTCGCCGCGCTGGATCATCAGGATGGTGATGTCCGGCAGCGCCGGGAAGATGCCGCCAACCGGTGTCAGGCCGACGAGCCGCGATCCCTCGGTCACTGACACCTGAGCCACGAAATGCCGGCCCTGTTCTTCGTGGCCGCCCTGTTCCGCCGGGCGGTCGGGCAGCAGGCGGGGCGCCACCAGCAGCAGATAGACGAGGCCGCAGGTGGCCATCACCAGCCCGGGAACGGTGAAGTCGAAAAAGCCGAAGGCCTCTTCACCCAGATCATCCAACTCCAGCGAAACCAGCAGGTTGGTCGAGGAACCGATCAGTGTGGTCATGCCGCCCAGGACCGAGGCGTAGCTCAGCAACATCATGTAGCGGCTCGGTGACTGCCGGAAACGCTTGGTCAGGCTCTGCATGATGGGGATAAACAGCACCACCACCGGGATGTTGTTCAGCACGGCGCTGAAGGCCATGACCACCAGTAGCATCAGGGTAACCGCGAAAAAGGGATTCGACTTCGTCCAATGAATGACCACATTGGCCGCCAGGTCGAGCACACCTGTGCGCGTCAATCCCTCGCCCAGCACCAGGAGGGCGAGGACCGCGATGAGCGCCGGATTTGCGAAGCCCGAGAACAACTGACGCAGGTCCAACCGGTCGTTGCCGTCCGGCCCGACGACCGGGAAGAAATGAAAGAACAGCACCAACAGGGCAATGGTGGTGAGCGACGTCAGCTCGATCGACACCGCTTCCGTAGCCAGCAGCGCAAGCACAACGACAACGACAATGAAGAGAAAGACCATCTGGAAGGGCGCCAGGAAGTCGGCAGGATTCATGGCTGCTGTGCCTTCTGGATCGCAAATAGCTGTGCGACCGGGGTGATGTAGTAGTGGACCTGCACCGGCGGGCGAATCCTTTCATTTCCTGCACTTGGGAGTTTACTTGAAAATACTGATACAGCGAGGTCTTGTGTGGCACTGCACAAAATTCGCCACAGCGGTCGCGCGACACCCCCTGATTCGCTTGAGCAGCGGGCGATCAACAAACGAAGAGTTCTCAGGACTGGCAGCCTGCCGAATCTGTCTGAGGAGTTACTGGGGCTCCAGTTCCGGTGCGTAGCGCACCTTGGCGGTAAAGCGCTCGCCGGGCGCCAGTATGCGCAGGCCGCTGTCCCCGCGCCCTTCTGCCGCCTGGTTGATGGCATCGGTCATGGCCGAGACGGGCTCGACGCAAAAGAAGTCCTCACCCGGCGGGGTGAAGATCACCAAGAAGCCGAGGGAGGCACCGGACTGAATGGTCATCTTGGCGCGCCATTCCGGCCACTCGATGACGGCCTTGCCATCAAACCCGGTGAAAACGTTGTCCAGTTGTGTGCTGCTCACTTCGATACCGGCGCCGGGGTTTAAGCCGTCCGGCGGTGCGATCATCAGGGTGGGCATGACCTCGTCGTCACTCTCCCACATCTGGCCGACGTTGGCGGTGAGGCGGCATAGCGGTGTGCGCGGAAAGTAGGGATGCAGCCCCAGCCCGGCCGGCATGCGCTCAAAGCCCTCGTTGGATACGGAGATTTCGATGAGAAGATCCTGCTTGCTGAGTTCAAAGCGCTGTTCGGCGCGATAGCCTGAAGGCCATGCGTTTTCGCCGCCCTCGAGGTCTTCAAACACCAGGGTCGCAGTCGCTGCGCTCTGCGCTTCTACCCGCCAACGATTCTGCCAGCCGTGACCGTGAATGGAGTGCTGTTCCGGCGGAAAGTTCAGAGGAAGCTGGAAAACCCGGCCGTCGAATTCGAAGCGGCCGTTCCGAATGCGGTTCGAATAGGGAACCAGAGGAAAACAGGCCGCGTCGGTGGGCGGAAATCCGCTGCCCGCCGGCGCCGGGCGCATCCAGTTGAGCGCGCCGCCCTCCCCATGCCATCGAAAGGCGGTAATGCAGCCGCCGTCCAATGACAGCTCCAGTTCGGCCTGCTCCGCCCGCAGAGTCAGGCGATCGTCAGTCCTGGTCTTGATTTCCGGGTTATCGCCCGACATAGCGCTGCTCCCTCAGCCCCATCTTTGTCTGTCCGTTCCCCAGGCGCTCTCTGGGAACAAAAACTCTGTCAGGGACATGATCCCCGGGCAAGAGGTTACACGCCATTGCCATCGAACGGCGCAACTTTGTCTGCAGGCAGATCTATCTTCGGTGTTGGCGTGCCACCTCCAACCTGCCGGTTCTCTTTCGGATTAGCCCCGGGTTGCCGTCACCCCCTGTCCTGTCTTCTGGTAATGCTGTGCTTTGGCGGAAGCCCGGAATCCTGGATTGGTTTCGCCGGGTGCCCTAGATTTGTTTCGGGGTTTGCTGCGGTCGGTCCGCGGTGCCCCTGCGGCGCCGGGGGGTTCGCCATCCTTGTCCTTTCCATGACTGTCCGGGTTCTCAAGCCCGTCGGGACAGTTTTGCAAAACGAAGGGGGGCGAGATGCCGACCACAGCATCCGACATCGTCTACGACTGTATCGTATTGGGCGCCGGTATCAGCGGTGTGACCGCGGCGCGCGACCTGCAGGCTGCCGGCTTGAAGGTACTGTTGCTCGAAGGTTCCAGCCGCATCGGCGGGCGCATGTACTCCCGCCGCGACATCGTCAAGAAAAGCGGCAAGCCGGTGCCTGTCGAAGGCGGTGCTGAGTACATCCACGTACCGGAGCAGGAACGCTACAAGGAATTCTGGCAGGAGGTGCGCAAGCACGGCTTCACGACCTCGCCGTTTCACAAGTGCGGTATGGGCATCTTGAAGATACCGCGCAACCGCATGTACTTCAGCCCCTGGAAACGGACCAAGATGCTGGCGGAGGTGATCGTCCAGCCGGAGTTCTGGTCGCTGCCCGACGCCTTGCAGAAAATCCAGGAGTTCGATGCCGAAACCAGAGCAGACATAACGGCAGAAAGCTTTATCAAGCGCTACGCGGCGAAGGAAGGGCTCTCCAAGCGCGGCCTGGCGCTGCTGGAATACACGCTCTCCGCCCATACCCCGGGACCGTTGAATGAAATCTCCATCGCAGGGCTGAAGACGGACGCCATCGTCGATCAGTTGATGGAGCGTAAGGAACTGCGCATGGAACACGGTGCCGCCAAGCCCTTCGGGCTCTGCGGTTTCGATACCCTGCCCGGCAAGATCGCCGAGGAGTTCCGCAAGGCCGGCGGGAAGATTGAAAAGAGCCGGACGGGCTCGACCAGCCGAAAGGTCGTCGCGGTGGAACGCCTGGCCGGCGGCGGGATCAAGGTGATTACCGCAGGCGGACAGGTTTTTGTCGGAAAGACGGCGGTCTGCACCTTCTCTGCCGGTATGTTGAACACGGAAAGCGGAGAGGGGGACGCCATTTTCGGATCCCTGCTGACGGCGCCGAAGCGCGAGGCTCTGGGTCTTGTGCGCATGGGGGCCATAACCAAGTTCAGCTTGGAGTTCAAGGAACGGGTCTGGGTCGACGACAACGGCGAATCGGCCGGTCACATGGCGGTCTTGAGCAATCCCGGCGGCAAGGCGCGTACCTTTTTCTCATCTTTCCCGAAAGAACATCACGGCCCCCATGTTCTGACCGGTCTGTTGATGAACCAGGACCATGACCAGATTGCCGAGATGGATGACGACGCGGCCATCGCCCACGTTTTCGAGGCCTTGGGAAAGATCTATGGCCGCAATCGGCGTTGGACCCAAAAAGCGGTGCTGGTCGGCAAGACCGGCCGCGGCGGTACGTTCAAACCCAACTTTCTGCGGCAGGACTGGTCCAAGGACCCCTTTGCCAAGGGCGGCAACTCCTACCTGGCCCATGCGCCGCGGCGTCCGGGACGGATGCTTGCAAAGCAGGCGCGTGAAGCCTTGAAGGACCCGCGCGACACGTTGCCGCTGTTCTGGGCCGGCGAGGCGGTTGCCCCGGCTTTTGATCGCCGTTATCAGCCCTTGGCGGTGCATGGCGCCTACATCTCCGGGCGCCGCGTTGCCGAAGATGTCCTGCATTATCTGCAGGTGGACGGCGGCGATGCCAACGGTTTCGGACGCTACTACCGGACGAAGTATCTGTAGAAAGGAAACACTGAGTATTTAGACGTCCCGGACAGGCGCCATAAAGTGTTTTCGGCCAAGGCTTTTCCGCTTTAATCTAGCGCTCGCAGAATTCGAAACCGGGACGGAGTACGGGGATGTCGGAGGTGAAGTGCCTTTGGCCCGCTGGGGCGACCCTGGGGGAGGGACCGCTCTGGTCTCCCGGCGAGGGTGCCCTCTATTGGGTGGATATCAAGGCGCCGGCTCTACATCGCTACCGTCTCGCTGACGGCGATACGACATCCTGGGTGATGCCGGAGCGTATTGGTTGGGTTATTGAGCGCGCGAACGGCGAGGGACTGGTCGCCGGCTTCAAGGATCGCGGCTTTGTCTTCCTGACCCCGGGCAGTATGGCCGTCGAAGCGATCGGCCAGCCGGAACCGGACTACCCTGACAACCGCTTCAACGATGCCAAGGCAGATTCGAAAGGGCGGATCTGGGCCGGCACCATGGACGACAACGAACGCGAGGCGAGCGGCAGTCTTTACCGCCTTGATCCGGACCTCGACTGGCAACGGGCCGACAAGGACTATGTGGTCACCAATGGCCCGGCGCTCAGTCCCGACCAGCGGCGTCTCTATCACACCGACACTTTTGAGGGCACCATCTACGCCTTCGACCTCTCCGACGACGGCAGGCTCTCGGGCAAGCGTGTCTTTGCCCAGATTCCCGAAGGTGACGGTTATCCCGACGGCATGACCTGCGATGCCGAGGGCGGGCTCTGGGTGGCGCACTGGGGCGGCTGGCGCATCAGCCGCTTCAAACCGAACGGCACCTTGGACAGGGTTATCGAGATGCCGGTCGGACAGGTAACGAGCTGTGCTTTTGGCGGCGAGAATCTCGACCGGTTCTTTGTCACTTCGGCGGCGATCGGCCTCAGCGATGCCGATTTAGCGGAACAGCCGCTGGCCGGCGGCCTCTTCGAAGTCGAAGTCGGCACCACCGGCCTGCCGCCGGGACAGTTCGGCGGCTAGAAGGCTATTTCCTTTTTGCGCTGCGTTTCTTTTTTGCGGCTTTCTTAGTGCCGGCTTTCTTGCGGGCTGCGGCCTTCGCCGGTTTCTCTGCCAGATCCAGACCGTTGAAGTTGGCGATGGCATCGGCCAGCATCGGCATATGCTGGTCGCCGCGGCCCATGGCCAGGGCCATGGCATAATCCTGCTGCACCGCTGAGGAAACGATGGTGGTCAGCTTCTCGGCATTCACCATCTGGTTATAGTAGCTGATGTCCTTCAGGCAGTTGGCGAGGGTAAATTCGTGCGCCTTGGGGTCGCGCCCGATCACCCATTTGCTGACGTTCTGGAAAAAGCCGCTGTTCATCCCGCCGGCGGATACCACTTCGTAGAGCTTCTCCAGCGGCACCCCGGTCTTCTTCGCCGCCGTGTAGGCTTCGGCAAAGGTCGCCGAGAAGCTCAGGGAAATGAAGTTGTTGATCAACTTGATCTTATGTCCTGCGCCCACGGGCCCGATATGGATGATGTTTTCAGCCCAGGTTTCGATGATCGGCCTGACTTCCTTCAGGGTTTTCGCGTCGGCCCCGATCATCGTGTTCAGTTTTCCGAGTTCGGCCTCTTTGGGCGAGCGCCCGAGCGGCGCGTCGATCAGGCGCACGCCGAGTGGCTTCAACTCGGCCGCCAGGGCGAGGGTCGAATTCGGGTCGGCGGTTGAGCAGTCGACGACGATGAGGCCCTTGTGGGCACCTGCCTTGATGCCGTCGCGGCGGCGAATCAGATCCTCGACCTGCAGCGAGGAGGTGACGCAGATAAAGATGACGTCGCAGCTTTTCGCCATGGCCGCCGGGCTCTTGGCTTCCTTGGCGCCCCGCTTCACAAGGTCCTTTACCGGCGCCTTGTTGCGGTGGCCCATGATCGAGAGGGGATAGCCTTTTTCGACGATGTTCTTGGCCATGCCGTGGCCCATCAGGCCGACGCCGATAAATCCGACTCGCTGTTTTTGATCGCTCACGCTCATGTTTCTCCAGATTTCGGGTTGCTACGGCTGTGCAGCCGGCTGCCCTTGGTCGATTACTCTAGTCGCCGGCAACGACGTGCTGACGCTGCTCGCCGAGACCTTCGATGCCCAACTGCATGCTGTCGCCGGGATTCAGATAGGTCGGCGGGTTCTGGCCCATGCCAACGCCCGGCGGCGTTCCGGTGGTGATGATGTCGCCGCTTTGAAGAGACATGAACTGGCTGACGTAGCTGATCAGATGTGCCACAGGAAAGACCATGGTCTTGGTACTGCCGTCCTGGTAGCGGTGACCATTTACTTCCAGCCAAATGAGCAGGTTTTGCGGGTCGGGCACCTCGTCGGTCGTGACCAGCCAGGGGCCGACCGGGCCAAAGGTGTCAGCGCTTTTGCCCTTTACCCACTGTCCTGTGCCTTCGAGCTGATAGGCCCGCTCCGAGACGTCGTTGACGATGCAGTAACCGGCGACGTGGTTCAAAGCATCGGCTTCCTCGATGTATTTACCGGGCGTGCCGATGACCACCGCCAATTCGACTTCCCAGTCGGTCTTTTCTGAGCCGCGCGGGATCTCCACGTTGTCGTTGGGTCCGCAGATGCAGGAAACGGCCTTGGTGAAAATCACCGGCTCCCGCGGCACATCGACACCGGATTCCTTGGCGTGGTCGGCATAGTTCAACCCGATGGCGATGAATTTGCCGACTTGGCCGACGCAGGGACCGATACGCGGTGTTCCGTCGACGGCGGGCAGTTGCTCGACATCCAGAGTCTTCAGTTTTTCAAGGCTTTCGGGCAGCAGTGTTGCGCCGGCCAGATCGTCTATCTCACCCGAAAGATCGCGGATAACGCCCTTTCGGTCCATTGCGCCCGGTTTTTCCTGACCCGGCGCGCCATAGCGCAGCAGTTTCATAACTTTCTCCCTAAACTTGGCTTTCGCCGTCTTATCGAACCGGCGTCAGAACCGCTTGGCCGGCGAAATGCGCCCGTAAATTCTTTACCACCAAATCGCCCATGGCGTGTCGGGTTTCGACCGTTGCACTGGCCGCATGGGGTTGCAGAACGACCTGGTCCATGGCGAGGAGCGCTTCCGGCACCTTGGGTTCTTCCTCAAAAACGTCGAGGCCTGCGGCGCCGAGGCGGCCATCCTGCAAGGCCGAAACCAGTTCGGGTTCGTCGACGACGCTGCCGCGGGCAACGTTGATCAGTGTCCCTTCCGGTCCCAGGGCCTCCATGACGGCTCGATTGACGATTTTGTTGGTGGCCTCTCCGCCGGGGCAGATCGCCACCAGATAATCGCTGTCCTGCGCCATCTCGACAAGGTTGTCGAAGAAACGGTAGGGCACGTCGTCCTGCTTGCGTCGGCCGTGATAGCTGATCTCCATACCGAAGACCGCTGCCTTCTCGGCAATGCTCTTGCCGATACGGCCAAGCCCCAGGATTCCCATCTTTCTGTTCCGGATACTGCGGGTCAGCGCCATATTGCTCTTCAGCCACTTGCCGGAGCGGACATAGCGGTCGCCTTCGCAGATCCGCCGCGAGGTCGCGAGCAGAAGGGCGATCGCCATATTGGCCACGTCATCGTTCAGCACGTCCGGAGTATTGGTGACGATGACATTGCGCGCTGCAGCATGATCCAGATCTATGGAATCGGTTCCAACGCCGTAGCAACCGATAATCTCAAGCTTCGGCAACGCATCGATCAGCGCAGCGGAGGCACCCAGATGCCCGTTGGTGCCGATGGCGCGGGCGCGCGGTGCGGCTTTCGCCAGCAGGGCATCGCGGTCCGACGCCTCCCAGAGGCGGTGGACAATGAAGTCCTCGTCCAATGCTTCCATGACATGCGGCATCATCGGGCCGACCAAAACAAGCTCCGGCTTCACTGCTTTCTCCGTATTTCTGGGCGCCGTGGGGCGTGAAGGCTTCGCGCTCTGGCGGGTCTGTCATATTGTGCCGCTGCCGATTGCCGGACAGGGCCTGTATGATCAATAGCAAACCTTCTGCGCAGCGCCAAGCTGGCTCATGGAAGTCTTTTGGGTGGCCCGGGTTTGGGAGCGGGGTTTGAGAGCGGGTTTTTGTTCGTTCGTTGCGCGAGGGCGATGCGAAGGCCACTATCGGCGCGCCGGTGGAATCCGCCGGATGCCAATCGCCAAACAAGCAAGAGAGCCAAACAAACAAGAGAAAGGGAGCGGTGTGAAGGTTGTTATAACAGGAGGGGCCGGTTTTGTCGGTCTGCGCCTTGCCGAGGCGCTCATGCAACGCGGCCAACTGACGGCCCCCGGCGGATCCCAGGAACCCATCGACTCCCTGTTGCTGTTTGATGTCAATGAACCCGCCGAGCGCCCATCCTGGGCCGACGAAAGGGTGGTTTTCCAAAGCGGCGATATTGCCGACGCGCAGACCGTCGCGGCGCTCATCGACCGCGACGATATCTCGGTTTTCCACTTGGCCTCGGTGGTGAGCGGGGGCGGAGAGTTGGATTTCGACCTTGCGATGAGGGTGAACCTGCACGGCGGACTGAACGTCTTTGAGGCTTGCCGGGCCCGGGACAGCCTACCGCGGGTCGTTTTCGCCAGTTCGATTGCGGTTTTCGGCGGCGCCGGGATGCCAGCGGTTGTCGGCGATCACGTAAAGCAGACACCCCAGACAACCTACGGTATGACCAAGACGATCTGTGAACTGATGGTCAACGACTACACGCGCAAGGGCTTCTTCGATGGCCGCTCCGCCCGCCTGCCGACCGTTATCGTGCGCCCCGGCAAGCCGAATCAGGCGGCCTCCAGTTTCGTCTCCGGTCTATTCCGCGAACCGCTAAACGGCGAGGTCTGCCGCATTCCGGTGGCGCCGGAAACGGTGATGCCGGTGCTGGGCTATCGCTCGATCGTCGGCGGGTTCATAGCGCTCCACGAAGCCGAAGGCGACTCCCTGGGAGACGACCGCGCGGTCAGCCTGCCGAGTTTCACGGTCAGCGTGGAGGAGATGGTCGCCGCGCTGCGGCGCGTCGCCGGCAATCGCCATCTGGGTGATATCGTTTTCGAGCCGGACCCCTTTATCGAAGCGATCTGCGCCACCTGGCCGCAGGACGCGTCCTACGAGCGGGCGACGGCCCTGGGCCTGCCCAGGGACGCCAGCCTGGATGTGATCGTCGAGAACTATATCGAGGATTATCTGTGACCACTGCCGCAGGATCGCGCCCTGTCATTGCAGCCGACGTCATTGCGGTCGACTGGGGAACGTCCTCGTTTCGGGCCTACGCCCTCGGCCCGGAGGGAGAGGTCGAGGAGCGGCGCGAGTCGCCGCGCGGTATCCTGCGGTTGGAAGCGGGCGACTATGCCGAGGCGCTGTCCGCGGAGATCGGCGATTGGCTGCAGGCGCGTTCCGGCGCCCTGGTGATCATGAGCGGCATGATCGGCAGCCGGCAGGGCTGGATGGAAGTGCCCTATTGCCCCTGTCCCTGCGATCTGGCGGGGCTTGCAGCCAAACTTGAACGGCTTGACTGGCCCGAAGCCGAGGTCTGGATTGCGCCGGGGCTGAGCGACCGCAGCATCGCCGGGCTGCCTGACGTTATGCGCGGCGAGGAAGTGCAGGTTTTCGGGGCCCTGGCCGAACTGCCCGAAGGCAGCGGCCTGGTCTGTCTGCCGGGCACCCACAGCAAGTGGGTGACGCTGGAGGCAGGCGCCATTACCGGCTTTGCCACCTACATGACCGGCGAGGTCTACGATGTGCTTCAGGCGCACTCGATCCTCGGCCGTCTGATGACCGACGATACGGTCGGTCCTGACGACTGGTTTCTTCAAGGTGTGGGGCAGGGCGCCGCCGACACAGCCCTGCTGCGCCTCCTGTTTTCCGTGCGCAGCCGGGTCTTGAGCGCCGAGATGCCCGAAAGCGCCGCCCGTGCCTATCTGTCCGGCCTGTTGATCGGGCACGAAGTGGCTGCCGCTCTTCGGGCGCATGATGGCGCCGGGGATGTGATACTGCTTGGTGCGCCCAAGCTGGCAAAGCTCTACGAGACTGCATTAAGCAGCCTGGGCTGCGATGCGAAACTGATCGGCGCCGATGCCGTCGCGCAGGGCCTGTTCCAGCTTGCGCAAAGGCTCCCCGGCAAGGCGGCATAGGACGAGGCGATGAAGGATCTGAGTGACTGGATGGAGACGATGCCGCTGGTGGCGATCCTGCGCGGCGTCAGGCCCGAAGAAGTGGTTGCCATCGGTGAGGCATTGGTCGCAGAGGGGCTCGGCATGATCGAGGTGCCGCTGAACTCGCCGCGTCCCTTCGATAGCATTGCAGTCTTGGCAAAGGCCTGTGGCGAGGACGCGCTGGTCGGCGCCGGGACGGTGCTTGATCCGGCCGATGTGGATCGCGTGGCAGAGGCGGGCGGACGGCTGATCGTTACTCCCAACGCGGGTGAGGCAGTGGTGAAGAGGGCCAAGGCCCTGAACCTCTATGCGATGCCCGGTTTCGCAACGCCCACCGAAGGACTTGCCATGGTTGCAGCCGGTGCCGACGCGGTGAAACTCTTTCCCGCCGAAGCCAACCCGCCGCCGGTGGTCAAAGCCATGCGTGCGGTGTTTCCTCCCGATCTGCCGGTCTTGGCCGTGGGCTCCATCACGCCGGAAAAGATCGAGGGGTACTGGGCCGCCGGTGCGCGGGGCTTCGGCCTGGGCGGCAGCCTCTACAAGCCCGGCGACGATGCGCCGACGGTGGCCGGGCGGGTTGCCGGCTTCAGGGCGGCCATCGAAAAAGCGCGGAGAGTTGCTGCCTGACCGAGCGGCAGGGCCTTATCGGCTGGCCGCGAGTACACTGATCTCGGGGTCGCTGTTCTCGATGTAGCGCAGCAGCGGTGCCCAGTCGTCGCGCAGCTCGTCATACTGCTTGCCGGGCAGATCGAAGATGCTGAGGCCCTGGCCGGCGACTTCGGTGTAGATCGTGCGGTGGCGCAGGCGGCCGACACCCTTGAAGCCGACACCGACCATGAAGCTGTCGAGCTGCGCCGCGGAGCGGGTGCCGAGCTGTACCCGGTTACGCACCACGGCGACCGCGGCCTTGCTCTTGCGGATCGGCTTCAGGCTTTCGAGCTTCTTCAGAAAATCGCCGGTCGCCGCCACGTCGAAGCCGGACGGCAGTACCGGTACGACAATGACATCCGCCAGACGCAGCATATCGTCGATCTTGCCCATCTTCATGGCCGCCGGCAGGTCGATGACGAGCCGGTCCACGTTCTTCGGCATCTTCTCGGCACCGTTGTGCCAGTCGATCGCCTTGATCGCTGCGGCTCCTTCCGGCCGCGCTTTGGCCCAGCCCAGAGAACTGCCCTGTTTGTCCACGTCGGCCAGTGCGGTCCGCAGCCCGGAATTGGCGAAGGCCGCGGCCAGATGGGTGGCGACCGTGGTCTTACCGCAGCCGCCCTTGGGGTTTGCGACGAGGATGGTGATCATATCTCAGATCCGAAGGAGAGGGTGGGCCTTGGGCTATTTTGCCTGGCTCTGATCAGGTCGCCGAAAGACGGCCTCATTTGAGCTTCTTGGTCCAGAATGGGTCGGTTTTGGCGAAGGCTTTCCAGTTCTGCCGCATCTCCGGCTCGAAACTAAGGACGCCATAGGCATACCATCCGATCACCTTGCCGGCGGCCTGCTGCAGGCCGGCCGGACGGCGCCCGGCGCCGGGGCCCGTCAGCTCGGCGAGCAGGGTCTCGGCGACGGCGACATCGTTCAGGTGACCCAGGCTCTCCTGCAGACCGCGCATGGCTTTCAGGTACGGCTTCTCCGTCTTGGCCGCGTAGAGTGAGCGGAAGAACTCAGTCGTGTAGCGCATCTTCTTAACCGCGAGCCTTACCTCGTGGCGCTTCTCTATGGAAAGCTTGTCGAAGTTTCGGCCCAGCTTCAGGGTCTTTCGATGCCGTTTGGTGAGCAGCTTGTTTGCCAGGGTGATCAACGGCTGATCGAGCCAGACCGCTTGCGCCGGCGTCAGCGCCGCGCAATGCCAGGAGCGGTCCTCCAGCCAACCGCCGAGGCGCAGCAGGAAGCGTGTATAGCGCGGGTCGCTCAAGGTCTCCCGAACCTGGTCATAAGCTTCGTCACGGCGCCGCTCGGCGGCCTTGCGCAGCACTGCGAGGTCTTCGTCCTCGGGCCGCTCCTTCTCAAGAGGGGACAGCAGCTCGGCCAGGAAAACATCCCAGTCACGGGCGGGGCCCAGGCTTGCCAAGGCCCAGCGCGCCTCGCCGTTCAGCCAGGTGTAGTGATCTTCCGGCAGCAGTTCGCGAAACACCGAGAGTGCGGAACGGAAGCGGCGCAGGCCGACGCGCAACTGATGCACGCCCTCCGGATCGCTGCCGTCGAAAGCGGCCGCCTCGTTGGCTGTCCAGTGCAGAAGGCAGGTCTCCAAAATCGCCGCCAGGGCATTGTCGGTCTTGGTTTGCGGCTTCAGGTCCAGCGGCTTGGCCGTGTGCCAGGCAGGCCGCCGGCCCGTCGCCAAGGCGTAACCGCGCGCCGACTTGCTGCGGGTTTCCAGCTGTGTCGGCGCGATATCCTGAAGCGCCAGGGCCAGATCGAAAAGCGCCCGGGGTGTGCCTTCGACCAACTCCAGTTCGATCTCTGAAAGCGGCTGCTCCGCGCCGGCAGCCTCGATCACGCCGCGGTCGAAGGCCGCTTCGATGACTTTCAGGCGGCCCAGAGAGTCGGTGCCGTTCACCTTCAGGACCTCACGATGAACCCGGGTGGTGAAGATCGGCCGCAGTTCGCCTGGCAGGATCAATCCCAGGGCGGCGCGGATCTCCGGATCGTCGATGACGTCGAGCTGCGGTTCCGCTGTGGGCACCTCGCCCTCCCACTCCCCGCGGCTGAACAGACCGGCTGCCGTGTCGTCGCCGGTCTTTACGGTTTGGATGAAGCGCGTGCCGTCGCGGCGAATGCGGAAAGCGAGCCCGCGCTTGCGCAAACGCAGATCCGCCGTGTCGTAGTAGGTGTTTTCGAGCTGTTTGATTTTTGGCGTCGCAGCATCGTCGCTGCGGAACGGCGGTGCCTGCCACAGTCGCTCTAAGGTTTCCGGGTCTGCCGCGAGTTTAAGCTCGACTTCGGTTCCTGCTGAAACATCCCGTGCCATCAGGTTTCTTCAACGCTCCCTGTTTGCGCCTGCGATTCCTGAGATGGGGGCTGGGCCGGAAACAACAAGGACGGCACGCTCTCGCGTGCTCGGGCAATTTCGACACTCCCAGCTTCAGCGTCGGTTCCGACCATTCGCCTGCCTTGATGCCGGCAGGCTGCGTCCCTGTGTGCCAACGGCTCTGCCTCACCGCCAGGGCGAAGTCAGGCTCGATTGGTTCTTGTTCTACCTATACAATCGCGGGAAACAGCTTGCGGCTGCAACCCAAAAAGAACGGGGTTGAGGTCTTATCTCAATAATGCTGACGTATTGTTTAGCTGTGAAGGGCTCCATGCCGCATCTTCTGTTGCTGCGCCATGCCAAGTCGGACTGGTCGGACCCGGCCTTGGCGGATTTCGACCGTCCGCTGGCGCAGCGGGGGCGGCGGGCGGCGCCTTTGCTCGGACGCTTCATTGCAGAAAAGAAGTGGCGGCCGGATCTCGTGCTCTGTTCCAGCGCGCTGCGGGCACGCCAGACCCTGGATCTGGTGCTGCCGGAACTGCCGGTCGGGCCGCAGGTCCGTTTTCTGAGATCACTCTATCTGGCCCCGCCAAGCCGCATGCTTTCCCTGTTGCACCGTCAGCCTGCCGCGACGGGCAGCATCATGGTCGTCGCCCACAATCCGGGCATGGAGCATTTGGCCTTCCAACTGTTGGGCGGGACGCCGCCGCCGGCCGCCCGGAAGATGGCCGAAAAGTTTCCGACGGCCGCCCTGGCGCACTTCAAGGTCTCTTCCTGGAGTGGTCTGGGGGGCACACCAGCTGATCTGAAGGACTTTGTCCGTCCGAAGGACTTGGCGTAGTCTGAGCAGCAGGAAGAGCCCGCCGCAAAGGCGGTGCAGCACGGCATGGGGCCTGATAGCCTTGCGCCGAAAGACGAATCTGGAGGAAGAACCCCTGTGAAAATTGCCGAAATGGACCGCCGTCTGCGCAGCCAGAGCTGGTTCAACGACCGGGACAACCCCGGTATGACCGCGCTTTATCTTGAACGCTATCTGAACTACGGCCTGACGCAGGAGGAGTTAACCTCAGGCAAGCCGGTGATCGGCATTGCACAGACCGGCAGCGATCTTTCGCCCTGCAACCGCATTCACGTGGAACTGGCGGCGCGCATGCGCGATGGCATCCGCGATGCCGGCGGCATCGCATTCGAGTTTCCGGTCCATCCGATTCAGGAAACCGGCCGCCGCCCGACGGCAGCCCTCGACCGCAATCTCGCATACCTCGGTCTTGTCGAGATTCTGCACGGTTATCCGCTGGATGGTGTGATCCTGACCACCGGCTGCGACAAGACCACGCCTGCCTGCCTGATGGCGGCGGCGACGGTGGATATGCCGGCCATCGCCATGAACGGCGGGCCGATGCTGAACGGCTGGTGGAACGGGCGGCGCGTCGGCTCCGGCACCATTGTCTGGGAAGCCCGCAAGCGTCTGGCCGCCGGGGAAATCGACTATGACGGGTTCATTGCCCTGGTGGCCGCTTCCACGCCCAGCGCCGGGCACTGCAACACCATGGGCACGGCCTCGTCGATGAACTCCCTGGCCGAGGCCCTGGGCATGATGCTGCCGGGGGCGGCGGCGATCCCGGCGCCCTACCGCGAGCGCGGCCAAATGGCTTACGAGACCGGGCGCCGCATCGTCGGCATGGTCTGGGAGGAACTGACCCCTTCCAAGATCATGACCCGCGAGGCTTTTCTGAACGCCATCGCGGTGAACTCGGCAATCGGCGGCTCGACGAACTGCCCGCCGCATATCACCGCCATCGCCCGGCACATGGGCGTCGAACTGAACATCGAGGACTGGCAGACCCATGGCCATGAGATCCCGCTGCTGGTGAACCTGCAGCCGGCCGGGGAATACCTGGGTGAGGACTACTACCGCGCCGGTGGCGTGCCCGCGGTGATCGGTGAGTTGATCCGTGCCGGCAAGATCAATACGGGTGCCATGACCGCCGCTGGCCAGACCATCGGCGACCTGCACAGCGATCGCATCGCCAGCGACGCCGAGGTCATCCGTCCCTACGACAAACCCTTGATGGAGGAGGCCGGTTTTGTCGTGCTGTCGGGCAACCTGTTCGACGCTGCGGTCATGAAGACCTCGGTCATTTCTGCCGAGTTTCGCGAGCGCTACCTCTCGACGCCCGGACAGGAGAATGCCTTCGAAGGACGGGCCATCGTGTTTGAGGGGCCGGAGGACTATCACGACAGGATCAACGATCCGTCCCTGGAGATCGACGAGACCTGCCTGCTGTTCATCCGCGGGGCCGGGCCCATCGGCTATCCCGGCTCGGCGGAGGTGGTGAACATGCAGCCGCCCGACGCGCTCATCAAAGCCGGGATTTCCGAGCTGCCGACCGTCGGCGATGGACGCCAGAGCGGTACCTCGGGCAGTCCCTCCATCCTCAATGCTTCACCGGAATCGGCGGCGCGGTCGGGTCTTGCCATTATCGAGACCGGGGACCGTGTGCGGGTCGATCTCAACAGCCGGCGTGTCGATCTGCTGTTGAGCGAAGAGGAAATCGACGCGCGCTGGAAGGCCTACAAGGCGCCGGAGCTGGAAAATCAGACGCCCTGGCAGGAAATCTATCGCGGCATGGTGGGGCAACTCTCCACCGGTGGCTGCCTGGAGCCGGCCGTGCATTACCAGCAGGTGGTGAAGGCCATACCCAGACATTCGCACTAGCGCCGCTACAGAAAAGGAAGAGTACGATGGGGGATCGCCTGGCCGGAAAAACGGCGCTGGTTACCGCGGCGGCGCAAGGCATCGGCCGCGCGACCGCCCTTGCCTTTGCCGCCGAGGGGGCGGCGGTGATGGCAACCGACATCAACGTCGACCGGCTGGAGGAACTGGGCGGCACGCCGGGTATTTCAATCCGCCGTCTGGACGTGACCGACACTCAGGCGATCCACAGTCTGGCGGCGGAGATGCCGCCGCTCGACGTGCTCTGCAACGTCGCCGGCTTTGTCCACCACGGATCGATCCTGGACTGCCCGGAAGACGACTGGGATTTTTCCTTCGATCTGAATGTGAAGTCCATGTACCGCACGATCTCCGCCTTCCTGCCGCCGATGCTGGATGCCGGGGGCGGCTCGGTCATCAACATGGCATCGGTGGCATCATCCATGCGCGGTATCGCCAACCGTTGCGTCTACGGCACCAGCAAGGCGGCGGTGATCGGCCTCACCAAGTCGGTAGCCGCCGATTTCATCGGTCAGGGTCTGCGCTGCAACTGCATCTGCCCCGGCACGATCGAGTCCCCGTCGCTTGAAGACCGTATCGCTGCCTTCGATGATCCGGTGGAAGCGCGCAAGGCCTTCATCGCGCGGCAACCCCTGGGCCGCCTCGGCACGGCAGAGGAGATTGCCGCCATGGCGGTCTATCTGGCTTCCGATGAGTCGGGTTACACGACCGGCGCGGCGATGGTGGTCGACGGCGGCTTCACACTCTAGACTGAACGAACCTATCCCGGGCGCGCGCAGCGGCCTGAATGTGTTCGACGGAAAGGCCGCAGCAGGCGCCGATGATCCGGGTGCCCTGGTGCAACCAGTCGAGAAAGAACGCTTCCATGCGTTGCGGTTCGATGACGTCGATGAAACGCCAGTCCGGCATCTCGAAGTAACCGCCGTCGGGATAGGCCATCAGGGCACCGTCGAAGGTCTTTCGGGTTTCGGCCTGTGCTTCGGCGATGAGGTCGGCGCCGCTGTGCATGCAGCCGGCGGCATCGACCCCGGCCGCGGGCAGAAGGTCGGTCACCGCAGAGAGCGGCAAGTCCTCATGCTGCAGAAAACTGATCATCCGGCCCTTGCGATCGCGCCGGGCGCTGAGGCCGAACCAAAGCGGCAGCCCAGTGGCCTGTGCGGCCTCCAGCGCAAGCTTCGCCCGCTGCGGATGATACATCATCTCCAGGATGATCAGTTCCGCGCCGGATGCCTTCAGGATCTGCGCCACCTCGTGAAAAGCATCGGAAAGCTGGCTGTCGCTCGGCAGTTTGCGGAGGTCGGACTTGGCCGTACCCTCGGCAATCGGGATCATGTGGGAGAGGGAGCCCGCAACCACCACCGCCCGGCCATTCGGTGCCGTGTCACGCGCGTGCAGGGCCGCCTCGACGGCGCGGCGATTGATCTCCGCCACCTGGTCGCCATAGCCGGCCCCGGAGAGCATCAGGCGCGAGGAGGCAAAGGTGTTGGCGGTGATCACCTCGGCCCCGACGGCGATGTAATCCCGGTGAATGTCACTCAGCAGCCGGTCGTTCCCCAAGGTCGCCACGCCGCACCAGGCGGCCGGATCCATGTCGATGCCGCGGCGCTGCAACTCCGTGCCCGTGGCGCCGTCGAGGATCACCACCTCGCCGTCATCAAGACGTTTCTTCAGTTTGCTGTAGGGCATGGTCTTTGTTCGGGGACTCCCAGATCCGGGCGGGCTCATCTATTCTGATGCCGTCACCATCTTGGAGGGCGCGCCCTTGTCTGGCATCTCTTTTTTCAGCAGTTCTTTCGGTTCGGTCGAAAACCTTTACGCGGCGGCCTTTATTGCCGGTATCTGGGCTGTCACGGTCCTCAGCCCCGGACCGAACCTGCTGGCGACCCTCCACGCCACAGCCCAGGGCGGCGCGCGGGCCGGGGTGACGACTGCCGCCGGCATCGGCTTCGGCACGGCAATCTGGGCCGGGCTCAGCCTTGCTGGTCTGGCGGTGCTCTTTGAGACCTTCACCTGGGCCTACACCCTGGTGAAGCTGGTCGGTGCGGCTTATCTCATCGTTGTGGGTCTGAAACTGCTGTTCCAGCGCCGCACGGCGGCGGCGCCAAGCCAATTGACAGCGCCCAAGGGCGGCGGGTTGCGCCGCGCCTTTGTTTTCGGTTTGGCGACCGATCTGGCAAATCCCAAGGCTGCGGCTTTTTTCGCCTCACTTTTCGCGGTCTCGATCCCCGCCGGCAGTCCGCTGGTCTTTCAGCTCGCCGTCTGTCTGCTGGTGGTCGCCATCGCCGTAGCCTGGTACGCCCTGGCGGCGCTGATCTTTGCACGGCCCCGGGTCGCGGCGGCCTACGGGCGGGCGCGGCGCTGGGTCGAGCGGATAACGGGCGCGCTTTTCGTTGGGGCAGGCCTGCGTCTGGCGACCGAGCGCTCCTGAAAGAAGAGGTTCAGGTAGAGCCTTTCACCCGGCGTTCGCGGTACAGCAGGTAGAGGCCGCTGCCCAAAACAACCGCCGCGCCGCTCAGGGTCCAGGAATCGGGCAGGTCGCCGAACACCAGAAAGCCGAGCAGGATCATGGGCACGATCTGGGTGTAGTTGAAGGGCGCCAGGATCGGTGCCGGTGCCATGCGGTGCGCGATGATCAGCATCCAGTGACCGAACCCGCCGAGGGCGCCGATGAGGGCCATGAGCAGCCAGCCGGTCAGGTCCGGCGCCTGCCAGACAAACGGCATGACGGGGGTCACCAGCAGCGTGCCCACCAGGGCCGTGTAGAACTGTGTCGTTATCACCGAGTCGACGCCTGCCAGCTTGCGGGTGGTGATCTGGTAGAGCGCGATGGCGATGGCGGTAAAGAGCGCGAGCCCCGCGGCCCAGTGAATGAGCCCGATATCCGGGCGCACCACGATCAAGACGCCGACAAAGCCGATGAAGATCGCGGCCCAGCGCCGCGGGCCGATTTTCTCGCCCAGCAAAGGCACGGAAAAGAGAGCGACCAGCAAGGGAACCGAAAAGAAGATCGCCGACGTCTCCGCCAACTGCAGGTATTGCAGCGCGACAAAGTTGCTGCAGGTCCCGAAGAACAGCAGAAGGGAGCGGAAAATCTGAGTGCCGAGCCGCTTGGTGCGCAGCATTGCGAAGCCGTGGCGCGGCCAGAAGAGGATCAAGGCAAAAACGCAGTGTCCGGTGTAGCGCGCCCAGACCACCTGTTCGGTCGGATAAAACTGCACAAGATATTTCGCCGTCGCATCCAGCCCCGCAAAAACGGTGAAGGCGGCAACCATCAGGGCAATGCCCTGCAGCGGCGCATTCACCAGCGGCTGGATATGAAGGTCTTTGGACGTCTGCATCGAATGTCCGGGGCTGCCTCGTTTGATCAGCCGGTCCGGATCGCAGGAGACCGTACCCAGCGCGGCAGATCATGCTAGCGGCGCATTCGATGGGGCGACAGCCCCATCTCCGCAGGTCTCCCATGTCGAACTGTGGGGCCCGGGTCC